>JARRNJ010000007.1:0-136288 GCA_037385045.1 Gammaproteobacteria bacterium | reverse complement strand
CTCGCAGGGAATGGGCACGACGCCCCGGGGAAGTCGGACGGGGAAGCCCCCGCAGGTGCGAGGTGTCGGAAACCGGAAATGGGATGCCGCTCCGCGGTCGCGGAGCGTCGGAAATTGCGTTCAACCTGAACATACCGCCCAAGGCACGACTGTAATCCGCCTATTCTGCATATCCCTACGAATCATCGTAGTATTTCGCACCGGGCGCGATCCTGTCAACTCGGCCCGATGGTGGGCGGCGTCGCGACCTTTGATCATCGGGCGTCGGCGCCGCAGTCCACTCCCTGTCCCGCGGGTGCAGTTTTTGCGATACGCCTATCCCTACGGGTAGCCGTGGGTTGGGAACCTGTGGTTTGGGAGCGGTCGAAGCGGTGGCCGGTGTATCGATGCCGGGTGCGGGAGCTGTTGCAGTCGGGGGAGGTTGGATCGATACGCCTGGGTGGCGGGCAGGAAGGCCGCCGCGATGCGTTGTCTCGACTTACGGCAAGCGGGTTGGCGTGCCAGAGGCCGCTGCGCGCGCCGCCGTTGGCGGCAGGCGCGCCGCTGCCAGGCAGCATGTGGGTGCGAGGCGCCGGGTGTCGAGGACGGAGCCGGGCGTCGGGGGAAATGGGTGGTCACCGTCGCCGATGCTACCCCGACGCGCGCCGACTTCCCAGAACCCCCTCACCAACACCCGCAATCAGGGCTTGCGGAAATGAAAAATTCCCCAGGCCAGATAGCCCTTGTTGCCGCCGTCGACCCAGTGTTGCAGCCCCTTTTTCATCCGCTCGATGTAGTCCTGGCTGACCACCTGCTGCAGACGTTCCTGTTGGCGTTCGGTTTCGCGCAGCACACGGCCATAGTGTTCCGGCAATTGTCGCGCGTGGTCTTCGTAGGACAGTTCCTCGAGCCCGACCTTAGCCGCGGTCTCGCGGTAGAATCCGGGCGAACCGAGGGTTTCCAGATGGATCCGGTCCAGGATCGGCTGCAGCACCCCGGCGGGGCAGTCGTCGGCGGCCATGGGATCGGTGAACACGAATTCGCCGCCGCTTTTCAATACGCGGCTTACTTCCTCCAGGACCTTGGCGCGTTGGCCGCTGTGAAGAATGGCGTCCTGGGACCAGACGACGTCGAATGTGCCGTCGGGATAGGGAATGTCCTCGAAACTGCCGTCGACCACCTCGATCAGATGATCCAGGCCCTGTGCCTTGTTCATTTCGCGGTCACGCTGATTCTCGACCTCGCTGAGGTTGAGCGCCACCACTTTGCAGCCGTAGGTACGGGCCAGGTAGCGGGCCGGGCCACCGAATCCGGCGCCGATATCTAGCACCTTGGAATCCTTGCCGATCCCGGTCAGGCGTGAGGCGATGGCCTCCACCGTGCGGCGGCTTGCGTCGAAAATGGAATCGTCAGCCGATTCGTACAAGCCAACATGGATATCCTCCCCGCCCCAGATGGTTGCGTAAAAATTATCCGCGTCGTCGCTGTTGTAATAGTCTCTGGCGGCGCCTACTGCGCCAGAGTAGTTGGTGTTCATGGTTGATTACTCCTCGTCGTTTTCCCGGTAGAGCTTCTCCGCCACATGAATGAAGAAGTCGGGCTGGTTTTCGCGATATGTTTCCTGGAAATCGCCATAGGTTTCGATGTGCTGGAACCCGACTTCATGCATCAGGCGGCGCGTATAGTCCTTGCGCAAGGGGAACATGTTGAGGTGATATTCGGATTGATCGGGGAAGGAATACTTGAAGCGCGCAAGTCCCTCGTCCATGTGCTCGGGTTCGGCCACCACGTCGTTGCCGCAATAATAAAATTTATGTTGGCTTTCGAACCCGTGGTCCAGGATGGCGTCGTAGTTGCGTTGGTCCAGTATCAGTATCCCGTCGTGGCGGAGGGTGGCGTAGAACTCGGCCAGCGCCTTGCGGCGGTCGTGCTCGGAAAACAAGTGCGTAAACGAGTTGCCCAGGCAGATGACAGCGTCGAACTGGTCGTGGACGTCACGGTTCAGCCAGCGCCAATCGGCCTGCACCGTGCGCAGAATGTGGCCGCGCTTACAGCTGTTCTCGAAGGCTTTTGCCAGCATTTCGGGGCTGCCGTCGGCGCTTACCACATCGAACCCCGCCTGAATCAGGCGCACGGAATGAAATCCGGTTCCCGTCGCAACGTCCAGAATGCGCTTGGCGCCGCGGTCTTTGAGAAGATCAATGAAAAACTTGCCTTCGCTGGCCGCGCGCTGCTCCCAATCGATCAATTCATCCCATTTCTCGACGAAGCTTTTGACATACTCCTGCTTGTAATGACCGGTATCTCTGACCGCGACCGGATCCGGTCCGAAGGATTGTTGTGTAGCTGTGTTCATAGGCACTCCTTAGGTTCTTTATAATCGGCGTCAACACCTGTTCGCTCCCACCGAGCCGGGCCAATCCCGCAGTACACCCGGGCCCCGGGATCGGTATCCGCCTGGACATACACTCCTTACGGGTGCGCCGACACCCGGTATCGGTCGCCGGGGACCGGCGATTCCCACATGAACCGCGGTACGATGCCGGGCCTTTCACCCGGAGGAGCCATCGGTCAACCGTCCACCATCCCTGATGCAGGGCGCCCCCGTTGGCGTGGTGCTGCGTCATGAACGGCGGCGATCACGCCTTGACGGTGCTTGTAGCGCGTCAAAACAAATTCATGATGGCCCGCGCAAGCGGGTTCAGTATTGCGTGCCGGTGCTGGCGCGCGTTTCATTCTCGTACTGCTGACACGGCCGATGATGCCGCGCTTGGCAGGGTGCTCGGGCTGGATCCGCAAGCCACCCCTTAGATGTGCGTCGGGCCAACCCAACGCCGCGCTCCTGCGTCACAGCCGCTCGCTCAATCCAGTCGAACGGTGACGAATGCAGAAGACAAGGAACAGCGCGTAGTGTAACGCACTGTTGCGCGCCGATGCAAAACCGTGCATTTTCATGTGTTTGGGGACATGACGCAGAACGGTGCAGCGCGCCGCTGACGGGCAGCGTAAACCTCGCGGGGGCCGACTGGGCGTTTCGTTGCAAATCGGCGTGAAGGCGTCACCGCTGCGTGGTGCACCCGAGCATGCGATCGTTTATCATCGATGCACATGCAGTCGGCCGCGAAGACAACAACCACCAGGCATGCTTGGCACTAGGCGCGCTTTCCTCAATTCTCTGTTTGCGTTGACCATCGGCGTGGCGTTGCAGCTCGCCGCCTGCGACTCCGGCGATTCGACCGGTGTTCCGAAGACGCCCGGGGGGTCACCTGCACTCCTCGAGCAAATCCGCAAGAGCGGTGAGCTGGTGGTGCTCACCCGCAACGCCCCGACCGTCTACTACGTCGGACGCGACGGCTTGGCGGGTCCCGAGTACGACATGACGTCCGCGTTCGCCAAGTACCTCGGGGTGCGGGTCAAATACAAGGTACTGGACAACGTCGACGAGATTCTTGCCGCATTGAAAGCGGGCGAAGGTCATATTGATTTCGCGCAGCAGCTACGCCTACGAGCTGCGCAAGCTGAAGAAGCGCTACCCCGGTCTTACCTGGCAGACGGTGGACGATGCCGATACCGAAGAACTGCTGGAGCAGGTCTGGCGCCGGAAGATCGACTGCACCGTCGCCGATTCCAACATCGTGAAAATCAACCGGCGCTATCACCCGGAGCTGACGGTAGCCTTCGACTTGACCGCGCCCCAGCCGCTGGTGTGGTATATGCCCGCTGGCGCCACCGGCCTGCAACGCGAGGTTCAGCGCTGGTTTGCCCGCTACAAGCGCGAAGGAAAGCTGGCAGACGTGATCGAGCGCTACTACGGGTTCGTGCAAATCTTCGATTACGTCGATACCCGCCGCTATATCCACCGCATCCATGCCCGGCTGCCGCACTACAAGACCATGTTCAAAAGCGCTGCCGAGCGCTACGATGAGCGGTGGACGCTGCTGGCGGCGCAGGCCTACCAGGAATCTCACTGGAACCCGCGCGCTACCAGCCCTACCGGCGTGCGGGGCATGATGATGTTGACGCTCAGAACCGCCAAGCAGTTGGGTATCAAGGACCGGCTGCGTCCCCGCGCCAGCATTCTGGGCGGCGCAGAATACCTCAGTGATCTACGTAGCCGGCTGCCCGACAGCATTCACGAGCCGGACCGCACCTGGATTGCGTTGGCGGCCTACAACGTCGGCCTGGGCCACATCCGCGACGCCAGACGTCTGGCGAAGAAACTCGGAAAGAACCCCAACAGCTGGCGGGATCTCAAGTCGGTGCTGCCGCTGTTGGCCAAGAAGCGCTATTATCACGATCTGCCCTACGGTTATGCACGCGGCAGCGAACCGGTGCGCTACGTGGCGCGCATTCGCAACTTCGAGGATATTCTCACGCGCCAGTTGAGGCCGGTCGGCGGCTGACGGATCATGACACCCGCGCAAGGTAACCGGCCGCTGGACCGTCTCGATACCGGTGGGCACCGCCGGCACCTTACCGTCGTTTGCCCGGCAGCCGATCCGGTGGCCCGTCGTTGATGATGGACGAAGCCCTTGGATCCGTTTTCTCGTTCCTCCTGACTTGTTGCTCTGCTTCAACCGACCCCTATGTGGCTACTGGACCAACTTGCGGAAAAACACATCACCGAGGCTCAGCAGCGCGGTGAACTGGATGGTCTCGCGGGGGAGGGCAAGCCCTTGCGCTTCGACGACGAAGCCATCGTAGCCCCGGAGTTGCGCGCTGCGTATCGGTTACTCAAGAACGCGGGCTATGTACCGCCCGCTGTGCAATTGCGTCGCGAAATCGCTGACGCGGAGATGCTCCTGAGCGAGGCACGCGGAGTTGAAGCGCGGGGCGCGGCGTCAAAGCGACTGCGCTACCTGTTGACGCGCCTGGCGGCAGCCGATCTGCGGCTGCAACAGGACTATTACGACAAGCTGGTGGAGCGCCTTGGACCGCGGGGCGCGCATCCGCACGATTGAAGGTCGTGTTCCGCGGGAGCGCGGCGAATGGCCCTACATTTTAGGGGTGGTAAAACCAAACCTGAGCGCATTAATCTAGTTTATTCAGACATCACGACGTCCGCCCTGGGCGCAGCGTCGCCATACAATCAGGAGAGCGAAACGGGTGTTCCAGCCGGCACATCATACCCGCGCGGCAAACCAGCCGCACATCGAGGACTCCGACGGCGCGGTGCAGTTGGCATTGTTGCCCGAGCCGTTCACCATGCACCGGGGCGGGGTCCTGGAGCGGGTGCAAGTGGCCTACGAAACCTGGGGCACGCTCAATGCCGAGCGGGACAATGCCGTGCTGCTGTTCACCGGTCTCTCGCCCGGCGCCCATGCCGGTTCGTCGGATGCCGACCCGACGCCCGGTTGGTGGGATTACATGCTGGGGCCGGGCAAACCCATCGACACCAACCGCTGGTTCGTAGTCTGCGTCAATTCCCTCGGCAGTTGCTTCGGCTCCACCGGGCCCGGCTCCGTCGATCCGCGCACCGGCAAGCCGTATAACCTCGAGTTCCCCGAGCTTGCGGTGGAAGACATCGCCAAGGCGGGGCGCGAAACCGTGCGCCTGCTGGGGGTGAAGCGCCTGCGGGCGGTGGTGGGACCGTCCCTGGGCGGCATGACCGCGCTGGCCTACAGCGTTTTATATGGCGATGAACTGGACCATCTGATCACCATCTCCGCCGCCTGCCGCGCCCATCCCTTCGCCATTGCCATGCGATCCCTGCAACGCGAGGTTATCCGCGCGGATCCGGCCTGGAAAGGCGGCGACTATCCTGCCGACGCCGAACCCACCGAAGGCATGCGGCTGGCGCGCAAGGTGGGCCTGATGTCCTACCGCTCCGCCGAGGAATGGCGCCACCGGTTCGGCCGTGAACGCATTGCCAACGAATACCTCTCCGGCGGTGCCTTCGCGCCCGAATTCCAGGTCGAGTCCTATCTCGAGCACAACGCGCGCAACTTCAGCGGCAGGTTCGACGCCAATTCCTACCTGTACCTGTCGCGGGCCATGGATTGGTTCGACCTGGCCGATTACGGCGGCTCGGTGGAGGCGGCGCTAAGCCGCGTGGGTGCGCGGCGCACGTTGGTGATCGGCGTCGAGTCGGATGTGTTGTTCCCGGTGGATCAACAGCGCGAGATCGCCGAGGGCCTGCGGCAGGCGGGCCGGGTAGTGGAGTTCGCATCACTGCCATCGGTGCAGGGTCACGACGCGTTCCTGATCGACGAGGAGCGCTTCGCGCCGCTGGTCCGGGATTTTCTTTCCAAGGCCTGACCGGGCTCCGGGGCGAGTGGTGCGCGTCGGTTGGGGCCGCGCTATAGTCGGGGCATGCATGCGCGTGTGACGTTCCCGCCGGGCTTTATATGAACCCCGCCTCCGGCCAATTACCCCTCGACCCGGCGGCCCTCCAGCGGCGGCTGGAGGGGGCGGTTTACATGGTGCTGTCGGTGCGCCGCAGCGTCGAGCAGACGGCCGTGGAACTCGGCCAGCTGCCGCGGCCGCGGCAGGAGCATTTCCTGGAGGCGGTCGAATACATTGCCGCCCAGACCGGGGAACTGGCCTACAACTTCTGCATCTTCGGCACCCGGAGCGCGCGGTTGCTGAGTGAGGACGAGTGGGAGCCCTGGATCCAGTACCTGCTGGACACCTATGACCGCTCCGGCGTCATGGGCTCGATCCCGGCGATGCAGAAAATCGATGAGTTCCTGGAGGCGCAACGCCGGGCCGGTGCCGGGGCGGCGCGGTTGGCGGACCTGCGCCGGATGCTGGCCTCGTTCGTCACCGCTCTGAGCGGACGCAGCCTGGAGATCGAAGCGGGCGACGGAGCCTACTGCGATACGCAGACGCTGTTTCTGCCCGAAATCGTCACGACCTTCGCCGATCCGGCCCTCAACCAGCGGTTGTACAAAGCCATGGCGGCTCACCTGTGGGCCCAATCCTGGTACGGGACCTGGCGCATGCCGCTGAGCGAGCGGCTGGCCGGTTACGATGACCTTCGGCGGGCCCTGCGACTGTTCCACGCTCTGGAAACGCTGCGGCTGGACGCCTGCATCGCCCGCGATCTTCCCGGCTTGCATCGCCAACTGCTCGCCCTGCGCCTGCTCGAGGCCGGACCGCCCGCATCGGCAATCTGGCACCGGGCGCAACAGCGCCTGGGCGATATGAACGCAACGGTAGGCGACAGCCATGCTCTGCTGGCCGAACTGTACCCGTCGGCGGAAGAGGTGCCGCCATGCTGTTATCAAGGCGAACTGAGACCGGAGGCCACGGAGGCCGTGATCCGGGCGCGCAAGGCGCGTGACCGGGTCGCGCTGGCGGCGGCCCTGGCGGACCTGCGGGACGAGCTGGCCGGACCGCCCGACGACGGCCCGGTGCCAGCGGTGGGAGCTCAATTTCAGGTACGGCGGTCCCAGGGCGCGAACGATGACGAGATGGGTCCGGTGCAACTCCTGTTTCAGGGCGAAGCCGTAGCCCCGCGCCACGACGTGCGGCAACTGATCGAGTCCATCCTGCAGGACATGGGCCACATTCCCGAGCACTACCTCGTTCCGGCGGGCCACGGCCGGTACCGCGGTGGGGGTGGAAATGCGGCCCGCGATGCCACAAAACACGTCCCGGAGCAGGGCGACCGCGTGTACGATGAATGGGACTACCAGCGCAAACACTACCGCAAGGGCTGGTGCCTGCTCAAACAACGCGACGTGCGTCCCGTCTACGACCAGTTCGTGGAACGGACGCTGGACAAACATCGCGGGCTCCTGCGGCAGCTGTATCGAACTTTCGAGGCGCTTCGCGGTGAGGATCGCCGGCTGCGCAGGCAGCCCGAGGGCGACGGGGTCGATATCGACGCGGTGGTGGAGTCCTATGCGGACCACCGTGCCGGCCTGGAATGGAGCGAACACCAGTTCACGGAACGAAGGCGCCTCGACCGCGATGTGGCGGTCATGTTCCTGGTGGATATGAGCGGCTCGACCAAGGGCTGGATCAACGAGCTGGAGAGGGAGTCCCTGGTGCTGTTGTGCGAATCCCTGGAGACGCTGGGCGATCGCTATGCGATCTACGGATTTTCCGGCTTCACCCACAAGCGCTGCGAATTGCTGCGTATCAAGCGCCTGGATGAGTCCTACAACGGCGAGGTCCGCGCGCGCATCAGCGGCATCAAACCCGGCGATTATACGCGCCTGGGGGTGTTCATCCGCCATCTGACCCGCGAGTTCCAGGATATCGATGCACGCACCAAACTGCTCATCACGCTTTCCGACGGCCGGCCCGACGACCAGGACGGGTATCGCGGCGACTACGGGATCGAGGACACCCGTCAGGCGCTGCTGGAGGCCCGCTACCAAAACGTGCACCCTTATTGCATCACCATCGACGACCAGGCCATGGACTACCTTCCACACATGTATGGGCCAGCGAATTTCACCGTGGTCAGCGCGGTCCACAAGCTTCCGTACAAAGTCTCCGACATCTACCGCCGTATCACGCGCTGACCCGTGACCGACCCACACGTGCCGCCGCCCAACGCAACGAAAGCCGGCGACTTCCAGCCGCAGATCACTGCTGAGCAAGTGCGGCTGCTGTATGCCCAGGCGATGCCGGGATTCGTCGCCACGCTGATCAACACGGCGATATTCACCGTGGTCCTGTGGGGGGTTGTGGACCAGGGACGGTTGACCGGCTGGCTGATCTATATGGTATGCGTGACGGCGATGCGTTATCTGCTGACTCGGCGCTATGCCAGGACCGCGCCCGCTCAACGGAGCCGTCGCCATTGGCGCCAGGCGTTCCTGTTGGGCGCAGCGCTCAGCGGGGCCGGGTGGGGCGTGGCCGGCACGCTGTTGTTCCCGACGACCAGCGTCGTGCACCAAATGTTCGTTTTGATCGTGTTGGCGGGCATGGCCGCGGGGGCGGTCCCGTTCCTGTCGTCCGTGCAATCGGTCTATTTGGCCTATCTGTTGCCGGCGCTGCTACCGGTCGGTTTCTTCCTGCTGGTGCGACCGGATCCGCCCCACGAATATATCGGCGCCATGGCGCTGCTGTTTCTCGGAATGCTAATCCTGACCGGGCGCAGAATTCACGCCAATCTCACCGACTCGCTGCGTTTGCGCTTCGAGAATCAGGGGCTGGTGGCGAACCTGTCGGACTCCACCGCGGAGCTGCAGGACATCAACCGCAAACTGCGCCAGGAAGTGGCGGCGCGGATGCGCACCGAGCGGCAGTTGCGCGACAGCGGTGAATTTCTCGAACGCATCATGGAAACGGCGACCAATGCCATCTGCGTGCTCGATCTCGGAGGGCATCTGGTGCGGGCCAATCAGGCGTTGGAAATCCTTACCGGACGTGACGTCCAGGCCCTGAGCGGAACACCGCTGGCACATCTGTTCGTGCCTCGAGACCGGGAGCGCCTGAACGCCCTGTTGTCGCGCGCGGCCGAGGGCGGCGAGACCGTTCGTCAACAGACAGCGGAACTGGAAGGCCGGCGCGGGCAGGTGCGCACGGTGCTGTTCAGTCTCGCGCCGTTGCGCGAAGAGGACGAAACAGCGGCGGTCGTCGGCACGGTCGAGGATATCACCGAGCGCATGGCGCTGGAGCGGATGAAGGATGAATTCATGTCCACCGTCAGCCACGAATTGCGCACGCCTCTGACATCGATTCGCGGATCGCTGCGCCTGCTGCGCGGAGGCATCGGTCAGGTTCCCGATCAGGTGCGCTCACTGGCGGAAATCGCCGACAGCAACTGCGACCGTCTGCTCAACCTGATCGACGACCTGTTGGACGTTCAGCGCCTGGAGGCCGCCGCCGTGCCGTTCGAGTTCCGGCGCTACGACGTAGCGGCCCTGGTACAAGCGGCGATCGACAGCAACGGTGGCTATGCCCAGCAGCTGGGCATCACACTGCGGTTCGATCCGCGGGGAATTCATGCCCAAGTGCGGGTCGACCGTGAGCGCTTCTTGCAGGTGATGAACAATCTGCTGTCCAATGCCGCCAAGTTCTCGCCTGCGGGAGGCACTGTCGAGGTGGAGCTGGCACGTGTTTCGCTCAGGCGGATGCTTCCAGCAGCCGCAGCCGCGGCGGCACAGGACTGGGCCTGAACATCGCCAAAGGATTCGTGGAGCGAATGGGCGGGCGCATCGGGTTCGACTCGACCGTCGGTCAAGGGACCACATTCCGGGTGGAACTGCCGGTTGTCCAGGAGTCGGCGGAGGAGGGTTGACCAGGGAAAAAGATGGCCAGGCCAAACGGCCTGGCCAAGAGCGGGGGACTCCCCCGTGCGGAGGGCGCACGGGGGAGATGTGCCGAACAAAGCAAGGTCTCGGCACTAACATCCGGTGGTACGCCGGGGCTCCCATGCGCAATAGGCCGCTGTCATCAACCCATTATCCACGACGGGCCACCAGGATGTGGTACTGCTACCGTCGCGTACAACTAACTCCACGCGACGTTGGATACGATATGCGCCCTGCCGTGGACTCGCATTGACTTGGATCAACATTCGTGATCGGTTCCGCCAGCGCAAGTGGGGCTATTTGGTCTGGAACCGGTATAATCGTCCACCTCGTGCGGCGGTGCCGCCGCTGGCAAACGAACCGTTGGAAGGCGAGTATGACTTCGGTAATTGATTTCGATGCACTTCGGCCGCTGCAGCTACGACTGGAACAGCATCCCGTTTATGGCGCGGTGCGCACGCTCAGCGATCTGCGCTGCTTTATGCAGCACCATGTTTTTTCCGTGTGGGACTTCATGTCCCTGATCAAATACCTCCAGCACCACATTGCGCCAGCAGCGCAACCATGGGCTCCCGCCGGCAATACTGACCTGCGGTATTTCATCAACCAGTTGGTGCTGGAGGAGGAAACCGATGAAGCACCGCCCGACAAGGACGGAAACCCCGTTTACCTGAGCCATTTCGAACTCTACTGTGGCGCCATGCGCGAAGTCGGCGCCGATCCGGAACCGATGCTGGCATTTCTGGAACGGGTGCGCCGCGACGGTATCCAAACGGCGTTGAGCGACCCGACGGTTCCGGCGGCGGCTCGCGAATTCACCACGGCGACGTTCCGCTTTATCGCCACCGACAAGCCGCACGTGGTCGCCAGCGCGCTGGCCCTGGGGCGTGAGCACATCATTCCCAACATGTTCCGCGCACTGCTCAAGCGCATGGGGATCGGGGAGGCGGACGCACCGCTGTTCCATTTCTACCTCAATCGCCACATTCATCTGGATGAAGATTTTCACGCGCCTTTGTCGCTGAAAATGGTAGCGCGCCTGTGTGACGGTGACGCGGTCCGCATGGGTGAGGCGCAACAGGCGGCAAAGGACGCATTGGAGGCGAGGATCCGGTTCTGGGACGGCGTCGGCGAGGCACTGCAGGCCCGGGCGGCCTGACGCGAGCGCGTCGGCAGTGTTGCCTGTGCCGGCGATCCTTGCCCCGCGGGCTTAGCGCCTGCCCTCCGCGGCCAGCGCGTCCAGCACGCCGTCGGAAAATCCAATCCGCAGGCGCTTGCCCGCGGCCTGATACTCGTCCTCCAACACCTCGCGCTCGGTATAGCCTAGTGCGTCGCTTACCCGCAGCCGCCTTCCGGTGCCCGTGATCACGGTATGGGTTTGGCCCGGGCCCGTGGTGCCGCGAATGAAATTGAACGCCCGGCGCGCCGGCCAGTACCAGGGAACCTCGAAATCCCTTGCCTCCGGCCAGGGATACCGGGTGCGGCGGGCTTCATCCTGTGGCGTCGGGTGCAGGGTTCCGCTGCCGACCCGGGACAGCGTCTGTTCGAGCAGATCCGCGCCGTGCTCCGCCAGTCGCCGCGTCGCCTCGATCCGGGCGATGCCGTCCGGCAGCGTCATCGGCGCCTGTGCCAGGATCGGCCCGCCGTCGGGCGTGTCCGACATGTAATGCAGCGTCACACCGCCATGGGTCTCGCCCAGACGGAACTGCCAGAACAACGGCGCCGGGCCGCGGTAGCGGGGCAGCAGCGACGGATGCAGGTTGAGGCAACCGTACCGGGGCAACGACAGCAGGGCGGGTGGGAACAGGTTCGGGTAGCAGGCCACCACGAT
The DNA here is from genome assembly GCA_037385045.1 of Gammaproteobacteria bacterium. Lineage (GTDB taxonomy): Bacteria > Pseudomonadota > Gammaproteobacteria > JASBUN01 > JASBUN01 > JARRNJ01. The sequence goes on along the minus strand of JARRNJ010000007.1, from coordinate 124,264 downwards.
CAGGTCCGGGGACAGCGTCTCCAGCTGGGCGACGCGGGCGGGGCGCAGATCCGGCAGCGTCAGCGATGAGACCCCATGGCTTTCGGCCAACGCCGCCACCGGATTCGGCCTTGCGGGACGCACGGGCAATTCCCAGGCCGGCTGGGGCGAGGGCCGGCCGGGCAGCACCACTGCCGCCAGCTGAACCGCCCGCAGCCCCAGCAACCGCTGCAATGGTGCGGCCGAAAACGCCGTGGGCATGCCCATGAAGACAATGCGCAACGCCCTGGGACCGGCGCCCGTCACAACCGCGGCGGGGCGTCGGAAGACGCGGCGCAGGAGGGGCCATCCTCGCAGGGTAGTCGCCCGGACTGCATTGCGCCGCTGGCATCCAGTTCCTCCACGAAGCCGAATTGACGCAAATCGAGGATGCGCTGCGGATACAGTACGCCGTCAAGGTGATCGCACTCGTGCTGCACCACGCGGGCATGAAAGCCGCTCACCTCCCGTTGCACGGCCCGGCCCCGGGGGTCAAAACCCGAGTAGCGGATGTGGGTAAACCGCGGCACCAGACCGCGCATCCCCGGCACACTCAGGCAGCCTTCCCAGGCCAAATCCTGCTGGCCGGTCAGCGGTTCGATGCTAGGGTTGATGAGGACGGTGGTGGGAATCGGCTCGCAGGTGGCGGCGCGGGGACTGTGCTCCAGGCCAAACACCACCACCCGGCAGGGCACACCGATCTGGATTGCCGCCAGGCCGGCGCCTCGTTGCGCCGCCATGGTGTCGAACATGTCGGCAATCAGGGATTCCAGCTCCGCCGTGCCGAACGAGTCGACTGGCTGGGAGACTTGTAATAGGCGCGGGTCGCCCATACGCAAAACGGTGCAAGCAGCCATCGGAGCTTTGCCGGTGCGGTTGAGGTTGGCGCCCGGTATACCCCGAGCACCCGTGCATGGCAAGGGTGGGGAGTGGGCAAATACTCGAAAGAGTATCAAATAGTGTTTACAACTACTCTATTGTATTAGTATTTTTAATCACACAATACGGCGGACCGGCGGCGCCTGGAACGTCGTTTTCAGCGTCCGCTGTCAGTACCAGCAATTGAGAACCATGACCGACGACGAATCCGAGCATGTCACCAACCCGGAACGGGTGCAGGAAGACACTGGCGACCGCAACCCTTCCGCGGAACTGGTCGTCCCCGGCGATATCCTTCCCGGAACCATTCACCTGTTGCCGGTAAGCGGACGCCCGTTCTTCCCGGGCCAGGTGATGCCCCTGATCATGAACGCCGATCCCTGGCTGGAGACGGTATCGGCCATTGGCGACACGGCCCATCACTTGGCCGGTTTGTGCCTGACCACGGCCGACGATGCCGATGCGGCCGGGCCGGACGATCTGCACACCACCGGCAGCCTGGTGCGCATGCATCACCCCGGGCGCATGGACGGCAAGATCCAGTTCATTGCCGAAGGCCTCCAGCGTTTCCGCATCGTCAAGTGGCTGCGCCGGGAGCCGCCGTTCCTGGCCCAGGTGGAATACCCGGAGGCGCCCCAGGAGGACAAGGACGAGCTGCGCGCCTACGCGTTGGCGGTGATCAACACCATCAAGGAACTGGTACCGCTCAATCCCCTCTACAGCGAGGAGTTGAAGGCGTTCCTGGATCGGTTCAGCCCCAATGAGCCGTCGTTCCTGGCCGACTTCGCCGCCGGAATGACCACGGTTTCCGGCGCGGAATTGCAGGAGATCCTCGAAATCGTGCCCGTCAAACGGCGCATGGAGCGGGTGTTGGTGCTGCTGAAGAAGGAACTGGAGGTGGCGCGCCTGCAGACCCAGATCCGGCAGAAAGTCGAAGAGAAGATGTCGGAGCAACAGCGCAAGTTCTTCCTGCGCGAACAGCTCAAGGAAATCCAGAAGGAACTGGGCATCGCCAAGGACGACCGCACGGCCGATCTGGAAATGTTCAGGGAGCGGGTGCAGGAACTTGAGGTTCCCGCGGAGGCGCGCAAGCGCCTGGACGAGGAGATGCAGAAGCTGTCGATCCTGGAGGCGGGGTCGCCGGAGTACGCCGTAACCCGCAATTACCTTGATACGCTGACCAGCCTGCCGTGGGGCAAGTACACCGAGGACAAGCTGGACCTCGAGCGCGCCCGGGAAATCCTCGACCGCGATCACGACGGCCTCGAAGACGTCAAGGACCGGATCATCGAGTTCCTGGCAGTGGGCGCCTTCCGCGGCGAAATCTCCGGCTCCATCCTGCTGCTGGTGGGGCCGCCCGGCGTCGGCAAGACTTCCATCGGCCGCTCCATAGCCGACACCCTGGGGCGCAAGTTCTATCGGTTCAGCCTCGGCGGCATGCGCGACGAAGCGGAGATCAAGGGTCACCGCCGCACCTATATCGGGGCCATGCCGGGGAAATTTATTCAGGCCATTCGAGACAGCGGGGTGGCCAACCCAGTGATCATGCTCGACGAGATCGACAAGGTGGGCGCCTCCTACCGCGGCGACCCGGCTTCGGCGCTGCTGGAGGTGCTCGATCCGGAGCAGAACAGCGATTTCCTCGATCATTACGTGGACGTTCGCTTCGACCTGTCCAAAGTGCTGTTCGTCTGTACCGCCAACCAGCTCGACACCATCCCCGCGCCGCTGCTGGACCGCATGGAGATCACCCGTCTGGCGGGCTACATCACCGAAGAAAAGGTGCAGATCGCCCGCCACCACTTGTGGCCCCGGCAGCTGCAGCGGGCCGGGGTGAAGTCCAGCCAGCTCAAGATCACCGACGCGGCGCTGCGCCATCTGATCGAGGGCTACGCCCGTGAAGCCGGCGTCCGCAGCCTGGAAAAACAGTTGGGACGCATCGTGCGCAAGGCGGTGGTGCGCCTGCTGGGCAGGACCAAGACGCCGATCCGCATCGGCATCAAGGAATTGCAGGACTACCTGGGTCCGCCGTTCTTCCGCCCGGACAAGCCGCTGCGCGGCGTGGGCATCGTGACCGGCCTGGCGTGGACGGCCATGGGCGGCGCGACGCTGGCCGTGGAGGCCACCCGGGTCCATACCAAGAACCGCGGCTTCAAGCTCACCGGCAAGCTGGGCGAGGTCATGCGCGAATCCGCCGAGATCGCCTACAGTTACGTTTCGGCGCACCTGAAAGAGTACGAAGGCGACCCGGGGTTCTTCGACCAAGCATTCGTGCATCTGCACGTGCCCGAGGGCGCCACCCCCAAGGACGGCCCCAGCGCGGGTGTCACCATGGCCACGGCCCTGCTGTCCCTGGCACGGAATCAGCGCATCCGCCGGCCCCTGGCCATGACCGGCGAGTTGACCCTGACCGGCCAGGTGCTGCCGGTGGGGGGCATTCGCGAAAAGGTCATCGCTGCGCGGCGCAGCAGGATCATGGAATTGATCCTGCCGGAGGCCAATCGACGGGATTTCGAAGAGTTGCCGGACTATGTGCGCGAGGGCGTGAAGGTGACGTTCGCCGGCCATTTCCGCGAAGTGAAAGAGGCCGCGTTCGACTGACCGGAGTACAATCAGTGAATCGACCCGAAGTTGTCCGGCCACGGCCCGATCCGGCCATTCGGAACGCTCATGGACCCTAGCTTCTGGGAACAGCGTTGGGAACGCAGCGAGATCGGCTTCCATCAGGAGCAGGTCAACCTGCACTTGCGCGAGTGCTGGCCGCGTGTGGGGCTGCCGCGCGGTGCGGCGGTGTTCGTGCCGCTGTGCGGCAAGAGCAACGACCTGCTCTGGCTCCGTGACCAGGGCTACCGCGTCATCGGCGTGGAGCTCAGCGCCATTGCCGTTGAGGCATTCTTCGCCGAAAACCACCTGTCGTCCACCGAGACCGACAAGGGGCGCTATCGATGCTGGCAGCACGGCGACGTGACCTTGTTGTGCGGCGACTATTTCGATCTCGGACCCGCCGATGTGGCCGGTGTCGGCGCGGTGTACGACCGGGCCTCGTTGATCGCTTTGCCTGAGGACATGCGCCGGCGCTATGTTTCCCACCTCTCGTCACTGCTGGGCGACCGGGTGCCGGTGCTCCTGGTCACGCTGGAATACCCCGAAGGCCAGATGGACGGACCGCCGTTCTCCGTGGAGGAGGCCGAAGTCCGGGCATTGTACGACGAGCGCTATGCCATCGAGCGGCTGACGGTTCGCGATGTGCTGGGCGACAACGCCCGCCTGCGGGAGAAGGGGATCACACGGTTGATCGAGAAAGCCTACCTGCTCACGGCCCGTGACGCGGGCACCCGAGGGTGACTTCCACCGCCCGACTTACAGGCATAGCCGCTGCACCCGGAGCCATGCTCTCTGGTCCGTGTCGTAAGGCGCGCAACCCATGATCCTCCACGTCGACATGGATGCGTTCTATGCGTCGGTCGAAATCCGCGACCGCCCGGAGTTGGCCGGCCGCCCGGTGATCGTCGGCGGCTCGCCGGACGGCCGCGGCGTTGTCGCGGCGGCCAGCTATGCCGCGCGGCGGTTCGGCATCCACAGCGCCATGCCGGCAGCACAGGCCCGGCGCCTGTGCCCGCAGGCGGTGTTCCTGCCGCCGCGGATGGCCCATTACGCGGAAATTTCCCGTCAGATCCGCGCCATTTTCGAACGCTATACCCCGATTGTGGAACCGCTGTCCCTCGACGAGGCGTTCCTCGATGTCCGCGGCAGCGAGAAATTGTTCGGTCCCAGCGATCAAGTGGGGCGACGCATCAAAAACGACATCCGCCGCGAGCTGAATTTGGTCGCCTCCGTCGGCGTCGCGCCCAACAAGTTTCTGGCCAAACTGGCCAGCGATCTGCACAAACCCGATGGTTTCGTGGTCGTGGACCAGGAGGGTATCGAGGCCTTTCTCGACCCATTGCCGGTGAGCCGCCTTTGGGGCGTAGGCAACGTAACCGAACGCACGCTGCACCAGCTCGGCCTGCGGACCATCGGCCAATTGCGCCGCCTGCCGCGGGACTGGCTGGTGCGGCATTTCGGCCAGCTCGGCGAACACCTCTGGCGGCTGTCGCGCGGCCGCGATGAACGTCCGGTGCATGCGGCCCGGCAAGCCAAATCGGTATCCCACGAGACCACTTTCGCGCATGATATCGGCGACCCGCTGGTGTTGCGCGCGTGGCTGCGCTCGCTGGCCGAGCAAGTGGGTTTCCGCCTGCGCCAGAGTCAATATCGCGGCCGCACAGTCCTGATCAAGGTACGCTACGGCGATTTCACCACCATTACCCGCTCGCACACCCTGGCGGAGGCCACGGACATCACCGACGACCTGTGGCGCCGTGCCGGACAGTTGTTCGAGCGCCTGCTGCCCCTGCGTGCCCCGGTGCGGCTGCTTGGCGTGGGCGTCGCGGACCTGCAGCGGGCGCAGCAACAGCAGCCGGACCTGTTCGGCGAGGCGCCGGCAGCGCGACAGCAGGAGCTGGACCGGGTCGCCGACGCGATCCGCGCCCGCTTCGGAAAACGTGCGCTGCGCCGGGGTGCGGCACCAGATTGATGCGCCAGGCGAACCGCAAGCGTAAGGGGCGCCTCCCGAGCGCTATTGCAGGTGCCGGGCCTCGACCGCTGCTATCTTCTGGATTGCCACGGCGCCCAGGTGGGCGACAACATCGAACGTTCCGGCGTGCAGGGTGCGGAGCGCGGACGCTTCGACCCGCTGGGTGACACCCGCTCGGCCAACTGGTCCCGCAGGCCCTACTTTCGCCGCGCGATGTGCCAGCCGGGGAGGGTGCAAATGACCCGGCCGTATCTCTCGGCCCGCGAGGCCCGCTATTGTCTGACCCTGTTGATCGCCTTCGACCTGGATGGTGCCCGGCACGTGCTGTGCGCCGACCTGGAGTGGGACCGTGACGGTCTGGGGCCGAGCGGCTGCGATTACTGAATGCGGTGGCGGGGAACGGTAACGGCCATTGTGCGAGGACCGGCGCATCGACCGGCTGACGTTTGCGGGAAAAGCCAGGCATGTCGACCGGCACTACCACAACCCGGCGCGTCTACCTTGGCGTGGATCTGTCCAGCCGCTATGCGCGCGTGCCGAGGCCCAACGACGCGTGTGAACTGGTGTCGAATGGCGACGGCACGCTGCATGCACTGTTCTGGCAATGGCGCTGGCCCGCGGGGGATCTCGCCTCCAACCTGGGACCGTTGCTGGAGCGGATCCACGGTGCCCGCCTGGTGATGATCGATGGCCCCCAGGGCTTGGCCCGGCCCGGGGCCGCGGTGCGCGAGAGCGAACGGCTGTGCGCCACGCCCGGCAGGACCGGTGACCGACTGCCCGACCTGACTCGGCCTTACAGCGGCTTCCTGCGCTCCTCGATCGAACTATACGCCGCCCTCCATGGCCGCGGCGTTCCGCTCAGTGTCGTCGGTGCGGCCGGTGGGGTGCACGAGTTTTATCCCGGCGGTGCCTGGCCGCGGCTGGCCGGACGCCGGCTGTCCCGCAAAACGTCCGAGGCGGGACGCCGCCAGCGCACCGCGCTGTTGCGGCGCTTCGGTGTGCACCTCGATCCCACCGGCGAGCCATTGAGTCATGACCGCCTTGACGCCTGCCTCGGCGCGGTGCTTGCGGCGGCGGCCGACGGCGCGATAGCGGGTCTTCAGGTGGCGCCGGTCGGGTGCGCGCTGTGGCGGGACGACGGGGGTATCCTGCGCGAGGGTCCGATCGTCATGCCGGCGGTTGTACCCGGCGACGACGGCTGATCCGGGCCGCCGGCGGCATACTGGCATCGTTGCTGTTGAACCGGATGGCGCGCTTGCGATGCAGCTGTTCACCGTGACCGCTCCACTGACCATCCGCCCGCCCGGAGGCGGGCGGCACCGGTTGGCCGAACGGTTTCCCCATCCTCGGGGCCTGCTGTACTTCGAACCGTTCCGGCGTCAGGCAACGGGACCCACAATCGGTCTCATCGAAGGTCCGATCACCGGTGACGGCCGATGGAAAATCGGCAATTGCGTGGTCACCGTGGCCGGCTGCCATGGCAGTGACCCGGAGTTGGCCGTGGAATGGGCCAGTTGGCGGGAGTACCTCCAGCTCTACCCTCAACACCATCCCACCGACGACGCAATCGGCGCGGTCGCGCGCCGACCTCTGAGCGCCCACACCACGCTCGGCCGCGGCCGGATCGCCGTCGGCGCGTGGCACGGAATCTGCTGCGAAAGCGGCGTACCCGCGGCGAATTCCGCTGTCGCGGCGATGGCATTGGGCGCGTGTGTCGCCCCTGGAACTGGTGAGCGTGTTTTTGGCCTATGGAAACAGGAGACAGGCACCCCTGGACTGACGCGTTCGGGACCATCGGCGTGCCCGCCGAACCGATTGAACGACCCGGGGAATCGTGCGACACTGACGACCATGTCATGCCACGTCATGACAAACCTGCCCAGGGAGGACCCCGCGTCATGACCGATACCGCTAAGCCCAGCTGCGAACAGATCATCGATATCCTGCCCGGTCCGTTCGTCGTCATCGACCGGGACTACCAGATTCTTGCCGCCAACCGGGCTTACCTCAGCCGCTACGGCGTGTCCATCGGTGAAATTGTCGGTCATCACTGCTACGAGATCTCCCATCGGTCTTCGGTGCCCTGCAGCCAGCATGGCGAGCACTGTCCGCTGGAAACGGTGTTCGCCACCGGCCAGCCGACCCAGGTCATGCACGTGCACTATGACCGCGACGGCCAGGAAGAATACGTCCAGCTCCAGGCCGCCCCCATCTTCGACAACGACGGGCACGTGTTGTACATGGGCGAGTACGTCCAGGTCGTCAGCCAAGCCAATGACGACGACTGGGCGTTGGTGGGCCGTTCCCGCCCGCTGTTGCGTCTGACGAGCCTGCTGCAACGCGTGGCGCCGACGTTGACCACCGTGCTGCTGCTCGGAGAGAGTGGCGTCGGCAAGGAGCGGGTGGCATCGTACCTCCATCACTACTCGGACCGTTCCCGCCAGCCGTTCGTGGTGGTGGATTGCGGCACGCTCGGCGAGCACCTGATTGAAAGCGAGCTATTCGGCCATGAGAAAGGCGCATTCACCGGCGCCAGTTCGCGCAAGAAGGGATTGTTCGAGGTTGCCGACGGCGGCACCCTGTTTATCGACGAAATCTGCGAGTTGCCGTTGCATCTGCAGACCAAGCTGCTGCGGGTGCTGGAAAGCGGCACTATCCGGCGCCTCGGCGGCACGGAATACATCAAGGTGGACGTACGGGTGCTGGCGGCGACCAACCGCAACATGCAGGCGATGGTCGCTGAAGAACAGTTTCGCCAGGATCTCTATTACCGCCTGTCGGCATTTCCGGTGCATGTACCGTCCTTGCGCGAGCGCAAGGACGATATCGTCGCCCTGGCCGAACATTTTCTCTCCAACCTGCCCAACGGCGACCTGCATCTGCCTCTGTCCGCGGAGGTGATCGAGACGCTGTTGGCGCACGATTATCCGGGCAACGTGCGCGAGCTGCGCAATGTGATCGAACGGGCGACCATACTCGCCAGCGACGACATCATGTGCCCGGAGCATATCGTTTTCGAGGGCGGTGGCCCGGTGGCGCAGGAACACACGGGGGCGGAGGCGGCATCCACCGGCGCCCAGGCGGCACTGCTCAGCCGGCGCGACCGCCTCACCGACGAGGCAATCCTCGATGCGCTGGAGCGCTGCGACGGACACCGCGCCCATGCCGCCCGCATGCTGGGTGTGAGCGAACGCACCCTGTACCGGCACGTGCGGCGGATTCGCGGCACCGGCGGCTGAGAAACGCAGGGAAAAGAGAACGGCGAAAAGAGGCACGGAGTTTGTCGTTCCGACCTGATCGCTCCCATCCTTTTCTCAACAACGGATGGCCTGTTTGGTGTAGTCTTCGATCGGCCGCACCACGGTGTCATCGTGAATTTCGCGCGTGGCGCCGCGGCGGCCGAACTCTTCGCGCAGATCGCGCTTGAAAGCCCGGAAGAAATCGCGATACGTCTCCCCGCCGTAGGTGCCCACGGCGAACAGCTCGTCACTTGCCTTTTCGTGCTCCAAAGCGATTGCCGTCAGGGGCTGCGTCGCCGGCCCCGATACCACCTTGGCGCCCCGCGCCGGGTCAAAAACGCTGCCGTGGGCGCAGCAGCTGATGACGTTCTGGCGCCCCGACAGCTCATCGGCGTCGGCATGGTAGTTGATAAAGCTGATCTTGCGCGTCGGATGGGTCATCAAGTGCGAACAGATGGCGGAAAATGCCACCACCGTGCCGTCGGGGCCGACGCCGCCTTGCCAGTCGTAAGGGGTGCCGTCGGACATGGCCAGCGTTTCGCCCTGGGTGAGCACGCCCAGGCGGATCAGGTAACAGGGCGTGCCGGCATAGGGATAGAAGAATACGTAGCAGCGGTCCACGGCCAACTTCCGCGCGTGGATCGGCTGGCCTTTGCTGTCGACCAGCCGCGCCCGCGCATAGCGGTGCAACGCACCGCGGGGTCTGGCAAGCGCGCGCGGATTGGCAGTGGCCAGTGCCAGTGCGGAGGTACATAAGGTGACGAAATGTCTTCGATTCATGGTATCCACCGCGGCCGCCTGAAAAAATGCAGATAAAAGGGAAAACAGCAATGACAACATCGCTGTCTCGTCCGGTCTGATTTGTCGTTGATGTACCTATGCCATTTCGGTGCACGCTCCCGTTGCGCTGCCACATCGGTGGTCCGGCCGGCGGGCACCGGCGCCACGTGACCCGGCTCACGAGAACATGTCGCGGTACAGGCCCCGGGCCCATTCCAGGGTTGCCGCCCCTTTGGCCGCGTCGCGGTCCTCGAACAGCTTCACCTTGTCGAAGCCGAACGACTTGGTCTTTTCGTTATAAGCGTATTGGGCGTCGACGCTGATCGCCTCCATGGGATCGGCGTTGACCATGGAATAGCAGATCGTGTGCGGGCTGCGCCACTTGCCGACGTCCTTGCCGTTGGCGCGGGCGGCCACCACCGCGGCGACGAACTTGCCTTCTGAATTGGCCGTGTTGCCGCTCTTCGAATAGGGCATGGGGCGGGAATCACCCGCCACGAACACCCGCTCGTCGCCTTCCACGTGGTAGAAAAACGGATCGATGCGGGCTTCCTTCTGGGGGCTCGCGGGATCGACCAGCCCCAGGGTTTCGATCAGCGTGGAAGCGCGCACCCGGGGATAGATGGCGGCATCCTGGAACGGATAATCCCCGAACTCGGAATGCACGACGCGGCGTTGCACGTCGACGCCGGTGATCTTCACCGACGGGACATACTCGACATAGTCCTTGTACAGCTCCCGGAACGCGGCATGGAAGCCGTCGCGCTTGATGGTGATGTCTGGATTGGCATCGAGCAGCACCACCTTGCCGGGGATTTTGTCCCGTTTGAGCACCGAAGCCACCATACAGGTGCGCTCGTACGGGCCGGGCAGGCAACGATAATTGCCGCTCGGCACGGTCAGCAGAAAAATTCCGCCGTCGAAATCCATGAGTTTGTTCTTCAGGGACAGATGTTCGGACCCGGGAATGAACGCGGCCGGATAACGGGTCTTGAGGGCGTAGATCTGCTCCGGCGCGCTGACCCCGATGGCCGGATAGTCATAGTCGATGCCGGGGGACAGCACCAGGTAGTCGTAATCGACAAAGCCCTGCTCGGTGTAGACCCGCCGGCTGACGCGGTCCACGTCCGCCACCGTGGCATTGAAGAAGGTGTAGCCGTTGTTGCTGGCGGCATCCAGGAAACTGTGGGTGAGAAACTCCAGGTCCACGAGTCCGGCCAGCCACAGGTTGCTGATGGGGCAGGACATGAACGTCGCCCGCTTTTCCACCAGCACCACGTCCAGATTGGGATCTTCCTTCTTGATGTATTTGGCGATTGTCAGGCCCGACCATCCGCCGCCCACCACCACCACACGCTGACCCGCGGCCTTGGGCAGGTGGGCGCGGCGCGACAGGCTGCGCGTGGCAGCGGACGGGGCTGTACCGCCGGCCGCCACCGAACCGGCGATGCCGGCACAACCGCCGGCGGCCACCGCCGCGGCCGTGGTGCCGGAAAGCTTGAGAAAGGCCCGTCGGGAAACACCAACTCCGGACTTGTGATAGTGGTCGCTCATGCTGTTTCTCCCCTCTGCTTGCATCCCTGGCACCGCGGGCGCCGGCGGCATGCTCGGTGTTATGTATCCCGTGGTCGTGGCTGTGGTCACGCCCGGGTGTCGGGTGCTGCGATCCACCGCCTTTGCCGGTCGGGCGGCGCGGGCGGCACCGTCGACGGATCACAGCCAACGCCTATAAAAGGCAAAGTTTATGCCCATTGTTCATTTATGGTATTTGCTTTAGGAATCATGCCTATGGGATTGCAGTGGCGGCGGGCCAATGGCAGGTACGGCAGTTGTTGGCATGTCAATGATGCCAACAACTGCCAGAGGCGGGGCAGCAACCGCAGAAGTTGTCAGCCGCCGCGGTGGCTCAGGCGGCGGTGCAAGGTCTCGACGAATGTGGTCGGCAGGGCTGACGGTCCGGGTCCGTAGCGGATCTGCGACAGCTTCTGCAACAGCCCCCAGAGTTGCGGGTCGGGGCGAAACCGCGCCTGCCAGTGCTGGTACCACTCGCGCAGCGTCGGCGGTTCGCCCCAGCCTTCAGCGACGGCCAGATGCTGCAGCGCCTGCCGCACCGCAAGCGGCTCGCGGCTGGTGCGCAAAGCGGCCAGGGCGGCCCGCCGCGCGCGGCGCCTGCGCAGCCGTGCCGCCAGGCGCGGGAGCAGCAGCCACGCCCCGCCACCCGCCAGCATCAACGCCAGCGCCACGACGCTGAGCAACACCGGAAGACTCAGGGCAAACAGCCGCGGGGGCGACAGCCGGGTGGTCACCAAGCGGCCGCTGTCGGGATCAAAATACTGCAACCGCAGGGCCGGCAGCTTCACCCGGCCGTTGCTGAGCGGTTTGAAAGGGATGTCATAGCGCACGCGGGCCCGCACGCCGGCGACCGTGTCCGGCTGCTCGCCGCGGTGGGACAAGGCCGGAAACACGGCCAGTCCGGCATCGCTGTGAATCCCGCTCAGCAACGGCGGCAACCAGTCGGCGGGCACGCCGCGCCCCGTTACCGTGACATGCCAGAATTCCAGGTGTCCCACCCGCGCCAGGTCGCCCGACGCGGTATCGGCGTGGGCCGAGACGGCGCCGACCGGCACTTGGGGCGGGATGTAGGCTGGCAGGGGCTTGACCGCCAAATGCTGCACCGGCAAAAAGAACACGCGTCTGGCGATGCCGTTGGCAACGTAGCGCACCGGCGGCAATTCCAGCGTCTGCTTGCCCGGCAGCAGCGGAAACAGGGCCCAACCCAGGCGCCGCACGGCATATTCCACGCCGTCGATGCGCACCCGGTCGCGCTGCACCGGCAACGGAATCACCCGGAATCCGTCGATGGCGGGCGCGGCGTCCGTCTCCAGGCCGAAAAACAGATCCGGCGACCGCACCTGGATGGTGACCAGCACCTGCTCACGCTGCCACGGCGTGCGCCCGGAGACGTGGGTCTGTACCGCCAACCGCGCACCGGCGAACCGCGGCGGCTGGACCATGACCCGGGACGCGGTCGTTTTGACGCCAGCCAGCGCCAGAGGCGCGAGTGTCAGGGTCCCGACCCGCCGCGGGTATAACTGCAGCCGCAAGGTCTGTGTCGCATCGTCGCCCGCGCCTCGCGCACTGTGCCCGCTGACGATGACATGGAATGGCTCGCGCCACGGCCGCAAATCGATTCGGGTCAGGTCGGCGGTCATCCCCACGGCGTGCAGCGTTGCGGTCAACGGCATTCCCAGGGACGTCTGTGTATGCTCGAGGTGCAGCGTCAGGCGCGGAGCGGCGGCAGCGACGCAGGCCGCAGCCCAGAGCGCCAACAGGCACAGAAGCCGGCCGGCGGCTACCATGGCGCCACGCCCTTGATGGTTTGCGGCGAGGTCACCGGCGCCGCGAAGCCTTCTTCACGTTCAAACAGGCTGCGCCACAACGGCGCCGCATCGTCCTGCAGCCGCTTCATCGCCGCTCGCGCGGCGGCCAGCTGTCGCGGCGTCGCGCTTCCGAGTCCTGTGCCGCGCGTGGAGTGGTCCTGACGCATCACCCGGGCGCGGCGCTCGCCGCGGGCGATGAGCGTCGACAGATCCAGGGGAACGGTACGCTGCGCGCCGCGGCTGGCGGCGGGCGGCGTCTTGGCGCCCAATGTCAGGCTCGATGCGCCCACCCCCACGTCGGCGCCGCGGCCGCCCTGACGGCCGAGGACGCTGGCATGCTGGCGGTGCTGCACGGCTTTGCGCAGGAAGCGGGCCAGTTGCAGGTTGTGCGCGGCGGCGGGATAGGGGTCGCGATAGCGCGCGGCGTCGCGGTAGGCGTCAATGGCCTGGTCGAACGCGCCGCGTTGAAGCTGGCTGTTGCCCAGATCGAACAACGCCTCGGCGCGCTCGCGGTCACTCTGCGCTGCCAGTACCGCCTGGCTGTACTGGCGCACGGCTTCCTGGTAGCGACCGAGGCGATAGGCGCTGGCTGCCTGTCCCACACGCCCGGCGTACCCGGGCAGGCGCTCGTAAACGGCGCGCGCAGTTCCATAATCATGCCGCTGATAGGCGGCATAGGCCTGGCGCAGCAGCCCGGCTTGATCGGCCGCCCGGGCATTGGGGGGCGTGCCGGTCAGCAGGATACAGAGCGCCACGGCGGCTGCCGTCCCGGTCGACCGCCACCGCCCCACGGGGTACAGCGACAGGAACAACAATACGATCCCCGGCAGCAACAGCCAGGGATACAACTCGCGCCAGATAATGCGCCTGGCCTCTTGCGCCGAAAAGGTATGGGTCGCCAGCCTGCCAATGCCGTTCCGGTAGAGCACCTGCCAGTCGCTGTCGTCCACCGTCACCGGCGAATAGCGGCCGCCGCCGGCGTCGGCCAGCACCTGCAGCGCCGCTGCGTGCAGACGGCTGCGCACCGGTGCATCCTGGAACTGCAGCCAGCCGCCGTGGCCGTCCGGTACACCGGCGCCGCCGGCGGTACCCACGCCCAGCACATAAAGCCGGACACCATCGGCGCGTAGCCGCCGGGCCTGCTGCAGGCGCTTGCGGCGCGCGCCCGGTGCGTCTGACCATTCCCCGTCGCTGACCAGCAACAGGGCGCGGGCGCGGCGGCGCCCGTTGGCCAGGGTCTTCTGCGCCAACGCCAGTGCCGGCGCCAGGCGGCTGCCGGCACTGGGGACCAGGCCCGGCTTGAGCGAGTCCAGGTAATGCAGCACGGCCGCGCGGTCGAACGTCAGCGGCGCCAGCAAGTGAGGACGGCCGGCAAACACGACCACGCCGACCCGGTCGCCTTTCATGTCCGGCAACAGCTGTTGCAGCTCGATGATGCCCCGGCGCAGCCGATCGGGGGCGACGTCGGCCGCGGCCATGGAACGGGAAACGTCCAACAGCACCACTACGTCGACGCCGTTGCGCAAGGCCTCGCTGGGCAGCTGCAACGCGACGCGGGGCCCGGCCGCGGCCACCACCAGCAGCGACCAGGCGAGCCAGCGTGCCGTCATCGGCGACAACAGGCGCCGCAAGCGCCCGCGTTCATCGCCCAACGCCACCCATGGCAGCAGCTGCGGCTGCGCGTAGGCCCGCCCGCGGCGACGGCGCCAGCGTTGCCACAGCAGCAGCAACAAGGGAGCCGACAGCAGCCACAGCCACAGCGGCTCACGCCATTGCAGCTGGCCCAACGCCACGGCGACGTTCACGACCGACCCCGGCGCAGGTCGCGCCACTGCCCGGCGGCGAGCAGCAGCAGGCCCAGCAGCAGCGGCCACGGGTACAACGCTTGGCGCAGACGACGCGGCTTGGCGGGCGACGATGGCCGTTCCAGCTGCTCGATGTCCCGGATCACCCGCGCCAGGGAGCCGGTGTCGCGGGCGGCATAATAGCGTCCGCCGGTCATGGTTGCCATTTGCTGCAAACGGGCCCGGTCGGCGGGATCGTAAACCAGACCCGCGGCCTGCTTTGCGGCGCTCGACCCACCGACGGCACCGATGGCGATGGTGTAGAGACGGATCTTGTGGGCGGCGGCCAGTGCTGCTGCAGCGCGCGGGGCAACCGGCCCCACGGGCCGTGCGCCGTCGCTGAACAGCATCAGCACGCGCCGGGCTTTCGGTGCGGCACTGGACTGCTTCACCGCCAGGGCGACGGCTTCACCGAGCCCGTTGGTGCGTCCGGCCAGCCCGATGCTGAGACGTGCCAGCATCTTCTGCGCCAGTCCGTGATCTTCGGTCATCGGCACCAGGGTATAGGGATGGTCGCCATACACCACGACAGACAGCCGGTCGCCGTGCAGCCGGCTGACGAAGCGTCCCAGAATCCCCTTCAGCGCGGTCATGCGCGTGATCGGCCTGCCGTCGAGCACATAGTCGCGCAGTGCCATGCTGATGGAATCATCGACCACCAGGGTGATGTCCCGGTGCGGCGGCGGCACAGGCAGCTGCTCGCCGATGCGCTGCGGCTGCGCCAGCGCGGTGACGAAGCAGGCGAACGCAAGCCAGTACAGCCAGCGCCCCGGCCGGGAGCCGGCACGGCCCCGCAGCTCGGTTGCCAGTTGCAGTCGCAGCAGCAACGGGTGCGTGAAGCGGTTTTGCCGGGCGCCGGATGGCGCCGTTGCCGCGTGCTCGAGGCGGCGGCGCAGCAGCCATGCCGCGGCCGCCAATCCCGGCAGGAGCCAGAACCACGCCGGGTTCAGAAACTGGATCTGCCCACCGGTCATGGGCGCCGGCCCATCCAATGGCGGGCCTCTGCCAATAACGCCACCATGTCTTCGGCGGTCAGGGGCTGGGGTGCAAACCGGGCGCGCTGCAACTGCACGATGAAGCTGCGCCATCGTTCGACGTCGTCCGCGGCGGCCGGCGGGGTCTCCGGTGTCAGGCGCGAGCGACCGATCGCCAGGCGCAGCGCGTGGGCGATGTCGAAGGCACAACGGCGCGGATCCGGGGTGCCGGCGGAAAAGCGCTGGTGCGTGCGCCGCAGCAGACGGCGGGCTTGCACGCGAGGCAACGATCGGCGGCGGCGCAGCCACCACGCCACGGCCAGCACCAGGACCACTGCGCCGGTACCCGAGACCACCAGCGGCCAGGGGGAGGGCGGCGGCTTGGGCAGCGGCGTGATGTCGATCAGGGCGGCCGTCGCCGCAGCATGATTGCCGGATGCGGGCGCCATGTCAGTATTCGACCGATAGGACCCGCGGGGCGACGTCCGCCAGCGGTTCGTCGGTAAGGACGCGCAGCACCGCCGCGCCCGACTCGCGCAACAGCCGTTCCCGCTGTGCCAGGTAGTCCGCCGCGGCCGCTGCATAGGCGGCGCGTAGTCCCGGGTCGGAACTGTCGATGTCTACCTCCGTCGAGCGCCCGGGGGATGTCAATGCCAGGGGGCCCGCATCCGGCAGTTGCAGCTCGGCGGGGTCCAGCACCTGAATTGCCAGCACGTCGTGGGCGCGGCACAGATTCAACAGCGGTCGGCGATCAGCGGGCGCCAGGTCGAGGAAGTCGCTGATCAACACCACGGAGCTTGCGGACGGAAGCATGCCGGGCAATTGCTTCAGCAGCTGCCCCCAGGACGGTTCGATGGACGAGCGTTTCGGCGGGCAAGGTGCCGCGGCCCGATATACGATCTCCAATGCCGCGGACTGTCCGCCGCGTGGCTGCACCCACTGCGGGTGCGCGTCGATGAGCAAAGCGCCAAGGGCCATGTTTTCGCTCACCGACGCGAAAGCCAACAGCCCTGCGGCCTGCGCCGCCTGGCGCGCCTTGAGCTGGGTGCGGGTGCCGAACCGCATGCCGGAACGGCGATCGACGACGAGCATGCTCGTGCGGCGCCGCGGCTCGCGAAACACCTTCATGAACGGTTCGCCGGTGCGTGCCGTGAGCCGCCAGTTCATGAAACGGGCATCATCGCCCGGCTGGTAGGGGCGGCTCTCCTCGTACTCGGTACCCAAACCCCGGTGATGGGATGCAGCCTCGCCCGCGCCGGCCTGGCGTACCAGCCGCGTCGGTTCCGGTGCCGACGCACGAAAGCTGGTCACGTAATGGCGCAGCTGCAGGATATCCGCTCGCTCCAGCAGTGGTTGGCGGGTGATATCCTTGCGGGTGCGGCGAAGGTGGACGGGCACTTGCATCAGCATACCGCGGCGAATCAGGGTACCGGTATGCGTTCCAACAACCCGCGCACGATAGCGTCGGCGCCGACCTCCGCGGCGCGCGCCTCGAAGCCGGGAATTACGCGGTGGCGCAGCACGTCCGGCGCCACGTCGATGATATCTTCCGGTATCACATAAGCGCGGCCGCGAAGATAGGCAAGGGCGCTCGCCGCGCGCAGCAGCGCCAGCGAAGCACGCGGCGATGCGCCGACGGCGACGAAATCCCTCCATTCCCCCACCCACTGTTCCGGGTGCCGGGTGGCGCCGGTCAGGGCCACCATGTACCGCTCGAGCTGTTCGTCCACGTGGATCTCGGCGACCTCCCGCCGCGCCTGCAGTACCGTTTCCGGCTGCAGCGGCGAGCTGACCGGGCTCGGGTCCTGTCCGTAATGCAGTTTGCGGTCCCGGCGCAGGATGGCCAGTTCCTCGTCGGCGCTGGGGTAATCGAGCACTACATGCATGAGAAAGCGGTCCAGCTGCGCCTCGGGCAGCGGATAGGTGCCGGTCTGCTCCAGCGGATTCTGGGTCGCCATGACCACGAACAGCTCCGGCAGGCCATGGGTGACACCGCCCACGGTGACCTGATGCTCCTGCATGGCCTCCAGCAGCGCCGATTGCACCTTCGGCGGCGCGCGGTTGATCTCATCGGCAAGCACGATGTGGTGGAAAATCGGCCCCGGCACGAACCGGAAGGCGCCGTCGTGGGGATCGAAAATATCGGTGCCGGTGACATCACCGGGCATCAGGTCGGGAGTGAACTGGATGCGCTGAAAACTGGCGTGAACCCCGCCGGCGAGCGCCTTCACGGCGGTGGTCTTGGCCAGCCCCGGCGGCCCTTCGAGCAGAATGTGGCCGCCGGTGAGCAGGCCGATCATGAGGCGATCGATGAGGTCCGGTTGGCCGACGATGACCTGCTCGAGGTGTTGGCGCAGGCTGAGGAATTCCCTTTGTGTTTGCATGGATTACCGGTTCAGGTGGCAGGTCGAAGCGTTGCGATTGTATTTATGTGTGCGCTTTCGCCGGCGCACTCGCTTCGGGCAGTATAACGCAAGTGCCGTTGGCGCCAGCGACTTGCGCTAGAATTGCCGGACAAAGAAGCATTGTACTGCGAGGCCGTTACCGTGGAAAACGCGAAACAGCACTGGGAGCAAATATACGCAACCCGTTCGCCGGAAGAGGTCAGCTGGTATCAGGCCGACCCGCGTTCGTCGCTGTGCCTGATCGAAGACACCGGCGTTGGGCGGGACGACCCATTGATCGACGTGGGGGGCGGTGCCTCGACGTTGGTGGATCGTTTGCTGGAGGCCGGGTATGGACGTCTGGCGGTGCTGGACATCTCGGCCGCCGCGTTGGATCGGGCGCGCAAACGCCTTGGTGACCGGGCGCAGCGGGTCGAATGGCTGCAGGCGGATATCACCGAGTTCGTGGCCCCGCATCCGTTTCGTCTGTGGCACGACCGGGCGGTATTCCACTTCCTCACCGACCTCGCGGATCAGCGCCGTTACGTGCGCAATCTCGAGACCGCGCTGGCACCGGGCGGCCACCTGATCATCGCCACCTTTGCGATCGGTGGCCCGGAAAAGTGCAGCGGCCTGCCGATTGTGCAATACGACGCCGAGCGCCTGAGCGCGGTGCTGGGATCCAACTTTATGCTTGAGGAGACGTTCACCGAAGTCCATCACACGCCCGGCGGCGCTGACCAGAAGTTCGCGTTTTTCCGCCTCCGCAAGGCGCAGGAGTGAACGCCGTGATCATCGACGCGGTATACGAACCAACGGGGGGCGAGGGTGGGTGACCGGGAACGCCGACTGGAGGCGCGCCTGCATCAACAGATACCGCTGACCCGGGCCGTTGGCATCGAGGTGGTGCGCTATTCCGGTTCGTCACTGGTGTTGCGGGCGCCGCTGGCGCCCAACGTCAACCACGAACAGACCGTGTTCGGCGGCAGTCTCTACTCGGTCGCGGTGCTGGCGGGCTGGGGTTTGATGGTCCTGGTCCTGGAGGACCAGCAACTGGACGGACACATTGTCATCCAGCACAGCGAGATTGCGTATCTGCATCCGGTCGAATGCGATTTCGAGGCCTGCAGCACGCTGCCGGATCCCGAGGAATTGGACCAGTTCCTGAAAATGGTGACCCGCAAGGGCAAGGGTCGGCTGCGCCTGCAAACGCTGATCGGCCCGGCGGACAACCCGGCGGTCCGTTTCACCGGCAGTTTCGTCGTGCAGACCTGAGGCGCCGCCGGCCCCCGACCCGTCGACGCGGACAGGAGTAGTCAACATGGAAACGGCCGAGGCAGTCGCCCGCCTGAACCGACAATTGCCGCAGCTGCAACGCCAGCAGACCCTGCCGGCGGCATGGGTGGCGGTTCATCGCGCCGTTCTGCGGTCGCTGGCCACCCGCGGCCGCCCCTTGGACGAGGGTGAGATTGCCGCCATGCCGGGCATCGACGACGCCCGCGGCGTGATCGGGCGCCTTGCGGATCTCGACCTGATCGTAACCGATACCGACCGTGTCCGGGTGCTCGGCGCCTATCCCATGACTACCGAGCCGACGCCGCACCGATTGCGGCTGCCCGCCTGCGAGGTTTTCGCCATGTGCGCCCTCGATGCGGTGTCGGTAAGCGCCATGTTTGGCCTGGAGGTCGATATCCGATCCCGCTGCCACGTGACCGGCACACCCATTCATATCCGGCAATTGGGTATGCGGATCGTGCAGGCGGTACCATCGGAGCAGGTGCGCGTCGGCATCCGCTGGCAGGCACCGGTGGGGTTCGCGGCCCACAGCATGTGCATGGAAATGGTGTTTCTGCGCGACCCGGCGACGGCCGCCGGGTGGCGCCGCGGCGGCGAGGCCCATATCGACCTGTTCACCCTGCCCGAAGCGGTCGCCTTCGGCGCGGCATTTTTCGTGCCTTTATTGAGCGACTGATCGGTGCCTGCCGCAACGGTTGCGCCGGACCGCTTGAGCTATGCTTAGGGCAACGGCCCGACCCCTGGCGGACCGCGAGCCGCGGAGGAGAACCATGGAGGGCGAACGTCGCAGCAATGTCCGTATACCCCTTTCCGTACCGGTGATCATTTACCGTGACGGCGCCGCGCTCGCGCCCGGTATCACGCGGGATGTCAGCTCGGCCGGACTGTACATCTGGGCCGAAACCCCGGACCTGGAACGCCGGGCGCCCGTGGAAATCTACTGGTGGATGTCGCGTGAGCAGCGCGGCGCCGGGCAAGGGCGCAATATGCCCATGCGGGCCCGGGTGACCCACCGGGACGCGGAAGGTTTCGGGTTGCGCTTCGACGCCACGGATGCGGCGACCTGTGAAACCCTGCATCGGCTGCTCGCCCAGAGCGGCGAACTCCGGAACGTGTCCCTGGAGGCGGACAACGGCTGAAGGGACGTCCGGCGGGTCCGCACACTACCCCGACATGCGCCGGCCGGGGCCCGCAAGCGATGGCGGCCGACCGCCGTGCGGTGCCCACGCGGGGCGAAACAAGCAGGTTGGCATCACATTCCCATACGGGGTGCGGTTTTGCACGTTGCCGCGCAGCCCCCGTTGGCGTTCCTCGCCACCGTCGTTTATACGTTCAAGCATTGCGCGTTCTTTTCCACGGGCGGCATTTGCCCGTGCCCCCCACTGAAGTTCAAACTGCTTGAGGAGGCGCACATGGACAAGAGGACCTTCCTTCGGATCACCGTCGCCGGTACCGCGGGCGCTTTGTTCGTGCCCCGCACCTTGATGGCGGGAATGGTCGAACCGGCCCTGAAATCCAAGCTGGCAGGTGGCGTTTACCACACCGATGAAGCTTTCGGCCGCTGGAACAAGGGGGTCGCCGAGCATCACCTGCCGACGTTCGAGAAACACGGCGGGCGCCTGCAAGTGACCACTCACCACCCGATGAACGCCTACGGGCACTACATCATCAAACACGAACTCCTGAACGCGGACTTCAGGTTCATGAACGAGCACCGCTACGATCCGGCGCACGACAAGAAGCCGGAGACCGTCTTCGATCTCGGTGGCCATAGCGGCCTGGTGTACGTGCTCACCATCTGCAACGTGCACGACATGTGGGTGAACGCTGTCGAGGTATGAAGCGCATTGGTGGCGGCCCTGGCACATGGGGTCGCCGCCCCCCGGGGGGCGGCAATTGACCTGGGCACGGCGGCGATGCCCGCTTAGACCGGCACTGCCATGTAACGACGCCGGATCCAATGGTCCAGCGACAGCTTGCCTGGGCCGCGCACCAGGAAGATCAGCAGCAACAGGCCCCAGTAATAGTGGTCCTTGAGTCCCACCGGTGACAGGTCGGGGTAGGAGACCACCGCGACGATATTGAGGACGAACAGCGCACCGGTGCCGAAGCGTGCCGCCAGGCCAATGGCCAGCAGGGCTGAGCCGCCCAGTTCCGCCGCGGTGGCCAGCACCGCCGCCAGGTCCGGCGGCAACAGCGGCACGGAATAGACGTAGGTGAAAAGATTCAGAGTACTGTCCCAGGTGGTGATCTTGGTCATGCCCGACTTCCAGAACACGCTGGCGAGCCACAAGCGCGCTCCCAGTTCGACGGCCGGGGTGAGGAATTCCAGGCTGCGAATGGCCTGGGCCGCATAGCCGACGAATTTGGTGAACGCTGTCATGGGGTTTCCTTTCGCCGCCGTTCAGGCGTTGCCGGTGCAGGGCTGGCGGAGGCTGAAGTCCACCAGGGTGGATTGAGCGACCAGCCGGGACAGTACGGCACCAAGATCGCAATCTGGTTGCGCGGCGAGCGCTTGGTCGCAGGCGCTGGAGAAAGTCCGATCGTCGGCCAGGGCCTGCACCAGCGCCCATTCGCCGGCGTCGAGGTATTGCACTTCGACGCTTCCGTGGCGGCGTTCCACCAGCAACCGCGCCGGTCCTGCACGCAGATCCACGGTGTCGGCGCCGGCGTAGCCGGGTTGATTGACCTGCCAGATGCGATGCACCGGGTAGGGTGACGCCAGGAGTGCGGCGCCCGGATGGAGGCGGAAGCGCAGGTCGGCGTAGCGTTCCGGCGCCACGGCCGCGAGGCGCTCCAGGCTGCAGGGGCCGGCGTCTGCGGCGTGATAGGCGCGATGGGCCAGCCATTCCAGCCGCGCCGTGTCCGGCAGGTACATCAGCTCAGCGGTCGCCTCGAAGTCGGCCAGAAACTCCGGCATGCGGGACCCGAACCGGTTGAGATCGCCGGCGGGCGACGCGTAGCGGCGGATATACTCGTCGGCGGCGTAGCGGAAGAATTCTTCGCCCACCAGCCTTTCGATCACCGGGAACAGGGTGCGCAGCGCTTCGCGCAGGTTGCTGAAGACATTGTTGCGGTAGATGGCCAGGCTCCGCTCGCGCCCGCGCCTCCCCTGGATAGCAACCGCGGCATCCGCCGGGCCGGGATTCATCAACGCCGCACCGAACGCGGTTTGCAGGTCACGCAACCCGGGCATGGGCCTGGTCCATGAGACGCTGGGCGTGCGCGGCTTCGGCGAGCAGCGTTGTCAGCGGCGGGATGTCGGTATCCCATTCGATCAGCGTCGGCATACGGCCGAAACGCTGCAGCGCGCGCGTGTACAAGCTCCACACCTCGGCGGCCACCGGCTTGCCATGGGTGTCGATCAGGCAGTCGCCTTCGTCCTCAAAGCCGGCCAGGTGCATCTCCTTGACCGCCGACAGCGGAATGGCCTCCAGGTACACCGTGGGGTCGAAATCGTGATTGCGGGCGTTGACGTAGAGGTTGTTGACGTCCAGGAGAATGCCACAGCCGCTGCGCCGTGCGACCTCGGCGATGAATTCCCATTCCGGAATTGTCGAGTCGGTGAACTGGAGGTAGCTCGACAGGTTCTCGATCAAAATCTGGCGTCCCAGGTATTCCTGTACGCGCTCGATCCGTTCGCCCACGTGCTGCAATGCCTCCTCGGTGTAAGGCAGGGGCAGCAGGTCGTTGAAATAACGTCCCCCCACGGAGCACCAGCACAGGTGCTCGGACACCAGCGCCGGTTCGTAGCGGGCAATCAGTCCTTTGAGCCTGTCGAGATGCCAACGGTTGAGCGGGTCGGTGGAGCCCAGGGACAGGCCAACGCCGTGCAGGCTCAGTGGATAGTCTCTGCGTACCCTTTGCAGCACTTCGTGCGGCCGGCCGCCGTCGGCGAAGAAGTTCTCGCTATGCACTTCGAGCCAAGCGATGGCGGGCCGGGTCTCAAGGAACTCCGCATAGTGCGCGGCGCGCAGACCGATCCCGGCACGCGCCGGGATCGGAGCTGTGTTGACGGAGCGAAGCACCGCGGACGCTGCGCTCATGAGCCCGGGGTGGTGCTGCCGCCGACGATTTTATTGCAGGTGCCTTTGGGCACCAGCAGGAACGAGCTCTTGTCCCCGTTCTTGGTCGACTGGCCGGCGCATGCATGAGCGGCGGTTTTGGACGCACAGTCGTTCTTGCCGGCCTTGGCAATGCCGAAGCACTTTTCCATGGGCGGCCGGTCGGCGGCCAGAGCGGCACCCGCCGTGACGGTGAACATGCCTGCGGCCAGAACACTGGCGACGGCCGAGCGCATAAGATGATTATTGTTCATGTCGCTTTCCCTCCAAAATCCCGATCCAATAGGTGACGGACGCTGCGCCCGTGATGATTCGGACAGCCCGATGACAAATAAATTCCCCAAAAAAGCTGCGAACCGGAAAATTCCGCCAGGACGGCGTCCGCGGCGTGCGCCCGCGCGGTCCGGCCCACAGAGGACCGGTGCTGAATAGCGGGGAACAATCGGCCGTCGATGAAACAGCCGGGGAGGGCGGACGGCCGTGGAATTCATCGGCGCCGGTTTCGGGCGCAAATTCGGCGACATGTCCCGCAAGCTGATCTGGCCGCGTTCGCACAAGGGCACCATGGAGGACCGCGCGACCGCCAGCGCCCACTACCAACAACACATCGAGGATGCCAAAGCCGCCGTGCCGGCCGACCGCCTGTTGGTCTTTTCCGCCGACCACGGCCGGGAACCGCTATGCAGGTTTCTCGGCGTGGGGGTGACTTTCCCTACGTCGACGGCCGGGCCGCCACCAACACGACCCTGCAGGAGATGCCCCCGGGGCGCCGATTTCATCGTGGGTTCCACCTCTATTGTCGCGGCCGGTTTGATGTACACAGGGGTCGGATCTTTTTCGAGGCGCTTTGACGCCGGCTGTCAGTGGCGCAGGCAGATCTGCGCACCGGATATCGGGCTCACGGGCACCGGTTTGGTGTTCCGCCGTGCACCGCCAGAGTGCGGTCAAGCGGTTTACGCGGGTGATTCGTGAACCCGCCGAGGCGTCCCGTTCGTCTCAGTTGGGCCGGCGACTTGACAGCCGTCAGAACCGTCCATATGCTTTTTTCAACAATAAGGCGATGGAGTTCGCCTCGAACCGCCTTCCCGGGCTGATGACTCCTACCGAATCGTGTTGATTCAGGCAGGAGCATGACATGCAACAGGCCCCGGGTCCCGGGATCGCGCTACGGTGCGGTCTCTCGCCCCCTTCCGGATCAAAACCAGTGGCCGCGAGCTGCCATCGTTTCCTCATGGCCGGGGAGCGCTGTACGTGAGCGTACGCGACGTTCTGCTGCAGATTGGCCAGGTTGCCGCCGTAGTGCTGCTATCCCCGTTGCTGCAGGGCTTCATCCTGCGCTACGAGGAGCGTGTCCAGCGTGCCCGCGGTCCGAGCCTGATCCAACCTTACCGCGATCTGTGGAAGCTGTTTCACAAAGAACTCGTGGTGCCGGCCAACGCTTCCATGATCCATTACCTGGCACCCGTGGTGGCTTTCACCGCCATGTTGATCGTGCCGCTGCTGATCCCCGTGCTCACCAATTATCCGCTGCCGCTGTCGGACATGGGCGACATTCTGGGGGGCGGGTTGATCCTGACGCTCGGTGGTTTCTTCATCACCCTTGCAGGCCTGGACTCAGGAGGTGCATATGGCGGCATCGGTTCCAGCCGCAGCGTGATGATCACGGTGCTTGCCGAACCGACCCTTATCCTGGTGTTCGTCGGCATCACGCTGCTCGCGAAGTCGATGCTGCCGTTCGTGGTCAACCACCTCTTGGCCGGCGACAGCGCCGTCTACTGGAGCCCGGCACACGTATTCCTGGTGTGCGCGTTCTTCATTCTGCTGCTGGTGGAGACGGACCGGCTGCCGATCCATTCCAGCACCCACATCGAGGTCTACATGATCGAGGAAGCGCGCATTCTCGACTATTCCGGCCCGCTGCTGGGACTGCTGAAGTGGGCTTCCATGATGAAGCAGTTCATCCTCTACACCATCTTCTGCAACGTGCTGGTGCTGCCCTGGGCACTGTCTATCCAGGGTACGGCGGCGGGTGCCGTCGGTGCCGCGGTCATGCTGCTGGGCAAGTTCGCCCTGGTCGCCTCCCTGGTCATCGTCGTTGAGACTTCACAGTCGCGCCTGCGCTTCTACCGCTACCAGGAACCGCTGGCGGCTTCGTTTCTGCTCGCGGCCCTGGCCGTGATCGCAAACCAGATCCGGTGACGCCATGACAGTGCCGCAATTCACGCCCCTTGCCGCTTCGCTGTTCAGCCTCCTGGCAATCGGAAGTCTGTTGCTCGCCTTCGTGATGCTGGGCTCGCGCTGGCTGCGGGACTACATGTACGCGTTCGGCCTGCAATCGTGGCTGATCGCGCTGCTCTCGGCCACGGTTGGCTACTACGCGCATTTCCCGGAGTTGTACCTGGTCGCGCTGCTCACGGCATTGTTCCGCGGACTGCTGTTGCCTTATCTGATCCTGCGCATCCTGCAACGTTTGCAGGCCGACCGCGAGTTGCATGTGATTCTGCAGCCGTCCACCGCCCTGGTGGTGGGCGCCGCAGCGGTGGTGCTGGCGCTCGCGGTGGCCTATCGCCTGGCCGCAGCGCTTGGGACTTCCAGCCCGGTCATCATCCTCGCGCTGACCGTGATGCTCTCCATGAAGTTGATCGGCTTTCTGATGCTTTCCGTACGCCATGAGGCGATCAGCCACATCCTCGGCCTGATGATCCTGGAAAACGGCATCTTTCTGGGTTCCCAGGTGCTCATTCCGGGCATGCCGCTGTTGATCGAACTGGTGATCCTTTTCGACCTGCTGGTGGCGGTCGCCTGTTTCGGCGTGTTGGCCCGATATCTTATGGAGCGGGCCGGTACTACCAGCAGCCTCAAACTGCGCAGGTTGGTGGGATGACCATGATGCTGGCATTGGTCGTCCTCGCCGCGCCGCTGGTCGCGGTGGTGCTGTGCGCCGCATTGCGTTCGGCGCGGGCGCCCGAGCTGGTCAACCTGCTGGCGTCGCTGGTGACGGCCGGCGCAGCGCTGCCGCTGCCGTTTCTGGCCGCGCCGGCCTGGATCGGACTGGGCGGTTACGTGGTGGTGGACCGGCTCGGTGCCTGGGTGGTCCTGTGCGCGGCGCTGGTCTATCTGCTCTCGTCCATCTACGCCGTGGGCTACATGCGGTTGCTCGGCGAACCGCAGCGCCTGGCGCGCTTCTATGCGCTGTTTGCCGGTTTCGCCTGGACCACATTGGCCGCGCCACTGATGAACAACGCCGGCGTCTATTGGATTGCGGTGGAGCTGACGACCCTGGTCAGCACGTTCCTGGTGGGCTTCGAACACGCGCCGGAGAGCATCGAGGCGGCGTGGAAGTACATCATTGTCGTGTCCGCCGGCATCAGTCTGGCACTGCTCGGCACGATGCTCTTCTACTGGGCGGGCAGCGCCGTTCTGGGGCCTCGTTACGACATGACTTGGCAGGCGTTGATGCAGGCTGCGCCGCACATGAACCGACAGCTGGCAATCGTGGCGTTTCTGCTCGCGCTGGTCGGCTACGGAACCAAAGCCGGGCTGGCGCCAATGCACACTTGGCTGCCCGACGCCCATAGCGAGGGACCGGCGCCGGTTTCAGCGCTGCTGTCCGGCGCGCTGCTCAACACCGCCCTGGTGGGGATCCTGCGTTTCAAGGCCGTCACCGAAGGTACCGGAGCCGCGGTGGTGCCCCGACTGGCGTTGATTGTGCTCGGCATTCTGTCAGTGGGGCTGGCCGCATTGTTCATTGTCCGTCAACGAGGCGTCAAACGATTGATGGCCTATTCGAGCGTCGAGCATATGGGGGTGATGGCGCTGGGTTTCGGTTTCGGCGGGACACTGGGCGTGGCGGGGGCGCTCTATCACATGCTCAATCATGCATTGAACAAGTCCCTCATGTTTTTCGGTGCCGGCGCCATGATGCGGGCCTACGGGACCAAGGACATGACCGGCATTCGCCACGTCGGAGTGCATTTTCCATGGACCGGGGCGCTATGGATAGCGGGCGCAGTGGCCATCACCGGGGCGCCGCCGTTCGGTCTGTTCCTGTCCGAACTCGCCGTGCTGCGAGCGGGTTTCACTCCGACCGACGCCTGGGCGGCGGTGATCATGCTGGTGCTGTTGGTGGTGATCTTCGCCGGGTTTCTCAACCACTTCCGCGTCATGTACTTCAGTGAGGCACCGGCATCGGAGCCTCGGCCGCAGACCGTCGGTGTGTGGTGTGTCGCGGCAATGCTGCTCGCCGGTGTGCCGCTGCTGGTGTTCGGCCTCTGGTGGCCGGCTGGATTCAACGACGTGTTCCACTCGGTTAGCAGCGCCCTTGCCGGGGGGGCATTGTGATGCACGGCACCGAGAGCCGGCCGCTCGGCACCGAGGCTTTGAAGGCAGCCTGCAACCAGCTGCTGAGCGACGGAGGGCGCATGCAGATGGCTTGGGCGCAGTACCCTCCGGGGGCATCTGAGCCGGAGTTATGCTACCTGGCCGATCCGGGAGCCCGTCGCCCGTTCATCGTCTGGCGCGTCCGCCCCGACGGCCACGGGGTGCCCAGCCTGGCGCAACAGGCACCGCTGTTGGGGTGGTACGAACGTGAGGCCAGCGATCTCTTCGGCGTCGCGTTCGAAGGTCATCCCGAGGCGCTGCCGCTGGTGTTGCACGCCGGCGCGCGGGCGCCTTGTGCGCCCCTGGACCCCCATTGTCCGGAGCGGCCGCTGGAGTTCGCACAGGTGGCACCCCACTTGCCGGCCGTATCGGGCGCCGACGTGCAGCTGCTGCCGTTCGGCCCGGTTCGGGCCGACGTGGTCGAATCGGCGCGGTTTTTCTTTTTTTACATCGGCGAACACATCCTTCATTACCAGCCCCAGCTGTTCTTCAAACATCGGGGCATGGAAAAGCGGTTCCAGGGGCGTGATCCTGCGCACGCCGTGTTGCTGGCAGAGCGCGTCTCGGGCGTGGGCAGCGTTGCGCATGCGCTGGCCTACTGCCAGGCCGTGGAGGCGGCGGCAGGCGTACGGGTGCCGGAACGAGCGCTTCGCCTGCGGGTGTTGCTGGCCGAGCTGGAACGTCTTTACAACCACGTCCACTACCTCGGGCACTTGGCCGACACGACCACCCTGAAGGTGGGCCAGGCGCAGGGCAGGTTGCTCGAAGAACGGGGCAAGCAGATCAATGCACGCCTTACCGGGAGCCGTTTCCTGCGCGGCCTGCTGGTGCCGGGGGGGCTGCGCCGCGATCTGGCGCCCGCACCGGACCTGGCCCATGAACTCGGTGTATTGCAGCGGGGCGTGCGCGAGTACGTGCGGGTGCTGGAGCGCACCACAAGCTTCCGCGATCGCCTGCACGATACCGGCGTGCTCGACCGGCGCACGGCGTTCGACCAGGGCGCGACCGGACCGGTGGAGCGGGGTTCGGGCCTCGATCGCGATCTGCGCCGCGATCATCCCTATGCCGCCTACGGGGAAATTGACCTGCACGTCCCGGTGGCAACCGCCGGCGACGCATACGCCCGCGCCCGGGTGCGCAGCGCGGAGATTGACGCCAGTTTCGAGGTGCTGCTGCGACTCCTGCCGCAGCTGTCGGTACCCGGACCGATACGCACGGACGTCAGCCTGGCACCCGGCGCCGAGGGATTGGGTTGGGCTGAATCGCCGCGCGGGTCGCTGTACTACGCGGTGCACTGCGGGGAGGACGCACGTCTGCGGCGGGTGAAGATCAAGTCGCCGTCGTTTTCCAACTGGCGCGTGTTTCCGTACACGGTGCACGAAAGCAACATGATGGACTACGCCATCAACGAAGCCAGCTTCGGCCTCACCATTGCCGGCTGTGACCGTTGAGGAGGCCCCTATGGCGGTATGGACCTGGTTCGGACTAAGCCACCGCCCGGCCACCACCGGGTGGCCCCGTCGGGGCGGCGACAACGGACAAGCGGGTGTCCTCGGCATGCCGCGGTTCGATCCCGGCCAGTGCCGGAACGGCTGCAGCGAATGTCTGGAGGCGTGCCCGAGCGGCGCGCTTGCGGCGGCGAACACCGAAGCGCGGATCACGATCGATTACGGCCGCTGCGTGGTGTGCCAGCTCTGTACGGAAGTCTGTCCGACCGGTGCTCTGACGCCTTCCGCGGACTGGGCGTTCGCCGTGCGTTGCCGCGACGACCTGCACTGGAACCAGGCGGTCGATTCGTCCGCCGGTCGGCAGCTCAAACAACGGCTCGGCGCGTTGCGGAAGAGCCTGCACATCCGTCACGTGGACGCGGGTTCCTGCAACGGTTGCGAGTCGGAGCTGCAGGCGTTGAACAATCCCTTCTACAACCTGCATCGGTTGGGAATCTTCTTCACGCCTTCGCCGCGGTTCGCCGACCTGCTGTTGGTTACCGGCCCGGTGACGGCGCCGATGCGCGAACCGTTGCTCGCCACTTACGAGGCCATGCCCGAGCCGCGCTTGGTCATGGCGAACGGCACCTGCGCGGTGTCCGGCGGGATCGCCGGCGGCGGATACAGTTGCGGCCACGGGCTCGATGAGTTGCTGCCGGTTGACCTGTACCTGCCCGGTTGCCCGCCCAATCCGGCGGCGATCATCGAGGGGCTGTTGATTCTGCTGGAGCGAATGCCGCAGGCGGTAAAAGGAGGCCGGATTGAGCGTTGATCTGATCGCATGGGCGGCCCTGATCTGGAGTGCCGCCGCGGTGTTGGCCTTGACCGGTCGGGCGCAGGGACTGGGCCGCGTCTTGGTATCCGCGGGCGCGTTGGCAATGCTCGCCGGTGCGCTGCTGGGGCTGCCAGACGGTACACCGTCCATCCGACTGGGCGTCGTCTTTACCGCACCGGTCCGTTTCCGTCTCGCACCGCAGGCCTGTTGGCTGCTGGCGTTCGGTCTCGCGCCAGCGGTCCTGGCCGCAGGGTTGGGTTCGGCGCTTGCCCGGGGGCGCCTGTGGGTGTTCGGCGCCGCAGCGACGCTGCTCGGCGCCCTGGGCGTGTTCGGGCTCACCGAAGGTGCGGCCTTCCTCATCGCCTGGGAGGTGATGAGCCTGGGCGGCGCGGTGATGGTATTGGGCGAACGGCCGGCCGGGAGACGCGACGGGGCGGTGCTGTTCATGTTGATCCTGCTGGAACTGGGCGCGGTGTGCGTGCTCGCCGGGTTGCTCTGGTTGGGCACCACGGCGGGCGACCTTGATTTTACGCACATGGCTGCCGCCGGCGCCGCCTTGCCGCCGGCGGCGCGTTATGCCGTTGGTCTGCTGTTCATCATCGGCTTCGGCGCCAAACTGGGGTTGATGCCGTTCTACGAGTGGTTCCCCGGCGTCTATGGGCGGGCGAGCGGTGCCACCGGAGTGTTACTGTCCGGCGTGGTATTGAACGCCGCGTACTTTGCGTTGAGCCGTGCGCTGGTCATCTGGCTTCCCGGCCGGGCAACGGACGGCATCGCGCTCGGCTTCACGCTGCTCGCGTTGGCGGTGCTCACGGCGGCGCTGGCCATTCTTTACGCATTTCAGGAGGAAGACTGGCGTCGTCTGCTGAGCCTGTCGACGGCGGAAAACGCCGGCATCGCGACCGCGGCGCTGGCGGCGGCGCTATTGTTCCGTCATGCCGGACTCCAGGCCCTGGCAGGGCTCGGCTGGCTGGTCGCGCTGCTGCACCTCGCCGGGCATTCGCTGGCCAAGGGCGCCCTGTTCCTGACCGCAGACGGCGTGCATGAGGCCAGCGCCAGCTACCGCATGACTCCCTGCGGGCTGCTGCGACGCAGCCCGTGGCCGCTGGCGGTGGGGGCGCTGTTTGCGGCAATGAGCCTGGCGGCGATGCCGCCCCAAGCGGGGTTCGTCAGCGAGTGGTTTGTGTTTCAAACAGTATTCCAGGGCTTCCACCTGCCGGGACTCGGCGGCCCGCTGGCATTGTCCATGGCCGGCGCCGGCCTGGCGCTGACAGCGGCCGTGGCGTTCGCCACCTTCGTGAAGTTATTTGGCGTGGGGCTGCTGGGGGACGGCGACGCCACCGGCGCCGGCATTTCCGCGCGCTACGCTTGGACCGCAGGCTTGTTGGGACTGTTGGTCCTGGCCACCGGGATCGGCATGCCGTGGTGGTTGGCGGCGTTGCAACCGGCGGTGACCGCAGTACTACCGGGCGCCAGCAGCGCCGCACTGCGCTCGGGATGGTTATTGGTGCCGCTCACCAGCCACTTTGCCTTCATCTCTCCGACCAAACTGCTGATCGCCGGGCCGCTGCTGGCGTTGATACCGCTGGGCCTGTGGTGGGCCGCACGCTCACGGCGCCGGCGCACGCCCACCTGGTATGGCGGTTTGCCCCGCACATCGGATGAGGTGGCGATCACGCCGTTGGCGTTCTCCAACGCGCTGAGGACTTTCTACAGCATGGTGTACCGGCCCGCCGAGGATATGCGACACGAACATACCGGCTTGCGCTACTTCGTGCACCGCCTGAGCTTCGACCACCGGGTGGCGCCGTTGTTCGGCGCGTCGTTATTCGCTCCCGCGGTACGCCTGACCTATCGCGCAGCCGCCCGGCTGCAGGCACTGCAGTCGGGGAGCCTGAATCTTTATCTGGCCATCATCGGCGTCATGTTGGTGTTGATTCTGGTGGTTCCGCTGCTCTGAGCCCGATTTGCTGCTGAAAGTGAAAGGAGAATGTCATCGTGTGGCTGAACTATATAGCGGTTGCGGTGGGTGGGGCCTTTGGCTGCACCGCCCGTTATGGGCTGACGCAGCTGATCCAGCTGGTCTGGGGACGAAATTTTCCAACGGCTACGCTGGTGATCAACGTGCTGGGCAGTTTCATCCTCGGTTTTCTGTTTTTCGAGACACTGGAGCGGTTGACGATGGCGCCGGCGCTGCGCGCCGCTATCCTCACCGGTGGACTGGGCGGTTTCACCACGTTCTCAACCTTCATGGTCGAGAGCGTGCTGCTGGTGGAGGACGGGCGACCGGGCGGAGCGTTTTTGTATCTGGTTCTTTCCATCGTCCTCGGACTGACCGCGGCGGTCGCCGGAGGCCTGCTTTCACGGCGGCTTTGATCATACAGGGGGGAGAGGTATGCAAAAAGAAATGACCATGGTTCGCATCTACCTGCGCGAAGCCGACCCCGGCCTGCATAATGGTTTGCTCAAGGAAATCATGTCCATTCTGCACGATGAACATCGGGTCCACGGCGTGACCGTGTTCCGCGGCATTGCCGGTTTCGGCCGCCACGGCGAGATCCACTCGGCGGACCTGTTGCGGTTGAATGTCCATTTGCCGTTGGTGATCGAATTTTTCGACGAGCCGCATATCGTCGACGCGGCGGTCGCGGCCCTGGACGGCTTGGTACCGGCAGGGCACCTAATCCGCACGTCGGTGCTGTGCGAGTGCGGTGACGGTGAAAACACGGGCTAATCGCTTCATCTGGGGGTAGGTGGGCAGCCGCTGACGGCGGACATTTTTTACTATATTACATCCTCTTATAATACCAACTTACTTTGTTTTATTAACTAAATCCACGCGCATGAAAAACGGCGCCCGATGATTCAATCACCGGGCGCCGCCCCATTGCCGGCCACTGCGACCGGATTTCGCTTCAGATCCCCAGTTCCTGTTTCCAATAATGCTGGATCAAGGTGATGGTGCGGTGGGGCAAAGGAACGTAGTCCAGCCGCTTGGCGTAACGCTGACCGTGGTTCAGGAACCACTTGGCGAAGTGCAGCACCTTCGCGTTGTCACCGCGCGGCGTATCCTTGCGCATCAGGATATAGGTGGCGGCGGTGATCGGCCAGCTCTTGGCGCCGGGCTGATCGGTCAGGATCAGGTAAAAGTCCTTGGTCTTGGTGAAGTCCGCGTTGGCGGCGGCGGCCTGGAAGCTGCCCATGTTGGGCGATACGACGTCCCCGTTTTCGTTCTTCATGCGGGTGTAGATCATGTGCGTCTTCATGGTGTAGGCATATTCCACGTAGCCGATGGCTCCCTTGATGCGACGCACGTAGTTGGCGACGCCGGCATTGCCCTTGCCGCCGACGCCGACCGGCCACTGGACCGCGGTGTTGGCGCCGATCTGGCTCTTCCATTGCGGGCTGACCTTGGACAGGTAATTGGTGAAGTTGAAGGTCGTGCCCGAGCCGTCAGCGCGATGCACCACGGTGATCTTCATGTGGGGCAGCGGCACGTTCGGGTTGAGCGCCTTGATCGCGGGATCGTCCCACCAAGTGATCTTGCCCATGTAAATGTCGGACAGCGTCTTGCCGTTGAAGACCATCTGGCCGGGTTTGACGTGCGGCAGATTGACCACCGGGGTGATGCCGATGATCACCGCCGGGAATTGCACCAGGCCCGCCTTTTGCAGCTGGGCCGGGGTCAGCGGCATGTCGCTGTTGGCGAAGGTGACGGTCTTGGCCTTGATCTGGTGAATGCCGCCGCCGGAACCGATGGCCTGGTAGTTCACCGCCGTGCCGGTGTGTTTATGGTAGACGGTCGCCCAGTCGGACAGCACCGGGTAGATGGCGGTGCCGCCGGCGCCCTGCAGGGTGTAGGCCAGGGCACTGCTGCTGCCGACCGCCGTCGCCGCCAACAGGCCGGCGCCCAGTAGGTAGGAAAGCCCGATCTTCTTCTTTGGCATTGTTCGCTCCTTCGTTCATTGCGTGGGTTGGATGTGAAGGGCACAACCACTTCCGTGCCGCGGGAATTGGCTGGAGCGCGGGTCCGTGATGCGGTAGCGCTCGAGTGGGTCGGAGCGCAGGATTCACGAACTTTGTTGCAGGGCGTTGACAGGAACGCGAACTTTTTGTGACCAAAGGCGCGGCCGGACTTGAACTCTGCGGGCTAAGAAGCTGAGGTGCTGACGAAATCGGTGGCAGGTGCGACCCGGTGCGGGGTCGGGCTCGGGATTGGAAAATTGCCTATACCACATTAGAAGTATGGTATAAATCTGCGAAATATAAGAATAATTGTAGGGGTGTTCCGCCGACGCACGACGTTCAAATCAAGCTGTTCCTGACACCGGCAGGCTGATGGTCATGGCGCCGTCGACGGCACGGGCGGACGGATGCGTCATTTGCCGGCCAAGGCGATTCAGGGCAGGGTGGTCGTGAACCAACGGCCCGCGACGAAACGGACCAACGGGGTTCACCGGAGGCGGACAGGAACCGGCGCCCGGTACCGGACGGCACCGGACGCCAAATGACCTTCGGCTCAATGCAGCCGGGCGCGGTCCAGTTCCCGCAGCAGTTCCGCGGGCACTTGGTCCCGGGTGAGGCCGATGCGGGCCAGTTGCTCGTCGCTCATGGCATAATAGGACTCGGCACGCCACGCCACGGCCTGGGCGGCGTGCATGGAGTCAAGAAAGCTCAGCGCCGTGCGCAGAACCCTGCCCACCGACCGAATCGGGTCGAATCCGCCGGCGGCCGGCCGGGGACCGGAATCGAAGTATTTGGCACTCTTGGTTGTGGCGGTCATCGCAGTCTCCTTTTCGAATATTCGAATATGTTGACCATAACTGGATACAAGTCTAACTCCCTAAATTGGAAGAAATAATCCGTATAACCGTCACATCACTTGTGCCTGGCAGTCACAATTCCCGCGGCCGTTGGCGGGGTTCGTCTTCGGGGAACGGACTCAACCGAGCGGTGGCTCCGCCAGGCTGGGTCGGGCGGATGAACTCGGGGCCCCGCGCTGAAGTGAACACCATGGGCGGAAACTTGTCCGGGCGACGCCCGTGCGGGCGACCGGCGATCGGCTATTCTTGCAGCGGGCGACAGTCAGGCATCCTGTGCCGAATGGCGGCCGCTCCGCACGCGGCCCGGCAAGCGTCAGCGAAGCGTTTTCGATCGGAACGATCCGAACGAGGAGAAAAGCATGAAGTTAAGCGCGCGTAATGTACTAAAGGGACAAGTGAAGAAAATCGATATCGGCGCTGTCAACGCCGAAGTGCTGGTGGAGATCGCCCCCGGCGTGGAAGTGACGTCCATCATCACGAAGAAATCCTGCGAAAGCCTGGGCCTCGCTGCCGGCAAGGATGCCTACGTGGTGATCAAGGCCTCGAACGTGATGATCGGGACCGACTGACGGCGATGCCCCGACGTCAACCTGGGCCTGGCCGGGCGGCCGCGCTTCGGTCGTAGCGAAACGGACCGGCCATGAAACCTGGATTCCGGCGTCTGGCGCGACGGCTGTTGCCGCTGGCCGCGTTGGCGTGGCTGGCGGGATCTTCTGTCAGCGCCGCGGCCGCGATGCCGTCCATCGGTTGGGTTGAGAATGCCGTCATTTATCCCGGCGCAATCCGCCTCCGCGCCCGTATCGACACCGGCGCACGCATCTCGTCGCTGCGCTACGCCAATCTGCGCGTCTACCCCAAGGACGGGCGGCGGTGGGCCGAGTTTACGGTTGCCGACCGCAACGGCAGGGAGTGGGATCTGCAGGGACCGGTGATCCGCATGATTCGCGTCAAGACGCACGCCGGCAGCTTCAACCGACGGCCGGTCGTGCGCCTGGGAATTTGCGTCGGCACCCGCTACCGCGATGTCGAGGTCAGCCTGGCTCGCCGCGCGGATTTCAACTATCCGTTGTTGATTGGTCGCAGCTACCTTGCCGGCACCTTCCTCGTCGACCCCGGCCGCACATTCACCGCCAAGCCGCGGTGCCCGTCGCCCGCCGGGAAGTGAGCCACGCGGTGCGCAGGCGATATGGTTTGCAATACGACCGGATGCCGAGAGTCGACATGACTGTTTACAACGAAGCGGTGTGAGGGTGCGTGGATGAAGAAGCTCAAGAACGAAAAGGAGCTGGTCAAGAAGGCCATTGCCGAAGGTGTCAAGTACGGCGAACAGCGCGGGGTGGTGGAATTCGAAGCCACGGATTCCGCCGATGCGAAGATCGAGTATATCTACCGTTTGCTGGTCCACGACAAGGTGATCCAGCCCATCCCGGAAGACCAGGTCTCGCAAAAGGCGATGCGGCACAAACTGGCCATTTGGGCGTCGAAGCAAGGGTAGGTCACCGGATAACTCCCCCGCCGGTCTGGAGTTGCCTGCCACGCCTGGCGCGCAATGACCAGGCCGCCGCATTGCGTCCAGCGACGAATTCAAACGGGATTTGCCGTCTGCCCGCTGTGCGGTCCACCGAGCAGCACTGTCCACTTGGAAAACGTCTGCTGTAGCGAGGCACGCACGGCCCACCCGCGTTCATGCATTGGCGCTGTATGCGGGCGGCCCGTGGGACCCTGGCCGGTCCCACGGGGCCCGATTCGCGGCAACAAGATTAACGGGTGCCGACCGCAAGCACGAGCTCACACGGGCCGGCGAAGCGTCCGTTGCTTTCGAACTCACCCAGGGCCTGCTCGATCTCGCTCCAGGCGGCCTGCTGTTGCCGGTCATCAAGTCCGGAGAGCATCTGGTGGAGCGCCCCAAAGGACTCTTTCTCGAAACGCAGGCATTCGCCCGCACTGTCCAACTCGATCGGCGCGTCGATGGTTTCGACATGCACATCCCGCAGTCCCGCGCCGGTGAATGCATCTTCCAACACCCCAGGCGCGCCCAAGCTGAACGGACCGGGTTGGCCGGGCAGGGGCGGCGGCAGATTCGCCCGTCGCCGGATAATCGAGACCGGAATCGAAAAGAAGGGATTGCGCTCGGCGGTCGAATAGACGATCGCGGCCACTTTCCCGCCGGGTTTCAGGGCATGCTTCATACCGTCCAGGGCCTTCTGCTGGTCGGGAAAATAGATCATGCCGACCCGGGAAATGACCGCGTCGAAAGAACCTGCCTGCAGCTCATGCAGGTTCTCACCGTCCAGCACCCGGGTTTCCACGTTGTCGAAGCCGTGGCTTCGGGCCGCAGACTGGGCGAGGTCAAGGATGGCGGGGGAAATGTCGGTGGCCACGACCCGGCCTTGTGCGCCCACGCGGCGCGCCACGGCCAGGGACTGCTCGCCGGCACCGGCGGCAACATCGAGCACCCGGGCGCCGGGGCCGATGCCCGCCAGGTCGAGCATGCGCTCGGTTGCGGGTCCGAGCCAATGGTTGAGGAGCGGGCTCCACCGGTGCCAGGCGTCGGCGGCACGCTCCCACTGTTGCTTGGTGGTCTGCTTGTAGCGTATTGCATCGAAGATGGGTTCGTTGCGGGTCATGATGTCCTCCCGGCGCCGGCTGCGGCGCATTCTGGTGATGGATCGGGTGTTGCCGGTTCGCCAGATTTAGCCGGGCTGCGTGGAAAAAACCCTAGAACAAAGCTAAGATTTTCCGAAGAAAATAAAACAATATAGAAAACAACGTGTTGTGTTTTCACGCCAAGGCTGCTGCCAATGACCTCGAAAACGGATGGTGCGCACGGGACACTCGCGGACGGGGTTCGGATCGGCGAGTGGGAACTCCACCCCACCCTGCATGAAATTCGCCGCGACGGCGAAGTGCTGCGACTGGAGCCCAAGGTGGCTGCCTTGCTGATCCGGCTTACGCAGCGTGCCGGCGCTATGGTCACACGGGAGGAGCTGCTTACCCGGGTCTGGCCCGGAGTGGTGGTGGGGGATGATTCGTTGACGCAAGTGGTGATCAAGCTGCGCAAAGCCCTCGGCGACGACCCAAAGCACCCGCGCTATATCCAGACCATACCCAAGCAGGGCTACCGCCTGATCGCGCCAGTGAGCCTGTCGGAAACCCCCGGTGAAAGTGCGCAGGAAGGTCCCGTGCGGCGTGGCGACCATAGACCACGGCTGGCCGCGATGCTGATCGTCGGGATTGTGGTTGCGGCCGTTGCAATCGTGGGTTATCTCACTGTCGCCGAGCGCCCGCCCGAGGGGACCGCAACGGTTGGGAATGCCGGGATCCCGGGCCACCCGCGGCCAAAGGCTCCCGTCACCATCGCGGTGTTGCCGTTCGAATCGCTGCGAGCCGGAGCTGACCAGGATAATCTTGCACGCGGCATCACCGCGGACCTGGTCACCGATCTGTCGCGTTTGTCCGGCCTCTGGGTCATCAGTACCCATTCGATCTTCGGCCATGACGACCGCGGCGCCGCGAATGGGGCTTTGACCGCCCGCTACTACGTTTCAGGCAGCGTGCAACGCTCGGCAAAGCGCCTTGAAGCCCATGTCCGATTGATCGACTCGTCCACCGGCCGGCAGCTCTGGTCGGAAAAGTTCGACCGGCCGATCGGCGATCTTTTCGACGTGCAGGCGGAAATCAGTCGCCGTGTGGCGAAAACGCTATCGATCAAATTGACTCAGGCGGAGCACTGGCGGCTGGCGAAACGCTACACCCGCAATCTCGAAGCCTACGAGTTGTTTCTTCAAGGGCAGGGCGACCTTCTCGTGCGTCAGGAGCGTGAGAATCTCGAAGCCCGGCGTTTGTATCGCCGTGCCATCGAGCTGGATCCGACTTTCGCGCGGGCCTATGCCGGACTGGCGCTCAGCTATGTAGCGGATTATCGCAACCAGTGGGGAGAGCACGGTGCCGCGGCCTTGGAGCGGGCCTCGAAAATGGCGCATACGGCGCGGGACATGGACCCCGGAATTCCCGAAGTCTACTGGGTACTGGGGTACATCCAGGCCCAGCGGCGTCACCACGAGCGCGCCATCGTTCTGTTGAAAAATGCGTTGAAACTGGATCAGTCGTTTGCAGACGCCTACGCACTGATGGGCGGCATCAACACCTATGTCGGCCATCCGGCACGGACCGTCAAATTGATGCGCAAAGCCATGCGTCACAACCCGGCGGCCGGCCACCTCTATTTTCTGCTCCTGGGACGGGCCTATTTCTTCATGGGGGATCAGGAGCAGGCAAGGATCAACCTGCGCGAAGCCCTGTCGCGCAACCCCGCGAACCTCGAGGCTCATGTTTACATGGCGGCGGTTGCCGTCGCCGCCGGTGATCGCGAGACGGCGCAGTGGGAGGTGGCCGAAATCCAGTCGCTTCAGCCAGACTTCGCAATGAGGGACTGGCTGGCGACCTATCCGATGACCGATGCGGATCAGATCGCGCAATTGACTGCCGCTTTGACGTCGCTTGGGTTGTAACCCGGATGTCCGGCATCGGCACGGACCGGTCCCGATTCCAGTCCCGGTCAAGGCCGGACGATCTCATTGGGGTTCGCCCGACGAGACCGGCGGTTCAACCAAATCCGGGTATCGAGCATCGGCATGGGAGCTTCGCGACCAGGCAGTTCGCACAGCCGATGCCGTGTCGTCACCGATTTCAGCAGCGCCCCCCGGCATTCGCCGCCAGGAGTTCGGCTTGCCGCGGCCTGTGCCG
This sequence comes from Gammaproteobacteria bacterium, assembly GCA_037385045.1. Classification (GTDB taxonomy): domain Bacteria; phylum Pseudomonadota; class Gammaproteobacteria; order JASBUN01; family JASBUN01; genus JARRNJ01. Next base: position 84,619 of record JARRNJ010000007.1, on the reverse strand, counting down.
TTTGCCGGGCGGTTCAGCGCCCCAACGCCTGCATTGCCGCTTCGGGGTAACGCAGGCCGGCCGCGGCACCTTTCGGGGCGATGTGGTCGATCCGGTCCAGCTCCGCGTCGGTAAGCTCAATTTCAACGGCGCCGGCGTTTTCCTCCAGGCGCTCAATCCTGCGGGTCCCCGGGATCGGGACGATGTGTTCGTCCCGGGACAGCAGCCAGGCGAGGGCGAGTTGCGCCGGCGTACAGCCCTTTTCCCGGGCCATGGATTGTATGGTTCCCACCAGCGCCAGATTCCTGTCGAAGTTCTCACCCTGGAAACGGGGGTTGCTGCGGCGCCAGTCATCCTGGTCGAGGTCGTCGATGCTGCGGATGGCGCCGGTGAGGAAGCCGCGGCCGAGCGGACTGTAGGGCACGAAGCCGATCTCCAGTTCGGCACAGATACCGAGCATTTCGTCCTCCGGGTCGCGGCTCCACAACGAGTATTCCGATTGCAAAGCGGCGATGGCATGGACCCCGGCGGCACGCCGTAGGGTCTCCGGGCCCGCTTCCGACAGGCCGAGATAGCGGACTTTTCCCTCTTCAACCAGCGTGGCCATGGCGCCTACCGTGTCCTCGATGGGCGTATCGGGGTCGACGCGATGCAGGTAATAGAGATCGATGGTCTCCACCCCGAGGCGGCGCAGGCTGCCTTCGCAGGCTTTGCGTACATACTCCGGCCTGCCATCGAACCCGCGTGCCTGCGGGTTGTCGGGATCGCGAACTATCCCGAACTTGGTGGCGATGACGACCTGATTCCGATATCCCCGTATCGCCTTGCCGACGAGTTCCTCGTTGGCGTACGGCCCGTACATGTCGGCGGTATCGAAAAAATTGATCCCCAGTTCCAGCGCGCGCCGGATTGTCGCAATGGACTCCTGGTCACGATGGGCGCCGTAAAAATCCGACATGCCCATGCACCCGAGGCCGATGGCGGAAACGATAAGCCCGTCGCGGCCCAATTGGCGAGTCTTCATGGCGTGCCTCCTCTCGTAAGGCGGGTTGAACATGGGCCCCGGCCCGGCGCACGACCGGGGCGTTGCTCCGGCGGCAGTCGTCTATGGAGCCCGGCGCCCGCTGGACGCCGACGTCCTGGGCCTTGCAATGGGCAGGGCTTCGGGCAGCATGGCGATCAGTACGTCGTCGTGCAGCCAGAAATGATGGAACACCGCTGCGGCAGCATGCAGGCCAGCAGCCCAGAGAATCGCATTGCCGAGAAGGGTGTGCACCGTCAACACCGTCTCACCCAGCGCGTGCGATTGCGCCAGATACGGCGCGATCGGCGCCAGACCCAACAGCGTGAGCGGGTGACCCTCCAGCCACGAACCGAACACTGCGGTAAGCGGAACCGCCAGCAGCAGCAGGTACAACAACAGATGCATGGGCTTCGCAAACCGCTCCACCCACAGCGTCGGAGCCGGCGGTTCCGGCGTTCGATCCACCGCTCGCCAGAGCACGCGCAGCAACACCACGAAGAACACCGCCATACCCAGGGTTTCGTGGAACTGCCGCGGGAAATCCATCGCCGCCGAGAACACGCGCCGCTCCGGACCGCCTGGACTGGTCGCGTACGCCGCTACCACCAAAATCAGGGTCAACCAGTGGAAGACCTGAGCCGTGCTGCCGTAACGTTGTTGGTTGCCAAAAACTGCCATGACTGCTCGCTTTCATCTTCAGAAGTTGCGGTTCATAAGTCCCGGCGCCAACGAGCGGCGCCAGTGTTCACCTGATCAGTCGTTCCACCGCCCTGGACGCGGATCACGCACCCGCGTCCCCTGAGGCCAGCGCGGCAATCGCCGACCAGTCGAGGGAATCGCCGCCGTGGGCGAGGAGGTTCAGGAACCGGTCGCGGAGCAGGCTCGCCAAAGGCAACGGGACTTGCAACGCCTCGGCGGCGGCGAGGATGAGCCGTATGTCTTTCTGGCCGAGAGACGCGGCAAAGCCTGCAGGCTTGAAGCGTTGGTCCGCGATGAGCTTGCCGTAGGTCTTGTAGACGGGAGCATTGAACAGGCTTGAAGTCAGTATATCCACGTATTGGCTTGGATCGACCCCGGCCTTCGCCACCAGGGCGACGGCTTCTCCGAGCGATTCAATCACCGATGCAATCAGAAAGTTCCCGCTGAGTTTCACCAGATTCGCGATTTTCGTGTCGTTGGAGACAATGAATGTGCGTTGTCCCATAGCTTCGAACAGCGGCGCGACCGCGTCGATCGCACCGGGATCGCCGGCCGCGACAATAAACAGCTGCCCGGTAGCGGCCGCATCGGGGCGGCCGAACACCGGCGCCGACACGAAATACTGCCCGGCCCGGGCATGGGCGTCGGCCAAGCGTTCAGATAATGCGACGCTGATGGTGCTCGCGGAAACGTGAATGGCACCCACAGGCAGACGGGCAACAATGCCGTCGCGCCCAAAGACGACGTTCTCGACTGCTGGGTCATCCGCCAGCATGGTGATGACAGCCTCGCCGCCGCAAGCGTCGGCCACGCTGTTGCCAACGCGGGCCCCGTGCGCTGCCACTGCCGCAGTTTTCTCGGCGGTGCGATTATAAACCGTCACGTTGTGGCCGGCCGTTACCAGATTGACAGCCATGCCCGTTCCCATCCGTCCGAGGCCGACAAAACCCACCTTCATCGCATTGCTCCTGGTCGTCGTTTCAATCCGCTGGCCTGCCGCGCTCGCGGCTGCCAGCCGTCGGGGGCGGATGTGGCGGATATCCGGCGCAGTGCCGATCATGGAATGCCCGCCTCCGCGGGCGAAAGAGTAGCGGAACATGGCCGGTGAAATCACCCCGGACCCGCATCCGGATTCCCGCGGTCCCGCAAGCCGCAGCGGAATTTGTGACTCCAAAGCACAGCTGATATGACCACGGCCGGCCTAATCCTTTTTTAGTCCATGCCTATATTAGAGATATCGAAAATACTACCGCGGCCTGAGTGCTCGCAGGGAGGTTACGATGAATACGGACCGGCAACCGACACGCGGCCCAATCCTCACAGAGGAACAACTGGAGCGGTATATCCGCGAGGCGCACCGGCTGCGCAGCGAAACCATCGGCGGCGGCATCGTGCGCCTGGGCCTGTGGCTGGGCAGTGGATTCAAGCGCCTGGCAAGCCGGGCGACAGGGCATCGGCGTGCGCCGGCGGGGGCGACCGATCGCCCAGCGGCCTCCGGTGGCCCGCAACGCGCTGCCGGCATGGCGCCCGAGGGCGGCCCGGCCCGCGCGCCGCGGGCGGTCACCGGCCGGACCGGCCACCCGACGCCACGCGCCGCATGAACCGACTCGGCCGGGGCCGTCGCCTGACGACTGCCGCTGTCTGCGGCGACCGGGGCAGGCGGTCCCCCCCTGGCGCCTGCGCCAGCGCGGGGGATCTCGTGACACCTGCGCCGCCAGGTAGGGAGTGCGGCGGAATCTCGCGGACGAGCGGTTCCCGCCCGCGTCCCGCCGACCACGGACCCATCCGAGTGGCGCTTTTCGCGGCAGAGCGAGCGGACCACGGCACGGGTACTCACGGGTGATCGGCTGTGATCGACCGGCGTTGATGAACCTGCACCACTTTTCCGATGCGCCGATCCGGTATCAACCAAAGCATGGCGACCAACACGTACAGGCACAGGGAAACCCATCGCCCCCAATAGGCCACGCCAATGGCAAGCGCATACAGCAGCGGCGACACCTTGCCGTTCCAGTCGCTGCCGATCGCTTGCTTGAGCAGCGACTCAGAGCCCTGGGACGCAATGATGCTCTGCTGCGACAGCATATATGCGACGGCGGCCAGCAGCAGTACCGCGCCATAGAGAACCGTTGCCGCCGGTGCGAACGAATTTTCCCCCATCCGCCCGGTCGCGAAAGGGATCAGGGATAACCAGAACAACAGGTGCAGATTCGCCCACAGTACCGGGCCGGTGACCGCACGGCAGGTGCAGAGCAAATGGCGGTGGTTGTTGCAGTAGATGCCCAGGGCCCGTTAGCTGTGTAACCCCAGCACGTTGTTCACAGAAGGATATTACAAACGGTGGATGCGCTGCGCTTATCCACCCTACGGTGATCCTCGGGGTTCACAGAAGGATATTACAAACGGTGGATGCGCAAAAACGTAGGGTGGATAAGCGCAGCGCATCCACCGGCCAACAACACGACCGGCCTCGCTGCCCGCCCGCGCGCTCGACCCGACCTGCACGGCATCAGGGGCAAATCGTCGGCGCGCGGGTGCGTTTAGGTCGCCGCACCGTAACTCAATAGCCCCGATAGGGTCGTCTGCTTCATGCCAAACGGTGACTCCCGGGCCCGCTAACACTTGCCCGTGTTCGATGAGTCGCCCGGCGACCAACCTTCTGGGAGGTTTCAGTTGGCGCTACCGAAGCGCCTGCTGTTGGGCCGGGCCGCAAGGTTCGCTCCGTGCGGCACTTTCATCTCCAGCACCATGACGGTGATGATAATCACAATCACCGCATCACTGAACGCTTCGAGCCCGCCTTTTCCCATTGCACAATCATCCGCCCCGGACGATGCTGCTTTCCGTCAGTTGGACGCAGGTGTGACCGGCCGGTTGGGCGTACGCGCCCCAGGTTGCCGCGAACCACTTTGATGACATTAGCAGAGCATTAACGGTAACGCCCGGTTGATCCGCTGTGCCTTGAGGGCGTTGCACAGTGCTTGGCAAGACCTCTTGGTCACCCGGATCGCGCAGTCGCTTCGGTCGCGACGACCCGTGATTCAACCTCGGCGGGCTTGGTGGCCTGCGTCCCCTGCCACCGCCGGCGCCCAATGACGCACGCGGCGGACCGATCGCCGCTAGCGGCCGTTCACCCGTCCTCTGCGGCGCAGCGGAACCCATCAACGATATCGCGCCGGAACCCGACTTCACAACGGCTGCGGGACGCGGCAAGCGCCGTGACACCCGCGTCGTCGCACCTATAGGGAAGGCCTATGCAAGCAATCACAATTAAATCTTGGACATTATTTTTCAGTAGTTCATGCTTGTATCGCACTCGCTAATGAGACGTTTGGTGAACGCATTAGCGACCGGACACGGTTCCGCACCCACCGTGTGTACCGGCTAAGAATAATCACAAATAATGAACTACTAATACGCTTAACCGATGTTTGGCAACAATCCGAGATACCAATAGCTGAAATCCGACGCTTTGTGGCCCAGTAGCAGAAAAAGGAGTGGAATATATGTCATCGCGCGGCGATTTGAAACAACACCTTGATCTGGTCGGCCAGCTGCAGCCCGCCTACCACCAGCCGACCCATGCACCCTATCCCGATGAGATTGATCACGCCCGCTACCGTGCGCTGTTGCGCTCGTCTCACGACGTGGGTGGCGAAGCCGACGTACCCATCACCTGGGAAGAGAAGGAAGAGGAGGAGTGGGAACTCAATACCTTCGCCACGTGCGAGTGCCTCGCATGGCGTGGCGTATGGAGCGCCGAGGAGCGCCGGCGCAGACACAACGTGGACCTCGGTCAGACCCAGTACCTCGCCTTGCCTTATTACGGACGCTGGCTGCTGGGTGCCGCCCGGATTCTTGTCGATAAGCAATTCGTCACGCTTACCGAGTTGGTCAACAAGATTGAAGAGGTGCAAAAGCGCTATGAGTAAAGTTCACTACGATACAACTCATCACGCCAAGAAGGCCACTGGGATCGGCGATCCGCAGTGCTTCAAAGGCGAAGCCGGGCCCGCGAAGTTCAAAGTCGGCGATCACGTACGGATACGGAATCTTCCGGATCTCTTTTACACACGCTGTCAGGTATACACGCGGGGCGCGCGTGGGGTGGTGACGGCCGTGGTCTACGAGAGCCCCGCGGCCGAAGACGAGGCATGGGACAACACTGAAAGCCCGGAGTGGTTTTACAGCGTCAAGTTCCCGCAGAAAGAACTGTGGCCCGATTACCCCGACTCCTATCCGAACGACACGCTGGAGACGGAGTTTTCCGAACGTTGGTTGGAGCCGGCGTAGGCTGGTGTAGGCACCGGAACAGAGAGGACAAGTAGATGTCAGAGACACACAAACCCGCACCGATGGTCGAAGAGGTCAGTGATTTCGAAATTCTAGAAATGGCGGTACGCGAACTGGCGATTGAGAAGGGCCTGTTTTCGGCCGAAGACCATCGCCATTGGACGGAATACGTTCACAGTCTCGGGCCGCTGCCGGCCGCACGTCTGGTGGCCAAAGCGTGGCTCGACCCGGAATACAAGAAACTTGCGGTGACCGACGGAGTGAAGGCCAGTCTGGAAGTCGGCGTGGATTGGATCAACAGTCCTCCGACCGGCTTCGGTACCCCCAGCGACTACTGCAACCTGCGCGTCCTGGAAGACACCCCGAAGTTGAAACATGTGGTGGTCTGCACACTGTGTTCGTGCTACCCCCGGCCGATTCTCGGCCAATCGCCGGAGTGGTACCGGACCCCCAACTATCGGCGTCGCCTGGTCCGTTGGCCCCGGCAAGTGCTTTCGGAGTTCGGCCTGCAGCTGCCCGAAGATGTGGAGATTCGGGTTGCCGACTCCAACCAGAAGACCCGTTACATGGTGTTGCCGGTACGCCCGGAGGGCACCGAGGGTTGGACGGAGGATCAGCTCGCCGAGATCGTGACCCGCGATTGTCTGATCGGTGTCGCGGTACCCAAGCCAGGCCGGAAGGCCGACGATAAACGGCCCACCCACCCAGCCGTGCATCCGGTTCATCATGATCACTGACGCGCTCGCCGCAACCATGTCGAGCAACCTGGTGTCGGAGAAATGCCGGCGCCTCCCGCCCCTCGGCGCGATACCATCCGACTCAGGGACGAGTTTGGATGTACGCGGCAACGTACTGCCGGACGCAGGAACGCCGAACGCGGCGAACGAACGGCCGGAGGCCGCGAGCGGGTTATTGGTGAGTGAATGAAACGAACCGGCCATCTTCCGGTGGGCAATCAACGTAGGGTGGCCGGTGGCCGAAGCCGGGTGAAACAAGGCCGAAATTCCGGCAAGCAAGAACAATAATTCCGTGTCGTCGTCACGGGGAAGCGACGGCGTCCAACGTGGCAAGGTGGCATTTACCCGCATACCACCGGGTCCAATGGTGAGGGGCCGTTGTGCTGCGAGCGGAAGACGAGAGCGACGGCAAAGTCACGACGACGAAAGAATCAAAATAACGTCATGGCTCGACCGGGTCCGCCTCGCAACTCAATACAGCTCCGCTTGCAATTGGAGCCTGTGCCAACTTCTGCTGACGGAGGAGATATTCGATGGAAGTCCGTGGAGTAAAGATCAATATCAAAGAGCTTACCCACCGCTACAGCGCCAAAAGCGCGCTGACCTTCGACAAGGTCGACGTAGAAGCGGAACCGGGCGAGGCGCTTGCCATTATCGGGCGCTCCGGATGCGGTAAGTCGACCTTGCTGCACATTGTGGCCGGGTTGCTACATCCCACGGATGGAACGGTTCGTCTCAACGGCGAGCAAGTGAAGGAGCCTTCGCCTCGATGGGTCATGATGTTCCAGGCACCCCATCTGTTTCCATGGATGCGGGTCGCGCAGAACGTCGGCATCGGCCTGCACTTTGCACACCGTAAAAGAGACGAAATCCGCGAACGCGTCATGGAGGCGCTTCGCCTGGTGGAGCTCGAAGACTACGCCGACAACAATGTCCAGGACCTCTCCGGAGGGCAACAGCAGCGAGTTGCGCTCGCGCGTTCACTTGTCATGCAGCCTGAGTTGTTGCTGCTCGACGAACCGTTCTCGGCGCTGGATGCATTCACCCGAGCGGCTCTGCAGCGCGACGTGCGATCTATTGCCAAACGACTCGGGTTTACGCTCGTCATTGTCACGCACGACATCGACGAAGCTGTTCTTATGGCCGACCGCGCCTTGGTGATGGCCGGGTCTCCCGGGAGGATCGTTCACGACATTCCGATCGATATTGACGGTCCGCGCGAGCGGACCGATCCGAACGTTCAGGCCGTTCGTGACCGCCTGATGAAGTCGTTCCAGGATGCCGCAGGCACGGGTGCGGCGACGGACGAAACCGAGGGCGAGGGAAGCGGCGCAGCGACAGACGCCAAGCCCAACATGGAAACCATGTCCCCAGCCGAATCCTTCGGCGTCACGCAGTCCTGACGCTTCGCGCCAGGACCCATCGGTTGCAAGAGGAGATACACAAATGGCGAATAAGAAATCCGACAAATACGAGGCTTGGCACGGGGGAGTGCTGGACGGCATCGAAGAAAACGAGGACGGCCTGTTTGACGCCAACCTTCGCCTCGAGTACGACCCTCTGTTTCAGAAAGTCCTCGGTACCGGCGTCAATCGGCGCGATCTGCTTCAATTGGCCGCACTCGGCGCATTGGGCAGCATGCTTCCATCTACCAAGGCGCTGGCGAAGTCCAAGGATGACGTAGTGCGGATCGGCTATATACCGATCACCGATGCTGCAGCCCTGCTGGTTGCGCACGAAAAGGGTTTCTTCAAGAAAGAGGGGCTCGATTCGGAGCGTCCGACGCTGATCCGCGGTTGGTCGCCTCTGGTGGAGGCCTTTTCTTCGCATCGCTTCAACCTTACACACCTGCTGATCCCGATCCCGATCTGGATGCGCTACAACAACAAATACCCGGTGAAGATCACGGCATGGGACCATACCAACGGATCGGCAATCGTTGTCGGCCGGAACAGCGGCATCGAAACCTTTAAGGATTTCGGCGGCAAGCAGTTTGCCATGCCGTATTGGTACTCGATCCACAACATTATTTCGCAGCTGGAGCTGAAGAACGCCGGGATCAAGCCCGTAATTCGACCGCAAGACGCAAAATTGGCGCCTAATGAGTGTAATTTCCTCATCCTGCCGCCGCCCGATATGCCGCCCGCGCTCGCGGCCGGAAAGATCGACGCTTATTGCGTGGCGGAGCCGTTCAACGCGTTGGGCGAGCTTCTGGCCGGCGGCAAGGTACTGCGCTTTACGGGCGACATCTGGAAAGGCCATCCCTGCTGCGTCGTAGTCATGCATGAGGCGGACGCCGTGGACCCGGCTCGGGCGGCATGGGCCCAGGCAGTAACCGATGCGATCGTTCAGGCGCAGATCTACATCGATGCCAACCGAAAAGAGGTCGCCCACATGCTGTCTCGTGAGGGCAAGCGTTATCTGCCGTTCCCCGCCAAAGTGGTGGAGAGGGCAATGGTGTTCTACAACCCCACCGCCTACCGGCATCCGCCTGCAATCAAGCATCCGGAATGGCACCAGGATCGCATCAATGAGCAGCCCTGGCCGTATCCATCCGCGACCAAATTGGTCACAGCCGACTTGAAGAAGACGCTGGTTACCGGCGACGCGGCATTTCTCGACAAGCTCACCGCCGAGTTCGTGGCCAAGGATCTCGTCAACTACGAATTCGTCAAGAAATCGTGCGAGAAATATCCGGCATGGAAGAAGGATCCGAGCGTGCCACAAGGCACCAGCGATCCTTACATCCGTAAAGAGGTATTTGCACTATGAGCGTTCCCCTTCAATACCTCCGCGTACCGGCCGCCAACTGCTTTCACTCGCTGCTGAAGCGCGCGAAGGCGCGGCGGGCCGTATGCTGGACGCTGGGGTTGGTGGCGCTGTTCGCACTCTGGTGGCTGGGCGCGTTGCTCCTATATCTCAATCCATCGACCCGCTACTTCGCCAGCTTCGGGCCCATACCGACGTTCCAGGCGATTCCGGAGATGATCTCCGACGGCACCATACCCGCGGCGATGGCGAGCAGTCTGTACCGCATCGGCGGAGGGCTGCTGATCGCTATTGCAATCGGTCTTCCGCTGGGCATCATCATGGGACGAAGCCGTGTGTTCCGGCAGTTGAGTAATGCTCCGTTCCAGTTCCTGCGCATGATCAGTCCGCTGTCGTGGGAGCCGATTGCCGTTATCGTGTTTGCGACCTGGGATCAGGCAATCATTTTCCTGATCGCGATGGCGTCCGTATGGCCGGTTGCGTTCTCCGCGGCTGCAGGGCTGAGCAAGGTCGATCCCGCATGGTTCAAGGTGTCCAAGAACCTCGGCGCCCGCCCATGGCACATGCTGGTTCAGATCATTCTTCCGGCAATCGCGCACGATGTCCTGACGGGCATCCGCCTCGCCTTGGGCGTGGCCTGGATCGTGTTGGTGCCGGCCGAGTTTCTCGGCGTCACCTCGGGGCTCGGATACGCGATAGAGGACGCACGTGAAACCCTGTCCTACAGTCACCTGACTGCAATGGTGGTGGTCATCGGGATCATCGGGTACGTGCTCGACACCATCCTCCTGATGTTGATCCGACGGTACAGTTGGGTCCGGGAGGAGACCGCCTAGTTGCCTGACGGCGTGATCTAGACGCCCCCTCCGGACCGCAGCCGGCTGGTAACCGGACCTGGATTTACCTACGCACGGACGCGTACCCGGCGGGGACCGACGCGGCCGAACGGCCGCCGACACTCGATGGACGTCCACGTGTTGGGTCCCGGCTCCGAGATTTCGATGACATCCGAAGCAGGGAGCAGGGGATAACACCAGAGAGGAGCAAGTCCGATGAAAGAGTTGTTTGCGAGCCTCCGACATGTCTTTAGCGACGATGCCGGTCATGTGCGAAAAAAGGTCGTCGGTCTGTATCTCGTCCTGATCAGCTTCAATGTAGTCGCCTGGGTGTGGGCGATCATCGCCTTTCGTGACCACCCCGTACTCCTCGGCGCTGCGGTACTGGCATACACGTTCGGATTGCGTCACGCGTTCGACGCTGACCATATTGCGTCGATCGACAGCGTAACGCGCAAACTGATGCAACAGAACAAACGGCCAATCACCATCGGCTTGCATTTTTCCATTGGCCATTCCTTGGCGCTCGTGGTCTTCGTCACCATGATTGCGCTGTTCGCTTCGTCGAATACATTTCAGAGCGAAGCAGGCTTCGTCGACAGTACGGCGGGGATCGTGAGTACGTTCGTGTCGGTATCGTTCCTGCTGATCATGGCGGTGCTGAACCTGACGATTGCGCGGTCCACCTATCTGAGTTTCCGAAAAGTGCGCAATGGCGGCGTCTACGTCGAAGAAGATTTCGACATGCTTTTGAACAAGCGCGGCTTTCTGTCGCGAATCTTCCGCCCCTTGTTCAAGTTCGTGACCAAGAGCTGGCACATGGTGTTTATCGGGTTCCTGTTCGGACTCGGATTCGACACGGCGACCGAAGTGACACTTCTCGGAATTGCCGGAGCAGAGGCCGCCAAGGGCTTGTCAGTCTGGGTGATTATGGCGTTTCCCGCCCTGTTCGCCGCCGGTATGTCTCTCATGGACACCACCGACAGCATACTTATGGTCGGCGCTTATGGATGGGCATTCCGCAAGCCCATCCGGAAGCTCTACTACAACCTCACCATTACGGTTATCTCCGCAATGGTCGCAATCATCGTTGCCGGCATCGAGGGCCTTGGATTTCTCGGTGCCCAGCTCAAATTCAAAGGCCAGGTGTGGGATACGCTCAATGGCATCAGCAATCACTGGGGCATCACCGGGGTAATCATTGTTTCACTGTTCATCGCCAGTTGGCTGATCTCTACTCTTGTTTACCGCGTCAAACGCTATGAGGAGCTCGACATTGAGACAACTTGATCAACGTGCTCGCACCAGTCACGAAATTGCACAACCGACTCCGAGGCACCACCTACCAACGGCGGCATCAGTCAACTGAGCGAGGTTCCATGTCAGAGAGCATGTATATCGTTTGTATCTCCGGCACGCACGAGCGGCTGCAGATGGCCGCCATGTTCGCGTCCGTGGGTGCGGCCAGCGGAATCGACGTCACCGTCTTCCTCTCCATGAACGCGCTGCAGTTTTTTGTAAAGGGCCGTGTGCCCACTGCTTCTGCGGAGGGCCGGTTCGCCGAGCTGATGACCGAAAAGGGCGCACCCCCGTTCAAGCAGCTGTTCGAGCAGGCGGCGGAACTCGGTGATGCGAAGCTGTTTCCGTGCTCCATGGCGATCGATCTGCTTGGGGTGACGAAGGACGATCTCGATGATGTCCTTGGGCCGCCGATGGGACTGACAAAGTTCCTGATGGACGCGGCCGGCGGCCAGGTGCTTACCTTCTAGACGGCGGGCAATGCCACAGGAAATCCCTAATGACCAGTTTGCAGGAGTAATCCAATGAATGATGCCAAGGTAGTCGATGCACGCAATTCCTTCTGTCCAGGGCCGCTGATGGAACTGATCAGCAATATGAAGCAAGCCGATGTAGGCGAGGTCCTCGAATTGATTTCCAGCGACGAAGGGTCTGCTCAGGACGTCCCGGCGTGGGTAGACAAAGTGGGCCATGAGATGGTCAGCAACCAACGCGTCGGCGACGCCTGGCATATCAAAGTCCGTAAAACGAAATGATCGTTAACAGTTTGAATTCGTATCGGTTGCGAACGCAACGCAGCCGGTATCAGTGAGGAGGGTAGCATCATGCGAATACTGATCGTCGGTGGTGGAACCGGTGGGACCATCATAGGCAACAATCTTGCACGCCGACTCGCCGATGAGATCAAAGCGGGAAAGGTCACGCTAACTATGCTGTCGGCGTCCGATAAGCACATGTATCAACCGGGACTGTTGTACGTCGCGTTTGGCCAGATGACGCCCGATCAACTCTATCGGGATCAGGCCAGTCTTCTCGAACCGGTAATCGATTTTCACGTCGACCCGGTCGAGAAGTTCAATCTGGACGAGAACCGCGTCGAGACCCGTAGCGGGAAGGTTCACCAGTACGACATACTGATCATCGCCACCGGTGCCCGAATCGTTCCCGACGAGGTGCCCGGAATGACCGAAGGTTCGGAGAATTTCTATACGGAGGAGGGCGCGGTCCGCCTGCACCGGCGGCTCATGGAATTCCAGGGGGGTACCGTAGCGATGGTGGTATCCATTCCGCACAAGTGCCCGGTGGCGCCGGTCGAGGCCATGTTCATGCTGCACGACTTTTTCAAGGCGCGAGGGATACGCGACAAGGTGACCCTGCGTTATCAATACCCCGTCAACCATGTCCACGCCACGGCCAACGTCGCCCGCTGGGCCAAGCCGGAATTCGACAAGGCCGGCATCGAGTACGAGACTCTGTTCAATGTCCGGGAGATCGATCCCGAAAAAAAGATTGTCTACAGCGAAGAGGGTACTGAACTCCCATATGACCTGCTGATCGCGATCCCGCCCCACCGCGGCATGGAAACCATTGAGGAAAACGGCATGGGGCAGGGCGGCTGGATCCCGACCGACCGGTTCAAGTTGACCATGGACGGCCGCGACAACGTATATGTGATTGGCGATGCGACCAATGTTCCGGTCAGCAAAACCGGATCGGCGGCCCACTACGAATCGGAAGTCGTCGCTGAAAACATTGCGTCGATGATCAAGACCGGGCTTCCGGTGCGGCAGTATGACGGCAGGGTATACTGCTTCATCGAAGCGGGTTTCGATCGCGCTACCTACAACTCGTTCGATTACGTCAATCTTCCCGACCTGAGGCCGCCGTCAAAGTCGATTCACTGGTTCAAAAAGGCGTATAACCAGATGTATTGGACCACGGTGCGCGGTTTGCTCTGAGGAGAAACGATCTTGACGGACAACGACACATCGCAGACTTCGCTGGCTCTGGACGCCGCGACGACAGACAGCTTTTCCGAGATGATCGACCTGCTGTCGGCGGCAAAGGACGCGACGTCCGACGAGATGATCGAACGCCTTTCCTCGGCGCTCAGCGAGGGCATGGCGCTGCTCGACCGCCTGAATCGCAGCGGCATCGACCGGGGATTGCCGGTATTGGCCCAAATGGTCAGTGGCGACGAACTCCCGCGTATGCTCGAGCTTATGCGTTTGATGGCTTCGGTCCAGGACTCGTTGTCCGATGATATCGTCGCCCGACTGTCGACGACGATATCCGAAGGCCTGGACCTGCTGGATCGCGTTAACCGAAGTGGCGTAGGCCACGCGCTGCCGGCGATCAGAAAGCTCGTCGAAAACGGTGATCTGGATCGCATGGTCAACGTCGCCGGGGTGCTGTCCTCCGCGGTGGACGCCCTCAGTGAGGACATCATCAGCCGCCTGGCAGTGGTTTTTTCGGAGGGGATTGCGTTGGTTGACCGGCTTGCGCGCAACGAGGGCGTACTGCGTATCCTGGGAGTGCTCGAGCATAGCGAATCGCGCGCGATCGTGATCGCGCTTGCCGACGCCTTGGTGGCCGCCGGGCAGGACCTGGCGCAGGCTTCGCCTGCCAAGGGCGGCGCAACCGGGCTGTGGGGCGTGGCCAAGCAACCGGGAACACAGGAAGGCCTTCACTGGATTTCCCTTATCGGCGAACACCTGGGAAGACGCTTGCGGGCCCAGCAATCGGTTTAAGTGGATCGGCGGCCCGGACACGGGACGCTTGGGCAACGGGAGGCGGCTGTTTCCGTGTGGGCGATTCCCCTGCTGCATGGCAGGCACTGGAGCGGCGGGCGGCCGCGGTGGGAATAATTGAACCGCAATGCACTCCCTTTGACGAGAGGCGAGCGAAGGCGCACACATGGACCATGAAACGATAACCTGGTGCTGCGACGGCCATGACCTCGGAATCGGCATCACCCGAGCTGGCACCGGGCCGACTCTTCTGTTGCTGCCGGCACTGAGTTCGATTTCCACGCGGTACGAGCTACACGGCCTGCAAGAACAACTCGCTCCGTCGTTTTCCACCGTGGCCGTCGACTGGCCGGGATTCGGCGACCAGCCGAAGCCTTACATTCATTGGCGGCCGGCGATCTACACAGCGTTCCTGCGGCATCTTCTTTCGCACGTTGCGGCAAATCCGTTTGGCATCGTGGCGGCCGGCCACGCAACCGGCTACGTACTCAGGCACTTCACACGCCAAGAGGCCGCCGGCGAGCGGCTTGTTTTCCTCTCCCCGACGTGGCGCGGACCGTTGCCAACCATGGTCGGGCGGGATTACAAGCTGTTCGACAGCATGGCGCACGGTTTCGATCTTCCGCTGCTGGGCCGTCTGCTCTACGGACTTAATGTCAACCGGGCCGTGATCGGGATGATGGCCCGCGGACACGTCTACGCCAATCGTGCGTGGCTTGCGGGCGCTCGGTTGCAGGAAAAACTGGCTGTTACCCGTGCGCGTGGAGCCCGTCATGGGTCGGCCCGCTTCGTAACCGGGCGTCTCGACCCCTTTCCAAGCGGGGAGGAGCAGACGCGTGCGGCCCGGGATGTCGGTTTGCCGATACTGAACGTCTTCTCCCAACGCGCGCCGCGCAAATCACGGTTGGAAATGGAAGCCTTGGCCAGGGTACCGAACGTCGTTACGGTGCGAATGCTGTACGGCAAGCTGTCATTTTACGAGGAGTTCCCGCAACAGACCGCAGAGGTGGTCCGGAATTTTCTCGCGGACCGTCCGCCCGTCGCTGCGCCGGCGTCGCCGGACCAGCCTCAGCGGTCTGCCGCACCGCGGCCGCCTGCACCGGGAGCCTCCCGGCTGAATCCGAGTCGACACACGACTTAGACAATCCGCTCATCGGCAGTCCCGACGCAGGCAGCCGGTACCGAGTTCGTCCCATAGGCTTCCAGCGGCGTATTGGCTGTAGACAAACAACGGGGATGAAACAGGATGGCGCGCCGAGTGTATATGGTTGATGTGTTCGCGGACAGGCCCTATACCGGCAACCCGTTGGCGGTCGTCCTCAGCGACGGTCCTGTGCCTGATGATGTCATGCAACAGATCGCCGCGGAGATCAATTTTTCCGAGACAACGTTCTGCGCCCCGGTGCCTGAGCACGATGGCGGATATCACGTGCGGATTTTCACCCCGGCGCGCGAGATCGCTTTCGCCGGCCATCCGATCCTCGGTACGGCGTGGATCATACGCCGCCACTTGGCCCCGGATTCCGGAACGGTACGGCTCAACCTCGCCGTCGGTCAGGTTGCGGTCACCTTTGAACTTGCCGGCGATGGCAAGGAGGTGGTCTGGTTTCTGGCACCGGCGACGGCGTCAGGGCCCGGGTGTGACAGTAAAAGGGTGGCCGCTGCACTGCGGCTTTCGCCCGAGGATGTATCGACCGATTCCCCTGTGCGGGTGATTTCGGCCGGCACGTCGGCCATGATGGTCCCGTTGCGCTCCCTGGACGCCCTGGCTCGCAGTCGTCCGGACCCGGCGGCCTTTTCCGGTCTTGCAGCGGACGGGTTTCCGCCACTGGTCTACGCGTTTTGCACGCAGGCTCGCGATCCCCGCAATGACCTGAGTGCACGTTTCTATTTCGAAGCGCACGGCGTGCGCGAAGATCCCGCGACGGGCAACGGGGCCGCGTTTCTCGGGTCCTATCTATTGGAACATCGGCTCCTCGCGACGACGGACTTGTCGGTTCGTATCGAGCAGGGTTACGAGATCGGGCGTCCGTCGTTGATCATGCTGAAGGCGCAAAACCGGAATGGGCGTGGCGAAATACGCGTGGGTGGACACGTTGTTCCCACCTTACGCGGTGAATTGCTCTGAATCGCACGGCCGAGGCTCCGGCGCCGGGGCTGCGGCAGCGGGCCCCGGATCCGTCCGCTCCAACGCGCCCGAGCAGCGGTGACTGCCCGCAGGTTCCGCCTCGTTGGCGCCGCCACCCCGCCTCGACGCGCCGGGCGCGGCGCATACGCCGTCGCTGCCTGACGTGGTAGCACGGTGTCCCCGACTTCGCGGCAGCACCCGCCGCTTCCGCCGCAGCGCCCCCATGGCATGCCAGGCGCCGCAATCCACTCGTGCCCGACGGTCAAACCGGATCCCCGGGGTGTAACCCGCGTTCTAGACAAACCTCGTGCCAGGGCCGTATATTTAACCCAGGGAGCGGGTCAGGGACGCCCATGGGACGTAACTGAATCAGGCGATGTCGCATAGGAAGCAGGGAGGTGATAACCGGTGCTGTCTCAGTTTGCACGGGCTATCCGTGAGGCGGCAATGACCCCACCGTGGTGCCGGCGACCCGGGCCCGCGCCAATGGTATGGCGGGCGCAGGCTGCTGTTGCACTGGCGACCGACGGATACGCCTCCAATCTTCCGGGCGCGCGATCCCTCCTAACTCCGGGGCTCAAATGAAGCTCCCGCAACGGCCCGAAGAACTCTCCGACCATGAATTGTTGACGCGGCTCGAACACGAGTTGGCCGCCGTCGATACGCCGCGGACCTTTTCCGGAACCGCGCTGCTACGCCAGCGCATCGCCTATATCCGTGACCTGGAGGCGCAAAACCGCAAGCTGAGCAGCGCTCACGGCGAACTGGAGCAAGAGCGCGATCGCTTCAAAGCCTTATTCGAACTGGCGCCGGTCGGTTATTTCGTGCTGGGAAACGATGGCTGCGTGCAGGACCTGAATCTTACCGGAG
The DNA here is from genome assembly GCA_037385045.1 of Gammaproteobacteria bacterium. Classification (GTDB taxonomy): domain Bacteria; phylum Pseudomonadota; class Gammaproteobacteria; order JASBUN01; family JASBUN01; genus JARRNJ01. The sequence continues at coordinate 67,235 of JARRNJ010000007.1, read as the reverse complement.
CCGCCATTCTCTGGACCGACGCCTCGGCGCTGATCGGTCGTCCGTTCGCAGAATTGGTGGATGCGCCGGACGCCGAGCGCTTTCATGACTACCTCTTCGACCTGTTGTCGAACAATCGGCGTCGTGTGGCGGATTTCCGCCTGCGCTGCGAGACGTCAGGAGGCATTCCCACGCGCCTGATTGGTATCCCATACGCCCCGGAAGATCCTCAACTGAGTGAATGCCTCATTGCCGTTCTGGACATCTCCACCGAACAACGGCTGCAGGAACAGGTGAAGGAGCAGCAGGAGTCGCTGTTGCGAGCGGCACGGCTGAGCACCGTGGGGGAGGTGTCCGCCGGGATCGCCCATGAGGTCGGGCAACCGCTCAGTGCCATTGCCACTTACGCGCAGGCGTTGCGGCGTACCTTGCAAGGCATCCTGCCCGATGACTCGGAGCCGCTCGAATTGGTGACCAAGCTCGAAGCCCAGGCCCACCGGGCCGCGGACATCCTGCAGCACATCCGCGGGCTGGCCCGACAACGCCCCGAGCGCAGCCTGGTTGACCTGCACGACGCGGCCGGCGAAGCGCTGCAGACGGTCGCCGGGGTGCTGAGCGGGAGCGGCGCCAGGGTGGACTGCCAGGTGGACACCGCCGGCCCCGCGTTGGCCGATCCCTCGGAGATCCAGCAGGTGTTCGTCAATCTGCTCATGAACGCATCGGACGCCATACAGGGCGCCGGACTTACCGATGGGCACATTGCGGTCCGCGCTTCCTCCCCGAACCCGGAGTTTATCCAGGTATCAATCGCCGACAACGGCCCCGGGTTCACCGCCGATGTTCAAAAGCAGATGTTCAAGCCGTTCTTCACCACCAAGTCCGAAGGGCTGGGATTGGGATTGGCGCTGAGTCAGGCGATCATTGAGGCGCATGGCGGCAAGTTGTGGGCCGAGCCCAACGCGCCCAGAGGAGCGGTATTTCATTTCACCATGCCTGCGGGGACCCGGAACGATGTGTGATTCTTGCGGTGCCGAAACTGTAGTGATCGTGGACGATGACGACGCGGTGCGGGATTCCCTCGCTGCGCTCCTGCATTCCGTCGGTCTGCGAACCCAGTCGTTTGCCACCGGCACGGAATTCCTGAGCGAATGGGAACCGTTGGACGTCCGGATGCCCGGAATCAACGGCATTGCGCTGCAGCAACGGCTACGCGACATGGATGCGCCGGTTTCCGCGATTCTGATGAGCGCCCATGGGGACATACGCACGGCGGTGGAAGGCATGCGCGCGGGCGCCGTCGATTTCCTTCAGAAGCCGTTTCGCGATCAGGACGTATTGGACCTGGTTCAGACACAGTTGGAGCACAGCCGCAAGGAATGGCCGGAGGCCATGCGCCGGCGAGCGGTCCGCTGCCGATTCGAGCTGCTCACGGCCCGCGAGCGTGAGGTGGCACGGCGTATTCTTCGCGGTCAGGTCAACAAAGTCATTGCGGCCGAGCTGGGAATCAGCATCAAGACCGTGGAAGCGCACCGCACCAGCCTGATGCGCAAACTCAACGTGCGCAACGCTGCCGGGTTGCTGGCCGACCTGCTGCCGGTGCTCGGCGAGTCACTCCAGCCAAAGGATGGGTAGACTCGAACCGTCCACCCAACCGCCGTCGGTACGCGGCTCCGCCCTCAGTCCCGATCTTCGCATTTATCTGTCCTGCCGACGCTGCCGTTGGCGCGCTGGCGTCGCACGGCACCAGTCGTTGCCGTTCCGGTGTCTTCGTGAATGCAGTGGTAACGGCGTCGATGCCGTGGCTGCCCGGCGGGGCGCGCCTGTTGGCGTACCGGCTGCCCGTCTATAGTTGGACCGGGAAGCACGCGGACAGAAGTCCGTACTCGGAGGAGGGGCATGGCCGGGCAAAGCCTTTCGATTGATCGCGAGCACACCGTGCTGCTGTTGACGGACATCCAACCCGACTTCATGCCCGGCGGTGCGCTGGCGGTGCCGGGCGGCGACCAGATCGTGGAACCCACGGTCCGTTTGCTGTCCGGCGGCGGATTTCGTCACTGCGCCGCGACGCAGGACTGGCATCCGCCGGGGCATATCTCCTTCGCCAGCAGCCACCCCGGACACGCGCCCATGGACCGCATCGAACTGTACGGCCACCAACAGGTGCTGTGGCCGGACCATTGCGTTCAGAATACCGACGGCGCTCAGTTGCATCCCGCCATTCCGTGGGAGAGGGTTGACGTGATCGTTCGCAAAGCGACCGATCCGGCGGTCGACTCCTACAGCGCCTTCCGTAACAACTGGGGACCCAACGGCGACCGGCCCAGGACCGGGCTGGCCGGCTATCTTCGCGACCGCGGCATGGAGGAGATCGTCGTCATTGGCCTGGCGCGGGACTACTGCGTCAAATGGAGCGTGGAGGACGCGGTGGAGGACGGATTTCGGGTGTCGGTAATCTGGGACCTGACCCGCTCGATTGATGCAGGTGACGACGATGCGCTGCGGGCCGATTGGGCCCGGCGCGGTGTTCGCATCCTGCAGCTGGAGCAACTGGGCTTGTGAACAGACGATCGCTCTCCGAATAAGCGAGTCTTTTCGCATCACCCTGACACGGCGACGTCTTCACGGGCTGCGGCGGAGCAGCGTTGGTCGCCAGGTTCCGCTCTTCCCCGTTCGGAACCGGAGTGGCAAATGGGGCGACTGGCGCATGTAATCTTTTCCGGACCCAACATTACGAATCGGTATGGTGCAGATTGGTCCGGAAAACGGAAACAATGGTAAAATTACCCATGAAAATTGGCTGAGTTGGCTGCGAGCCGTACGATGTCGTTGGATGGCCCCGTGGGTTCTTCCAACTACGAAGTTGGTGGAGCAAGGCAGCTCGTTGTCGGCAATTCGGATATTTCCCGCAACGATTTCGGTACCGGCCCATCTCCGATAGGTGCCTTTTTGGCTCATCGGCCCGTGGCCTTATGCAGATGCGCTGTCGCCGCTGACTCGGAAACCTGCCCGGTCAGGGGGCTGTCGGAGGGATCTTCAGAGGCGTGCACGTTTGCCATATACATTGATGTGCCGGATCCGGCAATACTCAACCCGTCCTCGATCATGGTGTACCCGCAGCGTGGTACTGGCGCTGATCGCGGCCCTGGGTGGCTGCGCCGTTGCACCGATTCCGAAGCTCGACCGGGAAACCGTCTCCCATTGGCGCCATCAGGAGGGTAAGCCGGGGGTTCCGCCCGTGGACCTCCACGGCTGGTGGAAGGCCTTTGACGATCCGGCGTTGAACCACCTGGTCGATTCAGCTTTGAAATCCAACCCGGACGCCGCCGGCGCCTTATACCGGCTGCGCGCGGAGCGCGCCTTGTATCGTGTGCATCGAGCGCCCAACCAGCCGCAGTTGCGTGCGCGTACAGACGACCCGATCGATCCGGATGCGAGTGCGTCGTATTTTGTGATCGGCTTCGATGCGACGTGGGAGTTGGGCCTATTCGGTCGCGGCGCGGCCACCGATCGCATCGCTGCCGGCCGACTCGGCGAGGCCGACGCGGCTCTGCGCGAAGTGCGCGTCTCGCTGGTAGCCGAAGTGGTGCGCGAGTTTATCCAGTTGCGTGCCGCCCAGCGCCGCGAACAGCTGTTGCAGCGGATTGTCGATGCCCGCCGGCGTCAGGCCAAGCTCGAGCAGACCCGAGTCAAGCTGCACCTGGACAGCCCGACCGCGTTGGCCCAAGCCAATGCGAGGGTGGCGGCCGCCCGGGCCGCGCTTAGCGGGCCGCGGGCGGCCTTGAACGCCGCCGCCGAGCGCCTGGCGGTGTTATTGGGGCGCGATGAACCCGATGCAACCTGGCTTAAACCGGGGACCCTGCCGGCTCTGGGCCCGGACGGACCGATTGAGGCTCCGGCGGACCTGTTGCGCTCGCGGCCGGAGATCGCCCGCGCACGGGCGCGCGTACTTCAGGCGGCGGGCGAACTCGGCATCGCGCATGCGAATCGGATGCCGCGTATCGGTCTCGGTACGTCGCTGTTGTGGTCTACCAACATCGCCACCTACCGCCCCACCGGCGGCACCAATGATATCGGCACCGTTGGTCCGATCATCGACATCCCACTGTTCGATTGGGGCATGCGCAAAGCACGGGAAACCGCTCAGAGCGACGAACTCAAAGCCGCGGTGCTGGCCTACCGCAAGGCGGTGCTGGCGGGAGTGGCTGACGTCGAGACTGCGCTCGGCAACCTCGGGGAACAGCGTCATCGCGAGGATGCCATCCGGCAGGTCTGTGCCGTTTGGAAGAACGCCCGAATCGTGCAACGCACGCGGCGCCGCCTCGGCCTGGCCAGCGACCTGGAAAGTGCAAGAATCGACATCGCCAGCACCAAGGCTGAACTAAAGCTCGCCGCCGCTCGTCGCGACCGTGACATTGGCTATGTGGCGTTGTACAAGGCCCTGGGGGGAGCGCCACCACTGCCGGCGAGCGACGATACAGCCGCCGGTTCCGGTAAGCAGGCGCCGTAATGGTCGCCCTGGCCCGCAAAACCCTCATTTACGAGTGGCGCCGGTTTCTGCCCGCAGTGCTGGCAATCGGCTTTGCCGGCCTGCTGCAATTGCTGCAGGCGGCGTTGGTGCTGGGCATTTTCGGGGGTGCCGCGGTGTATATAACAGGTTCGGACGCCGACATCTGGGTCGGCTACCCTGGGACCCAGAGCGTCGACCAGGGCCGCAGCATCTCCCCCGATGTCGCCACGTTGCTGTACATGAACCGGGCGGTGCGGCAGGTCGAGCCGTTCATCTGGATTAACGGCGACTGGCACGGCAGCGCCGGTACCGGCGGTGTGTCGGTGTTTGTATCCGGCATCAACCCCAGCGCCAATGGCCTGATGTTCGCCCGCGTATTGCCGCCGTCATTGCGCGCGCGGCTGAAGGAACCCGACGCGGTAATCGTCGATCGCGCGGACCTGGGCAAGCTGGGAGTGTCGGTCGGCTCGAGCGCCAGCGTCAACGGGCACCGAGTGCGCGTAGCCGGTGTCGCGAGCGGTCTGCGCGCGCTGGGCGGTGTCAACGTAGTGACCTCACTGGCGACCGCGCGGCGGCTTGACGCCGACCCCACGGATGCCGGCCGCCCGACCTACCTGGTGGCCAAGCTGGCCGACCCGGCCCGGGCCGATCAAGTAGCCGCCGCGTTGCGGGGGCATAACGGCTTCGGTCCCTATCAGGCATGGACGAGTACAGCTTTCGCCCACCGGTCAATGCTGTTCTGGCTGTTTGATACCGGTGCCGGTGCCGGCGTGTTGTTCCTGGCTGCCATCGTGTTTCTCGTCGGCGCAATGATTACCAGCCAGGCACTGGCCGCGGCTGTGGTGGGTTCGATTCGTGAATACGCAACGCTCAATGCACTGGGTGTGGGTGTACGCGCCCTGCGCTGGGTGGTCTTGGAACAGGCCTTCTGGGTGGGCGCAATCGGGCTGGCCGGCGCCGCCGTGCTCGGCGCCATCTTGATTGTCTTTGCTCACAGTGAAGACGTGCCGGTCGTACTCGACGGATCGGTGACCCTGGCGTGCGTTGTGGTCATTTTGGCGCTGGCAGCCGTTTCGGGTCTCCTGTCGATGAACAGCCTGCGGCGTGCCGATCCGGCGACATTGTTGAGGTGAACCCATGAACACTCACGTCGCCAACGATGGAAAGCCGGTCCTGGTCGCAGAGCATGTTTCGAAGTCGTTTCAGTCGGGGCGCATCACCACCACGGTACTATGCGACCTGTCACTGACAGTTGCCGGTGGCGAGATGACGTTGATTTCGGGCCCATCCGGCTGCGGCAAGAGCACACTGCTGTCGATCCTCAGTGGTTTGCAGCGCGCCGACAGCGGCAGTGTACGGGCCCTCGGTGAGCACCTCGAGGGCATGAGCAAGCGAGCGGTGGAACGTTTCCGCCTGCATCATACCGGCTTCGTGTTTCAGGGATTCAACCTGTTCCCGGCGCTGACCGCGTTCGAGCAAGTGGTTTTGCCTTTGGGCTACCTGGGCCTCGGCCGTCAGGAGGCCCGGCAACGGGCGGAGGCGGCGTTGGCGGAGGTTGGCATGCGACCACGCATGCAGTTGCGGCCCATCGAACTCTCCGGCGGCGAGAAACAACGCGTGGCTATCGCCCGTGCTCTGGCCAAGGAGCCGGCTCTGCTTTTCGCCGACGAGCCCACCAGCTCGCTCGATGCCACCAACGGCCAGATGGTCGTCGACATGCTGCACCGTATTGCACGCCGGCACGGTACCACGGTTTTGTGCGTAAGCCACGATCCGCGGCTGATCGGTCACGCCGATCGGGTGCTCAAGATGGAAGACGGCCGCATCCTTGCCGATCGCCATTTATCGCCACCACCGGCCGACACTGCTTCGACTGGAATTGCCCAATGAAGAAACTGCGTGCTCGTACCGTTGCATCCCTGCTGATCGGTGTCCTGGCTTCAGTGGCCGGCTGTTCAGATCGCCACGCGGATCCACCGGCGGTGCAGGCGTCCACGCCCCGTTATGCAGCTGTGGCCCGCGGGCGCATTGACGTGGAGGGCGGGATGCTGCAGTTGAGTTCGGCGCAACCTGGTGTCATCGCCTCCGTATTGGCCCATGCCGGGGATCATGTGCATCGCGGCCAATCCTTGTCCAAGCTGCAGTCAGCCGGAGCCAAGGCTGCCATTACCGTCGCCAAGGGCCGCTTGGAAGAGGCGCGGGCCGAGGTTCGCCTGGCTGAGGTTCGCCTGGAAGCCGCCCGCAAACGCGCACAGATCCTGGGGCAGGCCGCGGCAGCCGGTGCCGACGCCGGCCAGAATGCGATCGATGCAGCCGCTCAGGTCCGGCAGCTCAGCGCCCGGCACGCGGCCGCTCAGGCCGCCGCCACGGTCGCCCGCGGGCAGCTGGATGAAGCCCGTTATGCACTGGCTCAACACATATTGGAGGCGCCGGTGGCGGGGTACCTGGTCAAGGTGCATGTGCAGCCGGGCGAAACAGTCTCACCGCAGTCGGGTCCCATGTTCACTCTGTTGCCGGACCGTCCGCGCATCGTCGTCGCCGAACTTAACAGCGAGTTCGCCGGCGCGGTGCATGCGGGCATGACCGCCCAAGTCCTGCTCGATAACGATACGGAAACCCCAGTCGGAAAGGCGCGCGTCGTGCGAGTCGGAAAAGTGTTCCGACCGTCGACTCTGACTGAGAATCCGTCGCAGCACGCCTACACGCGCACAGTCACATGCGTACTTCATTTCCTGAAACCAGTCGACGCACATGTCGGCGAGCGCGTGCTCGTGCGGATCGCACCGGCGGGTGCGACCAAATCCACAGGCGAGTGAGGCGATTGAAGGTCCCAGCGCATGCGCTACGGGGATCTGCAGGGTAGGGGGCTCTGGCACCACCGGGTTCGTTGCGGCAACTGAATATCCGCGACTGGGCGCCGGCATGATATACGGTTGACATTATATATTGTCAACCGTATATTAGTAGACATGCATATTGACGCCGACGCCCTGTTTCCCACCCTGGCCCACCCGCTGCGGTTGCGGGCGCTATTGCTTCTTCATCGGGAAGGTGAACTGTGCGTATGCGAGCTGACCCACGCGTTCGGGGTTTCGCAGCCGATGATCTCTCGCCACCTGGCACAGATGCGCCAAACGGGATTGGTTGAGCATCGGCGCCAGGGCGCATGGGTGTACTACCGCATTAACGCCGCTGTGCCCGAATGGGTCCACCAGGTGCTGGCGGCGACGGCCGCAGGACTCGCCGACCAACCCCTCTACGCTGACGACCACGCCGCGCTCCAGGCGATGCCCAACCGGCCCGGGGCGTCGTGCTGGGCGTGATCGGCCCGGATTCGCGGCCCGTTGACCGTGCCTCAGATGCGCTGCGCGGAACAACAGGCGCGATTTCCGGCCGCCACGATCTCCCGCCTCGTTGATCAGCGAGACGCCCCGCGATGAGCCGTCCATACCGCCGTGTTTGATGCGTTTGCAAGTCTGATCGTCTACCGATGGCTCGGCCTCACGCCGACCGGTCACCTGGGCACGACCGTTCACTTTTTCGTGATGGACACCGCGAAGATTTTCGTGCTGCTGGTGGCGATCATCTACGTGATGGGCCTCCTGCGTGCGCTGTTGTCGCCGGAGCGCGTGCGCAGCTACGTGCGTGGCAAACCCAAGTGGCTGGCGCGCACCGCGGCCGTCACGCTGGGGGCGGTCACGCCGTTTTGCTCCTGCTCGTCGGTGCCGTTGTTCATCGGCTTCGTCGAAGCGGGCATACCGCTGGGTGTCACGTTTTCCTTTCTGATCGCGAGCCCCATGATCAACGAGGTGGCAGTGGTCGTTTTGCTGGGTGTCCTGGGTTGGCAGCTCACCGCCATGTACGTTGCCGCGGGGCTGGGAGTGGCGTACGCAGGCGGTATCATCATCGAGCGCTTCCGGCCCGAACGCTGGGTGGAGGCGTATGTCTGGCAGATCCATATGGGCGAAGCCGCGCCCGTCGAGCCGGACACCACGCTGGCGGGGCGCCACCGCTATGCCTGGGGTGAGGTGAAGGAGATTGTCCGGCGCCTGTGGAAGTGGGTGCTGGCCGGTATCGCCCTGGGCGCACTGTTCCACGGCTACGCGCCGGAAGGCTGGGTGAGCGCGCATCTGGGAGGCAAGGGAAACTGGTTGGCGGTGCCCGGGGCCGTTCTGTTGGGCGTACCGCTGTATTCCAACGCCACGGGCGTGATTCCGGTGGCCGAGGCAATGCTGAGCAAAGGCGTGGCTGTCGGCACGACGTTGGCCTTCATGATGAGTATTGCCGCGCTTTCGCTTCCCGAGATGATCATTCTGCGCAAAGTTATCCGCTGGCCGGCATTGGCGCTTTTCGCCGCAGTGCTGGCGGTCGCGTTCACGCTCGTGGGCTGGGGTTTCAACCTCGCCACCATCCATGGATAGGCCTGTATGGCGAGCGCGGGCCATGAGTCGTTCCGTAGGATTCGATCAACGGCAAATGGTCGTCTCCGCGTTTGAATACCTCTGCAATAGTCAGGATTGCGGGTGAATACAGGTCACATACCCAAAGGAGTCACGCAATGAGAAACATCAAAGTCCTGGGCGGCGGATGCGCCAACTGTTCGCGCACGTTGGAACTCATCAAAGAGACGGCGAACGCCAAAGGCGTCGAAGTCGAATTGGAGAAGGTGGAGGACATCGGCGCAATCATGGGTTACGGCGTCATGTCCACCCCGGGCGTCGTCGTCGACGGCCGGGTTGTGCACAGCGGCGGCGTGCCGGATCGCAACACCGTGGAGACATGGCTTTCGGATTGATGATTTCCGCGGCAGCAGGCGGGCGGCGCATGGGCCGAAAAACGCCAACCCCCGACACGGCGTTCATCTCGCGTGCCAACCGCGCGACGCCATCGACACGGCCGTCCGGAGAAACGGGAGCCGGGCTCAGGCGCCTGTAACGGATCATTCCGGCGGCGTTGTCGGGGCCCTTGAGCGTGTTGACGCGGGCAACTCCCGGGCGCGCATGCGCATCCGGTCAAGCCGTGTCCTTGGGGATATCCAACCGTTTCATCTTTTGCCAAAGCGTCTTCCGGCTGATCCCCAGTTCGTGTGCGGTGGACTGAATCGATCCACCGTTTTTTCGCAGAACCTCGATGATGTGCTCCCGCTCCGTGGCCTGCACATAAGGCCGCAACTCCCCTGGCTGCGTTTCAGCCTGATGCGGGGCTCGTACAGCATCGATAGCCAGCGACTGAATGAACGGGTCGGGCGTCAGAATGCACGCCCGTTCAATGGCATGTTTGAGCTCCCGAACGTTGCCCGGCCAATCATACTGGAGCAGCTGTGCCTGTGCGGAACCGCTCAGCGTCTTGCGCTCGTCGGGAAAGCGAGCCGCGTGTTCACTGAGAAATCTGTCCGCCAGCCATACGATATCCTCCCGGCGCTCACGCAACGGGGGGATGTGAACCGTGATGACATTGATCCGGTAATACAGATCTTCCCGGAACGCGCCGCGCTCAACCTCTTTGTGCAAATCCCGATGGGTCGCGCAGATCACGCGCGTATGCACCGGCACCAGGCCTGTGCCCCCGACCCGGGTGATCGAGTGCTCCTGGATCGCGCGCAGCAGCTTGGCCTGCATTGGCAGCGGCATGTCGCCGATCTCGTCGAGAAACAGGGTCCCGTCCACGGCCTGTTCAAACACACCCTTCCGGCTGCGCGCGGCACCGGTGAAGGCACCGCGTTCGTGGCCGAACAGTTCGGCTTCGGCCAATGATTCCGCGACAGCGGCACAATTGACGGCAATGAATGGCCCGCTGGTTCTCTGCGACTCGTGCAGCTTTCTCGCCACCACTTCCTTGCCCACCCCGGATTCGCCCGTGATCAGAACCGCCGTCTCGTAGTGCCGCGCCAATTGGGGAAGTTGTTCCTCGATCTCCCGCATGGCCGCAGACACGCCCAATACGCCGCTTGGGCGCATGGGCGGGGGTCGATGACGTCCACAAACGTCTCTCAACCGCTCGGTCAATTTCTTGATGTCGAGCGGCTTGGTGAAATAATCGGCAGCACCCAGCTTCAACAGTTCCACTGCCGAATCGATGCTGCCGTATCCGGTAATAAAAACCGTCGGTGGCGCCTTTGTATCGATCTGCTCCCGCACGCTACGGAACAGGTCCGCGCCGTCGATGTCCGGGAGGCGAATGTCCGATACAACTGCTCCGTACCCGCCGTTGACGATTGCCGAAAGCGCCTCCCGGCCCAACTGGTACCAGTCGACCCGATAGCCTTCAAGAGTCAGACGCTCCCGCAGCGACTCGCCCATAATAGGGTCATCTTCCACCAGGCACACCTTAGGCGGCGTTCGATTCATAGCCTATTCCGCCGTACGGTAGCGTCACGCGAAAGATGCAGCGCCCCGGCACAGTTTCGACTGAAATCTCACCGTGCAGCTGCTCGACGATTTGATAGGTTACCCACAACCCCAGGCCATTACCGCCTTCACGGGTGGAATAGTACGGCTCGAACAGATGCTCGAGCTCTTTTGGATCGATCATCTCCCCGTCATTTCCGATCTCGATTGCAAGGTGGTCCGGGTGCCGGACAAACCGGCAGTCGATCGCGCCCTGCCTGGGTATCGCCTCGACCGCGTTCAGCAGGAGGTTAATGATGACTTGGCGTACGAGGGTCGCCGGCAACCGCACGGCTTCGGATACTTGGTTGGTCCACGTCATGCGTGCGCCTTTGCGCTGGATATCCGTTTGTACCAGCATTCGCGTATCCTCGATGTCCCGGGGACTGAGCGGCCGCTGTTCGAGCCTCGCCTCCACCAGGAGGGCGGAAACCGTATCCTGAATCTGCAATAGCCCGCGCTCGATCAGCGACAGCGACCGACGCGTATCATCGTCAAGTCGGCCGCGTTGATTCAGGGTATCGATCGACAACAGCATCCCGCCCAGCGGGTTGTTGATTTCGTGTGCGACACCCGCCGCCAACCGGCCGACCGCGGCCAACCTGTCCGAAACCACCACCCGCCGCTCGAGCGCCGCCTTCTGACGCAAGTCCTGCATCATACGCATGAACTGGCGCCCCAATTGCCCAATCTCATCCTTTCCCTCCACAATGGTGCAATCGATCTGGCTGACAGGTTCCCGAGTAACGCGGGACATGCATCTCGACAGGCGCATGAGAGGACGCACCATGCGTTTCCCCCAATACCACCCCAGGGGAACAATCACAATAAGGATGAGCACAACGGAGACCGTGCCCTGCTTGGCAATGGCCAGAAAACGCGGCAGAAACACCTGCGGCGGATAAACGGTAAGCAGCGCACCAATGGCGACACCGTCGGACTGGATTGGCGAGAGCAGAACGAGCTGTCCGGGCAGAGCGTGCCGATACACGGTAAAGCGATCGGGCAGGGCGTCCGCCCATCGTTCAGTCAATTCCCGATACGCGGGAGCTACATCGGCAAGGGTACGTGCTACCGGAAAGTGAAATGGCCGGCTCGAGGCGACAATGCGCCCTTGTCCATCAATCGCCACAAACGCCGCGGCCGATTTATCGGCCGATGGCTCAGAGCCGCGAAGCACAGTATACGCCATCCACACGTCGTCGTGTTGCAGTGCCGGGGCCAGCGCCGCGACCATTGCCGCACCGAGCGTGCGGCCATGATCAATCAAATCCTGCTCAACGTTGACATAGGTATGCCAGATTATCACCAGGCTGAGCACGAGCGTGGAAAAAACCGCCGTGGCCGCGAGGCTCAGCGGTACGCGAAAGCGATAACTGTCGAAACGGGAGACAGTCATCTCGACGGTACCGCCAGCATCATTTGGTGGATGGAATCGAACAGCGCCGGTGGTTCCACCGCAAATCCGTCAAGATTCAGTTCACGCAGCAAACGCCGGCCCTGTGGATCGTCCGACATGTGCACCAGTGTCCTCTGGAATTTCTCCACCGCCGCACGTGGCAGGGCGTTGCGCGCCACGATGGGCGGAAAGGCGAAAAGCGGAGAACGGGCCACGACCCGCGTTCGTTTCGTGAGTCCGGGGTCCTGTTTCGCTAAGGTTTCCCAGACGTAGCCGTCCACGGCACCGGCTTGCGCCAATCCCGCCGCGACGGCCTCCACGACATTGCGGTGCCCCCAGGCAAAAAAGAACGCCCGGAAAAACTGGGGGGGAACAATGCCAAGCTGACGCATGTGGTATTGCGGATACAGATAACCCGAGTTCGAGTCCGGATCGGAAAACGCGAACACCTTGCCGCGCAGATCTCTCCAGCCGCGGGTGACATGGTCGCTGGCGGGAACAATCAAATACGAGCGATACAGCGGCTTACCCTGGAAAACCGGCACAGCCACCAACCGGAACGTGTGCCAGTGCTGAACGTAGGGAAACCCGCAAACCCACGCAAAGTCGATTTCGTCGCGCAGCAGCAGTTCATTGATTTCCCGGTAGCTCTTGCGCTGCACGAATTCGACCGGTTGTCCGATATGCTCCTCCAGATACCGCTTCCACGCCCGCAGGAAGTTGACGTGGTCGTCAAGGAACACCGGAGTAAGCCCGACGCGCAGCGGGGCTTCCAAGCGGGCAGCCCGTGCTGCCAACGGCATCGCCGTGACCAGCACAAACAGCAGGAGTGGGAAGAGCCGTAAACGCATGGGCGGGTGCAGAAAATCCGGACGCCTCCTGGTGAAGATCATTATAAACGGATTGCCGACGGTGGCGCGACCGACAATACTGTCATCAATTCAGTTGGTTACCGTCCGAGCCCGCTATCAACCGCCGGTCGCCGACATGAAGCGCACAATCTTTCCCGGCTCCTCCCGGAACGTGTGTCGTTGCGGTTTGGTCGCGATAGCCTCAAGAATTGCGCGCTCCAGTGTTGCCGGAGAATGCGGATCCCTCAGCACCCGCTGCAGGTCGTAGCGGTGCTCCTGTCCCAGGCACAAGAACAGGGTCCCGGCAGCCGACAGACGCACTCGATTACAGGTGGCGCAGAAGTGCTGTGAGATCGGGGTAATAAACCCGATTCTCAGGTCCGTGCCGGCGACGCGGACGTACCGGGCCGGACCGCCTCCCGGCACCACATCCGGAATGAGTTGGAAGCGCTGCTCGAGGCGCCGGCGGACTTCGCCGAGGTCAACATGGTACCTTTGCGCGTTCCGACCGGTCGCGCCCATCGGCATCGGTTCGATCAAACGCAACGTAAAGGCCTCCGCCAGGCAAAATGCCACCATGGCGTCCACCTCGTCATCATTGACCCCGCCCATGACCACCATGTTGATTTTGATTGGACCGAAGCCGGCCCGTCTGGCCGCCCGGAGTCCGGAAAGTACCTTCTCCAGCCGACCGCCGCCGGTAATTTCCCGGTAACGGCCAGGTTCCAGCGAGTCCAGGCTGACGTTGATGCGGCTGATTCCTGCGGCGTGCAATTCAGCCGCGCAGCCGGCAAGACGAACGGCATTCGTACTCAACGACAGATCCGCAAGCCCGGGAATACCGCTGAGCTTTGCGGCCAGCTCCGGCAGGCCTTTGCGCACCAACGGCTCGCCGCCGGTCAACCGAACGCGGCGAACGCCAAGGGTGACAAAGGCGGTCACAATCGCCGCGATCTCGTCGAACGTCAGCCAATGATCCGGAATCTCGAAGTCCCGATAGCCTTTCGGCAGACAATAACTGCAGCGCAGATCACAACGGTCGGTGACCGACAAGCGCAGGTAGTCGATGCTGCGACCGAACGGATCAATGAGGCGCGGGAACCCCGTCATGGAACGTCTCCTTGCTGTAATGACCGGTGTCCTGCGCGCAAGATCCATGCCGTTGAGGGGGAGACCGGATCCGGCTTGCCCCCGTTACGTGCAAGGCTTGTATAGAGCCGCCCGCAATCTCATCTGCGGGCGGCATGGGGCGTTGTGTAGCCGGCGATGCGTTACCGCGACGTAACGTTGAGTCGCATCGCGTTACCTTTCGGTAACATCGAGTGTTGGCCACGACCGCAGGTGCCTGATTTGGCAGCCGCGCCGGGATGGTCTGGATTTTGCTCCTCCTCCTTTCCGAATCGCCGGCGGCGTCGCATCCGGCGCGCCCTCCGACCGGCAACACCGGCCCGAAACATGACTGAAGGAGTCAACGCGATGGGTAAATTGTCACGACGGGATTTCATCAAGCTCGGCGGCGGCGTAGCGGCCGGAGCCGCATCCCTGGCCACGGGTAACGTCCTCGGGGCCGAACGACCCGCCGAGGTAGGGCGAACCACGCTTCCCTATCCGAAGCAGCAGGTGGGCAAGGCGCGAGGCTTCAAGACCGGCACACCGGTGACATTCTCTTATCCCGACGCCGATTCGCCGTGTGCGCTCATCAAAACGGGGCGGGCGGTACCGGGTGGAGTGGGACCGGATAAGGACATCGTCGCATACAGCACCATGTGCACCCACATGGGTTGCCCCGTCAGCTACGACGAAAAGGCCCGGACTTTCAAATGCCCGTGCCACTTCAGCATCTTCGACCCGGAAATGGAAGGGCAGATGGTGGACGGGCAGGCAACCGAGAATCTGCCGAGGATCGTGCTGGAGTACAACGACAAGGACGGTACCGTCACCGCCGTTGCGGTAGAGGGCCTCATTTACGGTCGTCAGGCCAACGTATTGTAGGGGGAGCCAAAGCATGAGCGAATTTACCGACCGCATCCCGTTGCCGCCAACGGACGCCAGCAAGACCAACATGACCTGCCACTTCTGCATTGTCGGCTGCGGCTATCACGTCTATAAGTGGCCAGCCGACCGCGAGGGCGGGCGCGCTCCCCATCAGAATGCCTTGGGCCTGGATTTCCGCAAGCAATTGGCGCCGCTGCAGGCGATCCTGACCCCGGCGATGGTCAATCGTGTCCGGGACCGCGATGGTCAGGACTACAACATCATGATCGTGCCGGACAAGGCGTGCAAAGTGAACCAGGGTCTTTCCTCGACGCGCGGCGGGCAGATGGCGACCGTGATGTACTCGGCAGGAGAAATGCCCGGTGAGATGCGGTTGAAGTACCCGATGTTGTACGCCGCGAATGATTGGGTCGACATCGACTGGAACCGCGCGCTGCAAATTTATTCGCGTGTCGCAAAGCGTATTCTCGACGAGCACGGTCCTGACCAACTGATGTTCAATCTCTTCGATCACGGCGGGGCCGGCGGCGGCTTTGAGAACACCTGGGGCACCGGCAAGCTCATCTTCAGTGGCATTCAGACCAAGATGGTCCGCATTCACAACCGGCCGGCCTACAACTCCGAGTGCCATGCCACCCGCGACATGGGCATCTTCGAGTTGAACAACAGCTATGAAGACGCCGAAGTGGCCGATGTCATCTTCTCCATCGGCGCCAACGCCTACGAGACCCAGACCAACTATTTCCTCGCCCACTGGGTGCCCAACCTCACGGGCGCAAGCGTCGACAAGAAGAAGAACTGGTTCCCGGGTGAAACAGTCGGACGGGCGAAGGTGATCTTCGTCGATCCGCGGCGCAGCCTCACGGTGTCGGTGGCCGAACACGTGGCCGGAAAGGAAAATGTACTGCATTTGGCCATCAATCCCGGTACCGACACGGCCCTGTTCAACGGGCTGCTCACCTATGTGATCGAAAAGGGCTGGCACAACAAAGACTTTATTCGGAAGCATACCAGCGGGTTTGAACACGCGCTGAAGGCCAACAAAATGAGTCTGCACCAGTGCAGCAAGATCACCGGCATCAGCGTGTCCGACCTGAAAAAGGCGGCCGAGTGGGCCTACAAACCGAAGCCGTCCGGGCATCCGCCACGCACCATGCACGGCTACGAGAAGGGAATCATCTGGGGCAACGACAACTACCGCATCCAGTCGGCGTTGGTTGACCTGGTGCTTGCCACCCACAACGTCGGCCGGCGTGGAACCGGCGTGGTGCGCATGGGTGGCCACCAGGAGGGCTATGCCCGCCCGCCGTACCCGGGACCGAGGCCTGCTCCCTACATAGATCAGGAGATCATCAAGGGCAATGGCCGCATGTTGACAGTATGGGCCTGCAATGCGTTCCAGAGTACGCTCAATGCGCAGAATTACCGGGATGCCGTTTACCGTCGCGCCGATGTCGTGCGGCAGGCTATGGCGCGCGTCCGGGGCGGCTCAACTGAGGACCTGGTCGACGCGATTTATGACGCGGTGGATAACCGCGGCGGCCTGTTCGTCGTCGATGTGGACCTTTACAAGGTCAAATTCGCCGACGCCGCGCATCTCCTGCTGCCGGCCGTGCACCCGGGCGAGATGAACCTGACATCGATGAACGGCGAGCGCCGCATGCGCCTGTCCGAACGCTTCATGGACCCCCCCGGAGTGGCCAAGCCCGACTGTCTGATCGCCGCCGATATTGCCAACGAGTTGAAACGGCTGTATGAAAAGGACGGCAACAACGAGATGGCCAAGCGGTTCGAGGGATTCGACTGGAAAACCGAAGAGGACGCGTTCAACGACGGCTTCCGCATGGCGGGCGAGAAGAAGATCGACAGCCAGGGCGGACCGACCGGACACATTGCGACCTACAGCCGGCTGCGCAAGGCGGGCACCAACGGCGTGCAGCTGCCGATCAAGGAGTATAAGCACGGTAAGCTGATCGGCACCGAGATGCTCTATACCGACGGCAAGTTCGGCACCTCGGATGGAAAGGCGCATTTTCTGCCGGCGCCGTGGAACGGTCTGGCGTCGACCGTGGAGCGCGAAAAGGAGAAATACCCGTTCTGGATCAACAACGGCCGTACCAACCGCATTTGGCAGACCGCGTACCACGACCGTTACATAGCCTTCCGGCGCAATCGCTACCCGATGTCGCCCATGGAGATGAATCCGGAGGACGCGAAACGACTCGGCGTCACCTCTGGGGACATCGTGGAGGTGTTCAACGACTTCGGATCGACGTTTGCGATGGCCTATCTGGAGCCGGATATCCGCCCCGGACAGGCGTTCATGATGTTCGGTTACGTCAACGGCGTAGTGGGGGACGTCGTGACCGACTGGACGGACCGCAACGTGGTGCCGTATTACAAGGGAACCTGGGCCAACATACGCCGGGCCGGGGACACGAACGCTTACAAACGTACGGTGTCGTTCAAGCGGCGACGCTTCCTCTGAGTAGTTGGTCCCGGAACCCCTGGACCGGGCATTGGCAGGGCGGCGCCACTTGGGCGCCGTCCGTCCCTCTCTGTTGGAGATCAGTAGCTCATGGGTAGTCAATCTGTTCTGAAAAGTGCCACGCCAGAGTTCGTGCCGGTTCGCATCGCCGTGATGACCATAACCGACTCACGCAACGAGCAAACCGATACCTCCGGGCGGGTGCTGGTGGACGCGTTGCTGGAAGCGGGACATCAGTTTTCGGAGAAGCGCATCGTGCCCGACGATATCTATGCCATCCGAAAATGGGTCTCCCATTGGATCGCCGATCCGGACGTGGATGTCGTAGTCACCAACGGCGGCACGGGCCTGACCGGACGGGACGGAACCCCCGAGGCCGTTCGGCCATTGTTTGACAAGGAGATTGAAGGCTTCGGCGAACTGTTCCGCTGGGTTTCGTACCAGGAGATCGGAACCTCCACCATCGCATCGCGTGCGGTGGCCGGCGTCGCCAACGGAACCTACGTTTTCTGCTTGCCGGGCTCGACCGGTGCATGCCGGACCGCCTGGGAAAAGGTCATCTCACCACAATTGGATGTAAGGCACCGGCCCTGCAATCTGATTGAGCTGATTCCCCGGTTGCGGGAATCGTCATGAACGCCTCCACGCAATCGGTTCGCGCAGCGGACCCGTGCGCGGGCGCCGGGCTGCTGACGGTCGATGAGGCCTTGATCCGGATCATGGCTGACGTGCAGCCAGTGCGCGAAACCGAGCGACTGCCGTTGAGCGCGGCGTTTGGGCGTGTGCTGGCCGCAGACCATCATGCCGTCATCGACGTGCCCGGCTTCGACAACAGCGCCATGGACGGATATGCGGTGCGCAGTTGTGACACCCGCGATGAGCGCCTCCTGAGTGTTTCGCAACGCATCCCCGCGGGGCAGATCGGCCTGGCCCTGGCGCCCGGCACCGCGGCGCGGGTCTTTACTGGTGCACCGCTGCCGCCCGGGGCGGATTCCGTGGTGCGCCAGGAAGAGTGTCGCGTCGATGCCGCCGCCATCCACGTTTCTCGCCGCGTCGAGCCCGGCGAGAACGTTCGTCCGCGCGGCCACGACGTCGGCGCCGGCAACAAGATCCTCGCTCGGGGAGAGGTGCTCACACCGCAGGCCGCAGGGCTTGCCGCCTCGGTCGGTCTGGCGACTGTCTCGGTGTACCGGCGGCCGCGGGTCGCCGTATTTTTTACCGGTGACGAGCTCGCCGATTGGGGCGCGGATCTGCTTCCGGGCCAGATCTACAACAGCAACCGGGCCGTCCTGCTCGGTCTGGTTCGGGCATTGGGGCTCGATGCGGTCGACCTCGGCACAGTCGACGATTGTTTGGAGGCGACCGGCGCTGCCTTGAAGGCAGCCGCCGCCGGAGCTGACGTCATCCTGACGACGGGAGGCGTATCCGTAGGCGAGGAAGACCATGTGCGATCGGCCGTGTTGTCCGCAGGCACCCTGGACCTCTGGCGGGTCGCGATCAAACCCGGCAAGCCGTTGGCATTCGGCGCGGTCGGCGGTGTACCCTTTTTCGGTTTGCCTGGCAACCCGGTCTCGGCCCTTGTCACATTCCTCATGTTTTCTCGACCGTATCTGTTACGGTTGGCTGGACGCGCCGCATGGGAGGCACGTTGGTGGCCGGTAAGCGCCGGATTCACACGGCAACATCCGCAACAACGCTGCGAATTTCTCCGCGCCCGGCTGCGCCATCAAGGCGACACGCTATACGCAGACCCCTGCGCCGGCCAGAGCTCTGATGCATTGACAGGCGTCGTGCGAACGGTGGGCCTGGTCGAGATCCCCGCCAGGCGCCAAGTCGCTCACGGCGACATGCTGCGGTTCTTCTCCTACGCAGACCTTCTCGGCTGACGTATAGGTACTGCCGCCGATCATGGGTGCCGACACCCGTCGGCCGGCAGGGTAGCGCGCTGCTGGTCCCGGCGGCGGTCACTACGTGGGCATGTACAAGGTGCACGGCCGTACACGCGACCACGCTGCAAACGCGACGGCGGGAGGGGAGGCACAGCCGCCGCTGTCGTGTTCTCCGGCTTCCGGCGCCCATTCCCGATCATAGCCCTACCTGTTCGTGTAGTGTCATGCGCACGATGTCGTACGGCGGCCCGCGGATTTGACGGGCCGACAACGTTGTCAAATATTCAAATGGCGCGCCTGGTTGTGAAACAGAACGATCGGCCGTCCAATAAGCGGCCGCCGCGGGCTTTCGATGTTCCGGGAGCGTCCTGTTGGAATCGCGGAGATTGAAAACGGGGCGACTTATGCCGGGCGCGGCAATCGGCGACGAGTGAAAGGCCATGCTGTCTTCCGACAACCCATCGCAACCGCCGTTCCCCGATCCAAACCGCATGCTGCCGTGCCGGCTGGAATTTTATAGTTCGACCGTCAGGGGAGGGGATTTTTTCAACCCGGATCCCGACGTCGGGGAGCTTGTATTGGTGTATACCTGCGCAAGCGCCTGGCACGCCGAGCCGGTCAGCTTCTTTCGAAGTGATGTGACGTTCAGGTCTTCACTGGGAAAAATAGCCCGGCTGGTTGGCCGGTTCTCCGGGGTGGCGCCCGATTCCTTGACCCTGTTCGCCACCGACGCGCGTGCGATCTGGTTGCCGACCGTTGACCGATACCGGGAACAACTTCTTGGCAAATTCAGGGGCTGCCGGTGTGCGGGCGGCCTGCCATACGATGCATACTCGTTCGGCTTTTCGCCCAATTCGTTCTTCTTCAACCCGGACATCGTGGACGGCGACCCGTATTCCAGGAACCAAGACATCCCGGCGGTCCTCGAAGGCGCCAGAGACGACATCGGTATTCCGGGGACAGTATACCCATTTCTCAATCCTACTGAATCCCATGGATTAATCGGTATACTGTCCCCGGAATCACCGGAAGTCGCCGTGAATCATGAAGTTGCAGGACGACCGTATACGGCCCCCAGCACCGCACCAAAGATGATGTGCAGCACCAGTGTCATGACCGGAGCCATGATGCCCAGATGCATTCCGAACAATCCGGCGCCGGCCATCGGCATGACTACGATCATCATGAGCAACCATGCGCCGATTGCGAATACAATCCCCTTTATCCAAGGCATTCCCCCTGGAAGCACGCGGAACAAAAGGCAGAAGCCAATACCCCAGGCAATCGACCCGATGACAAAGTGTGCGACCCAGCCACCGACCGGGCCAGTGCCCGTCATGTGACCCAGCATGTGAATCACATTGAGGTTCGGCATCAGACCCATCATGCTCTTGAGTATCATGAGGATTGACAGAACAACGGTGGCCACGAATCCGGCCAGAATAGCTCTTGATATATTCATTTTGTCTCTCCGTTCTCTAATGACTTGCAAGCTGTCGACATTGCCCCACGTTAATCTGTCGGACTCACAGCTGAATCCTTACATCGACGAACTGCCATCGGCCCGACGAGCCTCACTCCCGGGCTCCGGATGTTCGCTGCAAGCGTTGGATATTCCGACAATTATTCGGCTCTTGGCGCCTAGGCAATGACGGCTGACAGTACACAGGACATTCCGTCCTCCAGGGCGAAGCGTCGTCCAACTGGATGTCGAAACGCGGGGGGGAGGCCGCACTCTCGCAGGCACTACTCAGGTCAACAGAGCAAAATCACCGGAGCGCTGCAGGACGTGCAGGGCTAGCCAACCAGAATATGCCGTAAGGATTTCCCCGCGACAGCGACCAATACAATACGTACTCGTGGCCGAGCGTCGTCCGCCTGACCATTGAGAGTGTTGCCTGTCGGGTGCCCACACTGGGACTCGACTGGCGATACGGTTACCATATAGCCGTGTCGTTACGGGATGGTGATATGTCGATCGAGGAAGCCGAACGGTGGCTGGAAGAGCACGGCAACGCCCTGTATTCCTTCGCGCTGGTGCACTTGCGAGACGCCGACCGCGCCGAGGACGCTGTGCAGGAAACACTGCTCGCCGCACTTCAGGCACGCGGGAATTATAGGGGCTCGGCGTCGGTGCGCACGTGGTTGATCGGTATTTTGAAGCACAAAATCGTGGACGAATTCCGACGGCAAGCACGTGATCCAGCGGTTGACGGTTCCGAAGAGGTCGCATGGGAGCGTGCCGAAGCGGCGCGTGTCGAGCATGAATTCAACGACGCCGGCCGATGGACTCACCCGCTATCCGAGTGGGGGAATCCGGAACGTCACGCTTCGGGACGTCAGTTTTGGGAACTCATAGAACGCTGTCTCGCCGCGTTGTCGCCACGGGCAGCACGTCTGTTTGTCCTGCGCGATCTATGGGAAATGGATGCGGATGCCGTGTGTAAGGAATTGTCGATTACACCGAGCAACCTTTGGACCAGCCTGCACCGCGCCCGACTGGGGATGCGACAGTGCCTGGCGGAAGAAGGGCTGGGTTGACAGGGCGACAACAATGCTCACCTGCAAACAAACGAGCCGGCTGGTGTCAGAGGGGCTGGACCGAAAGCTCCGTCTGCAAGAGCGTATCGGCGTACGCCTGCATCTGTGGATATGCAAACGATGTCGGCGCTTTGAAAGACAGCTACGCTTCCTGCGACGGGTTCTGCGTGTCGGAGCTTACGAAGGATCATTTCCCGTTGAAAAGCCATTGCCGCCGGAGGTTGCGGAGCGCATCCGTCGAGTATTGCGGGACCGGGGCAGCGACGACACGCACTGAGTTGCGGGTATTCCGGGGACAGTATACCCATTCAATTTGGCACCTAGGCATCGTCGGTATTTGGCCCGACCGGCGTGGCGGGTGAGTTCGCCGTGAGTTGTCGCCCGGTGGTATCGCGTCGGGAGCGGAGTTGGTCTTTGCCGCGGGCACAATACCCTGGCTGAGGTGCCGGACTCAGCTCCTCGTCGCGTCGACAGGCACATCGCCGGCACGCGGGCGCGGACACGCGGGACCATCAACGGTCAGCAGCAGGTGAAACACCGAAGAGTCGACTGTCGGGGCGAGCGGCCGCGCGCGCTCGCCGATCCAGATCGAGACACGATCGCCGTAGGGAGCCAAGCGCTTGAGCAGACGCCTCAGTTGCCGCGTTTGATTCGCTGCGAGCGAATCGATGTGCAATGTTACGGTGGTAGCCGATCGACGCAGCAGTTTGTTCAAACGGCGCACCGTGCGCATGCAGAATGCGCGACGGGTATACCCGCGTAGCATGATCTGCAGGGCCGCACCGCCTTCATCCAAACGGGTGTCGATTTCGACCGTGCCATGACGTATCTCGGTCGCGAATAGTTTGCGTATCCACGCGCCCGTGCGCTGCGTCAGATGTCGTTCCCGAGCCAAACTGGTCATGAAGTGGCGCCTGATATAATCGCGCATGGCCAATCCCACGATCCAGTCCTGAACAACCTGTTGCCAGACGCGAGGCGGGCAGGCTACCAACGTGCGGACGAAGTGAAACACCCGTTTCGGTCCGCCGGCAAGCAATCCGCGCATGATTAGCCTGCGCACGTTGCCCAGACCTTCGCGCAGCCCGTATCGTTGTGCGCAGGCGGGATTTTTCAGATAGCCGGCTTTGTTGCAGATGCGCCGGGCAATACCATCGTCCGTGAACAAACGCTGGTACAACGCCTGATAAGCCCGAACCATTTCCTCGCGGCCCATACGCTTCGGAATAATATTGGTGTCCGGCTTGGTGTTGTCACCGTGCGCTGCGCCTTCGATTAGCCGGCCTTCGCGTTGCAGACGCCCATATAGCGGCGTACGCGGTAACGCTGTGAGCAGACCTACCATTGAGACCTGAATGCCCGAATCGGTGATAAAACGGTACTGCGCGCTAAAGGAATCCAAATTATCGTTGTCAAAACCGATGATAAAGCCCGCCAGGACGTCGATGCCGTTCTGATAGAGGGTGCGCACTGCTGTTAGCAGGTCGCGCCCGGTATTCTGATCCTTATTGGCTTCTTGCAAGCTGCCTTCGTCGGGTGACTCGATGCCGATGAATACCCACGTGAAGTTCGCGGCCGTCAACAACCGCAGTAGCGCTGGATCATCGGCCACGTTGATCGAAGCCTCCGTGCCGAATCGGAAGACGTAGTCGTGCCGCTGTTGGTACTCATCAATGTAGCGCAGCAGCGCTTTCGCGAGCTTCTTGTTGCCGATCAGATTGTCGTCCACGAAAAACACGTCGTGGACCCCGTGAGCACGAAGCACATCGAGTTCGCGGCCGATCTGCTCGACACGCTTGGTGCGCGGCCGACGCCCGAACATGACGATGATATCGCAGAATTCGCATCGGTACGGGCAACCGCGCGAGAATTGCATGCTCACCGAGTTATATCGGTTCAGTTTCAACAGGTCGAAGCGCGGCGTGGGCGAGTCCTCCAGGTTGACCACGCCGTTTTCCTGGTAGAGAGTTTTGGGTGCTCCGTGTTCAAACTCGCGGCAGAACGCGGGCCAAATGTATTCGGCCTCGCCGGCAACGACGGTGTCGGCCAAGCCGGAGTAACGCTCCGGGCACAGCGAGGCGAAACTGCCTCCCGCCACAACGTAATGGCCCCGACGGCGGTAGTACTCGATCAACTCCCGCTGACGGGGAAACTGCGCGGCCATGCCGCAGATGCCGACGATATCCGCTTGTGGATCCAACGGGACGGGTTCGATATTCTCGTCGATGATTTCCACCTGCCAGGCCGGCGGACATAGCGCCGCCAGGGTAGCCAAACCAAGCGGTGGATTGATTGCCCGTTTGTGGGGCAGGATGTTTTCAAGCGCCCAGCGGAAACTCCAGAAGCTTTCCGGAAACCGCGGATTGATCAGGAGCAATCGCACCGGACGAGGTCTGGGTGGTCCTAACATGGCGACTCGCATGGCGTTCCGTCGGATTGTTCAGGTGGCTGACAAAATATAGCCCACAGGCGCAACGATGACTCATGCGACAACGCCTTGCACATTCCAAGACGCGGGCAGACCGGAGATTGGGCGACCCATTGCTAGGGTTGCACGTCTGCGATATGTTCTAGCATTTAACATAATATACATTATACGCATATGCGGCGCAGTGATTGCTGCGCGTGAACCTAAACGCCTGGCTAGCTTGCAGAGCCCCTGCAGACCGTGGGCGTCCAGCCGGCGCCCGCATAGGCCCGTGTGACCGCAGCCTGTTTTAAGTCGGTCACTGTGCTCGCTCGCTTACAGCCCCGTTCAGTGAGTCTCAATCGCCTCGCGGTCGAGCAGTTCGACGCTTTTCATTGTGTTGCGGATTACGCCCCCCTTTGCAAGCTTCGTCAGGGTCCGGCTCAGGGTCTCGGGGGCCAGGGAGAGAAAGCAGGAAATATCGTCCTTGGTCATGGGCAGGCGAATTTCGCCCGGCTCATGCCCCTGGCGGAGCGCGATGCGCCGGCGCAAGTCCCTAAGGAAGCGTATGACGCGCTGCTCCGAATTGAGGTGGCGCATCGAGATCCATTGGCGGCTGGAGGTACGAATGTGTTCGGACAGGAATCGCAGCACCTCGTGCAGCAACCGCTCGTTTTCCGCACATAGTTCTTCCAGGTGGGTACGGGACAGTTCGCATACCGTGGTCTTGCGCAGGGCAATCGCATCGAACGGCAGGACATCGCGGCCGATGGCCTCGGCGGCAAACGACTCCCCAGTCAGGAAAAAGCCTGTGACCTGCCTGCCACTGGGCGCAGTGATTTCGGTCTTGACCGCCCCACTGGTGATCACGTAGAGGGATTTCACTTGATCGCCGGCGCGGAAAATATGCTGTCCCCGCCGATAAGGGCCATGGCAGCGAATGGTGGCGTTGCCCAGGGCGGCAATCTGCTCACCGGCGAGGCCAGAACGCACGAACAGCTGCCGAAGCACACAGTGCTCGCAGGTATGCTGTGTCTGGATGAAAGACGGTTCGACCGCCATGCTACCTCGACCTATCGCCATCGGAACAGCCGCCAAACCCAACGGCCCCGAACAAATCCCGCCAGCCTCCCCGGCACGCTCCAAGATGAAGCTACAATCGTTCCCTGCTTTTATCAGGTTACCTATATACCTCTAATTTGGCAGCCAATCCATGCTTGACCCGAACCGCTATTGATTTAGCGCAGGTGTTTCGGAAAAAATCCTGACTCGACAGTCCCAAGCGGTTGACCGGGGTATCAGCCCGCTTTGGCCTCACACGCGGCCGAAGCATTTTCAGCCGGGTACCATTGATTGGCTAACCGGGCCTGAACATGCCGATCGACCGCTGGCGCAACCGCGGCCGGTCCCCGCGGGGCTACCGCCAGAGCAAAACACCTCGCGCTTTGGCGATGGATGGGAGTCGTTGTCAACCGGTACTCCAGGCCCGCGGCCGGCGCATGCCGGCGATCTTGCAGGCCTGCTGCATGTAGCCGTATGGAAATAACTGATACAACGCGACTCGTGCTGCCCTGCCCTTGCCCAGATCGTCGGCCAGATACTTGATCACGAACCGGGCGTCCGCCGCGACTTTGTGCTCTTCGTAGTAGCGGCGCATGAACTCGAGAATATCCCAATGCTGATCGGTGAGTTCCAAGCCGTAGCCTTGTGCGAATTCCACCGCCACTTGCGGAGTCCACTCGTCCGGATCCACCAAGTAACCTTCCTGGCAGACGTCGACCCCGCTGAGCACCATACCGGAGAAATCTTCAACTCGTGCGTTCACTGCTTACCTCCTGGCCGTTCAGATTCGGACCTTCGGAATAACGGCGCATGGCGCGCGCCCTGTGTATTGCGCCGCGGACTTCCGCATTCGCGGTCGCATTAAATAGTCTGGTGTTGCCGGTCATGGTCGGCGGCTTGGACAGGCGCCAATCCTGCTCGTTCGTTGTGTTACGTTCTCGCTCACCATTCGGGCCATCCGTCGACATCATGGTCGCCGGGGTCCGGGTGTGCATCCACGAACGCCCGCACGATATTGGAACGGGTCACGATTCCGGAAACGCGACCTTCGTCATCAGTAACGATCACGCGCTTGACGTGCATTTTCTTCATAAAGTCGATCAATTCCTGCAGCCTCGCGGTATCGGAGATGGTAACGGGTTCGGCCCACATGGCTTCGCGCACAGTTCCCGCGAGCCCGTCCATGCGCCTAACCTCGGCGGCGAATATCCCGGCAAGCTTCCGCCACGGACGGCAACTCGGGTGGCGGCACGGCAGGCCGACGTTTGCCAGCAGGTCCGCTTCGGTAAGCATGCCGACCGGCCGTCGCTCCGAGTCCACTACCGGCATTCCGTCTATTCCGTGACGAAGGAGCTTCCTTGCCGCTTCGGCGAGAGAGGTATCCGGCCTGATCATGACGACGTCCCGGGTCATGACATTGCCTACTCGTACCCGCTCGGCATGGCGGATGTCCGCGTACTTGCAGGCCAGTTGAAACAGCGCCAGCAAGTCCTGTGCGGTAATGTCAATATATGTACTCATCTCCCTCATGGCGTAGACGAAATCTTCCTCTGACAGGTCCCGACAGGCGCCCTCCGCCTCGAGCATCAGGGTCACCCCGCAATGTTGCCTGTGTTAGAAGGGTCAGGAGCGCCGGGCGACATGAAGGAGCATGAACATGTCGTCCGACCCCCTGACAGCTCCACTATGGAGTCTCAGAACCGGATATGCGTCGACGTGTTCAAGCCGTGCTTGTGTGCACGCCAATTGTCGATATGAAAACGCGTGAACGGGAAACCCGTAAGCTCGAAAAACCGCGACCAGCCGATCCGATCGATCCACTCGCCCAAACGCTCCCACTCGTGCGCATCCTTCTTGTAGCAATCCAGGATGGTACGAACCGCCTGGACGGCTTCCGGCCAACGCGGCGGATTGTTGGGCAGGCCGGCGACCACCAGCTTCTGGTAGGCGGGGCGGCTGCGGGCATTGGAGTTCTTGCCTCCCACCCAGATCGCCAGTTTGGAGTTCTCGGGGTCATTGATCTGCATGGGCGGACAGGGCGGATAGCAGGCGCCGCAGCAGATACATTTCTTCTCGTCCACTTCGAGAGACGGCTTACCGTTGACCAGAGCCGGCCGTATCGCGGCGACCGGGCACCGCGCGACCACCGAAGGCCGCTCGCAGACGTTCGCCACCAGGTCATGGTTGATCTTCGGTGGCTTGGTGTGCTGCACGTTGATGGCGATGTCGGCTTGTCCGCCGCAGTTGATCTGGCAGCAGGAAGTGGACAACCGCACCCGGTTGGGCATCTCCTCATGGGTAAATTCATGGTAGAGCTCGTCCATGAGGGATTTCACCACCCCGGAGGCGTCGCTGGCCGGGATGTCGCAATGCAGCCACCCTTGCGTATGGGCCACGGTGGAGACCGAATTGCCGGTCCCGCCTACCGGGAAGCCCTCTTGTTCGAGCCGGGCGATGAGCGGGTCAACCTTGGCCTCGTCGGCCACCATGAACTCGATGTTGCTGCGGATGGTAAACCGGACGAAGCCGTCGGCGTGTTGGTCGGCAATCTGACACAGTTTGCGGATCGTGTCGGTATCCATCTGCCGGCAGGTTCCTGCCCGCACGGTCCAGATCGCCTCACCCTGCTCCGATACATGATGGAGCACACCGGGGCGCGGACGGTCGTGCCAAGCCCACTGGCCGAAATTACGCTGCATCACCGGGTGCATGAATTGAAATGGATCGGGGACGCCGCTTTCGATCGGCGCACGCAACTCAGTACTCATAAATACGTCTCCTGTTCGCTGCCATAATCGAGCCGACGACCGCCGCGCTCAACCGCCACCGGCCTTCGCACTTTGACGCTGCCGCCACTTCTCCGCCTCTTCCTCCCACATGTCCATGCGCACGAAGGAATTCGTGCGCGGCTGGGACACCATCGCTGGATCCACGTCGACACCGATCCCCTCGAGAAAGTTCTGCAGCCCGATCCGCTCGATCATTTCGCCGCAACGCTCGTGCTCGAGACCGTTTTCCGCCCAGAAATCGATGATCTCAGACGCCAGCTCGACCAGTCGCTCATGGTCCTCCTCGGACTCGAGCTTCATAAACGGTATGATGACCGAGCCGAACAGATCACCGATCTTCAACGTACGCTTGCCTCCCACCAGCACGGTCACGCCGCGATCCTTGCCGGGCGACAGCGCTTTGGTCATCACATTGATGCAGTGCATGCAACGCACGCAGTTATGATTGTCGATCTCCAGGGTGTCGTCATCTTTGAGCGAAATGCAGCGTGTCGGACAGCGAGTGATGACATTGTCGATGACGTAATTGCGCCCCTTTTCCTGGATGAATGCGGCCACCTGGTCCTGCTTGACCTGAATGTCGTCGCGCCAGGTTCCAATGACGGCCATATCGGCCCGCTGGATGGAGTTCATGCAGTCGTTCGGACAACCGGAAAACTTGAACTTGAATTTGTATGGCAGCGCCGGACGGTGCAGGTCGTCGGTAAAGGAGTTCATCACCTCCCGGTGCGCACGCTGCTCGTTGAAGCAGGAGTGCTCGCAGCGGGCCGAGCCGACGCATGACATGGAAGTGCGCACCGAGGGGCCGGCACCGCCGAGATCGAAACCGATCTCGTTGATCTCGTCCCAGGCCTTCTGGACTTCGTCGGTACTGCAACCCTGGAACATGATGTCGCCGCTTTGCCCGTGGAAGGCGATCAGGCCGGACCCGTGCCGGTCCCAGATGTCAGCCAGCTGACGCAGGATATCGGTGTTGTAGTGCATGCCCGCGGGGGGCATGATCCGCAGGGTGTGGAACTCGCGGGAGGCCGGAAACCGGTCGGCCACCTCCGAAAATCGGGGAATGATCCCGCCGCCATAGCCGAATACGCTAACGGTGCCACCCTTCCAATAGCCCTTCTTGGTCTGATAGGAATGCTCAAGC
This sequence comes from Gammaproteobacteria bacterium, assembly GCA_037385045.1. Classification (GTDB taxonomy): domain Bacteria; phylum Pseudomonadota; class Gammaproteobacteria; order JASBUN01; family JASBUN01; genus JARRNJ01. The sequence continues at coordinate 37,798 of JARRNJ010000007.1, read as the reverse complement.
TGGCCCACCAGATCGTTCATCATTTCGTTCTTGTCCGCTAAGTGCTTGAGTCCTTGGACAAAGCTCGGCCAGGGACCATCCTCGAGCTGGCTCAGGTTGGGTGTCTCGTAGTCTTTCTTCGCCATAGTCGACCCTCTCTATGAACATGTATACATCGTACATGTTATATTTAACGGCAAATGAGCCACGCCGAAATATGCCGCGTGGGGTACAAACGGATTGTTTTCGTTTCGTCTTCTAAACCAACGCTTATGGAGTGCCCATGGAATTGCGCCAGTTGCGTTACCTGCTCGCCGTAGCCGAGGAGCAACACATGGGGCGAGCGGCGGCCAAGGTGCACATCACCCAGCCCGGTCTGTCGCAGCAACTGCGCAAGCTGGAAGCCGAGCTGGGAGTTTCCCTGGTGGAGCGCCACACCAAGGGGGCGCGGTTGTCCGTGGCGGGGTCGGCGTTGCTGCCTTTCGCCCGCAGCGTCCTGCGCCAGATCCAGGACGCCCGGGTCGCCTTGTCGGACCTCAATCAGCTGGTCCAGGGCACGGTGACCATCGGCAGTCTGCAGGTGATCAGCGTCGGCCTGCTGCCCAAGGTGGTCGCCAGACTGGTCCGCGCCCATCCGGGGGTGCAGATCCACGCCCAGGAACTGGCGGCCTGGGAGATTGAAGTCGGGGTGCAGGATGCACGCCTGGACCTGGGCGTGGCATTTCTCCCGGTGAGCCAGAACGGCAACCGCTTCGAGACCGAACATCTGTTCGACGAGGAACTGGTCCTGGTGGTCGGACAGAACCACCCCCTCGCCGGATGCGACGCGCTGCCCGTCAAGGAACTCGCCAACGTCCCGCTGGCGTTGCTTCCGGACCGCTTTCAGATTCGCCGCATGCTGGACCAGGCAATCCGCACCGAAGGAGTCTCGCCCCCGGTCCTGGTGGAAATGGACTCGGTGCACAGCCTGCTCGGGGTGGCGCGGGAAACGGATCTTGCTACGGTTCTGCCGGCGATGGCGGTGCCAACCCACGGCACCTTGCGCCGGCTGCGATTCGAGGGCGCGATTGCGCCCTGTTCCGTGGGCCTGATCTGGCGACGCGGAGGATTCCGCAGCGCTGCCAGCCTGGCGCTGGCAACGGAACTGCGCGCCTTTGCCGTCGATCACCGGCAGAACGCCGGGCGAGAGGCAGTCGCGGCCGCTTTCAACTGAACGCGGGGCGACGGCCAGGCGATGCGCTTCAGCCAGTCCACCGATTACGCCCTGCGCGTACTGATGTACTTGGGGCTGAATGATGGCCGGCTGGCCACCATCAGCGAGATCGCGGCCACCTACGACATCTCGCGCAACCACCTCATGAAGGTGATCCATCGTCTGGGCCGGGCCGGATTCGTCCATACCCAGCGTGGCAAAGGGGGCGGCATTCGCTTGGCGCGCAGCGCCACAGAAATCTATGTCGGTGACGTGGCGCGCCGGATGGAGGAGAACTGGGATCTGGTGGAGTGCTTCCGTACCGACGGCGGCAAATGCTGCATTCGCCCGGTCTGCACCCTGCGCGGCGTGCTACGGCATGGCCTCAATACGCTGTTGCGTGCCCTGGACGAATTCACCGTCGAAGACCTGCTCAGACACCGCCGATCCGAACTGATCGAACTCCTTTCACCCGGCGCCGACGAGGACCGTGCGGCCCGCAGCAAACAGCCGGGGGCCCAATAGCCAACCGCCGGGCCGCCGCCGTCGGGCCCAAACCCAACCTCATTATGGTTTCATACCCCCGTCGATGGTTGCTATGCACCACCAACGGCGCGGTGCGCTGTCAAATAATTTATTGGTTTATTAGTTACTTAAAAACGTTTCTTAAAGTTTGTTGACACGGCATCATTCCTGCTTCGAGGTGAAGCTCCGTCCCCTGTCAGAGGCGCGCCCATCGATGGCCGCAACAATGACCGGCATCCGTATTCCACAGCGGCTCCGGCCAGCGTCCGGGTTCCCTGCCGGTTCCGCAAGCGGCGCGGGCCCGCATCCGCTCGGCTGGATCCTGACGCTGGTTCTCGGTGTCTTGGCGTGGCTGCCTGCTCCGGCATCGGCAGCCCCCGGAGTGGCATTTGGTGCACCGCAGCGACGTCATTGCAACTCTCGGCGGCGCTGAACGGCGCATGGAACTTGAACAGGCTGCGGCCGCCGCCGCCCGCGCTCAGGCTGCCCTGCATCTTGCACAACAGGCCCTGCATCGGCTCCGGGAGACCTACCCCGGCGTTAGCACTCGCAAGGAACTGCAGCGCGCCCGAGCGGATGTCGCAGAACGCCGGTCTGTCGCCGATGCCGCCCAAGCGCGCCTGCAGTACCAGAAAGCCACGACCACCGTCGGCGCGCCGGTGGCGGGCACAGTCGTGTCGGTGAGCGTCGGCGATGGCCAACGCGTCGGCGCAGGCGACGCCCTGATCGACCTGGCCCCGCTCCATGCCCTGTGGCTGAGGGCGGTCTTCTACGGCCGCGACGCCGAGTCCGTGCACGTCGGCATGCATGGCACGTTTCGCCCGCTGGGGAGCGGGACCAGGGTCGCAGTCAAGGTCATCAGCCGGATTCAGCCGCTGCGCAGCGACAGCGGCCGCGAGGTGTTGTGCGCCGCGACCAAAGGTTCCGGCACTTGGCGCAATGGGGATGCCGGAACGGTGACCCTGCAGGGCGAGCGGCGGCACGGCACCGTGGTTCCCACATCCGCCCTGGTGCTGGACCGTGGGCGCTGGTGGGTATTGCTGCACACGCGCGCCGGCGACCGACCACAGGCGGTGGTGCCCGGCTCCGCGCGCGCCGATGAGACGTTCATCCGGCAGGGCCTGCAGCCGGGACAGCAGGTCCGCGTATCCGACGTCTATCTGCGCTTCCACCGGGACTTCACCCAGCACTATCAACCCCCGGACTGACATGGGCGGCGGTACCCGGGTTCCGGCATGGTTCGTTTGGCTGGTTTCGCGCCCGCTGCTGGGGCTGCTGGGCTACGGTCTGCTCCTGGGCTACGGTGGCTATGCGTTGTGGCACGTACCAGTGGAGGTGCTGCCCCGGTTCGATTACCCGGAAATCAGCGTCATCGCCCACTACCCGGGCGCCTCCGCCGTCGAGGTGGAAACGCTGCTGACGCGGCCGCTGGAACGACAACTGCTGGCCGTCCCGGATGTCACCGGTGTGCGCTCGGTAATGGGTCAGGGTACCTTGCGCATCAGCGTCCGCTTTCGCCAGGGCACTGCAGTGCAGCAGGACCTGCAGGCGGTGAACAGTGCGCTGGATCGTTCGCAAGCCAGCCTTCCAGGCGGCGTGCAACCGTACGCCGAGGCGCTGGGCAACCCCATCAACGAAGTGGCCGACTACGCCGTCGATATTCCAGGGGGCACCCCGGCCTGGAAAGTGCAACGCACGATACAGGCGGTCATCGCACCGGCGCTGCGCGCGCTGCCGGGCGTGCAGCGGGTCGAGGTCTTTGGCGGCGGGCAGGAGGCATTGTGGATTCAGCCGCAATTGGCGCAACTGCGCCGCTACAACGTTTCCCTGTCGACCATCGCGAAAACCATCCGCCAGAGCGTGGTGCTCGGACCGGCGGGCCATTTGGTGCTCGGTCATCAGGACGTGCTGCTGCAGGCACGCCACCTGCCAAAGCGCATCCAAGACCTGGCGCGGGTGTCGATTCCCGCCGGTAAGCAACGCATTCCCCTCGGCAGCCTGGCGCGCATCGTGCACACCGCCGAGCCGCTGCACAACGCCACTCTGCTCGACGGCCGGCCCACCGTGGCCATGCTGGTGTACAAACAGCCCGGCGCCTCGACGGTGCCGGTTTCCCGGGCGGTCTCCGCCAGGCTGCGGCAGCTGCAGGCCCAGTTGCCGCCCGGCAGCCACTGGGTGCACGTCTACGACCAGGGGCACGTGGTATCGCTCATCGGCCGGGATCTGGGGCGCAACCTGCTGGTAGGCGCGGTCCTGGCGATCCTGGTCCTGTTCGCCGTCCTCGGCACCCATCGCGGTGTCTGGATCCTGGCGCTCAGTGTCCCGGTGGCATTGCTGAGCGCCGTGGCGGGCATCTACGCCACCGGGCACAGCCTGAACCTGTTGACGCTGGGCGCGCTGTCGGTGGCGGTGGGGCTGCTGGCCGATGACGCCATCATTGTCATGGAAAGCATCTACCATCGCTGGGAGCAGGGTGAGACCGGCATCGCCGGGGTCTGGTCCGGGTTGGTGGACATCGCCGGTCCGGACTTCACCGGCACCCTGACCACGGTGTCGAGTTATGCCCCGCTGCTGGCGGCGGGCGGATTGGCGGCATTGTTCTTTCTGCCCTTCGCCCTGGCCATGACCGTCGCCCTGCTCGGCTCGCTGTTGGTGTCCCTGACGCTGATTCCTCTGGCCCTGTCCCACATCCGGCCGCCGACCCGACCTCGTGCGACGCCGGGCGCCCGGGCGCTCGCCCGACTGCAACGGACCAACCACCGCCTGCTGCAACTCACCGTCGCCCGTCCGCTGACCAGCCTGGGTGGGGCAGCATTGCTGTTCGGGGTCAGCCTCTTGCTGCTGTTCCAGGTGCCCATGAACTTCCTGCCGCTGCCAAACGAAGGCGTATTGCTCGACAGCTTCACCCTGCCGCCGGGCACGGCCCTCGACGACACCCGCCGGGCGGTGGAGCACATCACCCGGGCGCTCGCCGCCCGCCCCGAGGTGGCCCACGTGTTCGCGCGCATCGGTTCGGCGGGCGACACCGCCTACACCGAGCGCAGTTTCGCCGGCGAAATCCAGGCCGTGTTGAAGCCGGGCAGCGGCCGCGAAAACCTGGATGCCGTCGCGCACCGGCTGCAGGCGGCCAGCTCCACCACCGGCGTGCAGCAGGGCTTCGATACCCCGACCGTGGAACGGGTCGGTGAAAGCCTCTCCGGGCTTCCGCAGCCGCTGGTCGTTACCGTGTACGGACAAAGAATCCCATTGTTGCGCCAGGTTGCCGCCCGGGTCAGCGCACGCCTGCGCAGGACGCCGGCGCTGGCCGCCGTGTTCGACAATGACGGCTACCCGGTCACGGCGCTGGACGTTGCGCCGCGCACCGATGCCCTGGGCCTTTACGGCGTCAGCGCCCAATCCCTGTATGCGCAGTTGCGCCCGGCGCTCGGCGGACAGGTCATCGCGCGCATTCCCGAGTCGAACCACCGCGTCGACCTCTACATGCGCCTGGCCGACGCACCATACCTGAGCCCTGCGCGTTTGCGCGCCCTGCTGATTCACACCGACCATGGCTGGACGCCCCTGGGCCGACTGGCCCGGGTCCGTCTGCGCACGGTTCCCAACCAGCTGCGGCACCGGGACGGCGCCCGGGCGATGGCGATCCTGGCGACCCCTCACGGCACCTTGGGAGCCGCCGCCGCAGGTATCCGGCGGGCCCTGTCGGGGATGCAGCTGCCGCCGGGTTATCGCGTGTCGGTGGGCGGGCTTTACCCCCGCCTGCGCCACACCGGCGTGGTGCTGGCGCTGGCCGCCGCCGCTGCGCTGGTATTGGCAGTGGCCATCCTGCTGATGCAGTTCGGCAGCCTGCGGGTGCCGGCCATTCTGCTGATCCAGGTGCCGCTCGCCTGCACCGGCGGCGCGCTGGCATTGGCCCTCAGCGGCGTTGGACTCAACGCCGTCGGCCTGGTCGGGTTTCTCACGGTCATGGGCATCAGCCTCAATCACGGCATCGTGTTGTTGCACCGGGCCCAGCGTAACGAGCGACGCGGAATGGCGGCGCACGAGGCAGTCTTCGACGCGGTAGCGGTACGCTTCCGGCCCATCGTCCTCACCACACTGACGGCGGTGCTGGGCATGCTGCCGACCGCCCTGGCCTGGGGCGCCGGCGCCGCACCCGAACAGGGGCTGGCGGCTGTGGTCCTCGGCGGGGTGGTCTGGAGTTCCCTGCTCAGCACCAACCTGATCCCCGCCCTGTATCTGCGTTGGCATCCGCGCACCACCCCTCATCACGCAGTTTCCGGTACGAGTGCCAGCTAGATAGTATTGTATTACATAATGTTATAGTTATTATTTAATGTATTTACTCACTTGACTTTGGTCATGGAGCCGGCCTGAGACCGGCGTCATCATCGGTAAATCACCCGTGGGAGACGCGGAGCCGAGAGCATGCCGGGCGAAAAGCCATCCACATTACGTGCGCGCAGCACCCACGCGCGTATCGGTCATCACCGGGTGGCGGTTGTGGTCGCCGATTTCTACGACCGTGTGCAGCGCCATCCGCAGTTGTCACAGCCCTTTGCAACGGTGCGGGACTGGGCGGCGCACACAGCCAAGCTGACCCATTTCTGGTGGGTCGCCCTCGGGGGACGGCCGTACCAGGGGTACCGATACGACATCGGCCTGACCCATTGGCGCGTCGGGGTCGACGACTCGCTGGTGGAGGCCTGGCTGGCAGTGTTGCGGGCGACCCTCGCCGACCACCTGCCGCCGCCGCTGGCCGTCGAGTGGCACCGGCGGGCCCGGCGCATGGCGGTTGCCGTACGTGCGGCGCCGGATTTCTACCGGCGTTACGCCGGCGGGCGGCGAAGTTGATGCGGAACCGCGTTCAGCCCCACAAGCCGCGGCGCAGCAGGTTCAGGGCCAGAATCACCAGTGCGATCAGGGTCAGACGCTGAAACAGGTGCTGGTCGATGCGCGCGCGCAGCCGTTTGCCCAGCGCCATGCCGACGAACACGGGAAACACCGAAAGCCCCGAAAGGACTGCCGTATACGGCGTGAGGATCTTGACGCTGGAGAACGCCGCCACCAGGAAGATCGACGCAAAGAACCAGATCACGCCCAGGGTGCCGATGTAGACCTCCTTCGGCAGCCGCAACGCGGTCAGGTACATGATCAGCGGCGGGCCGTAGGCGGTGGACAGGCCGCCCATCAGTCCGGCCACGAGGCCCGCGGCGATGCCCCACCCCCTTTCCGCATGCGGGGGGATCACCAGCCCGGCGCCCGACTTGAATTGCTCCGCCAGGGCGAAAACGATGATCACCGTGCCCAGGAGGAACATCAGCAGGTTTTTGTCGATGCCCACCAGCACCCGCGAACCGGCGAAAATGCCGACACCGACCGCCAGCACCACCATCCAGTACTTGCGCAGCGTTCCGGGAAAGTCGCCGCCCTGCAGGCCCAGCCAAAGGTTGCTGAGCACGATCGGCAGCGTCACCAACGCCAACGCCAGGTGGATCTCCACGACGTTCGAGAGCAGCGATATCGCCACCAACGGCAACCCGAAACCCAGGGTGCCCTTGATCAGGCCCGCAAGCGCCAGCACCAGTATCACACCGACCAGCACATGGGGCGCGATCCCGCTCAGGGCCGCGCCGACCTCGGAAACTACAGCGTTCATCGGTCCTCACAAACAGGAGATGGGAGGGGATCGGTGCTACAACGCCGCCGGCCTCGGCTTTGATGTTATGCGCGCGCCCTTGAGCGCGCCCTTACCCGGCGGATTCCCGCGCCAACACTTCCATGGTATGGCGCGCGATCACCAGCTCTTCATTGGTGGGGATCACCCAACCCTTGACGGCACTGGTGGCCTGCGTAATCACCGGACCGTGGCGGTCGTTGGCGTTCTCGTCCAGATCCAGCCCCAGCCAACGCAACTGGTGGCAGACCCCGGCCCGGATGGTGGCGGCGTGCTCGCCGATCCCGCCGGTGAATACCAGTCCGTCGAGGCCCTGCAGTGCGGCGACCAGCGAACCGACCGCGCGCACAACACGATAACTAAACAGATCCACGGCCCGCCGCGCGCCTGGTTCGGAACTGTCCAGCAGCACCCGCATGTCCGCGCTGATGCCGGAAACGCCCAACAGACCGGAGCGCTTGTACAGCAGGTCGCTGAGCTCCTGCGCGCCCAGTCCGTCCTCCTCCATCAGATACAGCAGCGCGCCCGGGTCCAGGGAACCCGACCGGGTGCCCATCATGAGGCCGTCCAGGGCGGTAAGCCCCATGGTCGTTGCGATGCCGACACCGTCCTTGATAGCGGCGGCGCTGGCGCCGCTGCCCAGGTGGGCGATGATCAGCCGTTGGGGAAAATGCCCGTCGTTGTACGACGGCAGTACGCTGGTGATGTAGTCATATGACAGGCCGTGGAACCCATAACGGACGAAGCCGCGGTCAGCGTATTCGCCCGGCAGCGGCATCAGGCGCGCGACCGGCGGCTGACGGGCGTGAAACGCCGTGTCAAAACACGCCACTTGGGGCAGGTCCGGTGCCACCGCTTCCATGGCACGGATCCCGGCAAGGTTGTGGGGCTGGTTGTCCGGCCCCAGTGGGCAGAAGCGATCCAGCTGCTGCAACAGATCCGGGGTAATTCTTACCGGCCGGGTGTAGTCGCGTCCGCCATGCAGCACCCGATGCCCGACGCCAACCAAGTGCACTTCATGCGCCTGCCGATCCAGCCAATCGAGAAGATGATCGAGTGCATCCTGGTGGTTTTGCACCGCGCTCCCCGGCAGCACGCCCTCCTCCAGCTGCCGTCCGGAGGCGTCAGCCGCGAACAAGTGCGGCTGTTCTTCGATACCGGACAGGTTGCCGCGCAGGTGCAACTGCGGATCGGTGCCCGGCTCGCCGAGCCTGTACATGGCGAACTTGATGCTCGATGACCCGGCGTTGAGGACCAGCAACCCGTCAGCCATCGGCACCCCCGGCGCCGGTGCCCGGTATCCGGCGCGGTGTCACTTCACCACCACCACCGGACAATGGGCCATGGCAGTGACGTTGTGAGCGACGCTGCCCAGGGCCAGTTCGTGCAGTCCGGTCAGCCCGCGGGTGCCGACCACGATCAGGTCGGCTCCCTCGTGATCCGCGGCGGCGACGATCGCCGGCGCCGCGCTGCCCTCCTGAACCACGCGGCCAATCTCGGCGATACCGGCCTCGCGCGCCGCCTGTTCGGCGTCGCCGAGAACACGTTCGGCCACCTCACCGCCGATGCGCTCGTACATTTCCTCGGCCGCTTCGCTGGCGATCCGGCTCAGGTCGGAACGCAGCGGATGCGGTTCGATGGCATGGCACAGCAGCAGCTTCGCGCCGCAGCGCTCGGCCAGTCCGACCGCCACCTTCAGCGCATGGCGAGCGTGATCCGATCCGTCCAGTGCAACCAAGATGGTATTGAACATGCTCCTACCCGTCGTTGCGGTTGGCCGAGCGCCGCGTTGCCGCGATCTCAGACAAAGTCCTTGTACTTGTCAAGCAAGCGCACCGGCTTCTTCAACGCGTCACGGCGGAACGGCTCGCCCAGCTCACGGGTGACAAGCATTTCCAGGATGGTGGTCTTGCCCTGCTTCTGGTCCTCGCAGGCCTTGGCCAGCGCCGGACCCACCTCCTCGACGCGCTCGATGGTCACTCCCTGGGCGCCCATGGACTGGGCAATGCCGGCGAAGCTCGGGTTCTCCAGGTTGCTGCCCAAAAAGCGCTGGGAGTAGAAATCGACCTGGTTCTTCTTCTCGGCGCCCCACTGGCGGTTATTGAACACCACCGCGGTGACCGGAATGTTCTCGCGCACGCAGGTCAGGATCTCGACCATGCTCATGGCCCAGGCGCCGTCGCCCACATACGCCACCGCCGGGCGCTCGGGCGCCGCCACCTTGGCGCCGATGATGGTGGGGAAGGCGTAGCCGCAGTTGCCGAAGCTCATGGCCGCGAACATGCTGTTGGGACGGTTGAAGCGCAGGTAGCTGTTGGACACCGAGCAGATGTTGCCGATGTCGGTGGACACCATGGCGTCCTCCGGCATGGCACGCTCCATCGCCCGCAGCATCTGGCGTGGATGCATGCGGCCACCCTCGCCCGCGACTTCACGGCTCCATTCGTCGGTCTCCTGGGTCCAGTCGTTGAGCTCGGTTTCCCACGCCTGCTGCTGGCGCTTGATCTCCTTCTCGCGCTCCTCGCGGTTCTGCTGGCAGGCGAGATCGCGCTGCTGGAGGCGTTCGCTCAAGGCCACGGCCACACCCCGGGCGTCGCCGCAGATGCCAACGGCCACCGACTTGACCAGGCCCACCATGCGGTAGTCCACGTCCACCTGGATGATCTTGGCCGACTTGGGCCAGTAGTCCATGCCGTATTGCGGCAGAGTGCCGAACGGGCCCAGGCGGGTGCCCAGCGCCAGCACCACGTCGGCTTTGGCGATCAGGTTCATGCCGGCCTTGGAGCCCTGATAGCCCAACGGGCCGCACCACAGCGGATGATTGGCCGGGAAGGCGTCGTTGTGCAGGTAGCTGGTCACCACCGGCGCCGAAAGCCGCTCGGCCAATTGCTTGGTTTCCTCGACGCCGCCGGCGCTGATGACGCCGCCGCCGGCCATGATCACCGGGAATTTGGCACCGGCCAGCAGGTCGGCGGCCTCCTCCAGGCTCTTGGCGCCGCCGATGGGCGCCTCGATGCGCACCGGCGTGGGAATGTCCGTGTCCATTTCACCGTAAAAGTAATCCCGGGGAATATTCAGCTGTGTCGGGCCCCGCTCGGACAGCGCCCGGTCGAAGGCCCGGGCCGTCATCTCGGCCATCCGCGCCGGGTTGTTGACGTGGGCCTGATACTTGGTGATGGACTGGAAGATCGACAGCTGATCGGCCTCCTGAAAACCGCCCAACCCCACACCCATGGTGCCGGTCTCCGGGGTGATGGCCACCACTGGCGAATGGGCCCAGTAGGCCGCGGCAATGGCGGTGACAAAATTGGTGATGCCAGGACCGTTCTGGCCGATGCACACCCCCTGTTTGCCGCTGACCCGGGAATAGCCGTCCGCCATATGCGCCGAACCTTGCTCGTGGACCGTGGGAATGAAGCGGATTCCCGCCGCCGGAAACAGGTCCAGCGCATCCATATACGCGGAGCCGACGATGCCGAAGACGTCCTTGACGCCCTGGGCCACCAGGGTCTCCACGAACGCTTCGCTTGGGGTCATGCGAGCCATTATGCTGTCCTCCTAATTCGACGATGCAGTTTGATGTTGGTTATCGGCGGTGGCATTCGCCGGTTGCTCCACCAGCTCGGCCAGTTTGAGACGCTGGATCTTGCCCGAAGGTCCCTTGGGCAGAGTGTCCAGGAGCCAGATCTTTCTTGGGCACTTATAACCGCCCAACTTCCCCTCGCAAAACGTCTCCAGCTCTCCCTCGTCGCACTGAGCTTCTGGCTTGAGCACGACGCCGGCCATGATTTCCTGGCCGTAACGCTTGTCCGGCACGGGAAACGCGGCCGCTTCCAGCACCGCCGGGTGTTGGTACAGCACTTCATCGATTTCCCGCGGGGCGATGTTCTCCCCACCCTTGATGATGATTTCCTTCAGTCTCCCGGTGATGAAGTAATAGCCGTCAGCGTCGCGAAACGCCAAGTCGCCGGTATGCAGCCAGCCGTCGGGCTCCAGCGCCTTAGCCGTGGCCTCCGGGTTCTTGTAATAGCCCTTCATCACGTTCGGGCCGCGGATCATCAGCTCACCCGATTCGCCGTCGGTCAGCACGCGGCCGTCGGCATCGACGATCTTGGCCTCGTTGCCATACGCAATGCCGGGCGAACCATACTTGGGCGCAGCAGGCGGCATGGGGTTGGAAAGAATCTGGGCCGCCGTCTCGCTCAATCCCATGGTTTCGATCACCGGCACGTTGAACTGCCGCTCGAAGGCTTGATGCATATCCGGTGACAGCGGCGCCGACGCCGACCGCCCGAACCGCAGCTGCTGAAGGTTCAATCCCTGTGCGGTTGGTGTGCCGTCGCGTTCCGCCTGCTCTAACAAATACGCGATGATGGTCGGGACCACGCTGAACCAGGTGCATCGAAAGCGGCTGATCAGCTCCCAGAATTGCGGCGTACTGAACCGATGGGGCATCACCACACTGCCGTGACTCACCAGCGGGGCCATTACAGTAACCATTTCACCGTTGATGTGATAGAGCGGCAGCACACACAGCGCACGATCCTGCGCGGTCAGGTCGTGGGCACGTGCGGTGTTGGCGCCACCGGCAATGGCATTGGCGTGGCTAAGCAGCACGCCTTTCGGCCGCCCCGTGGTGCCGGAGGTGTAAATCATCAACGCCTCGTCCTCGGCGGCCAGCGCCGGCAACGGGTCTCCCGGTGTCGGGTTGGTCATTTGCGGCCAATTCGGCCCGGCATCTTCGTCGGCCGCGATCATCCGTACCTGCTCCGCGGCGCCATCGATGATCGGCGCGAATTTCTCGGCATACTGCTCGTTGACGAACACGACCTTGCTATCGGAATGTTCCAGCACGTAGGCCAGCTGGTCGGGTCCGGCCACGGCATTGAGGGGCACGATGACCCGCCCCGCATACATGGCGCCCAGGAACAGCACTGTGGTCCACAAGCCGTTGTCCATCAAAAAAGCCGCCTTGTCGCCCTTCTCCAACCCCAGATCGGCCAGCCGGGCGGCGACGAACCGCACCAGCTCTTGCAGCTCGCCCGCGGTCAGTTCCTTGCCGGTTTCCGGCGCCACCAGAAAAACCTGCTCCGGCGCCGCTTCGGCCCATGTATCAATCAGATTGCGAATCGTTTCCATAACGCCCTCTGTCAGTGCCCGCCCGGCGGCGTAATCCCGTACTTACTCCAGAACGCGCCGAACAACTCCTCCTGAGTCGGCTCGTCGTGGCGGATAGTCCGGGAGATGCGCGTGATGTTGAGGTAATGGCGGTAGTTCATGTTGTCGGAAATGCTGTTGCCGCCCCAGGTGCCGCAGCCCATGGACAGGGAGAACGGCAGCCCGTTGTCGAAACTGCCGCCGGTGGCGAAGCAGTGGGCCTGATTGACGATCACCCGGCACACCGGCATCTCCAGCCCGAGGCGCATGATGTGATTGTCGTTGTGGCTGTAGACTCCCACCGAATGCCCGGCGCCTTTGAACTCGAGGATGCGTCTGACCAGGTCGAACGCGGCAGCGAAATCACCGGCACGATAAACGGTCAACACGGGGCTCAACTTTTCATCGGAAAACGGAAAATCGGCGCCCACCCCGCTCTCTTCCACCATCAGAAACCGCGGCGGCGACGAACCGGGCGGCCGCAGGCCCGCAACCTGACAGATCTCGGCCGCCGACTTGGCGATGACTTTGCGATTGAGATGGCCGTCTTGCCACATCACCTGTTGCAGACGTTGCCTGGCCTGGCGGTCGAGCAGCCAGCCACCTTGCGCGGACAGCGCTTCGATCATGTCGTCGTACACCGAATCGACGATTGTCAGGCTGTTCTCCGAGGAACAGCTGGTAGCGTTGTCGAAGGTCTTGGACGCGGCAATATTGGCTGCAGCCAGCTGCAGATCGGCATCCGTGTCAATGATCACCGGTACGTTGCCGGCGCCGACGCCGATCGCCGGCGTGCCGCTGGAGTAGGCCGCGCGCACGTTGTTCTGCGAGCCGGTGGCCACCACCAGGTCCACTTGGCGCATCAGCTCGTAGGTGGCTTCCTTGGATCCCGGCGCCGGCAGATGTTGCACCAGGTCCTCCGGCGCGCCGACGCGCCGCAGCTCTTCCCGGATAATCCCCACCAGGCGCTCGCACACCACCTGTCCCTTGGGCGACGGCGACAGAATGATGGCGTTGCGCCCCTTGAGCGCATTGAGCGACTTGTTGAACGGCGTGGCCACCGGATTGGTCGACGGCACCACTGCCCCCACGACCCCGACCGGCCGCGCGATTTCCACCAAGCCCTTGTCGGGATCCTCATTGATAACGCCCACCGAGCGCGCACGGCTGAGATCGCGCAACAGACCAAAAGTCTTGCGCTGATTCTTTGTGACCTTGTCCTCGACGTTGCCGAGTCCGGTCTCACGGACGGCCAGTTCGGCCAACATCCGGTTGTGGTCCGGATTGATCAGCCCCCAGGCTACCGCGGTCACCACTTCGTCCACGCGCTCCTGGGAAAACGACTCATAAAGGCGCTGTGCACGGCGGGCCCGCTCAACCAGGCTGCGCACGACCGATGCGGCATCGGCGGCGCGGGCGGCACCCTGGCTTTCCTGTTTCATGGTATCGGCCTCTGCACGGATGGCGACGCCGCCACCCGTCTAACTCATGTATATGTGTGAAGATGTACCATACCCTGGCGGAATGTTCAATTGAACCCCGCTGACAGCGGATGGCCGGGCTGCAACGAACCCGGCCATCCGGCACCCCGCAGGGACTATTTCTTCTTGCGCAGCTTCGCCAGCAGCTTGGTCAGGTAGGCCTGGCGGTGTTGCCACATCTTCAGCACTTCCTGGCGGTCCATGATCCGCACCGGCGAGCCGCCGGCCTTCATCTTCGCCAGCACCTTCTTGTCGTGGAACATCTCCGGCACCTTCTTCGCCAGATAGTCGATCACCGATTTCGGCGTACCCTTCGGCACCATGATGCCGCGGAAGTTGACACTGGAATTGTCCACGTTGATGCCCTCTTCCTCGAAGGTGGGCACATTCGGCAGAAACTCCTTGTTGCGATGGGTATCGGCAACCGCCAGGATCTTGAGCCGGTCGCGGTTGCGGTAGGCATCCGACAGGTTGTTGAAGCCGGCCATCACTTTGCCGCCGATCACGTATTGCATGGCCGGCACACCGCCCTTGGTGGGCACATAGGTGAGCTTGATGCCCGCCGCCCGCTCCAGCTGCAGCGTGGCGATATGATGGCCCACGAACAGGCCGGCGCCCGACACGGTGATCTTGCCCGGATGCTTCTTGGCGTAGGCAACGAACTCCTTGACGTTGTTGAACGGACTGCTCTTGTTCACGATCAACACGGCAGGGTCGGCACCCCAGTTGGCGATCGGCTCCAGGTTGTGGATGTTGTACTTGGTGTCGAAGACGATCGACTGGGAAATAACATGCGGCAGGTTGTAAGCGCCCAGCTCATAGCCGTTGTGCTTGGCCTGGCTGGCGAACCAATTCCACCCGACCTGGCCGCCGGCGCCGGGCTTGTTGATGATGACGATCGGTTCACCCAGGTATTTGGCCGCCATCATGGTGACGATGCGCGCCTGGAAGTCGGTTGCACCGCCGGGCGAGTAAGCCACCATTAGACTCAAAGGCCGGTCCGGATAATTCCCGGCATGGGCCCCGGCCGACATCATCAGCGACGCACCCGCCGCCAGGACGAACGCGAACCGTTTCAGGAACCGAAATACGTTATTTTTCATTTTCTCTCTCCTCCTCCGCCTTGTGGCGTTTGTGTAACACGTCCATGACGTCCTTCGCTTCCCTGGCAAAATCAGTTCGTCGTCCGGCTCAGAACAACAGCCCGCGAGGGGTCTGGACCTGCAACAGTACAACGAACACCAGATACAACACGGCAAGAAAAACCAAAGATATGGGCACGCAACGCTTGATGTCGCCGAAGCTGCTCTCCGACGGCGAGTAGACCACGCCGATGGCAATAAACGCCAGCAATGACGTAGCGTAGAATCCCAACTGCTGCGCCGCCAACAGGTACAGCACGAAAATCGCGAATATGGGCCACAGTCGGACCCACGGCACCGACACCACGGCCGCGGCATCGGCACCAACCCGCGGCGCCCACTCACGGATCAGAATCGCAACCGCCAACACCAGCATCGAGGCGGCGATCACCTTGGGGAACAGGTAGGCGGCCTGGTCTTCAGCCGACGCCGCCGCCCAGTACAGGAATATGCTGAGCGCGATCGCGCCGATTGCGGTCAAGCGCCTTGCCATTGGGATGCTCCTTTCTTGCGCCGCCTGATCGATCGTATCTCCACATAGATACTGTAGCCGACCGAGGCCACGCACAGCGCTATGAGGATGATGTTCATGGTGCCGGTGAAGAAATAGGGCATCATCCCTGCGCCGCTGTCCGCGATCAGGCGCCCCTGGGCAAAGTTGGTTTCGGCGATCGGACCCAGAATGATACCCAGCACCACCGGCGCCGGGCTGAAACCCAGCTTCATGGCAAAATACATCGCCGTGCCCAGGGTCATCATGACCATCACGTCGTCGAAGTTGTTCTGGACACTGTAGGTCCCGAACACCGCCAGGACGGTCACCGCCGCGGCCATGAAATTGTTGGGAATACGCGTCACGAAGCGGCTGTAGCGGCTGATCCACAGCCCGAACACCGCCATCAGGATCTGGCCCAGCAACAGGGAATCGATGAAGGTCCAGGTCACTTTGGCGTGCGTGGTGAAAAGGTTGGGCCCGGGAAACAACCCGTGAATCAGCAGCCCGCCCAGCAGCACCGCCGCGGTCGGGCTGCCGGGAACACTCAAGGTCAGCAACGGCACCAGGGACGGACCGACCATGGCGTTGTTGGCCGATTCGGCGGCGATCACCCCGTCCGGCTCGCCGGTGCCGAAGCGGCTGGGATCGCGGCTGAATTTTTTCGCCTGGTCGTAAGAGATCAATCCCGCGATCTGTCCCCCGGCGCCCGGTATCAGGCCGACGATAATGCCGGTGATGCTGCCCACTGTCAGGGCGCGCAGGCGACGGACGTTGTAGCGCAGTGAGGT
Organism: Gammaproteobacteria bacterium; assembly: GCA_037385045.1. Taxonomy (GTDB): domain Bacteria; phylum Pseudomonadota; class Gammaproteobacteria; order JASBUN01; family JASBUN01; genus JARRNJ01. The sequence continues at coordinate 21,364 of JARRNJ010000007.1, read as the reverse complement.
AAAGACGCTGCGCTTTTCCATATCGTACATCACACCGCTTTTGCCGCCGGCCGCATCCTCCAACATGCCCAGCACCTGGGGAATGGCGAACAGGCCGATCAGCGCGGCAATGATATTGATGCCACCCGTCAAGGCGGAGGTGAACACGAACCGCTGTTCACCCAAGACCGGGTCATAGCCGATGGTCGAGAGCCATAAGCCCACCGCGCCGGCAAACAGCCCCTTCAGCACCGACTTCGAACCCAGCGACCCGATCACGGTCACCCCGAGGATCGCGATCCAGAACAACTCCGAGGGCCCGAAACTCAACGCAAAGTTCGCCAGCACGGGCGTGAAGAAGATCAACACCAGTACGCCCAGGATTCCGCCGATGAGCGAACTGATGAAACAGTAGTGCAACGCCTCTGTGGCGCGGCCGGACTTGGCCATCGGGTGGCCGTCCAGCACCGTGGCGATGTTGGCCGGGGCGCCGGGAATGTTGACCAGAATGGCGCTGACCGCACCCCCGGCGACCGTGGCCGTGTATACGGACCCGAGCAAAATCAATCCGGAATCCGCCGGCATCTGGAACGTGAACGGAATCAGCAGTGCGACCGCCATGGTGGGACTCAGTCCGGGCGTCGCCCCCAGCACCAGCCCTCCCACCGTGCCCAGGCACAGGATCAACAGATTCCAGCCGGACAAGGCATCCGGCAGATAATGCAGGAACTCCATCGGCGATCGACTCCTCTTGCCACTTGCCCCGTTGGTTTGAGTATGCGCAGGAAACGGTAGCGTGGCGCTTATGATTGTTGTGCTATAGTAAGGACAACTGATCTATATGAGTTATTTCTGTCCCTTGCTGAATTAAACAGGCTCATCGAGGCTTGTCAAGTTACACTGTGTGGGGGATGCTGTAGCGACACTCGCCATGTGGATACAATAGCAACGCATGGAAGCCATTGATTCAGGAAAATTACTCGGTCACGGGCAGAGGCGCGCGCAAGGTGCGCCCGCGGTCACGGCGCTCGCCCCCGATCGGTATCCCCCCTCAGTCTTGAATCGAAGCGGCCGCACGGCGGCCAGCGGAAGCACCGCGCCCCCAGACGGAGATTTGCGATGACTCGGCCGCCGCCCAGCCCCATCCAGACCAAACCCTTGTACCAGGTGGTCGAGGAACACATTCGCGAACTGATCGACTCGGGCGAACTGATCCCCGGCGACCTGGTCCCGTCGGAGCCGCAGTTGGCGAAGGCGCTCGGCGTCAGCCAGGGAACGGTGAAGAAAGCCATTGACAACCTGGTCTGGCAGCGGGTGCTGTTCCGCCACCAGGGCAAAGGTACCTACGTATCCCGCATCGATTTCAACAACAGCCTGTTCCGCTTCTTCTCCTACGGCGACGCCGAAGGCAAGGGCGTGCGCATTCACAAGGAGACGACGATCCGCCGGCTGGAGTCCGGCAGCCCCGACATCTGTGAGCGCCTGGGCGTTGCGCCCAAGAGCGAAATACTGTTCATCGAGCGCATCGGCTACGTGCGCAAGAAGCCGGTTTTGGTGGAATACTGCCACTGGCGCGCCGACGTAGTGCCTGGACTGGAGAACGAGGACATTCATATTCCCGACCTGCTCTATGCCCTGATCGTGGAAAAGTTCAATGTGCCTGTGGTCCGCGCGGAGGAGACGCTCACCGCCGAAGCGGCCGACAGGAAAACCGCCGCCAAGCTCAATATCGCCCCCGGCACACCGGTGGTGGTATTGAAGCGCGTCACCCATACCACCGGCGACCGGATCATCGAAGTGCGCACCACCAAGGGCCGCGCCGACAAGTTCAGCTACAAGACCGAAATCCGCTAGCCCAGCGCCGTCCGCACTACCCGTTCCCCGGCACGCTCCCGAGCGGTGACGGCCCCGCGGGGTGGTGCTACTATCATTGCATCCGATTCAGGTCGTGGAGCCAAGGCGATGCGCAAACTGGTGATGGTTATGCTCGCGCTGGCGCTCGTCGCGGGCTGCGCCCGCGACGCCGCCCGCGTTTCCCAGCCGGTCAGAGCCGCGTCGTTGGCGACGGTCGCCGTGTTGCCCTTCTCCGGACCTCACGGCGAATTGTTCGCCGATCGCATCAATTACGAACTGCTGCAACAGGGAGCCGATGTAATTCCCAAGCAAACGGTGGTCCTGCTCCTGAAGCACGAAAAGCTCGGCAACGCCGACTTCACCTCCAACGCGTACCGCAAACGCATCCTTCAGCTGGGAAGGAAATTGGGCGCCGACACGGTTGTCGTCGGATCGGTCACGCCCATGGACGGAGGCCAGACCGTAATCGACGAAATGCGCGGTGTGCCCGGCTACAAGGTCGCCACTGCCACGATGCAATTCATCGCAGTCTCGGACGGGAGAGTCGTTTCCTCGGCCTCCTACCGCAACGAACGCTCGCTCGCTCTCCTCGCCGCCACCTATCATGACGTGGCCCACAAACTGGTAGCGGCCGCGTTGAGGCGCTGATCCGGCACGCCGCGGCAAACCACCCACGGCCGCGGGGTGTATAACCGCACTGGATATTGATACGCTCTGCAGTTCCGTGCGCCGCTACAAGATCGTTGGCGGCATGGCGTAGGCGTCGCACCACAGCGCGCCTGGAAAGAAATCAAGGAACCGCAATGACCGCTTCCTGGAATTCTGAATTCCGGCTTGAGGACGGCCTCATCTACCTCAACCACGCGGCGGTGTCGCCGTGGCCGCTGTGCACCACGGACGCGGTGCGATCGTTCGCCAAGGACAATCTTCTGCACGGTTCGCAAGGCTATCTGAAGTGGCTGTCGGTGGAGACGCAGCTGCGTGAGCAGCTGCGCTGGCTGATCAACGCCCCTTCGGCGGACGACATCGCACTGTTGAAGAGCACCTCGGAAGGGCTGTCGGTGGTCGCCCATGGCCTGGAATGGAAGAGCGGGGACAACGTCGTCATCCCCGCGCACGAATTCCCGTCCAACCGCATTGTATGGGAGTCGCTGGCGCCCATGGGGGTGGAAGTGCGCCAGGTCGACATCGCGGCCGCCGAAACCCCCGAGGCGGCCATTGCCGCCCGCATCGACGGGCGCACCCGCCTGCTGTCGGTCAGCTCGGTCCACTACGCGACCGGCCTGCGCCTGAACCTCGAGGAACTTGGAAACGTCTGCCGCAGCAGTGGGGTACTGTTTTGCGTCGACGCGATTCAATCCCTGGGCGCCGTTCCCTTCGACGTCCAAAGCGCCGCTGCTGACTTCGTGGTTGCCGATGGACACAAGTGGATGATGGGTCCGGAAGGTGTGGCGCTGTTCTACACACGCCCCGAAGCGCGCGAACACCTCACCCTGCGCCAGTTCGGCTGGCACATGGTCGAGCATTGCGGCGACTTCGACCGCGACGAGTGGCAGCCGGCGACGTCGGCCCGGCGCTTCGAATGCGGCAGCCCCAACATGCTCGGCATCCATGCGCTGCACGCCAGCCTATCGGTGCTGCAGGAGGTCGGAATCGAGACCGTCAGCCGCAAAGTGCGGGAACACTCGATTTATCTGTTGGAAAAAATCCACAAACACAGTGACACGCTGCAGCCTGTCACCCAAGGCCCCGAAGCCCGCCTCGCCGGGATTGTCACCTTCCGCCACCGCACCGCCGACCCCGCGGTGCTGTACGCTTATCTGCAGGAGCGCGGCGTCATGTGCGCCCAACGCGGCGGCGGCATCCGCTTCTCGCCCCATTTCTATATCCAGCGCCGGCAGTTGGATACGGCAGTGGACCTAGTGCTCCGCTTCCGGGCATAAACCACGCCTTTCCGGCGGCCTTGTATTGGCGCCCGCCTTTCCTTTCTTCGCGCGGCTATCTATAGTTGAGTGTAGGGCAAGGTTTTTGCGCGCGCGTGGCGGTCGCGTCACGCGCGGACCAAGGGGGCGACACAACGGTCATAACGGAAGTCTGAACGCAGCAAAGAACCCGGCCGCCGGTTTTCTCGATCCCCCCGCCCGAGAAGGAGCATGCAATGGGTCTCAGGGCATGGATTGGCACACGATTCATCCAATGGCTGACCAAGGAACGCGACGTCAGTGGCAGCCCGTTATGTGACTTCCAGCGCCTGCGCTTCGAGATTCGGCCCTGCGACGTGGTCCTGATCGAGGGCCGCAGCCGCGTCAGTGATGTCATCAAGACCATCACCCAGAGCCCCTGGACCCACTCCGCGCTGTATATCGGCCGCCTGGCCGAGATCGACGATCCCGACGTGCGCCGCCATATCGAGCAGTTCCACCAGGGTGATCCCCACGAGCAACTGGTGATCGAGGCACTCCTCGGCGAAGGCACCATCGTCACCCCCCTGCACAAGTACGCGCGGGAGCACCTGCGCATCTGTCGCCCCAAGGGGTTGTCGCGGCCCGACGTCTCGGAGGTCATCGCCTACACGACCCGGCATCTGGGCTGCGACTACGACCTGCGCCAACTGCTGGACCTGGCACGGTTCATGTTTCCCTACGGTGTCTTGCCGCGGCGCTGGCGCTCCACCTTGTTCGCCCACAACGCCGGGCAACCTACTCGCACCGTCTGCTCATCCATGATCGCGGCGGCATTTTCCTCGGTGCAATACCCCATCATCCCCGTGGTCCACCGGTCCGACGACGGCGCGCTGCGCCTGTACAAGCGCAACGTGCGCCTGTTCACGCCCAAGGATTTCGACTATTCGCCCTACTTCGACATCATCAAGCACCCGTACCTTGGATTCGAGGACATGGCCATATACCGCACGTTCCCGTGGGAACAGCCGGTGGGAGAAGATGATTCCGGCCGACTGCCGGCGGAAATTCTGATGCAGGTGCAGGCGCAAGTGTCTCCACCCGACGACGCCGATCCGATGCCATCCGAGTCCGAAGATGCGCGTCACGGCGTGGGGCTTCTCAAGGAGGTCCTCAGCAGGAAGACACACGCCAAACGCGCCTGAAAGTGAGGGAGAAATGGTGACGTTCAGCACCCTCGTTGTCATCGCCGCGTTCGCTTGGCTGTTGCTCTACTTTCGCGCCCCCTTGTGGCTGTGGACGGTGCTGGCGCCGGCCGCCTGGGGCGGCTGGGTGGTGGTGTCGCCGGCGTTTTCCTGGGCGCAGGGCGTCGTCGCGCTGCTCCTCGCCGCCGTATTCATTCCGCTGACCGTGCGTCCGCTGCGCCGCCGGCTGAGCCGGCCGGTGCTGCAGGCGTTCCGCGTACACATGCCGGCCATTTCCCGCACCGAACAGGAAGCGCTGCGCGCCGGCACCGTGTGGTGGGACGGCAATCTGTTCCGCGGCATGCCGCCCTGGAACATGCTGCTGCAATTCCCCCAACCACAGCTGCGCAGCGACGAACAGGCGTTTCTCGACGGCCCGGTGGAACAGCTTTGCGCCATGCTCGACGATTGGGACATCACCCACGAGCGCCAGGACCTGCCGCCGGCGGTATGGCACTTCATCAAGGAGCGCGGCTTCTTCGGCATGATCATTCCCCGACGCTACGGCGGCCTGGAGTTCTCGGCTCATGCGCACTCGTGCGTGGTGATGAAGGTGGCCAGCCGCAGCGTCACCGCGGCGGTCACGCTGATGGTGCCCAACTCGCTCGGACCGGCGGAGCTGCTGCTGCGTTACGGCACCGACGCCCAGAAAGACCATTACCTGCCGCGGCTGGCCCGCGGCGACGAGGTTCCCTGTTTCGCCCTCACCGGACCCGAGGCCGGCAGCGATGCCGCCGCCATTCCCGATACCGGCGTGGTTTGCCGGCAGGACGTCCATGGGCGCCGGAACGTGCTGGGCATTCGCTTGAACTGGAGCAAGCGCTACATCACGCTGGGGCCGGTGGCCACCGTCCTCGGCCTGGCATTCAAGCTCCATGACCCGGAGCACCTCATCGGCGACCGGGACGCGCTGGGCATCACCCTGGCGCTGATTCCCACCGACACGCCGGGTATCGACATCGGCCGGCGCCATCTGCCGCTCAACATTCCGTTTCAGAACGGACCCAACCGGGGCAAGGACGTGTTCATCCCGATGGACCGGGTTATCGGTGGGCGCGAACGCGTCGGCCAAGGCTGGCAGATGTTGATGGAGTGCCTGGCCGCGGGACGTTCCATTTCCCTTCCGGCGTTGAGCACCGGAGCGGGGAAACTCGCCTCCCGCGCCAGCGGTGCCTACGCCCGCGTCCGCCAGCAGTTCAAGCTCCCCATCGGCCGGTTCGAGGGCGTCGAGGAGGCGCTGGCACGCATCGGCGGTTATACCTACCAGATGGATGCGGTACGCAACCTGACCACCACCGGCGTTGATCTCGGCGAGCACCCGGCGGTGGTTTCGGCGATCGCCAAGTACAACCTCACCGAACGCATGCGCCGCGTGATCAACGACGCAATGGACGTGCATGGAGGCGTCGGGATCTGCATGGGTCCCCACAACCTGCTCGCCCGGGCGTATCAGGCCATACCCATCAGCATTACCGTCGAAGGCGCCAATATCCTCACCCGCAGCCTGATCGTGTTCGGCCAAGGCGCTCTGCGCTGCCACCCGTATGCGCTTGAGGAAATCAGCGCGGCGCTCGACCCCAATCCCGACGCGGCGCTGAAACGCTTCGACCGGGCCTTGTTCGGGCACATGGGTTTCACCCTCAGCAACTTGGCACGCAGCCTGTTCCTGGGCCTGACCGGCGCACGCCTGGCACGCTCCCCGGTGCGCGGCCCGGCGGCGCGCTATTATCGGCAACTGACCCGCATGAGCGCGGTGTTCGCGCTGGTCGCGGACATTTCCATGTTGACGCTGGGCGGTGCCCTGAAACGCCGGGAGAAGCTGTCCGGCCGCCTGGCGGATATGTTCAGCAACCTGTACATCGGTTCGGCGTGCCTGAAGCGTTTCCACGACCAGCAGTCGCCGGCCGAAGACCTGCCCCTGTTACATTGGAGCTGCCAGCAGGCACTGTACGAGATCCAGACCGCCTGCACGGCGCTGCTGCGCAACTATCCCAACCGGTGGCTGGCGTGGCTGCTGCGGGCACTCGCATTTCCATTGGGAGCGCACTGTCGCCCGCCCTCGGATCAACTGGGTCATCAAGTGGCGGTGCTGCTGCTGGAACCGGGCGCGGTCCGTGACCGGCTCACGCAGGGCATCTTCCTGCCGCAGGCGGGCCGCGAAGCGCTGGCACGGCTCGACGATGCGCTGTCGAAAGTGGTGGCCGCCGAACCGGTTGAACAAACGCTGCGCAACGCCATGCGCGACGGGCGCCTGCAGGACCACGGTGATCTGTTGGAACAAGCGCTGCAGGACTCCGTGATCAGCGCCGACGAAGCGGCATTGGTGCGCGCGGCCCGCGCCGCACGCACCGTTGTAACGGCGGTGGATGACTTCGTGCCCTCGTTGCATGGGAACGGCGCCGCCGGGCCCGAATCGGCAGCGCCCCTGAAAAGCGAGCCGATCGCGGACCCGGCCGCGGTCCAGTCGGCAGCGGCGCAACCGGTCCGCGGTGCCGGGCAACTTTAAAGGAGCGCGCATGGGGTATCGCAAGAAAGCCTATACGGGAAAACCGGTGTTCGTGGTCGACGGCGCCCGCACCCCGTTTCTCAAAGTCCGGGGCGCACCGGGTGCGTTTTCGGCCGCGGACCTGGCCGTGTGGGCGGCGCGGCCGCTGCTGGCACGCCAGCCTTTCCCCGCGGATGCACTCGACGAGGTGGTGCTCGGTTGTGTCATGCCCGGACCGGAGGAGGCCAACATCGGACGCGTGGTTGGCTTGCGCCTCGGGTGCGGTGATGCGGTACCCGGATGGACGGTGCAGCGCAATTGCGGCTCGGGGATGCAGGCGATCGACAGCGCCGCCCACGACATCGCCAACGGGCTCTGCGACCTGGTGCTGGCCGGCGGCACGGAGGCCATGAGCCACGCGCCGGTGTTGTTCAGCCGGGCCATGGTCGGCTGGCTGGCGGGATGGTCGCGGGCGCGCGGTGTGGGAGGACGCGTGCGGGCACTCGCACGCCTGCGGCCCGCGTACCTTAAACCTGTGCTCGCCCTGCTGCGCGGGTTGACCGATCCGTTCGTCGGCCTGTCCATGGGACAGACCGCTGAACTGCTCGCTCATCGCTTCGACGTCACCCGGGCCGAGATGGACGAGTTCGCCGTCGAAAGCCATCGGCGGCTGGCCGAAGCGCAGGACCGGGGGTGGCTCGAGGAGATCGAACCCGTCTACGACCTGCGCGGCAACGTCACCGACGCCGATACGGGACTGCGCCGTGACACCGACGTCCAGCAGTTGAACCGGCTGAAGCCGGCCTTCGAACGACCGTTCGGACAGGTCACCGCTGGTAACAGCGCCCAGGTCACCGACGGCGCGGCGTGGCTGTTGCTGGCCAGCGAAAAGGCCGTCCAGGAACACCAACTGCCGGTATTGGGCCGCATCGTCGACAGCCAGTGGGCGGCCGTCGACCCGGCGCAAATGGGTTTGGGCCCGGTGCATGCCATGACGCCGCTGCTGCGGCGGCAGCAGCTTCAGCTTGAGGACGTTGACTACTGGGAAATCAACGAAGCCTTTGCCGCCCAGGTACTGGCCTGCCTGCGGGCCTGGAACGACGAGGATTACTGCCGCCGGCACCTGCACCTCAAGCAGTCGATGGGTGAACTCGACCGCCAACGCCTCAACGTGGACGGTGGCGGCGTCAGTGTCGGCCACCCGGTCGGCGCCAGCGGCGCTCGCATCGTACTTCACCTTCTGCACGTGCTGCGCCGCAACTCGGCCCAGCGCGGCGTGGCCAGCCTGTGTATCGGCGGCGGCCAGGGTGGTGCTATGTTGATGGAGACGGTCTGAAGTCCGTCACGGCGAACTGCGCGAGGAACCTGTGCCAATGACCGATACCGATGCAACCCAAAACGATCCGCAGGCGCCGGCCGCCGAGGAAACCACCACGGCGGCCCGTCACTGGAAAATCCGCTGGGACCGCAACGGCATCGGCTGGCTGCATTTCGACCATGCGGACGGCCGCACCAACGTGCTGTCGACGCCGGTTCTGCGTGAACTCAACGACTGTCTTGAACAGATTGAACGCCATGCCCCCACCGGATTGGTAGTCGTCTCCGACAAGCACAACGGCTTCATCGCCGGCGCCGACGTACGCGAGTTCACGCATCTGGCCGACGAGGAAAAGGCTTTCGAGCAGGTGCGGCTGGCACAGAACATCTTCGACCGCCTGGCGGCACTGCCCTTCCCCACGGTCAGCATCATTCACGGTTTCTGCCTGGGCGGCGGCACCGAGCTGGCGCTGGCGTGCCGCTACCGGGTGGCCTGCAATGACGCGGCCACGCGCATCGGACTGCCCGAAGTCCGGCTCGGCATCCATCCGGGCTTCGGCGGCACCGTGCGGCTGCCTCGCCTGGTGGGCGCGCCAACCGCCATGGATATGATGTTGACCGGCCGCTCGCTCGACGCGCGGGCAGCCGCACGCATCGGACTGGTCGATCATGCCGTTCCCGAACATTCGCTCGACAGCGCAGCGCGCAGCCTGATCGACCACCAACCGCCGCCGAAGCGCTCCGCATGGTTCAGCCGACTTCCCGGGTGGCGCCCGCTACGCCCCGTGGCGGCGGCGGTGCTGCGCCGCCAGGTGGCGAAACGGGCCGCCCGCGAACATTACCCGGCTCCTTACGCGCTGATCGACCTGTGGCAGCACTTCGCCGGGCAGCCCGATGTAATGATGGTCGAGGAAGCCCGGTCCGTGGCGCGGCTACTCACCGGCGAAACGGCGCAGAATCTGCTGCGGGTGTTCTTCCTCCAGGAGCGATTGAAGAGCCTGGGGCGCAAGGCAGAGTTCCGAGCGCAGCACGTGCACGTGGTCGGCGCGGGCGCCATGGGCGGCGACATTGCCGCATGGTGCACCTTACGGGGGCTGACAGTGACGCTGCAGGACCGCACCCCCGCGCACATCGCCCCGGCGATACGGCGGGCCCACACGTTGTTTCGCCGCAAGCTGCGCCGGCCGCGCTCGGTGCAGGCGGCCATGGACCGCCTGATACCGGACGCCAAGGGGGACGGCATTGCCCGCGCGGACGTGTTGATCGAAGCGATCTTCGAGGACCTGGACGCCAAACAGGCGCTGTTCCGTGACATGGAGCCACGCATCAAGCGTTCCGCCCTGATCGCCACCAACACTTCCAGCATCCCCCTGGAGGAGCTGGGCGCAAGCCTGCTGCGGCCCGAACGGCTGGTGGGACTGCACTTTTTCAATCCGGTGGACAAAATGCAGCTGGTGGAAGTGGTGGCGGGGAATAATACGACCCAGGAGTCCGCGCGCCAGGCCGCGGCGTTCGCGCGGCAGATCGACCGCCTGCCGCTGCCGGTGCGCAGCACCCCGGGATTCCTCGTCAACCGCATCCTCATGCCCTATCTGCTGGAGGCGGTGACGCTGGCCGAAGAAGGCGTGCCGGCGGCGCTCGTGGACCAGGCGGCGGTGCAATTCGGTATGCCCATGGGCCCGTTGACCCTGGCCGATACGGTTGGCCTGGATGTTTGCCTGTCGGTGGCGGAAATCCTCGCCGAGCGTCTCGGCACCGGCGTTCCGGAATCGCTGCGCGCCCTTGTCCGCGCCGGACGCCTCGGACTCAAGAGCGGCGGCGGCTTCTACGACTATCGCCGCGGCAAACCGTCGTCGCGCCGACCGGCGCGCGATTACCGGGCCCCGCCCGACCTGGAGGAACGGTTGATCCTGCGCCTGATCAATGAGGCCGCCGCCTGCCTGCGCGAGCAGGTGGTGGAAGACGCCGATCTGCTCGACGCCGGTGTGGTATTCGGCGCCGGCTTCGCTCCGTTTCGGGGCGGTCCGCTGCATTACGCCCGCGCCACCGGAGTCCAGGCGCTACGCTCGCGGCTGCTGGCGTTGGAGCACCGCTGCGGCGATCGCTTCGCACCCGATCCCAGTTGGAGCCGGGAACCCGCGCCCGCCGGCGGGTAGGCAGACACAGCCACCATGGCCTGGACCAGGGACTACATCAATCCCGACACCGCCGGCACCCTCCATGGTCTCTTTCGCGCCCGTGTCGAGCGCACTCCCGATGCGGTCGGCTACCGTCACTTCGACAATGCCACGGGCGCCTGGAGCGACATCACGTGGTCGGCAATGGCCGCCGGCGTGGCACGCTGGCAGACGGCGCTGCAAAACGAAGCCCTGCAGCCCGGGGACCGGGTTGCGATCATGCTGCGCAACTGCCCGCAGTGGGTCCTGTTCGACCAGGCCGCGCTCAGCCTCGGCCTGGTGGTGGTGCCGCTCTTCACCTTGGACCGTGCGGAAAACGCCGCCTATATCCTGCAACACAGCGGGGCCAAGCTGCTGTTGATCGAGGGCGGCGAACACTGGTCGCAGCTCTACCGGGTGCGCCATGAACTGGGGCAGGTGCAGCGCATCCTCACCCTGGAGGAAATGGAAGGCGAACCCCATGACCCGCGGTTGCGGTGGGTCGGTGAGTGGCTGCCAGGCGAACCCTGCCAACTCGCGCCCGACCGCGCCGCGCCCGGGGACCTGGCCAGCATCGTCTACACCTCCGGCACCACGGGTCGGCCCAAAGGCGTCATGCTCAGCCATCACAACATGGTGTGGAACAGTTGGGCCAGCGTACAGAGCATGACCATCTACCGGGAGGACCTGTTTCTTTCTTTTCTGCCCCTGTCGCACACCCTCGAACGCACCGCCGGGTATTACATACCGATGCTGGGCGGCGCCACCGTCGCCTACGCCCGCTCGATCGCCGAGCTGCGCGAGGACCTCGTGCACGTACGCCCGACGGTTCTGATTTCCGTGCCGCGGATTTTCGAGCGCGTCCACGGACGTATCCAGGAACAACTGGCCGCCAAGCCGCCACTCGCCCGGCGCCTGTTCGAACAGGCGGTGGAATTGGGGTGGCGGCGATTCCTCCACCAGCAGGGAAAGATCGGCTGGCAGCCGGGTTTCATCGTGCAGCCGCTGCTCGACCGTCTGGTGGGGAAAAAAGTTCGCGCCCGCCTCGGCGGCCGCCTGCGCCTGGCAGTATGCGGGGGCGCGGCGTTGCCCACGCCCATTGCCCGACTGTTCATCGGCCTCGGCCTTACCATGGTCCAGGGCTACGGCCTCACGGAAAGCAGCCCGGTGATCAGCGTCAACCGCCAGGAACACAACGACCCGGCCAGCGTCGGCGAACCGCTGCCCGGCGTCGAGGTGAAAGTGGCCGACAATGAGGAACTGCTGGTACGCGGACCCAATGTCATGTTGGGCTACTGGAAGGATCCGAAGGCCACCGGCGCCGCCATCGATGCCGAAGGCTGGCTGCATACCGGCGACCGGGTGCGGATCGAGGACCACCACATCTATATCACCGGCCGCCTGAAGGAGATCATTGTCCTGTCCAACGGCGAGAAGGTGTCCCCGGTTGATATGGAAAGCGCTATCGTCGTCGACCGGCTGTTCGACCACGTGCTGGTGACCGGCGAAGGCAGGCCGTACCTGGTGGCGCTGGTGGTCCTCAATCCTGAGGTTTGGGCCGCAGTGGCCGGCCAGCACGGCGTCAGCCGCCGCCCCGAAGCCGTACCGCCTGTGCGCCGCGAACAGATCGTGGGGGCGCGCGTGGCCCAACTGACGCGACAGTTTCCCGCGACAGTTTCCCGGTTACGCCAAGATACACCGCATCACCGTGTGCCCCGAACCGTGGACCGTGGACAACGGGCTGCTCACCCCGACCATGAAACTGCGCCGGGCGCAGATTCTGCGCAAGTACGCCGCCGCGATCGAAGACTTATACAGCGGCCACTAGCCCCCCTATTGCGCCAACCGGGCTTTGGCTGGTGCAATAGGCGGGCTGCAACCCGGTGGCATCACCGCCCGGCCCGGCGCCCCTGCAGGGATGGCGCGCGGGCGTTCATGATGATGAGATGGCTTATGAGCAACGTAAATGACCGACTTCCCGACCGCCAACCCACCACCCGGCTGCTGCCCATGCCCGGTGACACCAACGCCAGCGGCGACATATTCGGCGGCTGGATCATGTCCCAGGTGGATATCGCCGGCGCCATCGAGGCCTACCGGCGGGTGCGGGGCCGCGTGGTCACCGTGGCGGTGAATTCGTTTCAGTTCCATGAACCGGTCTATGTCGGCGACGTGGTGAGCTTCTACGCTGATGTCGTCCGGGTGGGCCGAACCTCCCTGACGGTTGACGTCGTGGTGTATGCCGAACGTGACCGGGGCGAGGCCGGGGTCGTGCGGGTCACCGAGGCGGTGCTGACCTACGTCGCGGTGGATGCGTCGGGCAAACCGACGCCGGTGCCGGCCTAGGGTTTTTCACCAACGGACAATCACCCGTAGGGTGCGTTCGACGCCGCAAGGCGGCAACGCACCGCCTGCCTGATACGGCACCGACCCCACGCATTCCGCGGGGCGCCCAGGCGCAGTCGGTGCGCCGCCTACGGCAGGCGCACCCTACTACTCCGCCGGCGGCCGCCCGAAGAGCCGGAAGTAATTCTCGGACGTGGCAGCGGCGAGTTCCTCCAGCGTCAAGCCGCGCAGCTCGGCGATGTATTCGGCCACGTGCCGCACCCAGGCCGGTTCGTTGGGCTTGCCCCGATGAGGTACCGGAGCCAGGTACGGGGAGTCGGTTTCCACCAGCATGCGCTCGAGCGGCACACGGCGTGCCACATCCTTGAGCCGGGTGGCGTTCCTGAAGGTCACGATGCCGGAAAACGAAATGTAGAAATTGAGCGCCATGGCCTGCTGCGCCATGTCCCAGTCTTCGGTGAAACAGTGCATCACGCCGCCGACGCGCCCGGCGCCCTCCTCAGCCAGGATCGTCAGGGTGTCCTCGCGGGCGTCCCGGGTGTGGATGATGAGCGGTTTGCCGCAGGCCCGGGCGGCGCGGATGTGGGTACGGAAGCGCTGGCGCTGCCACTCCAGGTCGCCCTCGCCGTAGTAGTAGTCGAGCCCCGTTTCGCCGATGGCCACCACCCGCGGGTGTTCGGCCCGTTCCACCAGATCGTCGACACTCGGGTCCCGGCCGCCCTGATGACTGGGGTGCACACCCACTGAAACGGACACCTGCGGGAACGGCTCCACCAGCCGGACCATGGAGGCGTAGTCTTCCAGGTCGATGCTGACGCACAGCAGGTGCTCGACGCCGTTGTCGCGGGCGTGTTGCAGCGCGCCGGCGAGATCACCGTCGTATTTGCCCAGATCGAGGCGATCCAGGTGGCAATGGGAGTCAATCAGCATGAGGATGGAGACGGTTTGCCCGGATGAGCGCGGCAGTTTAACATGGCGGCGCCCGCGCGGCGCCGGCAACACGGTTACATGGTATGGGTCGGACGGTCGGCCTTGAGCGCGCCGGCCAGGTAGGTCTCGATCTTGTTGCGGGCGACACCGCCGTCCTGATCGCTGAACTGCACGCCGATCCCCGCGGCCCGGTTGCCCTGGGCGCCCTTGGGGGTGATCCAGACGATGGTCCCGGCGACCGGGATCTTTTCCGGCTCGTCCATCAGGGTGAGCAGCATGAACACATCGTCGCCGATGCGGTAGCCCTTGTTGGTCGGGATGAACAGGCCTCCGTTGCGGATAAATGGCATATACGCCGCATACAGGGCGCTCTTGTCTTTGATGGTCAGTGACAGGATACCCTGGCGGCTGGGCATCGCCGGTCGCTTGCTCATGTCATTCATAACGGGTTTCCTCGGGGCGCAGCCCCTCCTCTGTTCCTTGCTCGTCGTTATCGGCCGTTCGCCGCGTTTCTCCAGGGAATAAGCACATCCTCCAGGATCGACTGGGCGCTGACCTGGGTGTTGCCGAGCCGCGCGGCCTGCTGCAGGCGCTGCAGATGCCCGTACAATTGCCTCAAGTCTACCTGCTCGGCCAACGGCTGCAAACGGGGGCGCAGGTCGGGGTTGGCCAGATTGGGCGGCTGCGCGGTCAGCTTGAGCCGGATCAGATCCATGACGGTGCGGGTCAGCCAGCCCACGGACTCGCCCAGGTCTTCGCCGTGCCAGCGACGGGCCATGGCCACCGGGTCGACCTCGCCGGCCGCCACCTGGAGCAGCTCGCCGACCAGGGCGCCACGCCGCGCCAGGCGCTCCGGATCGGCCAGCGCCAGCGCCGCCAGGGGCGCCCCTCCCGTCAATCCCAGCAGCAGCTCCGGATCCAGGCCCTCGACCCGCTCCCGCAGCCAGGCGACGCCCATCTCCCGCGGCGGCGGCGCAAAGCTCAGCGCCTGGCAACGGCTGCGAATGGTGGCCGGCAACAATCCTGGTCGATCGCTTAGGAGCAGCAGGAGCGATCGGGGGCCCGGTTCTTCCAGGGTCTTGAGCAGACTGTTGGCGGCCTCGGTGTTGAGCCGGTGCGCCGGGCGGATCACCGCCACCCGGTAACCGCCCATTTGACTGGTCATCGCCAAGCGCGCGATCAGCTCCCGGATCTGGCCGATCTTGATCACCTTGCTGCCCTCTTCCGGATTCACCCGGGCGAAATCCGGATGGCTGCCGGCCTGATACAGCAGGCAGGTGCGGCAGGTCCCGCAGGCGCGACCATCGGCCTGCGGGCTCTGGCACAGCAGCGCCTGGGCCAGCTGGCCGGCGAATTGCCCCTTGCCGATGCCGGCCGGCCCGGTCAACAGCAGTGCATGGGGCAGACTGTCGCCGCGCAGGCGCGCCATCAGCCGCTGCCAATGCGCCGCGTGCCAGGGGAGGATTTCGGTGTTTTCGGTCATGACTCCATTGCTGTCGGAACAGGGTTCCCGGCCGGATCACAGCCACTCGGCCAGTATCACGTCGATAGCGGCCTGTACCTGCGCCAGCGGCCGTCCGGCGTCGACGACGCGATAGCGCCGCGGCTCGCGTTGCGCCCGCTGCAGGTACGTATCGCGCACCCGTTCGAAGAACTCCTGCCGCTGGGCTTCGAACCGGTCCGGCGCGCTGCGCCGACCGGCGCGCTCCATCCCCACCACCACCGGCACGTCCAGGATCAGGGTCAGGTCCGGGCGCAGCTCACCCTGGGTCCAGGTCTCCAGCTGCGCGATGCGATCGCCGGCGATGCCGCGCCCGCCGCCCTGGTAGGCGTAGGTGGCGTCCGTGAAGCGGTCGCACAACACCCACTTCCCGGCCGCCAGCGCCGGGCGGATCACTTTGTCCAGATGTTCGGCCCGCGCCGCGAACACCAGCAGCAGCTCGCAGTCGTCGGCCATGCCGTCGTGGCTGTGCCCGAGCAACAACTCACGGATCCGTTCCGCGAGCGGCGTTCCCCCCGGCTCCCGGGTCATGACCACGGACTTTCCGGCCTCCTCCAGGCGCCGGCGGATGAACTCCAGGTTGGTCGACTTGCCGGCCCCCTCTGATCCTTCCACGGTGATGAACATTCGCGCCTGCCCTCTCGCTGTGCCGCCGACGCGGCGACTCACTTCGCCGCCCGCGGCGCGTGATGCCTGGCGTCACCGCCCAGCTGATATTTGACCACCGCCCGGTTGTGCTCCGCCAGGGTTACGGAGAAATGGTGCGTTCCGTCCCCCTTGGCGACGAAATACAACGTCTTGCCCGCTGCCGGGTGCAACGCCGCGTGTATGGAGGCACCGCTGGGCATGGCGATCGGCGTCGGCGGCAGTCCGGCGCGGGTATAGGTGTTGTAAGGTGTATCGGTACGCAGATCACGGGTGCGGATGTCACCGTTGTACTTGTCGCCCATGCCGTAGATCACCGTGGGATCGGTCTGCAACCGCATGCCGCGCTCCAGTCGGCGCACGAACACGCCGGCGACTTCCTCGCGCTCCTTGGGCACGGCGGTCTCCTTTTCCACGATCGAGGCGAGAATCAACGCCTGATACGGCGTCTTCAACGGCAGATTCTTGGCCCGGTCCTGCCACTCCGCGGTCAGCCGCTGGCGCATGGCCTCGTATGCGCGCCTCAGAAACTCCACATCCGTGGTCCCGCGGGGGAAGCGGTAGGTATCGGGGTAGAACCAACCCTCGGCATGCTGCCCCGGCGCGCCGAGCCTGGCCATGACAGCGGTATCACTCAGGCCCTTCAGGGTGTGGGCAATGACCGTGCTGCGCCGCAGTTCGGCCCGCAGCTGGCGGAATGTCCAGCCCTCGACGATGGTCAAGGAATACTGTTTCACCCTGCCGGCCACCAGCATCCTGAGCAGTTGCTCCGGCGTGGTGCCCGGCTCGATCTCGTACTCGCCGGCCTGGATCCGGTGCGACCAGCCTTCCAGCCGGCCCAACGCAACCAGATAGAACGGATGACGGACGATGCCGCGGCTTGCCAAGCCCCGCGCCAACTGCGATAGCGGCGTTCCCGGAGTAACCACGTAGGTGACGCCGCCGGGACCCACCGTCAGCGGCGTATGCACAAACGAGCGATAGTCGAGCAGAACCCAACCGGCGGCGAAACTCGCCGCCAGGACGGCCACCCCGACGAGCTTGGACACCATCTTGGTCATCGTGCCATTCTGCGTTCAGCTGCTTCGGGACTCGAGCGCCTGCGTCAACTGGCGGGTCGCGGAACCGGCCGCAAAAGACACCTGTTCCAGTTTCCGCACCGGCCAGATGCCGGCGACACTGTTGCAGACGAACAGTTCCCGGGCCCGCAGCAGTTGTTCCAAGTCCAACGGTAAGACACGGCAGTCCATACCCAAATCCGCCGCCGCCTCCAAGACCCGGGCGCGGGTGATGCCGCAAATTCCGCACTCGGCCAAGTCCGGGGTGATCAGCGCGTCGTCCTGGACCACGAATATGTTGGTCATGGTACCGGAAATCACCTGACCACGGGAATTCAACATCAATCCCTCGGCAATGTCCGGATTATCCCACTCGCTGCGGGCCAATACCTGTTCCAAGCGGTTGAGATGCTTGATGCCCGCCAACGCCGGATTAAGCGACCAGCGCGTAACGCAAACGCGCATGGCGATGCCGTCGCATTGCCAATCCGACGGGTAATCCGGCCACGGGTGCAGGGACAGGATGCGTGCGGGACGCGACGGCACCGGAATCCGATAGCCGCGCCCACCGCTGCCACGGGTCACGATGAGCTTCAATACGCCCCGCGCGCTGGCACCGCATTCCTGATGCGCCTCGCGCCGGAGCAGCTCGGGGGCCGGCGGCTCGATGCCCAGGCGTGCACAGCCTTCCCGCAGCCGGGCCATGTGCCGGTCCCAATGCGCGGGGATGCCGTCGCGCACCGCCAGGGTTTCAAACACGCCGTCGCCGTACTGCAGGCCGCGATCCGCCGCATCCAGGCATTGGGTCGGTTCGCCGTTGACGAGCGTCATGGGTATCTCCTGCGGCCCTGAGGTCGGCCGGCGTTGCTGCAAAGGGTCCTCGCGGGCGCGCGGCGGCCGACGCGCGAAAGCGATTGGGCCAACGCCGGCATCACTTCACTCCCCGGCCCCCAGAGCCAGTAGCAGGCCGCGCGCCTTGGCTCGGGTTTCCGCCAGTTCCCGTTCAGCGATCGAATCGGCCACAATACCCGCCCCCGTGCGCAGCGTGACCCCGTTGCCCCGATTCACCAAAGTGCGTATGAGAATATTGAGATCCAGGTCGCCGTCACGGTTGACGTAGCCCATGGAGCCGGTATACGCACCGCGTCCTTCACGTTCCAGTTCGGCAATGATCTCCATGCACCGGATCTTCGGGCAACCGGTGATCGTGCCGCCTGGAAAGACCGCACGTATGACCTGCCCCGGCGTGATACCCTCGACCGGGACGCCGCGCACGTTTGAAACGATATGGTGCACGTGGGCATAGGTCTCAAGCACCATCAACTCGTTCACCTCCGCGCTGCCGGGCCGGCACACGCGCCCCAGATCGTTGCGTTCCAGATCGATCAGCATCACGTGTTCGGCGCGTTCCTTCGGATGACCCAGCAGCTCGCGCGAGTACGCCTGGTCTGCCACCGCCGCGATACCGCGCGGCCGGGTGCCGGCGATGGGACGGGTCTGCACCCGGCCGCCGCCGACCTGCACCAGGCGCTCGGGGGAGGAACTGAGAATACTCGTGTCCTGCCAGCGGCTGAGGCCCGCGAACGGCGCCGGGTTGTGCCGGCGCAGCAGCCGGTACAACCGTTCCACCGGCACCGCTTCATCGGCTATCGCGCACCAGCGCCGTGACAGGTTGACCTGGAACACGTCGCCGTCGGCGATGTAGCGCCGGACCCGCGCGACACCGTCAAGAAAAGTCCGGGGATCGTCCTCTTGCACAGAAAGCGCCGGCCGCTGAACCGATGGGCATTCCGCCCCCCCGCGCTCCAGGTCCCCGGTCATACGCTCAAGCAACGCCTCCTGCCCTGGCTCGGCCACCAGGTGCAGACAGCGCCGCTCGTGATCACGTACGATGGCTGCCGGACAGCGCACCGCGAACGCCGTCGGCAACACCGGTTCGGCTGGCGGAACGTCCAATACCGGTTCGACCTCGGCCGCCAACTCGTAGCCCAGGTATACGAACCAGCCGCCGCGAAACGGAACCGGCGCATCCCCGCCGGTGATAGCGACGGCCTCCCGCTGCCACCAGCGGTCGAATGCCTCCAGGAAGCCGCCTCCCTGGCCGTCATCGCCGGACAGCCGGCCGTTGGCATCCAGCGTCAGGGCGGAATCCGGGAATGCGAACAGAATATCGTAACGCGCCTGTTCCGTGCCGTGGGCGACGCTTTCATGCAAATGCGGATAACGCTCGGAGGCCACCTCGGCCAGGGACAACAGGTCCCGGTCGATATCCAATGTATGGACGATGCAGTCGTTGAATGGTTGTTTGGCTGGGATGGGGCGGTGCACGCTGAAATCGCAGGAGCGGCGGGCCACGGGCCCGCCTGGGCCTAGCTGAGCTTGCGGAACACCAGCGTTCCGTTGGTGCCGCCGAAACCGAACGAGTTGGACAGACACACGTCGATCTTCATCTCCCGGGCGCTGTTGGGCACGAAATCCAGATCGCATTCCGGGTCCTGGTTCTCCAGGTTGATGGTGGGCGGCGCCACCTGATCGCGCAATGCCAGCACACTGAACACCGCCTCCACGCCCCCGGCGGCGCCGAGCAGGTGGCCGGTCATGGACTTGGTGGAACTCACGGCAGTCTTATAGGCGTGGTCGCCGAAGGCGGCTTTGACGGCTTCGGTTTCCGCCTTGTCGCCGGCCGGCGTGGACGTGCCGTGGGCATTGATATAGTCGACCTGGTCCGTATTCAGGCCCGCATCGCGCAACGCGCTCAACATGCAGCGTTTGGCGCCCTCCCCGCCGGCCGGGGGCTGAGTCATGTGGAACGCGTCCCCGCTCATGCCGAAACCGGCCAGCTCGGCATGGATCCGGGCGCCACGCTGCTTGGCATGTTCATATTCCTCCAGAACCAGGACACCGGCACCGTCACCCAGCACGAAGCCGTCGCGATCCTTGTCCCACGGACGGCTGGCGGCGGTGGGATCGTCATTGCGGGTCGACAGGGCGCGTGCGGCCGCGAATCCGCCCAGACCGGTGGGCGTGGTCGCCATCTCGGCGCCGCCGGCGACCATGACGTCGGCATCGCCATAAGCGATGATGCGCGCTGCCTCGCCGATATTGTGAGTGCCGGTCGTGCATGCCGTGACGATAGCAATGTTCGGGCCTTTCAGGCCATATCGAATCGACAAATTCCCCGAGATCATATTGATGATGCTCTGGGGAACAAAAAACGGGGAAATCTTGCGCGGCCCACCCTTGAGAAATCCATCGTAGCCGTTCTCGATGGAATGGATGCCGCCGATGCCCGCGCCAATGGCGACTCCGATGCGTTCGGCGTTGGCTTCGGTGACTTCGAGACCGGCATCGCCGATCGCCTGGGCGCCCGCAGCCATGCCGTAGTGGATGAACGGATCCATCTTCTTGACATCCTTGGGCGGAATATAGGTGGCCGGGTCGAAATCCTTGACCGAACCACCAAACCGCACCGGGAATGCCGAGACGTCGAACCGCGTCAACGGGCCAATGCCGCTGTTGCCCGCCAGAATGTTCTCCCACGCCTGCTGCACATCGTTGCCGACGGGGGATACGATACCGAGGCCGGTAATGACAACACGCCGTTTTGACACGGTCTGTTCTTCCTCACGCGATGGGGTGGTGAACCCGGAGAAACCAAGGCTGCTTTCCCTCGCCGGGCGAAAGCAGCCTCAGCCGGGTGGGATGTTCTCAGTTCAGGTGGCCGTTGACGTAGTCAATCGCCTGCTGAACAGTGGTGATCTTCTCCGCTTCTTCGTCGGGGATTTCGCAGTCGAACGCTTCTTCCAGCGCCATGACCAGCTCCACGGTATCCAGAGAGTCGGCGCCAAGATCGTCTACAAAGGAAGATTCATTCTGGACTTCGTCGGCATTGACGCCCAGCTGCTCCACGATGATTTCCTTAACGCGCGCCTCGACATCGACATTACT
>JARRNJ010000006.1:0-46360 GCA_037385045.1 Gammaproteobacteria bacterium | reverse complement strand
GCCGCGCCGACATCGGTCGGTCTCCCTTTCGCAAGTATGGCAAAAAGCGCCCGGGCGTCCAGCCGGGTTCGGGAAAACGCTGTACCGGATGGGTCTCAGCTGTAGCGCCGGATGCGTTCCTGCCACTGGCGGGTGCGCTGCAGAACGTCGTGTTCGTCCAGGGTGGTCAGCTGGCGTTGACTGAGCACATGGCGGCCGTTGACCCACACGTCCGTGACCCGTTCGCGGCCGGTGGCGTACACCAGCTGCGACAGGGGATGATAGATGGGCTGGCTCTCGATGCTGTCCAGGTCCAGCGCCACCACGTCGGCCGCCTTGCCCGGCAGCAGGCTGCCGGTGACATCGTCGATGCCCAGCGCCCGGGCGCCGTTGAGGGTCGCCATGCGCAGCGCCTGGGCGGCGGGCAGGGCGCCGGCGTCTCCGGCCACCGCCTTGGCCAGCAGGGCGGCGGTGCGCATTTCGCCCAACATGTCCAGATCGTTGTTGCTGGCGGTGCCGTCGGTTCCCAACGCAACGTTGACGCCGGCCTCCAGCAGACGCTGCACCGGGCAAAAGCCGCTGGCCAGCTTCAGATTGGACTCGGGGCAATGGGCCACGTGGGCGCCGCTGGCCGCCAGTTGAGCGATTTCGTCGTCGGTGAGCTGGGTCATGTGTGCCGCCAGCAGATAGGGTGATACCAGGCCCAGATCCGCCAGGCGCTGCAACGGGCGTACCCCCGCCTGCGCCATGCTCTCGTCGATCTCATGGCGGGTCTCATGCACGTGCATGTGCACGGGAATTTCCAGTTCGTTGCAGTAGGTCTGGATACGCCCGAGCGGGCCGTCGGAGACGGTGTAAGGCGCATGGGGCGCGAACGCCGTGCGCACCAGCGGATCGCTGCGGTACTCGTCATGGAGCTGCAGGCCCTTGCTGAGGTATTCGTCGGCGTCGGCCGCCCAGGCGCTGGGGAAGTCGAGTACGATAAGACCGACGGTGGCGCGCATGCCGGCGGCGGACACCACCCGTGCCGTCACTTCCGGATAGAAATACATGTCGTTGAAGCACGTGGTGCCGCCGCGCAGCATTTCGGCCACTGCCAGCTGGGTGCCGTCATGCACGAACTCTTCATTGACCCACTTCTGTTCCGCCGGCCAGATGTGTTTGGTCAGCCATTCCATCAGCGGCAGGTCGTCGGCCAGGCCGCGCATGAGTGTCATGGCGGCGTGGGTATGGGTGTTGATCAGACCCGGGATCAGCGCATGCCGGTCGAGGTCGTGAACGCTGTCGGCGCTGAAGCGCTGTTGCGCCTCCTGCCGCGGGAGGATAGCGACAATGCGGCCGCTGTCCGCGGCCAGGCTGTGATGCTCGTAGGCCGCCCCCTCGGGTTCTACGGGGATGATCCAGCGGGCGTGAATCAGGGTGTCGACATTGTCCATGGGAGCACGGGTTCCGGTTGCCGGTTCAAGTCGGGTACCGGCAGCGATTATAGGGAAAAGGTGCGGAGAATTCAGGTGCTTCGGATCAACGGTCGGCGCGACAGGTTACGGGCGTTGCCGTACAATGGCCCATTTCCCTCATGTCTGACGGACCGCCCATGGACCACCTCCACGACACCATCCGCGCCATCACCTGGCATCACGACCGGCTGCTGCTGCTTGATCAGCGCCGGCTTCCCGCGCAACAGACCTACGTCGAACTGGATGACGCTGCCGCGGTGGCATCGGCGATCCGCGACATGGTGGTCCGCGGCGCCCCGGCCATCGGCATCGCGGCGGCCTACGGTGTGGTGCTGGCGGCCCGCCGGCGACTCGGGGAGGCCGGTAGCCGCTGGAAGCAGGCCATCGAGGCGGATCTGCAGCAGCTCGCCGTCGCGCGGCCAACGGCGGTGAACCTGTGCTGGGCCCTGGAGCGCATGCGTGGGGTCATTGCCGAGGTTTCGGCGACCGATGCGGTGGACCGGCTGTCGGCCGAGGCCCGGCGTATCCATGACGAGGACATTGACGCCAACCGGCGCATGGGCGAACTCGGCGCGGCTTTGATCGAGACGCCTTGCTCCGTGCTGACCCACTGCAACACGGGTTCCCTGGCCACCGGCGGTTACGGCACGGCGCTGGGCGTGATTCGCAGCGCCTACGCCGCGGGCAGGGTGCAGCAGGTCTTCGCCGACGAAACCCGTCCCTGGCTGCAGGGCGCGCGCCTGACCGCCTGGGAACTGGTGCAGGACGGCATCCCGGTGCAACTGCTGGTGGACAGTGCCGCGCCTTACCTGATGGCCGGCGGACAGGTGGGGTGGGTGATCACCGGCGCCGACCGTATCACCGCCAACGGCGACGTGGCCAACAAGATCGGGACCTATGCCGCCGCCGTCGCGGCCCGTCACCATGGGGTGGGGTTCATGGTGGTGGCCCCCACCTCGACCGTGGACATGAGCCTGGCGTCGGGCAAAGAGATCCCCATCGAAACCCGCGCGGCGGAGGAAGTGCTGGGCTGCGCCGGCCAGCCGGTCGCGGCCGCCGGCGCCGGGGCCTGGAACCCGGTGTTCGACGTGACCCCGGCCGAGCTGATCGACGCCGTGGTCACCGAGCGTGGCGTGGTCCGCCACCCCGACCGGGAGGGCATGGCGGCCTTGATGGGGCGACGCTGACAGGGTTCGTCGGCGGCGTGAAAACCGCCGCAGAAATATCCGCTATCCGTTGCCAGGCGCCCGGAGAGCCATTCCAAGCGGCTTTTTTGCCTGTGAAGTACCTGGGGCCATATGGTAACATTGTCCGATTAAGACGCTCTCCGAGCCTCGGCCGCTTGTTCGCCGCCCGCGCCCGGTTAACCTGTACCAACTGCAGAGGACCCTCATCCGTCGATGGCTGAGTTCGCCAAAGAAGTCGTTCCCGTCAATCTCGAAGATGAGATGAAGCAGTCGTACCTCGACTACGCCATGAGCGTGATCGTGGGGCGTGCGCTGCCCGATGTCCGCGACGGCCTCAAGCCGGTGCACCGCCGGGTGCTGTTCGCGATGCAGGAGCTGGGAAACGACTGGAACAAGCCGTACAAGAAATCGGCCCGCGTGGTCGGCGATGTGATCGGCAAGTACCATCCCCACGGCGACACCGCCGTCTACGACACTATCGTACGCATGGCGCAACCCTTCTCCCTGCGCTACATGCTGGTGGACGGGCAGGGCAACTTCGGCTCCGTGGACGGCGACGCACCGGCGGCCATGCGCTACACCGAAGTGCGCATGTCGCGGATCGCCCACGAGCTGCTGGCGGACCTGGACAAGGAAACCGTCGACTTCGTCCCCAACTACGACGAATCCGAGCACGAACCGTCGGTGCTGCCCACCCGGGTGCCGAACCTGCTGGTCAACGGTGCGGCCGGCATTGCCGTGGGCATGGCCACCAATATCCCGCCCCACAACCTCGCCGAGGTGATCGACGCCTGCATTGCGCTGATCGACGACGAGGACATCACCATCGACGGGCTGATGACCCACCTGCCGGGGCCCGATTTTCCCACGGCCGGCATCATCAATGGCTCGCGGGGCATTCGCGAGGCCTACAAGACCGGCCGCGGGCGCATCTACGTGCGTGCACGCACCGAGGTCGAAAGCGACGAGAAGCGGGGGCGCGAGCGCATTGTCGTCAACGAGCTGCCGTACCAGGTCAACAAGGCGCGGCTGCTGGAGAAGATCGCCGAACTGGTCAAGGACAAGAAGATCGACGGCATCTCGGAGCTGCGCGACGAGTCGGACAAAGACGGCATGCGCATGGTCATCGAACTGCGCCGCGGGGAAGTGGCCGAGGTGGTGCTGAACAATCTCTACCAGCACACCCAGATGCAGACGGTGTTCGGCATCAATATGGTGGCGTTGGATGACAGTCAGCCGCGGCTGCTGAACCTGAAAGATATCCTCGAGGCGTTCATCCGCCACCGCCGTGAGGTGGTGACGCGGCGTACGGTCTACGACCTGCGTAAGGCCCGCGAGCGGGCCCATGTGCTGGAAGGACTGGCGGTGGCGCTGGCCAACATCGACGAGGTGATCGAGCTGATCAAGACCTCGCCGGGTCCGGCCGACGCCAAGGCCGGATTGATGGAGCGGCTGTGGGCGCCGGGAGTGGTGTCCGACATGCTGGCGCGCAGCGGCGCGGAGTTGTCGCGCCCCGAAAATCTGCCTCAGGGTGCGGGCTTGGGCGATGACGGCTACCGCCTGTCCGAGCCCCAGGCGCAGGCGATTCTGGAACTGCGCCTGCAGCGTCTGACCGGCCTCGAGCAGGACAAGATCGTCAACGAGTATAAGGAACTGCTCGACAAGATCGGCGATCTGCTGGATATCCTTTCCAATCCCGACCGGCTGATGCGTGTCATTCGCGATGAGCTTACCGGTATCCGCGACCAGTACGGCGACGCGCGGCGCACGGAGATCGTGGTCACGCAGCAGGACCTGCAGCTCGAGGACCTGATCAGCCCGGAGGACGTGGTCGTCACGCTGTCCCATGCCGGTTATGCCAAGGCGCAGCCGGTGTCGGCCTATAGCGCGCAGCGCCGCGGCGGGCGCGGCAAGGCGGCCGCATCGGTGAAGGAAGAGGATTTCATCGACAAACTGTTCGTGGCCAATACGCATGACACGGTGCTGTGCTTTTCCAGCCACGGCAAGGCTTACTGGCTGAAGGTTTACGAATTGCCCCAGGCCGGCCGGATCGCCCGCGGCAAGCCCATCGTCAACCTGCTGCCTCTGGAGCCCGACGAGCGGATCAACGCGGTGTTGCCGATCAAGGAATTCCGCGACGACCAGTACGTCTTCATGGCCGCCTCCAGCGGCACGGTGAAAAAGACGCCGCTGTCGCATTTCTCGCGGCCGCGCTCCAACGGCATTATCGCCGTGGAATTGCGCGACGACGATCACCTGGTGGACGTGGCGATCACCGACGGCAGGCAGGACGTCATGTTGTTCAGCGACGCCGGCAAGGCGATCCGGTTCTCCGAGCAGGCGGTGCGGCCCATGGGGCGCACGGCGTGCGGGGTCCGCGGCATCAAGCTGGGGCCCGGCCAGCGCCTGATTGCGTTGATCATCGTCGAGCAGGGGTCCATTCTTACCGCCACCGAGCATGGCTACGGCAAGCGCACGGCGGCCGGGGACTTTCCGCCTCACGGCCGCGGCGGCCAGGGGGTCATCGCGATGCAGGTTACGGAGCGCAACGGGCCGCTGGTCGGCGCGGTTCAGGTCCAGGACGATGACGAAATCATGCTGATCAGCAATACAGGAACGCTGGTGCGCACCACGGTGGCCGGGGTTTCCGCGATGGGCCGCAACACCCAGGGGGTCCGGCTGATCAACATCAGCGGAAATGATAAGCTCGTCGGCGTGGAGCGCATTGCCAGCCTCAACGGCGACGACGACGGGGATGAGGCGCCGCCGGCGGCGGGCCCCTCGGAGCCCGGCGCGGCGCCATAGCCCGGGCACCGGTCCGGGTCGTTACCGCAGCGCGGGCGCGCGGATTCGGCCGCCTCGGCGCCGGGCCGCGGCCCCGTTTGCACGTTTTCGACTTTATCCAACATCGGGGGTGGTGCCCATGGCACGTGTCTACAACTTCAGTCCGGGGCCGGCCATGCTGCCGGCCGAAGTCCTGTCCCTGGCTCAGGAGGAGCTGCTCGACTGGGGCAATTCCGGGATGTCGATCATGGAGGTCAGCCATCGCGGCAAGGAGTTCATGTCGGTGGCGGAGAAGACCGAAGCCACCCTGCGCCGGCTGCTCGAACTGCCCGAAAACTACAAGGTACTGTTCCTGCAGGGCGGCGCCACCTCGCAGTTCGCAATGGTGCCCATGAACCTGCTGCGCGGGAAGGCGAGTGCCGACTATATCAACACCGGCTCGTGGTCGAAAAAGGCC
This sequence comes from Gammaproteobacteria bacterium, assembly GCA_037385045.1. Classification (GTDB taxonomy): domain Bacteria; phylum Pseudomonadota; class Gammaproteobacteria; order JASBUN01; family JASBUN01; genus JARRNJ01. Next base: position 40,496 of record JARRNJ010000006.1, on the reverse strand, counting down.
ATCGCCGAGGCGCGGCGCTACGCCGAGGTGCGCGTCGCGGCCAGCACGGAAGCCGACAAGTTCACCCGCGTGCCGGCCGAAGACGAACTGGATCTGAATCCCGACGCGGCCTACGTTCACTACACCCCCAACGAGACCATCGGTGGTGTCGAATTTCCCTACGTGCCGGATACCGGATCGGTGCCGCTGGTCGCCGATATGTCGTCGACGATTCTGTCGCGCCCGCTGGACATGAGCCGGTTTGGCGTCGTCTACGCGGGTGCGCAGAAGAACATCGGCCCCGCCGGGTTGACCGTGGTGATCGTGCGCGAGGATCTGCTTGGCGAAGCCCTCGCCTATACGCCGACCATGTTCGATTACAAGGTGCACGCCGACGCAGGTTCCATGTACAACACGCCGCCGACGTTCAGCGTCTACCTTGCCGGGCTGGTGTTCGAATGGCTGGAGGATAAAGGCGGGCTTTCCGCCATGGCCGAGATCAATCGCCGCAAGGCGGAGAAGCTGTATGCGGCGATCGACGGCTCGGGATTTTATTCCAATCCGGTGTCGCCTGAATCGCGGTCATGGATGAATGTGCCGTTTGTGCTCGCCAATCCCGAGCTGGACGCGGCGTTCCTGGCGCAGGCTGCGGAAAACGGCCTCGTCACCCTGAAGGGGCATCGCTCGGTGGGCGGCATGCGAGCGAGCATTTACAATGCCATGCCCGAAGCGGGCGTCGATGCGTTGGTGGAGTTCATGGCGGACTTCGAGCGGCGCAACGGGTAAGTCAAATCCAGCGCAGAGCTGCGAAGACGCAGAGGGCGGCGAGGTGAATGTAGGTTTATGTTGTTCGCGAAGTGGCCTGGCATTCGTGCCAGCGTGAGCGGCAGCTATCGGTAAACCGGGACGGCAACGGATCAATTCTCAGCGCGCCCTGCGTCTCCGTGGCCTTTGCGTTGAGCCCAGACCCTAAGGAAGGAACCGATGTACAAGATCCTGACGCTCAACAACATCTCGGTCTTGGGGCTGGAGCGGTTTCCCCGGGACAAGTACGAAATCGCATCGGAGATTCCGCATCCGGATGCGGTGTTGCTGCGCTCGTTCAATATGCATGAGATGGAGATTCCGGCGTCGCTCAAGGCGGTGGGTCGCGCCGGCGCCGGGGTCAACAACATTCCGGTGTTGAAGCTGAGCACGTTGGGTATACCTGTGTTCAATGCCCCGGGCGCCAATGCCAACGCCGTGCGCGAACTGGTGATGGCCGGTATGCTGCTGGCGGCACGCAATATCTGTCAGGCCTGGGATTTCGCCCGCGGCCTGTCGGGCGACGATCCGGACATTCATCGCGCCGTGGAGGCGGGCAAGAAGCAGTTCGTCGGCTTCGAGTTGCCGGGTCGGACCCTGGGTGTGATCGGTCTGGGCGCAATCGGGGTGCAGGTGGCCAACGCCGCGCTGGCGCTGGGCATGAAAGTGATCGGTTACGATCCGGACATCACCGTGCAGCGCGCCTGGCAGATGTCGTCGGATGTGCAGCAGGCGGCCAGCGTCGACGATCTGTTGGCGCGTGCGGATTTCGTCACTTTCCACGTGCCGCTGGTGGAAAGCACGCGGCACCTGGTCAACAGCGAGCGGTTGAAGATCATGAAGGACGGCGTCGTGGTGCTGAATTTCGCCCGTCACGGGATCATCGACGATCAGGCGATGGTTGAGGCGCTGGACAGCGGCAAGGTTTACGCTTACGTGTGCGATTTTCCGACGCAGCGGCTCAAGAACCATCCGCGCGCCATTACCCTGCCGCACATCGGTGCCTCGACCCAGGAAGCCGAAGACAATTGCGCGGTGATGGTGTCCGAACAGGTGCGCGAGTTTCTGGAAAACGGCAACATCGTCAACTCGGTCAATTTTCCCGAGGTGGTGATGCCGCGCAGCGTCGGCTACCGGCTGGCCGTTGCCAATGATAATGTACCCAATATGCTCGGCCAGATTTCCACCAAGCTGGCCGACGCGGGGCTCAACATCATCGACATGATCAACAAGTCCAACGGCAACCTGGCCTATACGCTGGTGGACGTGGAGAGCGAGGTGCCGGAATCCACAATCGGGGAGATCGCCGGCATAGAGGGGGTGCTCAATGTGCGTACGCTTGGCCGCACTTAGCATCGGGCGTGCGCCCGCCGGTGCCCACCGGCCGAGCGAAGCGGCGCAGGCCCGGCCATGAACGACTCCGACAAATTGCAGCAGATTCGCGCGCGCATCGACGACCTGGATCGCCGGATACAGGAGTTGATCAACGAACGCGCCCGCTGTGCCCAGGAAGTGGCGCGGGTGAAGGCGGACGCGGGCGAGGAAGGGAGTTTCTACCGGCCGGAGCGCGAGGCAAACATCCTGCGGGAAATCCAGGCGCGCAACCGGGGGCCGCTGAGCGACGAGGAGATCGCGCGGCTGTTCCGCGAGATCATGTCGGCGTGCCTGGCCCTGGAGGAAAAACTCGAGGTGGCGTTTCTGGGGCCCGAGGGCACTTTCACCCAGGAAGCGGCGCTGAAGCATTTCGGCCACTCCGTCGGCACGGTGTCGCTGGCCAGCATCGACGAGGTGTTCCGGGAAGTGGCTTCCGGGGCGGCGCATTACGGCGTGGTGCCGGTGGAAAATTCCACGGAGGGGGTAGTCAGCCACACGCTCGACCTGTTTCTCCAGTCCACGCTGCGGATTTGCGGCGAGGTGCTGTTGCGCATCCACGATCATCTGCTGGTGCGCGAAGGCGGTATGGAGGATATTCGGCGCGTGTATTCGCACCAGCAGTCGTTCGCCCAGTGCCGCGAATGGCTCGACACCCATCTCCCCCTAGCCGAGCGCATCGCCGTAAGCAGCAACGCCGAGGCCGCACGTTTGGCGAGCGGGGAGGCGGGTGCTGCGGCGATTGCCGGCGATGCGGCCGGGCGCATTTATGGCCTCACGGCGCTGGCAAGCAACATCGAAGATGATCCGGACAACACGACGCGCTTCCTGGTCATCGGCCGCCAGGAGGTTTTGCCGTGCGGTCATGACAAGACCACGTTGCTGGTGTCGGGGTCCAATCGCTCCGGGCTGCTGCATGACCTGTTGGGGCCGCTGGCCCGCAACGGGATCAGCATGACCCGGCTGGAGTCGCGGCCGTCGGGACGCGGACTCTGGGAGTACGTGTTTTTTATCGATATCGAAGGCCACGCGCAGGATGCGCGGGTCGCCACCGCCATCGCCGAGATGGAGCAGGAGGCTTCACTGCTCAAAGTGCTGGGTTCCTACCCGCGGGCCGTGCTGTGAACGGCCGTGATGACTGGGCGCGAAGCGGCGGTACGCCGCTGAACGCGTACCGACCCGGCGTACAGCGTGACGATGCCGCAGCGCAAGCGATGCTCGGCGAACGCTGCGTCTCGGCATCCTCTGCGACGAATGCCGCGGTATGAGCGAAGCGGAACAGGTGTATGAGACCATGAACTTTCTGGATCTGGCCAATGCGGGCGTGCGGTCGCTGCAGCCCTACCAGCCCGGCAAGCCGGTGAGCGAGTTGGAACGCGAGTACGGGGTTTCCGATGCGGTCAAGTTGGCCTCGAACGAGAATCCCCTGGGTCCGTCGCCGCTGGCATTGGAGCGGGCGCAGGCGGAGCTGACCCAGATCCACCGCTATCCGGACGGCAACGGGTTTGCGTTGAAGGGAGAGCTGGCCCGCAAACATGGCGTTGATCCCGCCTGCGTAACGCTGGGCAACGGCTCCAATGACGTGCTGGAGCTGATCGCGCGGGCTTTTCTTGCGCCGGGACTGAACGCGGTATTTTCCCGGCATGCGTTTGCTGTCTACCCGATCGCCACCCAGGCGGTGGGAGCCGACGCCCGCGTCGCGCCTGCCAACCCGCCGGGCCATGCCATGCCCTACGGCCATGACCTCGCAGCCCTGGCGCAAGCCGTGGACGGCCAGACGCGGGTGCTGTTCATCGCCAATCCCAACAACCCCACCGGGACTTGGCTGGAAGCCGGGGAGTTGGAGGCGTTCATCCACGATCTGCCCAGGTCGGTGATCGTGGTAGTGGACGAAGCCTATTTCGAGTACGTGGAGAACGACGGGTATCCCGACGCCTCGGCCTGGCTCGGCCGCTATCCGAACCTGGTGGTCACCCGGACCTTTTCCAAGATCTACGGTCTGGCCGGCTTGCGGGTCGGGTACGGTCTGTCCGATCCGCAGTTGGCCGATCTGCTGAACCGGGTACGGCAGCCGTTCAATGTGAACTCCGTGGCCCAGGCGGCCGCCCTCGGTGCGCTGTCGGACCAGGAGCATGTGCGCCACAGCGTACGCGTCAACCGCGACGGCCTGCGCCAGCTGGAAAATGGCCTGGAGCAACTGGGGCTGACGTGGATCCCTTCGGTGGCTAATTTCATCTGTGTGCACCTGGGCCGGCCGGGCGCGGAGGTCTACGAGCAGCTGTTGCATCACGGCGTCATCGTCCGGCCCGTGGCCGGCTACAATCTGCCCGACCACCTGCGTGTCACAGTGGGAACGGAGCAGGAGAACCAGCGCGTGATCGACGCGCTCGGCCAGGTGTTGGCGGGATAGTCCGCGAGCGGTGCCATGCTGCGTAGTCTTTGCATTATCGGAGTGGGACTGATCGGTGGTTCGTTGGCACGGGCGGCCCGCGGCGCCGGTTTGTGCGCGGAAATTGTCGGCAGCGGGCGCAACGCGGCGAATCTGCAGCGAGCGGTGGAGTTGGGCGTCATCGACCGCTACCATACCGACCCGGCCGTGGCGGTGCGCGGTGCCGACCTGGTGGTGGCGGCGGTGCCCCTCGGCGCCATGGAAACGGTGCTACGCCAAATCGCGCCGGCACTGGCCGAGGATGCGGTGGTTACCGACGTGGGCAGCGCCAAGGCCAGCGTGGTGGCCGCGGCCCGCGCCGCGCTCGGCGACCATGCCCGGTATTTTGTGCCGGGGCATCCCATTGCCGGCACCGAACGCAGCGGCGTCGAGGCTTCGTTTGCGGACCTGTATCAGGGCCGCAAGGTGATTCTCACCCCGGTAGCGGAAACCGATCCGGCGGCGACGGCCAAGGTGCGGGCCGTCTGGGCGGCGGTGGGCGCCGAGGTGATGGAAATGGCGGTGGCGCATCACGACGAGGTACTTGCGGCCACCAGCCATCTGCCCCACGTTTTGGCCTACGCGCTGGTGGATACGCTTTCGCGCATGGGCGAAAGCGAGGAGATCTTTCAATACGCCGCCGGGGGATTTCGCGACTTCACCCGCATCGCCTCCAGCGATCCGGTGATGTGGCGGGATATCTGCCTGGCCAATCGCGACGCATTGCTGGGCGTGATTGAGCGCTATGAGGCGGACCTGCGCGGCCTGGCCGATGCGATCCGGGCCGGGGACGGCGAGCAGTTGCTGGAAGTGTTTGCGCGGGCCAAGTCCGCGCGCGACCGCCATTGCGAGCGCTGACGCGCGGCGGCGGGATGGACAAGTGTATCGGGACGGGCGCCGCCGAGCGCCCGTTGTGCTTTTGTTTGGTGGATAGCGACGATGGCCAAGCGAATCGAATTCGAGGTTGAAGTGGGCGGTCGGCTGAACGGCCGCGTGCGCGTGCCCGGTGACAAGTCCGTTTCGCACCGGTCCATTATGCTCGGGGCGCTGGCCGACGGCATCACCGAGATCGAAGGGTTTCTCCAGGGCGAGGACAGCCTCGCGACGCTGCGCGCCTTTCGCGCCATGGGTGTGCGCATCGAGGGTCCGGACGCCGGGCGCGTGGTGATCCACGGTGTCGGCCGCACCGGTCTGCGCAAACCCGATGGCGACTTGTACCTGGGCAACTCCGGTACCTCCATGCGCCTGATGGCCGGGCTGCTGGCCGGCCAGTCGTTCGACACCGTGCTCACCGGTGACGCCTCGCTGTCGCGCCGACCCATGCGGCGCGTCACCGAGCCGCTTGCGGAAATGGGGGCGCGCATCGAAACCACGCCCGCCGGCACCGCGCCGTTGCGGATCAACGGCCGGAGTGCGCTGCACGGCATCGACTACCGGATGTCGGTGGCCAGCGCCCAGGTCAAGTCGTGCCTGTTGCTGGCGGGCCTGTACGCCGAGGGCCGCACCTGCGTCACCGAACCGGCGCCGACCCGGGACCACACCGAGCGGATGCTGGCCGGCTTCGGCTATCCGGTGGAGCGCCGGGGGGCGACGGCGTGTGTTGAGGGCGGCGGCCACCTTACGGCGACCGCCATCGCGGTTCCGGCCGACATCTCGTCGGCGGCCTTTTTTCTGGTGGGCGCCAGCATTGCGCCGCAGTCCGATCTGGTGCTCGAGCATGTGGGCGTGAACCCGACGCGGACCGGAGTCATCGACATCCTGCGCCTGATGGGCGCGGACATCGAGTTGTTGAACCCGCGCCAGGCCGGCGGCGAGCCGGTGGCCGACATCCGGGTGCGTTGCGCGCCGCTGCGTGGCATCCGGATTCCCGAGCATCTGGTGCCCCTGGCCATCGACGAATTCCCGGCGCTGTTCGTGGCGGCGGCCTGCGCCGACGGCGAGACGCGATTGTCGGGCGCCGCAGAGCTGCGGGTGAAGGAAAGTGATCGGATTCAGGTCATGGCCGATGGCCTGCAGAGCCTGGGGGTTAGCGCCGTGCCGACGGCCGACGGCATGGTCATTGAGGGCGGATCCCTGGGCGGCGGCAGTGTCGACAGTCATGGTGATCACCGGATCGCCATGGCGTTTGCCATGGCCGCACTGCGCGCCCGCGCACCGCTGACGGTCCGGGATTGCGCCAACGTGGATACGTCGTTCCCGGATTTTGCCGGGCTGGCCGCGGCGGCCGGACTGGGTATTCACGTCAATCACTGATCCGTCGGCATTTCAGGGGGGAGTCAGAATGAACCACCAACACGTGCCCGTGCTGGCGATCGACGGTCCGAGCGGCTCCGGCAAGGGCACCATTTCGCGGCTGGTCGCGGCCCGGCTGGGCTGGCACTTGCTGGATAGTGGTGCCCTGTACCGCCTGGTGGGCTTGGCTGCGGAAACTCATGCTATTGATTTAGAACAGGAAGATGCCCTGGTGACACTGGCGGGGCATCTCGACGCACAGTTCACCGGCGAGGCCGATCAGGATACCCGGGTGCTGCTCGAGGGAGATGATGTCACCGACGCCATCCGCAGCGAGGCGTGCGGCGCGGCAGCATCCCGGATCGCGGCGTTGCCGCAGGTGCGGGAGGCGCTGCTGGCGCGTCAGCGCGCCTTCCGCGAGCCCCCGGGACTGGTGGCCGACGGCCGCGATATGGGCACCGTGGTATTTCCTGACGCCGACCTCAAGGTGTATTTGACGGCAAGCGCCGAGGAGCGTGCGCGCAGGCGGTATAAACAGTTGAAACAAAAAGGATTAGATGTTAGCCTTTCAGCCCTTTCGAGGGAGATCGCGGAACGCGATCAACGGGACGCTTCCCGGCCCGTGGCGCCGCTCAAGCCGGCAGCCGATGCCATCACGGTGGATACGACCGGGGTGGACGTCGACTCGGTGGTGCAGCGGGTGCTGGCGTTGGCGCAGCACGACACTGCCATCGCCGGCGGGAAGCGTAAAGAATGACCGTCGCTCCGGATGGCCGCCGGAACACGGTCCTACCACACCGACCTGCGGCGGGCCGAGCGTCAGTTGCCGCAGAAAACGTTAAGTCCGCATGGCGGGCTTGGGAACTAAAAACCGATGACCGAAAGTTTTGCACAACTATTTGAAGAGAGTCTCGAGCAGAAAGAGATGCGCCCCGGTGCGATTCTCATGGGCACTGTGGTGGAAGTCCGTCCCGACGTGGTGGTGGTAAACGCGGGGCTCAAGTCCGAAGGCGTGATCCCGATCCAGCAGTTCTACACCGACAGCGGCGAACTGGAGATCAACGTCGGCGACGAGGTGGAAGTGGCATTGGACGCCGTGGAGGACGGCTTCGGCGAGACCCGCCTGTCGCGGGAGAAGGCCAAGCGTGCCCGGGCCTGGAAGAAGCTCGAGGAGGCCTATGAGGCCGACGAGGTCGTCACCGGAGTGATCGACGGCAAGGTCAAGGGCGGGTTCACGGTCGCCATCAACGATATCCGCGCGTTCCTGCCCGGCTCTCTGGTGGATGTGCGTCCGGTACGCGACGCCACCTATCTCGAAGGCAAGGATCTGGAATTCAAGGTCATCAAGCTCGACCGCCAGCGCAACAACGTCGTGGTTTCGCGCCGCGCGGTGGTGGAGAAGGAATACAGCGCCGAGCGCGAGGAGCTGTTGAAGAACCTGCAGGAAGGCAACGTCGTCACCGGCGTGGTCAAGAACCTTACCGACTACGGCGCCTTCGTCGATCTGGGCGGCATCGACGGCCTGCTGCACATCACCGACATGGCCTGGAAGCGGATCAAGCATCCGTCGGAAGTGGTCAACGTGGGCGATGAGATCGAAGTCAAGGTGCTGAAGTTCGATCGCGAGCGCAACCGCGTGTCGCTGGGTTTGAAGCAGCTGGGCGAGGATCCGTGGGTCGACATTTCCCGCCGCTATCCGGTCAATTCGCGCCTGTTCGGCAAGATCACCAACATCGCCGATTACGGCTGTTTCGTGGAAATCGAGGACGGCGTCGAAGGCCTGGTGCACGTCTCCGAAATGGATTGGACCAACAAGAACGTCAATCCTTCCAAGGTGGTGCACATCGGCCAGGAGGTCGAGGTGATGGTGCTCGACATCGACGAGGAGCGCCGCCGCATTTCGCTGGGCATGAAACAGTGCCAGGCCAATCCGTGGGAGACGTTCGCGGCCACTCATAACAAGGGCGACCGGGTTACGGGCAAGATCAAGTCGATCACCGATTTCGGCATTTTCGTCGGCCTCGACGGCGGTATCGACGGCCTGGTCCACCTGTCCGACATCTCCTGGAATGTCGCGGGCGAGGAAGCGATCCGCAATTACAAGAAGGGCGAGGATCTGGAGACCGTGATTTTGGCCATCGATCCCGAGCGCGAGCGGATCTCGCTCGGCATCAAGCAGATGGACAAGGATCCGTTCTCCAACTACGTCGCCGAGCATGCCAAGGGCAGCATCGTCACGGGCACGGTCAAGGAAGTGGACGCCAAGGGCGCCGTGATCGAGCTGGCCGACAGCGTGGAGGGCTATCTGCGGGCCTCGGAGCTGTCCGAGGAGCGCGTCGAAGACGCCCGCAGCATGCTCAAGGAAGGCGACGAGGTGGAGGCGAAGTTCCTCGGCGTGGATCGCAAGAACCGCACCATTTCACTGTCCATCAAAGCCAAAGACCGCCAGGAAGAAGCCAAGGTGGTCGAGGAGTACACCCGGGGTTCGAGCACCGGGACCACTTCGCTGGGCGATATTCTCAAGGAGCAGATGGATAACGACGGCGGCGAGTGAGTCTCGTTCCGGCGGGGCCGCCGTCGGCTCCGTCACTTGCTGTATTGGACAGGGTGGGTCATGATATGAGGCCAGGGATTCGGCCTCAACGGATAAGCAGGAAAAAAAGATAATGACAAAGTCAGAACTGATCGAGTCTCTCGCAAGAAAGGAAAGCCACCTGGCATATAAGGATGTCGAGTTGGCCGTGAAGAGTTTACTTGAGCAAATGAGTCAGGCTCTGGCGACGGGCAACCGAATCGAAATCCGCGGGTTCGGCAGTTTTTCACTTCACTTTCGTCCGCCGCGCGTAGGCCGTAATCCAAAGACCGGCGATTCGGTGGCGTTGCCCGGCAAGTACGTCCCCCATTTCAAACCCGGAAAGGAACTGCGCGAGCGGGTCAACGAGGGTCGCGAACACGCTCCGGAGATCCAGAGCAGTTCCGGCTGAACCACGGTCCGGCCGTTACCGGGTCCGTTGTTCAACGGGTCCGCCGTCGCTTTCATCGTTTGTTTCATTCATACCGGCCAGCGGCCGGAGCCTGTCGTTGTTACGTGCCGTCGGCGTGCGTCGTCGAGCCGTGCTGGGCTATCATTCGTCCAAAGCCTGATACCGTGCCTGCTCGGGCCGGTGGGCGTCGGCTGCGCTGGCGTGGCGCAGTCCTGTTACCTGGGGGATAGGTATGAGGCGCATTCTGTTGCTGGTCCTTTCGCTGTTGATCGTCGCCATTGGCGCCGCGTTCGCCGTGCTGAATGCCAACGTGGTGGATCTCAATTACTATTTTGGAACCCGCGAGATCCCGCTGTCACTGACACTGGTGGTCGCGTTCGCCGGAGGGGCGCTGTTGGGGGTGATCGCCAGCCTCGGCATGGTCGTGCGCCTGAAACGGGAAAACCGCAGGCTGAGGCGCGAGGCAACGCTGGCCGAAAAAGAGGTCATGAACCTGCGCAACCTGCCGATCAAGGACGTCCACTGATGCTGGAGCTGCTCTGGCTGTTGCTGCCCGTAGCCGCCGCTTCGGGGTGGTTCGCCGCCAGACGCAGCGCACGGGACGAGCACGCCCGCCAGCACAAGAAGGATCTCAGCTCCGATTACTTCCGGGGTTTGAACTACCTCCTGAACGAACAGCCCGACAAGGCCATCGAGGTCTTCATCAAGATGGTGGAGATCGACAGCGAAACGGTCGAGACCCATCTGGCACTTGGCAACCTGTTTCGCCGTCGCGGCGAGGTCGATCGCGCCATCCGCATCCATCAGAATCTCATCGCCCGTCCGACGCTGAGCCGCGACCAACGCGCACAGGCGTTGCTGGAGCTCGGCGAGGACTACATGCGCGCCGGTCTGTTCGACCGGGCCGAGAGCCTGTTTCTGGAGCTGATCGATCTGGCTCTGCATACCGAGCGGGCATTGGAGCACCTGGTGGACATCTACCAGCAGGAACAGGACTGGGAACAGGCCATTGCCATCTGCCGGCGCTTGCAGGAAGGCTCGGGGCGCGCCATGAACGAGGTGATCGCCCAATACTACTGCGAGCTGGCCGAGCGCGCCGGCCATGAGAGCGATCCGACCCTTGAGCTGCAAATGATCCGCCGGGCGCTGTCTTACGACCGGGACTGCGTACGGGCCAGTATTCTGCTCGGCAGGTGGGAAGAGAAAAAGGGGGACTTCAAAGCGGCGATACGCGCCTACAAACGGGTGTCGGAGCAGGATATCGATTTTACCCCCGAAATCATCGAACCGCTGGAGGAGTGCTATCGGCAAACGGGTAGCCCGGGCGCATTGATGAGCTTTCTCCACGATGTACTCGATCGTTACCGCGGCATTTCGCCGGCGCTGGCGCTGGCCGAGCGCATCCGCGACGAGCAGGGCGAGCGCCCGGCGCTCGAATTCATCACCCAGCAGCTGCGCAAGCGGCCGTCGGTGCGCGGACTCAATTGGCTGATCGAACTGAGCCTGCGCCACAGCGTCGGCGAAGCCCGCGAGGACCTGATGATTCTGCATGATCTGACCAGCAAACTCCTGGAAGGCCGCCCGGTGTACGAATGCAACAAGTGCGGCTTCACGGGCAAGGTCCTGCACTGGCAGTGTCCGAGTTGCAAGTCCTGGAACAGCGTCAAACCAATACGGGGGGTTGTCGGTGAGTGAACCCAGCACAGGGCCGGCCGGTCCGCGCATTATCGTGGCGTTGGATTTTGCCGATGCGGATGCGGCACGGGCATTGGTCGAGCGCCTCGACCCGACGCTGTGCCGCGTCAAGGTGGGCAAAGAGCTCTTTACCCGGGCCGGGCCTGAGTTCGTATCCGGGCTGGTTGCCGCCGGTTACGACGTGTTCCTGGATCTCAAGTTTCACGATATCCCCAACACGGTGGCGCGCGCCTGCGCCGCGGCCGCGGATCTGGGTGTGTGGATGTTGAATGTTCATGCCCTGGGAGGACGACGCATGATGGAGTCCGCGCGCCAGGCGTTGGAGTCGGCCTCCGGAACCCGTCCGCTGCTGGTGGCCGTGACCGTGCTGACCAGCCTCGATGAGGCCGACCTGGGCGAGATCGGTTTGACAGGAACGCCGGCGGACAACGTCGAGCGCCTGGCCGCGCTGGCGCAGTCCAGCGGGCTTGACGGCGTCGTGTGTTCGGCGCGGGAAGCGGCGGGTCTTCGGGCCGGCCGCGGGGCGGGATTCGTGCTGGTTACCCCCGGAATTCGCCCGGGCGGGTCCGAACGCAGTGACCAGAAACGGGTGATGACTCCGGGAGACGCCATCCGGGCCGGGAGCGACTATCTGGTGGTGGGGCGCCCGGTCACCCAGGCGCAGGATCCACTGGCGTCGCTGGTGGCGCTGAACCGCGAAATCGCGGCTTGAAACGAGGGCACGGTTCGGTATCATCGACGGGGTGGTTGAGCGGTCCGCCGGGGGCGGCGCCCACCGCGAGCCGGAGCGCGGGCAGCGCCCCGGAATACACAGGGAGCAATACTCGAAAGGAGGCACTCATGCGATTTTTCCGCATTCTCGTTCTTGCATGCCTGGTTGCGGCAGGTTCTCTCACGGCGTATGCCGGTCCCGTGGATATCAACAGCGCCAATGCCGAGGCGATTGCCGCGGCGCTCAAGGGCGTGGGGCAGCAGAAGGCCCAGGCCATCGTCGCCTATCGCCATGCGCATGGTCCCTTTAAGTCGGCCGACGATTTGGCTATGGTGAAGGGTATCGGGACCCGGACCATCGAGATGAACCGGGATTCCATCCGCATCGGAAAACCGAAGTCCCGCTAGCGGGGCAGGCGGCGCCCTGGTTGCCGGGGCGCCGCCGAGCCGGCCGCAACCGGATGTACCGGGGCCCGTCGTGGCTAAAGCGGTCGCGGTGCGGGGCCGATCTAGTGGGCTGATCCACGTTGGAGAGCAAGTCGTGTCGGCACCCGCAGCCAATCAGGAATCGATCCTCAACCGGTACTGGTACCTGGTGTACTCCAAGCCGCGACAGGAGCGTCTGGCCGATGAAAATCTGCTCCGCCAGGGCTACGAGAGCTACCTGCCGTTGATCCGCACCCGCCGCCGGCTGCGGGGTGCCTATCGACCCGTGATCGAGGCGATGTTTCCGCGCTATTTGTTCGTGCGCCTGGACCAGGTCACGGACGATTGGGGTCCGATCCGTTCCACCGTGGGCGTCAGCGGCCTGGTGTACTTCGGCCAGCGCCCGGCGCGTATTCCGCTCGAACTGATCGAGACCTTGCGCCAGCACGCCGATGTGGACGGGGTGCATGAACTGCCCCGGCGCGAGATCGGCGCGGGCGACGCGGTGCGCATTGTCGACGGCGTCATGGCGGGTTACACCGGGATTTGCCAGGCGCGGACCGGAAAGGAGCGGGTGGCGGTGTTGTTGCATGTGGCCGGCAAAGCAGCCATGGTCAGCGTGCCGGTGGGGCAGCTGGAGCCGGTGCCCTGAATCCCCGTCCGGCGGTGATGGCCCGCTGGCATTTTTTCGCGCAAATCTGCGTGATTTCCCTGAAACCGGAGGCGAGTTCGATGCCGCCCGTCTCGCACCCTTCGCGAGCGGGATCGCGGCGTCGATCCATGATATCTTTGATAGGTTATGCGGCAGGATGGATCGGTGTTGGGGCTTACCAAACGGCAACCGGGCGCGAACGTCGGCGCGGATGCTCCGGAGCCCCGGGATCTCGTCGCCCGGATCGTGCGGGATGCGGATACCTGCGTGGCGTGCGGCATGTGCCTGCCGGTCTGCCCGACCTACCGGCAGCACCGGATGGAGCCCGAATCACCCCGTGGTCGCATCGCCCTGGCGCGGGCCCTGGCGGAGGGCCGGTTGGCGGATTCCGCCAATCTGGAGTTGCATCTCGACCATTGCCTGAGTTGCCTGGCCTGCGAGCGCATTTGCCCCGCCAACGTGCCCTATGGTCGGATCATCGATGCCGCCCGCGCCCTCGTGGAGGAGGGATCGGCCCATGCCGCCGCCGGGTCACGGCGCTGGGACCGGTGGTTGGCCTGGCTGGCGCGGCGCCGGGGGCGGTTTTCCATGGCGGGGCGGCTGCTGGCGGCCTATCAGGCCAGCGGGCTGCAGCGGTTGTTGCGGGCCACGCCGGTGTTGGAATGGTTCGGCTTGACCCGTTCCGACCGCCTGCTGCCACACGTTTCGTGGCGTCAAGGCTGGAAACCATGGTATCCGGCGTCGGGCAGCGAACGCGCCCGGGTGGGCTTGTTCACCGGGTGTATGGCCAACGTGATGGACCGGCCGGCGCTGGAAGCCGGCATCCGGGTGCTCAACCGGCTGGGGGTTTCTGTCCATGTGCCGCTGGCGCAGGCGTGCTGTGGTGCCATGGATCTTCACGGCGGGCGCCGGGACGGGTTCCGGCTCTCCGCTGCGCGCAACGTTGAAGCCTTTTCGCGGTTGCCGGTGGACGCTGTGGTGACCATGGCGAGCGGGTGTGGGGCGGTGCTGGCCCGCTACGGAGACGCCGAGGATCTCGATGACAAAGCGCGGCAGGCCTGGCGCGCCGGTCCGGCGGTGCTGGATATCAACGACTACCTGGCCGGCCTGGAGTGGCCGGAACATGTCTCGCTGTCGCCGCTGGAGCGCCACGTGGCGCTCCACACGCCGTGCACGCTGGAGAACGTATTGCGGCGGGGCGGCGCACCTGGCAGGCTTTTGCGCCGGATTCCCGGTATCATGTTGATCGACAAGGGTCAGGGCCAAGGGTGTTGCGGTGCGGCGGGAACCCACATGTTCACCGATCCGGACGCGGCCGAACGCCTGCGGGACGAGGCGCTGTCCCGATTGGTGGACGAACAGACGGATATCATTGCCAGCTCCAATTTCGGTTGCGCATTGCACCTGGCGGCGGGGCTGGAGGCGCGAGGGCGACCTCTGGAAGTCGTGCACCCGGTCGTGCTTTTGGACCGGGCAATGTCGGCGGATATTCGGGAGCAGGGAGGCAATGAGTAGAGGCAGGCGCAAGAGCGGTTTGGCTACGAAATGAAAGCAACGATTCTTCGTTCCATCGACGAGCACGCTCGTGCGCTGCGGGTGCTGCGCGAACAGTTGGTCCCGCAAGTCGGGGACATGTCCAAGCGCATGCTGGAGCGGGTGCAGCAGGGCGGCACGGTATTCTGGTGCGGCAACGGCGGCAGCGCTTCGGACGCCGAACACCTGGCCGCCGAACTCGTCGGGCGGTTCAACCGCGAGCGCAACGCACTTTCGTCTGTGGCGTTGACCGCCAACACGTCCACGCTCACCTCGATCGGCAATGACTATGGATTCGATGACGTGTTCACGCGCCAGGTTCAGGGCCTGGTGCGGGCGGGGGATGTGCTGGTCGGCTTGTCCACGTCCGGCAACAGTGAGAACGTGCTGCGCGCCGTCGACCGGGCCAACGGCCAGGGCGCATTGACGATCGGCCTGCTCGGGCGCGACGGGGGGAGGATCGCGCAGCGCTGCGCTTTGTCCGTTGTCGTTCCGGTCGATGACACGGCACGGATCCAGGAGATGCACATACTGATCGGACACATCGTCTGCGATCTCATCGAACAAGCGTGTACCGGGACGGCCTAGACGCGACCGGCGGGACTGCAAATCAACAGCCGACAAACGTCCGCGCTGACAGCGTTTGGCGCGGGGTCGAAAATCGAATAGCTATCGCAACTGAGGGTTGAATACAGCGATGAAAGTGATGATTACGGGTGTCGCCGGGTTTATCGGTTCGACGTTGGCGATGCGCCTGCTGGAACGGGGCGACTCGGTCTACGGCATTGACAACATGAACGACTATTACGATGTGACCCTCAAGGAGGCCAGACTCGCGCGTTTCCGCGAACACGACGACTTCATGTTTCAACGCCTCGATATCGCCGATCGCGACGGCATGCAGCGCCTGTTCGAGGAACACCGTTTTGACGCCGTCATGAATCTCGCCGCCCAGGCCGGCGTACGGTACTCGATCGAGAATCCGCAGTCCTATGTGGATGCCAACCTGGTCGGTTTCGCCAACATACTGGAGGGCTGCCGCCACACGAAGGTCGGTCACCTGGTATTCGCGTCCTCCAGTTCCGTTTACGGTGCCAATACCCGTCTGCCGTTCTCGGAGCATGACAACGTCGATCATCCCATTTCGCTTTATGCGGCCTCCAAAAAGGCCAACGAGCTGATGGCTCATAGCTACGCGCATCTGTACGGTTTGCCGTGCACGGGATTGCGGTTCTTCACCGTGTACGGACCGTGGGGACGGCCCGACATGGCGCTGTTCAAGTTCACCAAGGGCATTCTTGCCGGCGAGCCCATTCCGGTGTTCAACAAGGGTGAAATGATCCGTGATTTCACCTACATCGATGACATCGTCGAGGGCGTGATACGTGTGATCGACCGTCCCGCGAAACCCAACAGCGGCTGGAGCGGTGATGATCCCGATCCGGCCACCAGTTATGCGCCGTACGCAGTGTTCAACATCGGCAACAACAATCCGGTCAAACTGATGCGCTACATCGAGGTGCTGGAGCAATGCCTGGGCAAGAAGGCACAGCTCGACCTGTTGCCGATGCAGCCGGGTGATGTCGCGGCGACCCAGGCGGACACCACGGCCCTGCACGAGGCGGTGGGATTCAAGCCCGACACGTCCGTGGACGACGGGGTTGCGCGATTCGTGGATTGGTACAAGGCCTACTACAACGTGACGTGAGCCGCATGCGTGGGGTGCGGCGTGGCGGAATGTGCTCTTAAAGCGGTTGACATTGTGGCCTACACTTTGGGGAAGCTTGATTTCGAAGCAATCAAACAGGTAACGCGATGCAGAAGAGGATCAGGAAGGCAGTATTTCCAGCTGGCGGATTGGGTACGCGTTTTTTGCCGGCTACGAAGGCGAGTCCCAAAGAGATGCTCCCCGTCGTCGATAAGCCGTTGATCCAATACGCGGTGGAGGAGGCGCTGGCGGCGGGTTGCGATCAGCTGATATTCGTGACCGGACGCGGCAAGCGCGCCATTCCGGATCACTTCGACGTATCCTACGAATTGGAGATGGAACTGGAATCCGCGGGCAAGCTGGGCCGCCTGGAGGAGGTACGCAACATTCTGCCGAGCCATGTTACAGCGGTATTCATCCGCCAGCCGCGGCCGCTGGGGCTTGGGCACGCCGTCTACTGTGCGCGCAGCGTGGTGGGCAACGAGCCCTTTGCGGTGCTACTGGCCGACGACCTCATCGACGGCGGTGATCGGCCGTGTCTCACCCAGATGGCGGATGTGTTCGAACAACATCAAAGCAGCATTGTCGCGGTGGAGGAAGTGGACCCTTCGGACACCGACAAGTATGGAATTGTTGCGGTGAATCCCATGGGGTCCCGCGTCAGCAAAGTGGAGCAGATTGTGGAGAAGCCGGCGCCGGCAGAGGCGCCGTCGACGCTCGGCGTCGTCGGACGCTACATCCTGACCCCGCGCATCTTCGAACTGCTCGAGCATACCGAACGGGGGGCGGGGGGTGAGATCCAACTCACCGATGCCATTGCGTCCCTGTTGGGCGAGGAAACGGTGCTCGCCTACGAATACGAAGGCAAACGCTACGACTGCGGGAACAAGCTGGGCTACCTTATCGCCACTGTGGAATTCGGCCTGCAGCACGATGAGTTGGGCGATACGTTTCGCAAGTACCTGAGCCGGTACTGCGCCAGCGGCCTTTGAGTATTGGCGGGCTCAGACCCGAGTGGGTCTGACCGGGATGATCCTGCGATCAAGCGGTTCTGAGGCGATGGACCCGGATGATGCGCCGTCCCATTCCCTCACGGCGGCGTGCAACAGCTCTTCCATCTCGCGAACCTTTGGCCCACGTCTGGAGCGGGGTCCCAGAACGAGGTAAAGCGGCACCTGAAACAGGCGCCCCTCCCGTAGCGGCAGGCTCTTGAGGGTACCGCTCTCGATCAGTGGGGCCGTCTTATGCCTCGGCAGCCAGGCAAACCCCAGGCCCTGCGCCAGTGCCGCAGCGGCGGTCTCCAGGCTGTCCACCGTCAAACGGTGCTCGGACCCCAGCCAACCGACGTCCCGCGGATGCTGAAGGCCGGAATCGCGGACCACCACTTGCAGCTCCCGTTTCAGGTCCTGCTGCCGCAGTTTGCGCCGTAGCCGGTGCAACTTGTGTTGCCGGTGGGCCACGGCCTCAAACTCCACCTCCAACAGGGGTTCGCCCAGAAGCCGCGACGACACCTGTACGACGACGGCAAGGTCGGCCAGACCTTGTTCCAAGGCTTCACTGGCACCCGACAATACCGCTTCGTGCACTTGCAGCCAGGTTTCCGGGCTCCGGTCGTGGAAACGGCGCAGAGCGGTCACGAGGGGATCGTTGGGGAAGGCGGCGTCAACGACCAAGCGAATTTCGGGCTCCATGTCCCGTTTCAACGCTTCGGCGAATTCCTCCACTTCGCCAGCGTCGTGCAACAGCTGCCGCGCCCGGGGCAACAGCGCCGCACCATTTTCGGTGAGCTTCGCCTTGCGTCCCTCGACGCGAAACAACTGCACGCCGAGCTGTTTCTGCAATCTCCCTACGGCGTAACTGACCGCCGATTGGCTGCGGTGCAAGTGCTCGGCCGCTTGTGCATAACCACCGTAGTCCACAACCGCTAAAAATTCCCGCCAATGCTCAAGGCTCACTCGGGGCGTCTTCATCAGGCAAACCCATCGATTCGATTGATCAAACTCAGCGAATTTTTCAGCTTTTTAGCAGGATGGGCGGGGAGCTAGCATTGACGTGGGTCACGTGGGCTTTTTCCGCCTGAAAAAGGACCGTTACGGATTCAACGCAAGAGAAAGGAATCAGCGGCGGAATCACTAGGGTCCACCTCGAATGGGTTGCAGTTGATGATCCGCGTGCCGGGATGTACACGCGCTTGCATGCTATGGCGCCCTCGATCAATTGGGCTCGACGCCAGTCATTCGACCGGACAAGTTAACGGGTATTTGTGCGCATGCAACAGTCGCGCGTTTATCCGCACCTGACGCGTGTCAACGTTTCAGAAACATTACCAAAACGTAATCGAATTCGTTGGCCGCAACGGCGGCAGAAATAAGTGTTTGTGCGTATGGGGATTTATGAACGCATTTGTTGAAAGCATAAATGCTGAACGAGGGCTCGTGTACAGATTCTACGCATTGCGGCGTGGGTGGCCACCACTTGACTATGTGCGCATGAAACGTATCCACAAAACAACAGCGGGCGCGCGACAGCGTGAACTTGTGCGGACAGCAACCGATGTCCGCGGCAATTGTCGCAGTGTTCCGCAACATGCGCCAACGTTGTCGTGCCTCCCATTGGGGGCGAGGGCGTGAAAGCGGGGCTGGGAGGGACAGCCGGCCCAACAGGACGAAACAACGGAGTCTTTGCGTCGGGGGTAGCGGGGGTGTCTGAACGTTGCCGCCATGTGTTTGTACCAGGTAGTAACGAGGGAGAGCTAAAAATGAAGAGGTTGAAGACTACCAGACTACTGCAAGTAGTTGCGGTCAATGCGGCTGCCGCAGCCATGCTGATGGGACCCCCATCGGCGCAGGCGGTGCCGAGTTTTGCCCGCCAGACGGGCATGCCCTGCGCGGCCTGCCACACGGTGTTTCCGGAGCTGACGTCATTCGGACGGCAATTCAAACTGAACGGTTACACGCTGACCGGGTTGAGCCAGATTCAGGCGCCCAGCGGCAGCAGCACCGGCGGGCTCAAGATCAACGAGATTCCGCCGCTGTCGGCGATGCTGTTGGTCGGCGTAACCCACAACAAGACCACCTCGGGCACCCAGAACAACGATGTGCAGTTCCCCGATCAGCTCAGTTTCTTCTTCGCCGGCGAGATTACGCCGCACATCGGTTCGTTCCTGCAGATCACATACACGCAGGCGGACGACAAGTTCGGTTGGGACAACGCCGATATCCGTTACGCCAATCACACTAAGATCGGCGGCAAGGATACGATCTACGGTTTGACTCTCAACAACAGTCCTACGGTTGAGGATCCGTGGAATACCACCGCTGCCTGGGGCTTCCCGTTCGTGGGTTCTTCCACCGCAGCTGGACCGACAGCTGCCGCGATTGTCGATGGCACGTTGGGTCAGGATGTTGCGGGCCTCGGTGGCTACGCCATGTGGAACAGTCATCTGTACGGCGACGTGACCCTGTATCGTTCCGCTCACTTGGGGCAGGGCGCACCGGACGTCGGCAGTGCGAATACCATCAAGGGTGTAGCTCCATACTGGCGCGTTGCCTGGGAGCAGAATATCGGCAAGAACACGCTCGAGGTCGGTGCTTACGGCATGGAAACGAAGATGTATCCGAACGGTGTGAGCGGAGAGACGGATGACTACACCGACACTGCGCTGGACGCTCAGTTCGAGATGCCGATCAGCAACGATCTGCTGGCGATTCATACGACATATATTCACGAGAAGCAGAAGCTGCACGTAACGGATCCCGGCAACAATCACAAGCTGAACACCTTCCGCCTCAACGGCATTTACCACTGGGGTAATCGTGCCGATGCCGCATTGGGCTATTTCAGCATGACCGGTGATTCAAACCCGTTGTGGGGTACGGCCAATGGCAAGCCCGATACCAGGGGCTGGGTTGGTCAGGTTACCTATCTGCCCTGGCAGAATACCAAGTTCGGTCTGCAGTACACGGGGTACAGCAAGTTCGACGGCACCAGCAGTGGTGCGTCGGACAACAACTCGGTCTACCTGTTCGGCTGGTTCATGTGGTAAGCAGCCGGAAGGTCGGCTAAAGTAGCGACACGGTCGGCGGATCCCATGCCAGGGTCCGCCGACCGCATATTGGGACCATAAAAAGGAAAAGAGGCGACCATGAAGCCCATGAGAATTGAGCGACCACTTGCCGCCGTCGTACTGGCCCTGGCTGCAGCAGGGGCAGTGGTGAGTCCGCCCGCGCGGGCGGACGACCAGGCGCTGGCGCGCAAGGTCGAGGCCCTGACCCAGCGGGTGCGTGTGCTGGAGCAGACCGTCAAGCAACTGCAGTCCACCTGTGCGGCGGCAACAGCCAGCGCCAATTCGACCGCCAATGCAGCACCGGCGGCTGCGGCGCCACGCAGTGAGGCGCGCCGGCAAGCGGCGCGAAGCTCAGATGGCCAGATTCACAGCGAACCAGGCGATATCAAGGAGCAATGGCGCAAGTTGCGGCACGACATGAATGGTGGACAGGTTGCGAGCCTACTGGGCCAGCCCAGCCGCAAGTTCACCCTCAATGGCAAGACCGTCTGGTATTACGACTACCACGGCGTGGGCGTGGGATCGGTCATGTTTGGGCACGATAAGCACGTGATGGACTGGCAGCGTCCGCCGCTGGGGTGGCTCTGGTAGGTGCGCCGGACCCCGCGGGTGAGGCGGGCTCACGTCGTTGCAAACACAAACCGGGCCGCGCCCGGTTCGACGGTATCCGAATTGTGTTTGGCTCCCCTTTGGGGCGTCCTGAGGGGCATGGCCGGCATCGGTGGCGGGTTGACAGGCGGCGTGCCTGATAGCGCGCTCGCCCCACTGGGACGTCCAACCACGGTGCCTTCCTGTTCAGCTTGGTATTCTTCAATCCAGGGCCTCCGGTGGGAGGGGGTGCCGGATTCACCGCTGATGGTGCCTTGGGCGCCTTTCCGTCCGGCCGTTCCCCCTATGCTATGTTCTGTTGGGGCACTAGCAGTTCCAACTGCGGTGGCACGGCGAATGGAGACGTCTACTATCAGTTCGGCGACTCTGCCGGGCCCACCGTTTCCGCGCAAGGCATTGTGGCCGTCGCACCGTCCACCGTCCCCGAACCCCTGGACTCGCATTGCTGGGCATCGGCCTAGTGGGCTTGGGAGTGTTCCAACACAAGAAGAAAAACTAACTAGGGAGGCATCGGAAGGATTCGGACAGCCAGGCCCCGCTTCGGCGGGGCTTTTCTTTGCCCGGGACCGGCTCAGGGCGTCACTTTTGCACGACCTATAAGGGTATGTCAGAAAATCTTACAAAATGCCGGACCCCATCCATCACCAATATGAGGTATTTGCCGAGAAAACCGATAGTTGACATTGTTGGTGCGTTTCATGCAGTCAAACTGCATGCTTGTTGCGGCAGCGAGACCTCCAATAAAGGAACTCGGCTCGTTGCCACGGGTTCCTTGTCGGTTCAGCAGGTTGCGGATCGTGGAGTGAAATTGGCTCGCTTCAGCCAAGGGGAGTTGACACGTGAGAGATGTGAAGCGGCGGCGCAGGCTGGTCCCCTCCACCCGGACTGCAGGAGTCGACCAAAAAACTAAAGAATGGAGCAATCGACCATGAAACTAAGTCTCGCACTCATCGTGGCGGCCGCGGTGGCCCTCGCGGCGCCATCGGCGCACGCCGTCCTGATCTACGGAAGCGCAACCACCAACGGGACCGGCGCGCTCACCGTCTTCGATACCACGACCGCCACGACGACGAGTCTCGCCACGGTTCCGGGTAACATGGGCCTGTCCTTCGACGCCAACGACAATCTCTGGGGAATCAGCCAGGCGAACTCGCAGCTCTACAGCATTGATACCACCACCGGCGTGGCCACTGCCATCGGTACCGGCAACCCCAGTATCTCCGGCATCGAGGGGGTGACCTTCGACCTCTCCGGACGCCTGCTGGCCACCGGCGGAAACACCAACGCGGTCTATCAGATGGACCTCGGGACCGGCATCCTCACGCAGGTGGGCTCGTACTCGGGCCTCGCCGACGTCGACGGGTTGAGCGTGGCGCCCGTGGACGTCGCCACCGCCAATGGCACCGTCACGGCCGGCACGATCTTCGTCGTCGACACCGGCAACGTCTACACCCTCGACCCCACCACCTTCGTGGCGACCTCCCTGGTGTCCAACTCCAACGCCCAGGAGACCATCGCCTTCGGTGCGGACGGTACGATGTACACAAACAGTGGCTCGTCCGGCGAGTACTATACGCTGGACCTGACCAGCGGTGCGACCACCGCGCTCGGCGGACCGCCGGTATGGGGCTCCGCGGTGCAGGGCGCGCTGGTTTCGAACGCGGTGCCAGCGCCGGGTACCCTGGCTCTGCTCGCACTCGGCCTGCCCATGCTCTCGCTGCTGCGCCGCCGTCGCGCCCCCGTCTGAGTTCCGCGCCCGGCGCGTGGACTTTGTTCCCTGGCCCCGCTTCGGCGGGGCGTTTTCTTTCCGCTGACGACACTTTCTGTTTTGCCCCACTGACTGCGGCCATCACACGGACACAGCTTCGGGCATGAAAAAACCGCCTCTTGGGCGGTTTCATAAGTGCTTTAATTGCCGGTTTTATTTGGCTCCCCGGGACGGGCTCGAACCGCCGACCCGGTGATTAACAGTCACCTGCTCTACCAACTGAGCTACCGGGGAACAACCATTTTTGGGAGCGCTAATGGTACTGACCGCGTCTCCGTGGGTCAATAGTCTGACGCGCCGCGGGGCTTGCGGCACTGCGGCCGGGTCACGGCCCGCAAAGCGCCGTTTGCGTCGGCGACGGGTGGCGCGTGATTCGCACCCGGCCCGGGTTTGACAGCACCACCGCTACGCCCTCCACCTGCTGAGTGTCGGGGCAGAACAGGAACGTGGCGTTGCTGCCGTAGCTGGCTCCGTCGGGTCGGAATTGGATCCTCCGCCGTGCGGCGCTGGAGACGATGCGCACACCGGCCACCGGGCCGTGCCGGCGAATCAGGGGTTCGGCCGGTTCGCGCTGGCGGTTGTGGTTCTGGTCGGCGAACACGATCCAGCCCCGGTGCCAGCCCGCGGCGGGGGTGCAGTAGCTGCCGTGGTCGGCGGGGCACATGAGGGCGTTGCCGCCCTGAGTGATGGCGTGTAGCCGTGACAGGTTCAACGCCGCCACGAATTCACCGGCGGCGGCGATTACCTGGTTGCGAACCAGGAACGTGTGCGCCGCCGGCACTGCGCCGACTGCGACAATGGCCAGCAGGGCCGTCGCGGTGAGCATTTCGAGCAGGGTGAAGCCCTGGTGGGTTGGGGCCCGGCGCCCGCCGTGCCCTTCGGTTGCGATCTCCATATCGCCGTCCTCCATCCATGGTTGCGGGCAGCCGCGTCGTCGGTATGCGGTCAGGGCGGCTGCCGTGTCGATGTCGGCCGGCAATCCTTGCCGGCGCGGTCGCGCCGATTCGGCCCGACCATCAAATGATACGCCTGGTCCGCCGCATCCGTGAAGAGCGCGCTGCCGGCCGCCCGGGGTGCCGGCGGGGGGATCGCTCCGGCTTTACCTGGCGCCCAGGACGTCGCGAAGGCGCTGCATGGCGGCGCGCAGATTGTCCATGCTGGTGGCAAAGGAAATGCGCATATACCCGGGAGCGCCGAAGGCCGAGCCCGGCACCATGGCCACGCCGGCCGCGCTGATCAAGTGCTCGGCTAACTGCACGTCGTTCTCTATGTTTGCCAGGTTGTCCACCGCGCCACGCATGTTCGGGAAGCAGTAGAACGTCCCGTCGCCTGGCAGGCATTCCACGCCGGCGATGCTGTTCAGCTCCGCCACGACGAAATCATGGCGTTCCCGGAAGGCGCCCAGCATGTGCTGGATGCAGGATTGGTCGCCTTCAAGCGCCGCCTGGGCCGCCACCTGGGAAATGGAGGTCGGATTGGACGTGCTCTGGGACTGGATGTTCTTCATGGCCTTGATGAGCTCCGCGGGACCGGCCGCATAGCCGATGCGCCAGCCGGTCATGGCATAGGCCTTGGAGACCCCATTGAGTACGATCGTGCGGTCATACAGATCGGGGCAGACGTTGAGTAGATTGGAGAACGGCTCCTCGGCCCACAGGATGTGTTCGTACATGTCGTCCGTGACGATCATCACCTTGGGGTACCGGCGCAGCACCTCGCCCAGGGCCTCCAACTCGTCGCGCCGATAGGCCACGCCGGTGGGATTGGAGGGGCTGTTCAGCACCAGCAGCCGGGTCTTGGGCGTGATCGCCGTTTCCAGCTGGTGGGAGTTGATCTTGAAATGCTGTTCCTTGCCGGCGAACACGATCACCGGCGCGGCATCAGCCAGCAGCACCATATCCGGGTACGACACCCAATAAGGGGCCGGAATCAGCACCTCGTCGCCGGGATTGAGCAGGGCCTGGGCCAGATTGTAGAAACTCTGCTTGCCGCCGCAGGAAACCAGGATCTGATTGGCTTCGTATTGCAGCCCGTTCTCGTTGGCAAATTTGTTTATAATGGCTGTTTTGAGTCCCGCCGTCCCGTCGACGGCGGTGTACTTGGTGAAACCGCGGTCGATGGCGTCCTTGGCGGCCTGTTTGATGTGATCCGGCGTGTCGAAATCCGGCTCACCGGCACCGAGGCCGATGATGTCGTGGCCGGCGGCTTTCAGCTCAGCCGCCCGCGCGGTGACCGCAAGAGTGGGGGACGGTTTGATCCGCTGCACACGGTTGGACAGTTGAATTTTCAAGAGCGGTTTCCTGGCGCTAGGGTCTGGGGGCCGAAATTCGGCCGTAATGATACTGCAAAGGCGCCGCGCACAGAATCCCCATGAGCGACAGATTTTCCCTGCATACGACCTACCAGCCGGCCGGCGACCAGCCCGAGGCGATCCGCAGCCTGGTCGAGGGGCTGGGGGACGGCCTTTCCCACCAGACGCTGCTAGGGGTGACCGGGTCCGGAAAGACCTTCACCGTGGCCAATGTGGTTCAGGCCGTGCAACGCCCGACCCTGTTGCTGGCGCCCAACAAGACCCTCGCGGCGCAGCTCTATGGAGAAATGAAGGAGTTCTTCCCCGGCAACGCGGTGGAGTATTTCGTCTCCTATTACGACTACTACCAGCCCGAAGCCTACGTGCCGTCGTCGGACACCTTCATCGAGAAGGACGCGTCCATCAACGAGCATATCGAGCAGATGCGGCTGTCGGCGACCAAGGCGCTGCTGGAGCGCGAGGACGCCATCATCGTCGCCACCGTATCGGCGATATACGGCCTCGGTGACCCACGCGCCTACCTGGCCATGGTGTTGCACCTGGATCGTGGCGACCGGATCGACCAGCGCCAGATTCTGCGGCGGCTGGCCGAGCTGCAATACACCCGCAACGACGTCGAGCTGCACCGCGCCACGTACCGGGTGCGCGGGGAGGTCGTCGACGTCTATCCGGCCGAGTCGGACCAGGAGGCGGTGCGGATCGAGCTGTTCGACGACGAGATCGAATCGCTGGCGTATTTTGATCCGCTCACGGGCGAGGTGACGCGGCGGGTGCCGCGGCTGACCATTTTTCCCAAGTCCCATTACGTGACGCCGCGCCAGACCATTCTCGATGCCATCGACAGCATCAAGGTGGAGCTCAAGGAGAGGCTCGAGCAGCTGCGCCAGGCGGACAAGCTGGTGGAGGCGCAACGCCTGGAGCAGCGGACCCGTTATGATCTGGAGATGATGCTGGAGCTGGGTTACTGCTCGGGGATCGAGAATTATTCCCGCTACCTGTCCGGGCGCCAGGCCGGCGAACCGCCACCGACGTTGTTCGACTATCTGCCGCCCAACGCGCTGTTGGTCATCGATGAGAGCCACGTCACCGTCCCGCAGCTGGGCGGTATGTACCGGGGTGACCGTTCCCGCAAGGAGACCCTGGTGGAATACGGCTTCCGGCTGCCTTCGGCGCTGGACAACCGCCCGCTGCGGTTCGACGAGTTCGAGCGCCTGGCGCCGCAGACCATATTCGTATCGGCGACACCCGGCCCCTACGAACAGGAGCACGCCGGTCAGGTGGTGGAGCAGGTGGTCCGCCCGACCGGACTGGTGGACCCCGAAGTGGAGGTCCGCCCGGCCGTCAGCCAGGTGGACGATCTGCTGTCGGAGATCCGGGCCCGGGTGGGGGCGCAGGAACGGGTGCTGGTGACGACGCTGACTAAACGCATGGCCGAGGACCTCACCGACTACCTCGATGAGCACGGAGTGCGGGTACGCTACCTGCACTCGGATATCGATACGGTGGAGCGGGTCGAGATCATCCGCGACCTGCGGCTGGGGGAATTCGACGTGCTGGTCGGCATCAACCTGCTGCGCGAAGGGTTGGATATGCCGGAAGTCTCGCTGGTGGCCATTCTCGATGCCGACAAAGAGGGCTTCCTGCGCTCCGAGCGATCACTGATTCAGACCATCGGACGTGCCGCGCGCAATCTCCACGGCAAGGCGATCCTGTATGCCGACCGGGTCACCGACTCCATGCGCCGCGCCATGGATGAAACCGACCGCCGCCGGGCCAAACAGACCGCATACAACCGAGAGCACGGCATTACGCCGCGGACCATCGAGAAGAAGGTCGCCGACGTGATGGAAGGCGCCTACAGCGGCGTTCCTGGATCGCCGCGCAAGTACGCCAAGGTGGCGGAAGAAGTGATTGAATACGCTTCGCTTCCACCGGAGAAGCTGCTTGCCAAACTCAAGAAGCTGGAGCAGCAGATGTACGAGCACGCGCGCAATCTGGAGTTCGAAGAGGCGGCGCGCGTGCGCGACCAGATCCGCACCATCCGCGAAAGCAACCTGGGCTTGATGGAAGTGCATGGGTAAGGTGAGTGCGCCGACGCTGGAGGCGTAGCGCAAAGACGCAGAGACGCAGGGGACGCAACGATCATTCCTGTGGAAATGCAGGGCCGGTGCCGATCGGGCGGACACTGCTGGGCGGTCCCTTTGCGGCGTGCACGCCAAGGCAAATTGCTCTTGAAGGCTGTACGCGGTAGTCTCGCAGCAAAAGACCAGCGCAGTCTGTTTCTCAGGTCGGGCACGAGCACACCCTTATGTCGGGCACCACCAGCACACCAAGCGAGTTTTACATCGCCGATCTCATGCGTCGGTCCGACACCGACGCGGAGAAGATCCGCCTGACGGCGAAGTGGATCCTTCAGGAATTCGAAGTCTACTACTACGATTCCCGCGCCATTCCGGCGCTCGCGCAACAGGCCTTCGAGAACCGCGATCCCAATACGTCGGTCGCCCTCAGCAAAAAGCGGCTGTCGGTGTACAACGAGAGCATCAACGAGCTCGGGCCGAGCCTCAAGGCCGCGTTTCCACGGGTGGCGCAGGACGAATCCATCTGGTCGCAGGTGGAGGCGTGCTATGTGCCGCTGATCCGGGGACGCTATGAGGCGGATCTGGCGTTCTCGTATCTCCGCTCGGTAAAACGCAAGCTCAGCCAAGGCGAATGGAAGCCGGTGACCTACGGGTTCGGACAGTGGGCGCACAAGACTGACCAGTCTTCCGCCAAGGTCTATCGCACCTTTCCCGTGAACGGCGAACTCGGTCCGCGGTTGGTCGAGGATCTGCTCGCGATCCCGCAATTCTCGACGCCATATCGAGACCTGCACGCAGACGCCGCGGCGGTTGCCGAGCGGGTGAACCACATACTCGCGGGCCAGCGGCCATACCCAAGCCGGATCTCGACGATTGACATGATCGATGCCGGATTTTTCCGTAATCGTGGCGCCTATCTGTGTGGGCGTATGATGTTGGACGGCGGACGGCTGATGCCGCTGGTGATCGCGCTGTTGAATTCGCCGGAAGGCATCTATGTGGACGCGGTCATTCACCGGGAAGCCGATGTCCACAACCTGTTCAGTTCCACTCTGGCACATTTCCACGTCACGAATCCCTACTATCACGAGCTGTCGGCATTCCTGCACACCTTGATGGTCGAACGTCCTCTTGGATTGCACTATACGACCATCGGCTTCAATCACGTCGGCAAGGTGGCCGTGATGCTCGAGCTGCAGGATGAGATCGTCCGGCACCGGGAGGTGCTTCAAACGGCGATCGGATTTCGGGGCACGGTGGCGATCGCCTTTTCGGCTCCGTCGTTGGCATACACATTCAAAGTCATTCGTGACCGTCCGACCGACCAGTACAAATGGGGCGAATTCCTGGGAGTCGGCTGGGTGCTGGGCAAATACAGCCGGGTGCACGAGATCAATCGCACCGGCAGCATGTTGGACAACGTCATTTACTACAATATGAAGCTGGATCGCACGTGGTTCGATCCAGCCCTGCTCGAGGAACTGCTGGATAAGGCGAGCCAGAGCGTTTCCTTGCGAGGCAAGGATGTGGTGTTCAAGTACTTGATCGGGCAGCGGCGTATGATCCCCTTGCCCGTTTTTCTCGAAACGGCATCGCCGGAAGACGCGGAAACTGCCGTCATCAATCTCGGGCATTGCATCAAGAACAACGCCGCCGCCAACATTTTCAACAAGGACCTCGACAGCCGCAACTATGGTGTGAGTCGTTTCCTCCGTGTTTTCCTTTACGACTACGATGCCCTGGAGCGTTGTACCGAAGTCAAGGTGCGCACCAACAACGACCGGATCGACGGCGAGGAGGACATTCCCGAATGGTATTTCGAGGACGGCGTGGTTTTCCTGCCCGAGGAGATGGAGGTCGGCCTGCAGCTGCCCACGCGGGCTCTGCGCCGCGTGTTCCGCGAGGTGCACGGTGACCTGATGACCACCGCGTACTGGGAGAAAATTCAGGCAGACCTGCTCGCCGGCGAGATACCCAGCATCCGCACCTATCCCGAAGCCTGCGAACTGCCGCGCCGGTAAACGTGCGGCCGGTGCCCGTCCCCCGGGCCAAACTGAATGTCCACCCGGCGGATTCCCCGGACTTCGCGCCACATGCTGTAACTCTGCGCCCTTTGCGCCACTGCGTCTCCGCGCTGGGTTCTTCGGCCCCCACGCCGGTACCTCAACCCAGGTGCCCGCCTTCCAGCAGCGGCAGCAGCCAGTAGTGCATGCCGGCGCCGGCGAAATCTCGGCGCAGGTGCTGCAGGCAGGTCCGGGCGGTTTCCCGCGGGACTTGAATCTGAAATTGCACCTGCCGGCGGCTGCCGCGCACCTGCTCCGCCACCGTAAGATGGGCTTGGTCGGTCGAATGACCGTTGATGTGGACGCTGGAAAACCCCGTAGGGCATTCGCGCGACAACAGCCAGTCGACCATGGCCTCCTCAAGCTCCGGGGTTACCGTGAGCACCAGCAGACAGTCTTCGCTCATGATTGCGCTCCTTTGGGTTCGCCGAAGCGCCGGTACAGGATGGGCAACAGCACCAGGGTGAGCAGGGTGGAGGTTACCAGCCCGCCGATCACGACAATGGCCAGCGGTTTCTGAATCTCGGAACCGGGCCCGGTGGCGAACAACAACGGCACCAGTCCCAGCGCCGCGATGGTGGCTGTCATCAGCACCGGACGCAGACGCCGTCGCGCGCCTTCCACCACCACCGTGGATACGGCCATGCCGGTGGCGCGCAGTTGATTGAAATAGGTCACCATCACCACGCCGTTGAGTACCGCGATGCCGAGCAGGGCGATGAATCCCACCGAAGCGGGCACTGACAGGTAGGCCCCCGAGATCCACAGCGCGAATACGCCGCCGATCATGGCGAACGGAATGTTGGCCAGTACCAGCACGGCCTGGCCCACGGAGCCGAACGTCATGAACAACATCAGGAATATCAGGCCGAGGGCGACTGGCACCACGATCGAGAGGCGTTTGGCGGCGCGCTGCTGATTTTCGAATTGCCCGCCCCACTCGAGGTGGTAACCGGTGGGCAGCGGCACGGCATCATGGACCTTGCGCTTGGCCTCGTCAACGAAGCTGACCAGGTCCCGGCCCTGGACATTGGCGCGGATCACGACGAAGCGCGAGCCTTTTTCGCGGGCGATGGAGACCACTCCCTCCTGGCGCTGGAGGTGGGCCACCATGCTCAGCGGCACCAGCCGCCCGTCGGGCAGGGCAATGCGTTGGGACTCGAAGCGATTCATGGAATCGCGGAAGCTGGACGGCGCCCGTACGATCAGGGGCGTACGCGCCACACCTTCCTGGACGATACCCAGCTGCACGCCCTCGACCTGGGAACGCAGGATGCGCTCGATCTCGTCGACGCTGAAACCGAGCCGTCCCGCCGACTCACGATCGATCTTGAGGGTAAGGTACTGCATACCCTCGTTCTCGGTGGTAAGCACGTCCTGGGCGCCGGGAATGCTGCGCAGTACCTCGGCGATGCGCTGTGCCCGCCGGTTGAGGGTGGTGAGGTCGGTGCCGAACAGCTTGACCGCGATGTCGCCGCGCACCCCCGTGAGCATTTCCGATACCCGCATCTCGATCGGTTGGGTGAAGCCGAAGTTGAATCCGGGAATCCGCGTCAGCACGTGACGGATCTTCTCCATCAATGCATCTTTGTCCGGTACGGTCCACTGATCGCGCGGCTTGAGCACCAGGAACGTATCGGTTTCGTTCAGCCCCATGGGGTCCAGACCCAATTCGTCCGCCCCGGAGCGGGCCACGATGCGGGTGATCTCCGGTACCTGCTTCAGCAGCGCCTGCTGGATCTTCAGGTTTTGATCCACGCTCTGTGCCAGGTTGATGGAAGGCAGTCCCTCGACCTGGACGATGAGGTCGCCCTCGTCCATGGTCGGCATGAAGGTCTTTCCGATCTGCGTGTAAGCGCCGGCCGTGAGGATCAACAGCGCTATCGCAATGCCGATGACCCAGCTGCTATGCTTCATCGCGAAATGCAGGCTCGGTACATACAGCGCCTGCAGTTTGCGCGGCAGCCATGGTTCATCATGGGACACTTTATGCAGCAGGAACGAGGCGATGACCGGAATCACGGTCAGCGACATCAGCAGTGAGCCGCCGAGGGCGAAGACGATGGTCAGCGCGACGGGCGAGAACAACTTACCCTCCAGACCCTGCAGGGCAAGCAGGGGCAGGAAGACGATGATGATGATCAAGATCCCCGAAGCGACCGGCGCCGACACCTCGCGCACGGCCCGGTACACCAGGTGCAGCCGCGGCAGCCTCGCTGCACGCTCCTGGTCGGACAGATACTGGACAATGTTTTCCACCACCACCACCGCGGCATCGACCAGCATGCCGATGGCGATGGCCAGGCCGCCGAGGCTCATGAGATTGGCGCTCATGCCGAACCAATTCATGAGGATGAACGTGATCAGCGCGGCCAACGGCAGTGCGAGCGCGACGGTGACCGCGGCGCGCAGGTTGCCGAGAAACAGCAACAGCAGCACCAGCACCAGGACGGTGGCCTCCTCGAGGGCCTTGGTGACCGTGTGCACTGCCCGGTCCACCAGGTGGGCGCGGTTGTAGAAGACGGATATCTTGACGCCCGCGGGCAGGGACGGCTGCAACTGCTTGAGCTTGTCTTGCACCCCTTGGACGACCTGCCGCGCGTTGGCCCCGCGCAGGCCCAGCACCAGTCCCTCCACGGCCTCGCCCGTGCCGTCTTCGGTAACGGCGCCGTAGCGGGTCAGGGAGCCGACCCGTACAGTGGCTACGTCGCCGACCCGGATCGGGACGCCGTTCTGCACCTGCACGACGATGGAACGCACGTCGTCCAGGGAATGAATGCGGCCGTCGGCGCGCACCAGCAGCGCTTCTTCGCCCTGGTTCATGCGCCCGGCGCCGTCGTTGCGGTTGTTGGTCGACAGCGCGTCCATCAACTGCACCAGGCTTACGCCGCGGGAGGCGAGCTTGTCCTCGTCGGGGACAACCTCGAAACTGCGCACATAGCCGCCGAGGGAGTTCACATCGGCAACCCCCGGGACGGTGCGCAATGCGGGCCGGATGACCCAGTCGAGCAGGTGCCGGCGCTGCATCAACGACAGGTTGCCGCCTTCGACGGTGAACATGAACATTTCGCCAAGCGGCGTGGTGATGGGCGCCACGCCGCCGGATATTCCGGACGGCAGGCTGCCCCAGACGCCGTTGAGGCGTTCGGTGACCTGCTGCCTTGCCCAATAGATGTCGGTGCCTTCGGCGAAGTCCAAGGTGATGTCGGCGATGGCGTACTTGGCAATGGAACGCAGCATCACCTGCCGCGGGATGCCGAGCAGCTCGGTTTCCACCGGCGCAATGATGCGGCTTTCCACCTCCTCGGGCGTCATCCCCGGAGCCTTGATGATCAACTTGACCTGGGTCGGGGAGACGTCAGGAAACGCGTCGATCGGCAGGCCCCGGAACGCTACCCAGCCGCCT
This sequence comes from Gammaproteobacteria bacterium, assembly GCA_037385045.1. Taxonomy (GTDB): domain Bacteria; phylum Pseudomonadota; class Gammaproteobacteria; order JASBUN01; family JASBUN01; genus JARRNJ01. The sequence goes on along the minus strand of JARRNJ010000006.1, from coordinate 7,669 downwards.
GCCGCCAACAGCGCCGCGGCCAGCAGCATCAGCAGGCGCTGAGTGAGAGCGAACTGAATCAAGCGGCCCATTACTCGCCCCCCATGCCCAGCCAATGGGCCTTGAGGGTGGCGATCTTGGAGGCGGCCACCCGGGTGTCCGCGCTCAATCCCGAGCTGATCCAGGCGTAGTCACCGGCCTCGGCGGCGACGGTCACCGGCTGCACGGCGAAGCCGGAGCCGGTCTTCACAAACACATAGGACTGCCCCCGGCTGCGCACGACCGATTGCAGGGGCACGCGGTAGAGGGGTTGCTGCGTTTTCACGAACACCCGGGTCTTGACCAGTTGGCCGAGGCGCAGGTTCGCGCACGGGTGGGTGAGCACCGCGCGCACCAGCACCGTCTGGGCCTGCGGATCCACGGCCACGCCGACCGTGCTTACCTCGCCGCGGTTGGGACACGTGGCGACGGTCACCGCATCGCCCACCTTGATGTCCGCGACCTTTTCCGCCGGCATCTGCATGGTCAACCACAGGGTCGATACGTCGGCGATCCGAAACAACGGTTCCATTGCCGACACGCGGCTGCCGGCCACCGCCAACTGACGCAGCACCACACCGCTGATGGGCGCGCGGACCGGCACCGCCCGGCGCAGCTTGTGGGTGCGTTCCAGGGCATTGACGTCGTCGGCGCTCAGGCCCGCCGCCAGCAATAACTGACGGGCGGCGTTGAGGGCGGTGCGCCGCTCCTGGTAGGCCTGCTGGGTTTCCTGCAGACGCCGATGGGCGATGATGCCGTCGGCGAACAGTTCCCGGTCCCGCTGGTAGGCAGCCTGTGCCAGGCGGAAGCTCGACAGCGCATTGAGATAGTCGCGCTGCAGGTTGAGGAGAGCGGGGCTTTCGATCTGCGCCACCATCTGGCCTTTTTCGACCCGCTGTCCCTCCACGGCGAGCACGCGCGAGACCAGTCCCTCGCCGCCTGCGGTGACCACCCGTTCGGCCTGGGGCGGCACTTGCACCCGCGCCGGCGCGTCACCGCCGGGCCTTTCGCTGACCGTCGCCGGCTGGACGGTCTGAATGTCGAGCTGCGCGAGCTGCTCCTGGTTCAACTTCAGGGCCGCGGGGGCCGGCGCTGCAGGCAGGCTGTTGACGGCAAGCAGCAGGACGGAAGCCACGCAGGCGCTTGCGGTCCGCCGCCGGCGTCGGGCTGCGCGGCCGGGGTTCCAATGTTGGGGCAGGCTCATGGCATCACTCCTAGAGCTTGGTTGTATCGCGCGGTATCACGGCGCAGCAGAATGGCGCGTTGGGCGGCGTCCAGGCGCGCCGCCTGGGTGTCGGCCTGGATACGCAGCAGGGTGAACAGATCGATCTCGCCGGCAAGGAATGCCTTGCGGTTCATGCGCAAATAATCCGTGGCGATCCTGGCCCGGTCGCGGGCCATGGTCAGCTGGTGTCGGTCCGAGGCCAGCTGTGCGCGGGTTTCGTTGAGCTTCAGACGCAACTCCCGTAGGGCGCGATCGTAAGCGGTTTGCGCCTCGGCCCGGGACAAGCCGGCCTGCGCAATCCCGGGTGCGGCGTAGGCGCTGGTGGCGAATGGCACGCTCAGAGTCAGCAGGGCGCTGCTGGCGTATGCTTGCGTACGGTCCGGCCGGTCGCGGCGGATCCCGAATGACAGGGTCGGGTTGGCCGTGCCCTGGGCGCGAACATAGTCCAGGTTGGCGGTGTCGCGCTGAATCCGGCTCTGGGCCGCCGCTAGCAGCGGATGGTCGGGTCCGATGGTCTTGATCTTGGTGGCGGACTCGCGGGCGCCGGCCGGCACCTGATCGCTGCCGGTGAGGGTGTGCCAGACTCCCTGGGCCTGGCGCGTGGCAGCCTCCGCCTGGCTGAGTTCGGCCTGCTTTTTCAGCAGGTCCGTTTGCGCCAGCAGCAGATCGGCCCGGGCCAGATCGCCTCTCTGGACCCGCGTCTGCACGGAGTTCAATAGCTGCTGGGCGGCGTCCAGGTTCTCCTTGGCAAACCGCTGCCGGTTCTGGGCTAGGCGCAGGTTCCAAAGAGCCTCGCGCACCAGCCCGGCCACTTCCAGCCGCAGGGCCCGGGCCTCGGCGGTTGGCAGTTGGGCCGCTGCCTGCGCCAGGCCGCGGGCGGCGGCACGCTGGCCCCAATTGGGCAAGGGCAGCTCCAGGCCCATTTCGCCTTCCACCACGCCGAGGTCGTTGTAAGGGCGGTCGCTGCGATAGCTGCCGTAGGCCGAGGGTGCGCCACCGAGCCTGGCTTGCCCGCGCCGGCGCAGTGCCTCGGCCTGGCGGCGCAAGCCCTCGATGGTGGCGCTGCCCGGCGCACGTGCGTAGGCGCGCTCCACCGCCGCCGTCAGAGTCATCGGCGCCCCAGCATCGGCACCGTCGGGAGCGGCCGCATGGACGGCTGCGGCAAAAGCGGTGGGCGTCAGCAGGAGCCAGACCAATATAAATGGTTTGGTACGCATGGGGTGCTCCTTGGGTTCTCAGGCGTCACGCAGGTGCCTGTCGATGGGGTGCAGTCTAGGCGATTTAGATTAATTCAAACTGAAAGGGTAGCCGCGCCGGCGGCGTTTACCTTGATAGAGGTCAGGGGTTGGCCGTGGCAGGTAAAGATCCCCCGGACGGCGTTTAAACAGTTGCGTTCAGGAGGGCGAATCCGGTATCTTTACGTGCCTTCAGGCGCGTAGCTCAGCTGGTTAGAGCACCACCTTGACATGGTGGGGGTCGTTGGTTCGAGTCCAATCGCGCCTACCAATAACTTGCTGATTTGGCAACGGAAAAAGGCCCTGCAATCGCGGGGCCTTTTTTCGTTGTGAAAACGACTCCGTTTGGGAAACGATAAATCGGCCGCATGTTCAGTCCAACGGATCGCGTGGCGTGACAGGGAATATTGGGTCATCTTCCGTTCAGCATGTCCGGCGCGATTGGATGTAGTCATCGTTGTATCCCGCTTCTCGATAACGGTGCGCACCGAGCGGCCGAATTTTATGAAAACGCGTAGTCTCCCCGGGCTCGATGTGCAGCTTGCGCTCGTAGGCTGTCAGCCAGCGTATTGCGCCGCGCCTCGGCGCGCCCGTAACGTTATGCATTGCACAACTGATCGACCCGGGCATCCAGCAGGGGGTTCAACGTCGCTTCCGCCAATCCCCGCACGGCTCCTCGAGATGGTCCCGGATCCGCGTCTCATCTATTTCAATCACATTGCCGAGCTTTGGTGCATCCTTCTTCATGGTGGTTTCCTCTTCTGGGTGTTGGCTCGCTTCGTCGCTTGCCATTTAACCAGATCGAGGCCACCGCCTCCTCAAATGTGCGAAACTTATCGTACGTTATCCCGTAGGTGCAGGCCGAGACCTATCTGAACGCCCGGGGTTTGAGGAGGCTCCGACATCTGAGGGAATGGAGCCATGAACAAGTCCAATGAGTTTTCACCTGAGGTTCGAGCGCGTGCGGTGCGGTTGGTCCAGGAACACCGTGGGGAGTATCCGTCGCTGTGGGCGGCCGCGGAGTCAATCGCTCCGAAGATCGGCTGGGTGCCGCAGACGCTGCTGGAATTCCGGGGACAGTATACTTATCTTCCCTAGGACAACCTTCTACCACCATGTATTAAATATACTGTCCCCGGAATTGCGAATGCGGGCTAGCATCGCAGTCTGTGGGAGGTCAGGCCACGTCCCTGTGGCCGCTCCCGGCGATGGTGTTGACCATCAGGCCAGGTCGAACCGATCGAGGTTCATCACCTTGGTCCAAGCCGCCACGAAGTCGCTGACGAACTTCTCCTCAGCGTCTGCCGTTGCGTAGACTTCGGCTAGTGCGCGCAGCTCCGAGTTGGACCCGAAAATCAGGTCGACTCGGGTGCCGGTCCACTTCGCTTTCCCTGTCTTGCGATCGCTGCCCTCAAACAGCTCTTCGTCTGCCGAGACCGCTTTCCACGCCGTGCTCATATCGAGCAGGTTCACGAAGTAGTCATTGGTCAGCGCCTCCGGGCGGTCGGTGAAAACACCGTGTTTCGTCTGCCCGAAATTGGTGCCCAAGACCCGCATACCGCCGACGAGCGCCGTCATCTCAGGCGGAGTCAGCGTTAGCAGCTGCGCCCGATCCACCAGCAGTTCCTCGGCCGAGACGGTGTATTTGGCCTTCTGGTAGTTGCGGAAACCATCCGCGATCGGCTCCAGCACGGCAAAGGCCTCGACATCGGTCTGTTCCGGCGTGGCATCCGTGCGGCCCGGCGTGAAGGGAACCGTCACATCGCGACCGGCACTCTTCGCGGCTTTCTCGATGCCCGCGCAACCCCCCAACACGATCAGGTCCGCGAGAGACACCTGTTTGGCGCCGGATTGCGCGCCGTTGAAGTCGCGCTGAATACCCTCGAGGGTCTCCAACACTTTCGCCAGTTGTGCCGGCTGGTTGACCTCCCAGTCCCGCTGCGGCGCCAGACGGATACGGGCCCCGTTGGCACCGCCGCGCATGTCGGAGCCGCGGAAGGTGGAGGCGGATGCCCAGGCGGTCGACACCAGCTCGGAGACGGACAGCCCGGAAGCGAGGATTGTCTCCTTCAAGGCGGCGACGTCCCGGTCGTCGACCAGTTCGTGATCGACCTCGGGGATGGGGTCTTGCCAAATGAGTTCTTCGGCAGGCACCTCCGGACCGAGATAGCGCGCGCGCGGTCCCATGTCACGGTGGGTCAGTTTGAACCAGGCGCGGGCAAACGCGTCGGCGAACTCATCCGGGTTTTCGAGGAAGCGCCGCGAAATCTTCTCGTACGCCGGATCAAAGCGCAGGGACAGATCGGTGGTCAGCATGGTCGGGACGTGACGCTTCGACGGGTCGTGGGCATCGGGGATGGCGTTGGCGCCTGCGCCGTTCTTCGGTATCCACTGATGCGCGCCGGCCGGGCTCTTAGTCAACTCCCACTCGTAACCGAACAGGTTGGCGAAGAAGTTGTTGCTCCACTGCGTCGGGGTTTGGGTCCAGGTGACTTCCAGGCCGCTGGTGATGGCGTCACCCGCCTTACCGGTGCCGAAGCCGCTCTTCCAGCCCAGGCCCTGCTCCTCGATGCCGGCTGCTTCCGGCTCCGGGCCCACCAGCGCCGCATCGCCGGCCCCGTGGGTCTTGCCGAAGGTGTGACCGCCGGCGATGAGCGCGACGGTCTCTTCGTCGTTCATCGCCATGCGCGCAAAGGTCTCGCGAATGTCTTTGGCGGCGGCGACCGGGTCCGGGTTGCCGTTCGGGCCTTCCGGGTTGACGTAGATCAGGCCCATCTGAACGGCTGCGAGCGGGTTTTCGAGGTCCTCGTGGTTGCCGGCGTAGCGTTTGTCATCCAGCCAGGTGTTCTCCGTACCCCAGTAGATGTCTTTTTCCGGCTCCCAGATGTCCGCGCGCCCGCCGCCGAAACCGAAGGTCTTGAACCCCATCGACTCCAGCGCGACGTTGCCGGTGAGAATCATCAGGTCGGCCCAGGAGATCTTGCGGCCGTACTTCTGTTTGATCGGCCACAGCAACCTGCGCGCCTTGTCGAGATTGCCGTTGTCGGGCCAACTGTTGATGGGGGCAAAGCGCTGATTGCCGGTGCCCGCGCCGCCGCGGCCGTCGCCGGTGCGGTAGGTGCCGGCGCTGTGCCATGCCATGCGGATGAACAAGGGTCCGTAGTGGCCGAAATCCGCCGGCCACCACTCCTGCGAGTCGGTCATCAGTGCGCGGAGGTCTTCCTTCAGGGCTTGCAGGTCGAGGCTCTTGAACGCCTCGGCGTAGTCGAAGTCCTCACCCATCGGATTCGATTTGGAAGAATGCTGGCGCAGGATGTCCAGCCGCAACTGGTTCGGCCACCAGTCCTGGTTCGACGTGCCGCCTCCAGCGGTGTGTTGGAACGGGCATTTGCTTTCAGACATGGTTGTTGCTCCTCTGGTATTGATCTGTGTTTTTACCGTGTTGCTAGTTTCAGGTGCCTGTGATCTATACGTCCAATTAATTAAAGAAAAATGAACGATAGACAGGAACTATTGTAAAATACGTGTGTGAGCGGCCGCGGACGGGTGTCGTCGCCCGCCGGCGCATCAACAACTAAGTGGCGTTTTGGCCTGGGGGAGCGGAACGGATCTCAAGATCTGATCGAGTCCGCCGGGGCCAAGACCGGCAAGGCCCACGTGATCAAATCCCATCACAACGTCGGCGGGCTGCCGGAGTTCATGAAGCTGAAGCTGGTGGAGCCGCTGCGCGAGCTGTTCAAGGACGTGCAGAGTCACGGGGTCAGGTCTTGCAATCCAGCACCTAGGGGTCTACGTTTGACGTATGGCGAGACCGTTGCGAATGGAGTTGGCCGGGGGGTTGTATCACGTTACGTCGCGAGGCGACCGGCGAGAGGATATCTATCGGGACGACGACGACCGGGCGTTCTGGCTGGAGGTGCTTGGTGAGGTTTGCGGGAGGTATAACTGGCGAGTCCACGCATATTGCGAGATGACGAACCATTATCACTTTGTTGTGGAGACACCGGAGGCGAATCTTTCGCAGGGGATGCGGCAACTTAATGGCGTCTATACACAGGGCTTCAATCGACGGCATGGTCTGGTTGGGCATCTTTTTCAGGGGCGATTCAAGGGCATTCTCGTCGAGCGCGATAGCTACCTTCTTGAGGTATCGCGGTATGTCGTACTCAATCCAGTCCGCGCACGGATGACGGAAGACCCGTCAGAGTGGCGATGGAGTAGTTATGGGGCGATGGTTGGATTGGTGCGGCGCCAGGATTGGCTGGAGACGGACTGGCTGCTAAGGCAGTTTGGCTCTCGCAGGCGCCAAGCGGTGGAGCGTTATAAGGCGTTCGTGGCCGAAGGTCTCGGGCGTGGAATTTGGGAAGATCTGCGCTACCAAGCATTTCTCGGCAGCCAGAAGTTTGTTGAAGAGCATACTTCAGCGGGGACACGATCAGGCGAACTGCGCGAAATTCCTCGGGTGCAACGTCGGGCCTTTGCAGGCACTCTGGCCCACTACGAAGACAGCTACGTCGAGCGACGGGAAGCGATGGCGCGAGCGTTCCTGTCGGGGGCATATACGATGCAAGAAATTGCAGAACATTTCGGCGTACATTATTCGACGGTCAGCAGGGCGGTTCGCCGGTTCGAAACTGGGAACTAGAACCGTACTTCTTCGAACGAGTGCGTGATTGCAAGACCTGACCCCAACACCCGTTTCTGACCCCAACACGCGGACTCGCTCAAGTCCCTCGTACGAGCAACACGGGAATCGGGGCCACCCGGACCACGGCTTCTGCGACGCTGCCGAGGAGTACGTGACTGACGCCGCGGCGCCCGTGGGTACCAATGACGATCAGATCCGCAGGCCAGGTCTCGGCTTCGTGGGTCACGAGTTCACCGACACGGGGGCCGAAGGTGGTGTTTTCGATCAGCCGGATATCGGCTTCGAGCCCGGCGTTCTGCACGGTTGCGAGGGCACGGTCCAGCATTTTTTCGGCAGCCTGCCGATAAGATCCGCGGACCGCGTCCAGATTCGCGTACGCGGTGGCCCAAACGATCATCGGTACCTCGTCAATGACGTGGACGATTCGCAGTTGCGCCTGCATGTCCGTGCCAACCAGTATCGCTTCTTTCAGCGCATGATCCGCGATTTCACTTCCATCGATGGCCACCAGGATGTGTTTATAAGTGCTCATTGTCCTTGTCG
>JARRNJ010000005.1:0-160926 GCA_037385045.1 Gammaproteobacteria bacterium | reverse complement strand
TTCCAGCGCATCGGGGTTCACCTGCCACCACACCGCCGTGGTGTGCATCTCCTGATCCGGAAGATTGATATTGCCGTAGCCGACATTCTCGTGGGTGTAATAGCGGATCTTCTTGTAGCCGGAAATGCGGCGCACCAGGTGCACCTCGCCCCGGGCGCAGGCCGAGCGGGCCTGATGATCCCGTTCGAAGTCGTCCAGGATCTTGAGTTTGGTGTAGTCGATGGCATCGGTGTAGTAATCGGCCCGGGTACGGCGCACGAACGCCTTGCGTCCGTCCCAGTCCAGGCGCTCCACTTGGTAGGGGCTGGCCTGGACCATATAGATAGCGCCCTCATAGAGGGTTTCCGCGGCGCTGGAATAATCCACCTCGGCGACGATGTCCTTGCCGCCGCCGGTGATGTCGATGACCACGAAGTTCCCCTCGGCGACCGAGCGCAGCGAAACCGCATTGGCGGGATAGCTGTCGGCGGTCCAGTGCCACTGGTCGCCTTCGGCGTGCAGCACCCCCTCCTCCTGCAGATAATCCAGCAGGGGCGCAGGATCCTCGCTCCCAAAGCGCTCGCCCCGCTGGAACGGCAGCTCGAATGCAGCGCAACGCACATGATCCAACAGGATCAGCAGCTGATCGGGATCGATGCGGGCGTGCTCCGGCGACGCGCCCAGGAAAAAATCGGGGTTGCGCACGATGTACTGGTCCAGGGGCTGACTGGTGGCCACCAGGACCCCGAGCGCCGGCCGCTGGCGCCGCCCGGCCCGCCCCAGCCGTTGCCAGGTTCCGGCGACCGTGCCCGGGTAGCCGTTGAGTACACATACGTCCAGGGCGCCGATGTCCACGCCCAATTCCAGCGCCGAGGTGGCGATGACGCAGTCCACATCGCCGCGGCGCAGTTTGCGCTCCGTACCACGCCGTTCCGTGGGAAGATAGCCGCCACGGTACGCGGCCACCCTTGGCGGCCGGCGTGGATCGCTGTCGAAGACGTCCTTCAGATATTTGGTCAGCACCTCCACCATCAAGCGCGTCTGGGCGAAGACGATGGTCTTGAGCCCCGCCTTCACTGCCAAACGCGCAATGCGGGTGGCCTGGGAACGGGCCGAGGCGCGAATGCCGAGATCCGGATTGATAACCGGCGGATTCCACAGCAGCAGCTGTTTCTCGCCCTGGGGCGCGCCGCTGTCGGTGATGGCCTCGACCTCGTCACCGATGAGTGCCGCGGCAAGTTCGGCCGGATTGGCGATGGTCGCGGAGGCGAGAATGAAAATCGGATCGCTGCCGTAGAAGCGGCACACCCGCCGCAGCCGGCGGATGACGTTGGCCACATGGGAGCCGAACACCCCCCGGTAGGTGTGCAATTCGTCGATCACCACATACCGGAGGCTCTCGAAGAACTGAGCCCACTTGGTATGGTGGGGCAGGATACCCTGGTGCAGCATGTCGGGGTTGGAAACCACGATGTCGCCGCGGGTGCGCACCGCCTTGCGGGCGTCCCCCGGCGTATCGCCGTCGAAGGTGTAGGCGCGCACCCCCAGCTCGCCGGCCTGGTTCAGCTCGCTGATCTCCGCTACCTGGTCCTGCGACAGAGCCTTGGTGGGAAACAGGTACAGCGCCTTGGCCTGGGCGGCGAGCGCATCCTGCAGCACCGGCAGGTTGTAGCACAGGGTCTTGCCGGAGGCGGTAGGGGTGACCACGACCGTGTGATGCCCGCCGCGCACCGCATCCCAGGCATCCCGTTGATGACTGTAGAGCCGCGTGAGCCCGCGCGCCTCCAGGGCACGGCGCAACCCGGGGTGCAGACCCTCGGGCAGATCACGGTAACGGGCTGATCGCGCCGGGACCACCAGTTCCCCGGTGATGCGCCCCCGGTAATGGCGCTTGAGCCGTTGTATCAGGCGTTGCATCGGCGCCCCCGCGTCCCGATGCTCGAGCTGCTGTGCCGGTGTACTCACCGCCGGATTCCTCCAGAAAAGGCCTGCGAGCGTCGCTGCCACCTTCGCAGGCGTCGGATCGAATTCGAGAATTTACAAGAAAAATCAGTAATATCTATCTAATATAAAAATCGTTTTTCCATTTTTCTTGATTTAACACCAGCCCCTGAGGATGCCCGCCGGCAGTCAACCGCAACCGCCGCCATCCAGCCGGGCCCGCCGAACGGATCGAATGGGCCGTGGCGCCTGTTCTCTATTGGTTCTAATCTTGATAGTATAGAACAAATGGAGAACGGACAAGCGCAATGAAACCAACACCCCTCACCCGTCGCCAACAGGCGATCCTCGACTACCTGCGGGAGCACCGCGGACGCTTCGCCTCGGCACCCACCCTGGACGACCTGTGCCAGGTGTTCGGCCTGCGTTCCCGGGGCTCCATGCACAAACATGTCCAGGCGTTGATGGATGCGGGACTGGTGGAACCCATGCACGGGAAGCAACGGGGGGTGCGGCTGGTTGAGGGGGCGGAAGCCGAACTGCATCAGCTGCCCCTGCTCGGCTACATCGCCGCCGGCCGGCCCATCGAGGCAGTCAACGTCCCCGAGACCATCGATGTCCCGGCCCGACTGCGCACGCCGCGCCCATGCTACGTGCTGGGCGTGCGCGGGGACTCCATGATCGACGCGGGTATCCTGGACGGCGACTGGGTGGTGATCGAGCGGCGCGAGCACGCCCGCAACGGCGAGATCGTGGTGGCACTCATCGACGGCGAGGAAGCCACCCTCAAGCGTATCGAGCAACGGCCCGGCGAAGTCATCCTGCATCCGGCCAATCGCGTCATGGAGCCCATGCGCTATCCGCCCCAACGGGTCCGGATCCAGGGAGTTCTGGTCGGTCAGATGCGCCGGTATGGGTAATCGGGAACAGGGATTTATATGATAATTGGCATTAGATAGTTTTTATATTATACTGTTTTTTCTTTATTTTATTAATCCAAGCGGCGCAGCTGTGACGAGCGGCCGCCGCCCGCGCTGTCCTTTGGCGGATCCGGCTCATCTGAGCCGGGAGCCATTGTCGGCGGCGTGGGCGTCTCAACCCTGCCGGCGATAATTTTCCGTGCATTCGGCCTCCCGGCCCCGTACCACGCGACGCCCGGCCAGGGGACCGTGGGTTTCGGTGACCACGGTGCACTGTCCTTCGTGGTGCTGGTCGTCGCTGAAATACAGCACCACCCAATCCCGGGTGCGTCCCAGTTCGTGGGCACGGGCAGTGTTGGAGTACAACGCCGTAAAGTGCCAATCACCCCGCGAGGCGTGCAGCACCGGCAACCACGCCTTGCCTTCCGGGTTGAAGCGCCGCGGGGCGATGGTGGGAAGCGCGCCCGAGGCGGCCTGGCGGCGATAATCCCGGTCGACGTCCAGCAACACATCCACCGGCGGGCCATCGTCGCCCAGGTGCCTGCCCCGGGTGCGGCGCCCCAGCAAAGTGGACAGGGCTGCACGCACCGCCGCGACCCGGCGCGGACCCACACCCGGGACCTGCTCCAGCCGACCGTCATGGGCCGCCATCTCCAGGGCTTCGAGGCTGTCGATCTGCAAATGCTCGTGGATGCGCCGGGCCATTTCGGGGCCGACCCCGGGAATGGTCTGAAACAAGTGCTCCGGGTCCAACTGGCCGCGCAACCGCTCAAGCCGGCTGCAACGCCCCGTCGCCGCGATCTCGTAGATGGCCCGCGCGATGCCTTCGCCGATCTTCGGCAGCTGCGTCAACGCTGCCAGCCCACCCTGCTCGAGCAGCTGTCGAACGTCCACGTCCAGGCCGTCGACGGTGGCCGCCCCACGACGATAGGCGTTGACACGAAACGGATTGGCGCCTTGCTGCTCCAGCAGGTCGGCGATCTGACGCAACTGATCGGCGGTCTCGTCGTTGAGTGGAATTGCCATTTACCGGTGCCGACTCCCCACCGCGATGGCATAACGCCTGGATCGGATCCGGCGGCCGCTCACCCGAATTCGAATCCCGACGGCCGCGCGCCGGGATACAGGTGGACCGGCGTCAGGACCATCGACAGATGATCCGCCAGGGCATCGCGGTCGTGGGGACCGAGCGCCCGGCCCACCTCGATGTCGCGCCCGCGGCAGCGCAGGTACAAGCGCTTCGCATACGCATCGGTGCGCCCTTGATGCACGATGAGCCGCGTCCAGTAGCGCGGCAGACGGATCTCCGTATCCGCGCTTGTACGGCCCCGTTGCAGCACGATCTCAGTGTCGGTGAGATACAGCACCTCGCGGCGCTGCTGGTGCAGCTTGAACCAGTAGGTTACGGCCCACAGCACGCCCACCTCGGCCCCCGCAAAGGGCAGGATCGGCCACAACCCCATCCACGCGAACGCCACGCCGGCGATGCCCGCATAGGCGGTGGCGATCAGCAGGAAGATCTTGTTGCCGCGCCAGGACAAGGAGGAATCCGAGCGCAGCACGAGGCACTGGGACTCCTCGTCCGGTCCACGATATCGGTCAATCATGTCGATGACAGCCTTCGGCGCAGGGTAGCCTTACTCCAACCATACCCGTCCCAGCGGCAAGTTCAATGCCATAACCGCATCTTTTTTCCCAACAATGGGTTAGATCGAGCGGACGCTGGGGTTGCGGGGCAAATGTCGGCCGGCCCGGGGAATATGCCGCACTTGCCGGCGCCGTCGGGCCTGTGGCCGCCGGGCAATCAGACCGCGGGCGGGCGGCTCACGCCATTTTCGTGCACCCAGCCGCTCACCAGCCGTGCCGGCGTCACGTCGAAGTAGATGTTGCGTACCGTTACGCCCGGGACGCCGGGTGCGCCCAGCTCCGAGGCATCCATTTCTTCCAGATCCGGCGCTTCAACCTTGCCACGGCGCCGCTTGAAGGTTTCGCAACAGACGTAGAAGGGTACGTTACGGTCCCGCGCCGCCAATGCCAGGAGATAAGTGCCCGCTTTATTGACCACGGCGCCGTCCGCCAGCACCGTGTCGGCGCCAGTAACAGCCAGGTCGGCCCGCTCCATCCACAGGCCCAGTTGGGCGTCGGTGATCAGCGTCGCGCGCACGCCGGCCGCCGCCAGCCGCCGGGCCAGGATGTAGCCTTCGCACAGCGGACGGGATTCGGTGAGGACCACATGAATTCGTCGGCGCCCGGCCTGGGTCAGCGCCCGGGTGAGCGTGGAGCTCAGGCTGTGCGTGATGACCGTGGTGCCTTCGCCCAACAGCTGCAAGACCTGCTCCGCTACGGAGTCGACCGCCGCCAGCGACTGCTCGATGAGGCCTCTGGCACGGGCGGCGGCGGTCGCCCGTGCTTCCGCCAGCGTCCGCCCGCTCAACTCGGGGAGCGTTTCGCTCCACGTGCGCACCAGATTCTGCACCGGTGCCATGCTGGGACGCGCCGACTCCAGGCGTTGTGCCCGACGGGCCAGCAGCGCCAGCAATTCGCCCGTATCCGCCGCCGGCTCCTGCTCGGCGCTGTCGGCGGCAATGCGCAGACATTCCCGCGCCAGCTCGCTCGCGCCCTGCTCGCGATCGGCGCCGACGGCATTGATCCGTTCGTCCAGGGATGCCGTGGTCATCACGGTGTCCGCTCACGCTCCAGGCATCCCTGCAACGCATCGGCCAGGCGCGGTACCGTCGCATAGCTGGCGAGGTCCTGCGGCTCCACCCACCGTAGCTCGGTGTTTTCCCAGTCCAGCCGGATCGATTGCGGGTTCGCCACCTCGAACAGGAACGGATGCACCACCCAGCAGCGCCCCAATTCCGGCTCTTCCACCGTGAGCGCCGGTGCTTCGACGACCAATTCCACCTCGCCGGCAGGCAACCCGGTTTCCTCGCCGATTTCGCGCCGAGCCTGCTCCAGGGCGCTGGGATCCTCGAGGTATCCACTGATTCCCGACCAGCGCCCGCGGTAGCTCCCCACATCCCCGCTGCGGCGCACCAGCAATATCTTGCCCCGGTGGCGCAGAAACGCCGTGACCACGTGGTGCCGCTCCATTTCACGTTGTTCGCTCATCGCCGCGTTCCCAATTAACGTGGTGTTGAACATAGCGCGCCGCTCCACGCCTGTGAAGGCGCGCCCTCAGGGCGCTGGTGCCTGGACTTCCAGCCAGGCCTTGTGTTGGATTCCGGCCCGGCGCAACCGGCGCTGGACCCATTGTCGGCGACCGGAAAACCCCAGCGCGGGCATGCACAAAACCGCGGCTCTACCGCGTGTCGTGCCGGTGGCTTAAATGACGCATGGTCGGTGGAAGTCGACCACCACCGGCTGCCGGGCAACGGCCGAGCCCGCGCCGGCTACCGGGCGCTCGTTGCCACCCTCCCCGCAAACGCCCGCACGGCACCAGCGTACGCATTGCCGCGTTGACAGTGGGCGCATTATGCGCCTGGCACGCTTTCTGCGTTGCATTCAACCCGAGTGGTTTGCCGCTTTTCCCGCGGGCCCGAGTTCGTCCGCTCCGGCGCCGAAAAGGCGGGCATACCGTGTCATGGACTTCAGCAACTGAGTTGAGGAGGGAACTATGAATACCGTCATCACACCCGAAGACAGACATGTGGCAGAGTTCGTCACCGGCGGCTCCGCCGCCGAAATCGTCGGCGGCGTGGCCGCGGTAGTGCTGGCAATTCTCGGTCTGGCCCATGTCGCGCCCCGCTTCATGCTGACCATTGCCACCATCGCCATTGGCGCCGCACTGTTGTTCGAAGGCGCCAGCATTGCCGCCGAGTATTCCAAGCTGCTCACGCGCACAACCGAGTCCACGTTTGAAGCCACCGAAATGGGTGGCGGCATGACCGCACAGATGGCTGCCGGCATTGCGGGCGTGGTGTTGGGCATTCTCGCTCTGCTCGGCCTGGATTCCATGATCCTGGCGCCGGCGGCGGCGATCGTGTTCGGCACCGCGCTGGCCTTCAGCAGCGGCATGATCTCCCGTCTGAACGATCTCAAGATCGAAACCTCCGGTGCCCACGCCACCGCCCGGAAAGTGGCGCGGGAAGCGGTTTCCGCCTCGGCGGGCACCCAGGTGTTGATTGGCCTCGGTACCGTGGTCCTGGGCATTCTGGCGCTGGTCGGTATCGCCCCGATGGTTCTCAGCCTGGTGGCCCTGTTATCGGTGGGCGCTTCGGTTCTGCTCAGCGGCAGCGCGGTCAGCGGCAAAATCCTGGCGATGGTCCGTCGCTGACGCATTTCCCGCACCGGCGCTTTCGGTGCCAGGCCGTGTATCGGCACCGGCGCCGGTGTCCTCTCCCCTTTCCGCCTGTCCATGGCGCCCGGCGCCGTGGCTCCTTATTGTGCCGCCTTGCCCATCGCGCTATTGTGATACCCCGAAGGGCCAACCAAAATGATACTAAAGCACTAGGACTTCAACCGGTTGTGGCGGCATCCCGGCATTCGATGGTCGCCGTATCACTGTAAACCGAACCCGTAGGGCCGGTTGACGTCTACAGCCGCCTGCAGCCAGGAAAAAGCGGAACGCCCGCACCCAACGCGTGAGTGGTTTCCGGCGATAATCCGTTCATCGGGCGGGTACGACACGCAAAGGAAAGCGGCACGGATCGCGAATGACCAACCCTCGTTTCCCAACCTGCGACCGGCTCGCGCAAGCCGTTGAGATCAACCCGGCCGTCGCGTTCATTCTGCAGAACGGGCGCATCGTTGCCGTGAATACGGCCGCCCGCCACCTGCTCGGCTACCGCAAATCGGAACTGGTCGGACGGCCGTTTCTGGAGATCGTGCACCCGGAGCATCGCAGTCCCGCCGAATGCCGTCTTGCTGCCATGCTGCAAGGCGGCGGCGACAACGACCGCCACCAGTTCCCGCTCGTGTGCAAACCGGGGGCGACGCTGTGGCTTGATGCGGCGGTCCTTCGCGTGACCTGCGACGACGCCCCCGCCCTGGTACTCAGCGGACTGGACCGCACGAATCACGCCAGCCGGGCGCAACGCGAATGGCTGCTGATCGAACAAACCCCGCTGGCCGTGATCGAATGGGACCTCGCTTTTCAGGTCACGCGTTGGAACCGGGCGGCGGAGCGCATCTTCGGCTATAGCGCCGCGGAGATGCTCGGCCGGCACGCCGAGCAAATCATTCCAGAGGAATTTCGTTCGCACGTCGAACAGGTGTGGCAACAGCTGATTCAGAACGCCGGCGGATTTCACAGTTTCAACGAGAACATCGCCAAGGACGGTAAACGCCTGATCTGCGAGTGGTACAACACGCCGCTGCTGGATGAAACCGGTACTGTGATCGGCGTTGCCTCACTGGTGCAGGACGTGACGGACCGTCACCGGGCCGAGCAGGCACTGCGCCGCCAATACAGCTTGTACAAGGCCCTCAGCGAAACGAATCAGACCATCATTCGACTGCGGCAGGCCGACGAATTGTTCGACCGCATCTGCCGCATCGCCGTGGAGCATGGTGGCTTTCGTTTGGCGTGGATCGGCCAGGTCGATCCGGGCACCGGCTGGGTCAACCCGGTCGCCCAATCCGGACGCGGCACGGATTATTTGGCCAAGATACGTGTATCCGTGGACCCGCAGCGTGCAGAGGGCCAGGGGCCTACGGGCCACGCCATACGCGCGGGGCGACCGTTTATCGTCGACGACTTCCTCGCCCGACTCAACACCGGCCCCTGGCACGCCGCCGCCGAAGCCGCCGGCCTGCGCGCCTCGGCCGCTTTTCCGATCCGGCGCAACGGCGCACCGGTTGCAGCGCTCAACGTCTATGCGGATCAGATCGGTTATTTCACCCCCGATCTGGTCGGCCTGTTGGAAGAAATGGCCAACGATATCTCGTTCGCGCTCGACAATTTCGAACGCGAGCGCCAACGGCAGCTGGCTCAGGCGGAGCGCGACCGGCTGGCAGCCATACTGGAGGCCACGCCGGATTTCGTCGGCATCGCCGATCCGCGCGGCAACGTACTCTACCGCAACGCCGGCGCCTACCGATTGCTCGGAATCGAACCGGACAACGACGGCGCCGCGCATAGCCTCTACGAGCGTTGGCCAGGCGACGCGGCAAACTGGATACGTGAGGAAATTTTCCCCACCGCAGCCGCCAAAGGCATCTGGCGCGGTGAGAACGTGATCGTGAATTCCCAGGGCGAGGAAATCCCCGTCTCGCAGATCGTGCTCGCTCACCGCGACCCCAGCGGCGAACTCACCCATTTCTCCACGATTGCGCGCGACATCCGTGATATCAAACATGCCGAGGCCCGCATTGAACATCTGGCCTTCTATGACGGACTGACCGGCCTGCCGAACCGCCGTCTGCTCAGGGATCGGCTCCAGCAGGATTTCAACCGCCTGAGCCGACAGCGCGCGGTGGGCGCCGTGTTATACCTGGATCTCGACCGCTTCAAGACCACCAACGATTCGCTCGGCCCATCCGGAGGGGATGCCCTGTTGCAGCAAGTGGCCGAACGCTTGTTGACCGGTCTGCGTGTGGAAGACACCCTCGCCCGGACCGGCAGCGACGAATTCGTCATCGTCGTGACGGACACCGGTGCCAACCGGGCCGAGGCCGCCGGAAACGCCCAGGCGATCGCCGAGACCATGCGCCAGGCGCTGGCTCCACCGTTCAATGTCCTCGGCAACGAAATCCACGTCAGCACCAGCATCGGGGTGGCGTTCTTTCCCGACAGCAACACGGATATCGACGCCGTGCTCCGCCATGCCGATACCGCGATGAATCGGGCCAAGATGGCCGGGGGCGATACCATCCGCTTTTTCGCCCCGGACATGCAAGTGGCCGCGGAACAACGCATGCAGCTGGAAAAGGATCTGCGCCGGGCGCTGGAGCGCGACGAGCTGGTCCTGTATTTTCAGCCGCAGGCCGATATGGGCAGTGGTGCGATCATCGGTGCAGAAGTGCTGCTGCGATGGATTCACCGCGACCGGGGCCTGGTGTCGCCGGCCGATTTCATCCCCATCGCCGAGGAGACCGGCGTCATCCTGCCCATCGGAGCGTGGGTGTTGCGACAAGCACTCGACCAGATCACGCACTGGGTTGACAGCGGATTGTGTGCCCGCACGGGCAGCCTCGCCGTGAACGTCAGCCCGCGCCAGTTTCGTCAGATGGACTTCGTCCAGCAGGTGGCGACGCTGGTCGAGGAACGCAACATCCCGTCGGGATGCCTGAAGCTGGAAATCACCGAGGGCGTGGTCATCGACGATATCGCCGATACGGTGGAAAAGATGCGCGCCTTGAAGGAAATCGGCGTCGGCGTCGCCATCGACGATTTCGGCACCGGCTACTCCTCATTGGCCTACCTCAAACGCCTGCCACTGGACGTGCTCAAGATTGACAAATCATTCGTCGAGGACATCCCCTACGACCCCAATGACGCGGCAATCGTTGAGACTATCGTCGCCATGGCGCGCCTGCTTGATCTGCAGGTCATCGCCGAAGGCGTCGAAAACGAAGCGCAGCTGCGTTTTCTCCAGGACAAAGGCTGCAATGCCTACCAGGGCTACTACTGCAGCCCGCCGCTGCCGGTCGAGGAGTTCGGCCATTTTCTGGCCGGCCATCGCGCCGCGCCCTAGCCGCAAGCGGTGCGCCGCCTGCGCCCGGCGCACCCTACGGCTTTGATTGATTGTGTATGGCGGATTCCGCGTAGGGTGCGTTCGCCGCTGAAAGCGGCAACGCACCGTCTGGCTGTCGTGGCACCGAATGCATGCGCCCGCCGGCGCGCCCCGGCGCAAGCGGTGCGCCGCCTGCGCCCGGCGCACCCTACGGCTTGGTCGCACGCGGCAGTCGCACGCTGACCCGCAGCCCCCGACCCTCTCGCCCGTCATCCAGCACCACCGTGCCCCGATGCCGCTCGACAATCGCCCGCACGATGGCCAGCCCGAGACCGCTGCCCGAGTCATTGCCTGCAGCGCCGCGATGAAACCGATCGAACACCCGTGCGCGCAGGTCCGCGGCAATGCCCGGCCCGTTGTCCTCGACCTCCAACACCGCCTGGTCGCCGGCCACATACACCTGCACATCGGCGCGGCCGCCGGTGGGCGTGTAGTTGATCGCGTTGCCGACCAGATTGCCGGCCATGACCCGCAGGCTCTCCTCGTCGCCCCACACGGTGACCGGATCGAGGCGGGTGATACCCAGATCCACCCCCTTGGCCAGCGCCAGCTCGGCCCGCTCTGCCACCACGCGCTGCATCACCCGGTCCAGTGCCACCGCGGCCATTCCCGTCGCCGCACCATCGGGCTCTGCCCGCGCCAGCGCCAGCAACTGCTCGACCAACCGCGTCGCGCGGACCACACCGGCCCCCAGCCGCTCCAGGGCCGAGCGCCGTTCCTCCTCGGTCCCGGCGCGTTCCAACACCTGCAGCTGCAGCTGCACAGCCGTCAGCGGAGTGCGCAATTCGTGAGCGGCGTCGCCCACGAATTGGCGTTGCAGCTCCATCGCGCGATCCAGGCGGGCCAGCAGACCATTCAGCTGTGACACCATAGGCATCAGCTCGTGCGGCAATCCGACCGCGGACACCGGCATCAGGTCCGCCGGCGTGCGCCGGGCCAAGGCATTGCCGATGGCGTCCAACGGCTTCAGGCCGCGGAGAATGCCGTAGCGGATCACCAATCCCAGGAACGGAATCAGCACCAGAACCGGCACCAGGATCCGCAACGCAACCTCGGCGGCCACTGCTTTGCGCGCCTCCACCGGCTGCGCCACCAACACCGAGCGCTCGGGCGTGGCGGTGACGAAAATCCGGTAAGACACCCCCTGCCACCGACGCGTCTGCAGCCCCTGCTGCGCGTAATGCGGGAGCTGCACCGTGGGATCCGAGGCGTACAGCAGTTTGCCGTCCGGTGAACGGATCTGGGTGATAAAGTCCCCGAGATCGTCCTGATCTTCGGGATCAGCCGGTTGCGGCGGCTGCGGCAGGATCCGATGGTGGCGCAACGACAGCGCGATCTGCTGCAACTGGTAATCGAACAGTTCGCTGATGTCCTCGTTTGCCTCCAGGTAGGTCCAGACGCTGGCCGCAACGCCGATCAACGCCAGGGCGCCCAGCAACCACACCAGGAGATTGCGCCGGATGGACATCATGATTTGCGCGCTACCATGTAACCAACCCCGCGGATGGTGCGGATGAAATCCAGCCCCAACTTGCGCCGCAGGCGATGCACGTGCACCTCCACGGCGTTGCTGGCCACCTCCTCGCCCCAGCCGTAGAGGCGTTCCTCCAGTTGGGCGCGCGACAGGGCGATTCCGGGGTGCTCCAGCAGTGCCTGAAGAACTGCAAATTCCTTCGCCGAAAGCGCCAGCTCGCGCCCCTGAAACAACGCTTCCCGGGTGGCGGGATTCAACGTGACACCGGCGTGAGCCACCAGCGGCTCCGCGCGCCCGTGGTTGCGCCGCGACAGGGCGCGGATGCGGGCGGCGACTTCGTCCAGATCAAAGGGCTTGACGAGGTAGTCATCGGCGCCGGCGTCCAGGCCCTGGACCCGATCGGCCACCTCGTCGCGGGCGGTGAGCACCAGCACCGGAATGGCATTGCCGCCGCGACGCAGGTCGCGCAGCAATTCCAGCCCGGATTTTCCCGGCAGACCCAGGTCCAACAGCAGCACCGCATAGGGCTCGACCGCCAGCGCCGCCTCCGCCTGGCGCGCATCGGGCACCCAATCCACGATCATGCCGTCACGCCGCAACCCCAAGCGCACGCTTTCGCCGATCATCGAGTCGTCTTCGACCAACAATATGCGCATGGCCGGCTCCACTATCCGATTGCCCATTGTCAGCGCCCACCACCAACGATCGGCGCCCCGTTGCGGCAACGCGCTCTAGTGCGGGCTGCTGAAACGGCCCGGAGCCAGCGCGCGGTACAGCACCGGCATGACGATCAACACCAACGGCATCTGCACCAGCAGGCCGAAGATAATGGCGACGGCGAGCGGCTGCTGCATCGCGGCGCCGGCACCCAGGTTCATGGCCAGCGGCAACAGCGCCAACATAAACGCCAGGGTGGTCATGAAGATCGGTCGCATGCGGTTGACCCCGGCTTCCACCAACGCCTGGCGCGGCGGCCGCCCTTCGGCGGTAAGTAACTGATACTCGGAATAGTAAAAGATCGCCACTTCGGTGACGATGCCGATGATCATGGTCATGCCCATGATTGCCGTGATATTGAGCTCAATGCCCGTCAGCCACAGGCCGATGAACACACCGGCCATCGCCGTCAGCGGCATCAGCACGATCGAAACGGCCATGCGGAACTGCTCATACAGGTACAGCAGTAGCAGGAACACCAGCGCCGCCGCGGCCGCGAACACCAGCATCAGACCATGAAAAGCAATCTGTTGCTGTTTGTACAGGCCGCCCAGGTGGTAGTACACCCCATTCGGCAACAGTCCCGGTCGCGCCAGAACCCGCTTCACCTGCGCCAGGGTGGACCCGAGATCACGTCCGGCGATGCGTCCGCTGACGGCCACCATCTGTTTGAGGTTCTCCCGCGTGATCTGCGGCTGACCATTGACGATGTGTACGCGGGCGACGCGTCCCAGCGCAAACCAATGCCCGTCCGGCGCCTGGATCGGCATGGCGCTCACCTGCGCTGTGGTTTCCCGCAGCCGCTTCGGTACCCAGACCCGGATGCCGATCACGCGCACTCCCTTTTGAACATGGCTGGTCACGGTGCCCTGAAAGTAGGCGCTCAGCTGCCGCGTGACGCTCTCCGGATCCACGCCTTCGAGGGCCGCCTTGCGCCGGTTCACCTGCACCTCCAGGGAATCGCCGGCCACGACGATGCCGTCGCGCACGCTGACCACGCCGCGCACTTTGCCGATCGCCCGGGCCACTCTCGGCGCCAGTTGCAGCAACTGCCTCGGATCGTCGCCGAAGAGTTTAATCTCGATGGGCTGCGGCACCGCCGTCAGGTCACCAATCAAGTCTTCCATCAGCTGCGCGGTATCCACGTCGAGCATCGGCACCCGAGCCTGCACCTGTTCGCGAATCTGCGTCATGATTTTCCAGATCGGTGGACGCGGCCCGTTTTTCAGGCGGATGAAGAAATCGCCCGTGTTCGCTTCGGTGATGCCGCCGCCCAACTGTGCGCCGGTGCGGCGCGAATAGTCCGCAACGTAGGGGTTGCTGTCGATGATTTTTCCCACTTGAAGCAGGACCCGGTTGGTTTCCTTCAGCGACGTGCCCGGCGGGGCCAAATAATCGAGCACGAAGCCGCCCTCGTCCATGTGCGGAAGAAACCCCGAACCCACGTTCTGGTACGCCACGTAGCCTCCGACCAGCAGTGGAACGATACCGACCAGCAGCCACCAGGGACGATCAATGATACTCGTCATCAGGTTACGGTAGCGGCGATTCAGCCACTCGCCCAGCGCGCCGACATCCTCGCGCTCGGCATCCTTGTCCGTGAGCAGGTGCTCAACCAGGATGGGTACCACCAGCCACGCCAACAGGAACGACACCACCAGCGAGGTGGCCATGGTCAACGACAACGCCTTGAAAAACGCGCCCGTGACCCCCGAGAGGAAAGCCAAGGGAAGAAATATGATGACGGTGGACATGGAAGAGCCGCTCAGCGGATGGAAGAACTCCGTCGCGGCATCACGGATGCGCGCATGGCGCTGCCGGTCGGCCCACTGCCGCGTGCGGCGCACGATGTTCTCGATCATGACGATGTTGTCGTCGATGACCAGTCCCACGGCGGCGGCAATACCGCCCAGCGTCATGATGTTGAAGGTCATGCCGAGAATGTACAGAAGCAGCACCGTGGTGGCGATGACCACCGGCACAATCAGCACGGCGACCAGCGTGATCTTGACGCTGCGCAGGAATATGAACAATACCAGCGCCGCCAGGCCGATGCCGATGGCAATGGCATCGCGCACGCTCTTCGCCGACATGCTGATCAACCGGCTCTGGTCATACCAGTTGCGGATCCGTACGCCGGCGGGCAGCCTGCCGGCGAAGGCTTTGAGTTTTGCCTTGATCTCCTCGCCGATCTTGACCGTGTTGCCGCCGGGCTGCTGGTACACCTGCACCGATACGGCCCGGTGTCCGTTGGAGGTTACCCGCACCCACTTGGGCACCGTCGCCTTGTGGACAGTGGCCACGTCCGCCAGGGAAACCACGCCATTGGTCCCGGCGCGCAGCACCGTTTCCTTGATCTGATCCATGGTCTGGAAACGGGTATCGGAGAGCATCAGGTAAAGACGGTAATGGTCCTGCATTCTGCCCACGGCCTGTAAAACGTTGGACGCCGACAGGGACATGACCACGTCCTTGAGGTTGATCCCGTAAGCGCGCAGCTTCGCGGGGTCGACGTTGACGCGGTATTCGCGCTGCCGCCCGCCCAACACCGTAACATTGGCGACGCCGTTCACTGACGACAGCAACGGGACCAACTGGTATTGCGCCAGCCGGTGCAGGGCCACAAGGCTTTGGGTGTCGGAGGTGAGCGCATACGCCGCCACCGGGTAGACGGTGGCATCCATACGCCGGGCGCGAAAGGTGGTACCCGGCGGCAGCTGTCCCATCACCTGGTTGATGGCCGACTCCACCTGCAGAAGCGCCTCGGGCATGTTGCGCCCCCAGACAAAGTTGACCGACAGCTCGGCCGCTCCGCGGCTGGTGGTGGAACGGATCGATCGCAGGCCCGGCACGCTGCGAACGGCCTCTTCCACCGGCCGCGTCACCTGGGTGACCATTTGCTCGGCCGGCCGGTTGCCGGCGTCGAGTATGACCTGGATGCGGGGAAAGCTGACCTTGGGGAACAGCGCCACCGGTATCGAGAACACGGTGGCCGCGCCTGCGCCGGCCAACACCAGCAGCAGAAACACCAACGAACGTTTGTGGCGCGCAGCCCAATTGGGAACGCTCATTGCGCCGCCTCACGGACCGCCATTCCGTCGGCCAGGCCGTAATTGCCAAGCACGACAATCGGCTCGCCGGCACGAAGTCTGGAACCGGTGACCTGCACCAGCCCGCGTGCGGTCAGGCCGGTCGATACATCGATGCGCTTGGCACGCCCCCTTACTACCGTGAAGATGTAGGGCCCCTTCCGGTCGGACAAGACTGCCTGTCTCGGCACCGCCAGGACGTCGGCGCGCTGCAGTTCAATCGAGCCTTCCACCATACTGCCGAGCACAAAGCGGGAACTGGACTGATTGGGAATGGGTACGATGACGTCCAGCAGACGGGTCTTGGGGTTGACCATGCCGTGTACGGAGCCGACCGCTGCCTGCACGTGCAAAGTGGCGTCGAAGGCGGATTTCAAGGTCACCGGCATGCCGGCACGGATCCGGCGGGCGTCCTCCGGCTCCACTCCCAACGGCACCACCACCGCCTGTCCGGTCGAGAGCAGCAACGCCCCGGTGTCGGCCTTGACACGGTCGCCCTGGTTGACGTTGACCTTGATCACCGTACCCGCCACCGGCGCTCGAACGACCTGGGCGCGCTGCCCCGATCCGCGCCGGCGCAAAGCGTCCAGGCTCGCCCGGGCGTCGCGCAGTTTCCGGCGGGCGTTGGCCACTTGCTCCCGTGTGCTGAGCTGCTGCTTGAACAGGCGCTGCTGGGTGGCGAGCTTGTCCTCGGCGAACTTGACTGCGGCTTGAGCCTGTTCAAACTGCATCTGCTCCTGGGGCGCGGTCACCACTTGCAACAACCGCTGGCCGGTCTTGACGCGTTCTCCAAACGAGATCCACAAATGCTGGATAGTGCCCGCGCGCGGCAACGTGATGGCGGTGATCTCGTCCGGATCGGGTTGCACCCGGCCGTAGGCCGACACGCTCCGGGTCAGCTCATGCACCGCCAGCGGCTGCGTCTTGACCAGGGTCGTGGTATCGGCCGCTGCCGCACCGGCGGTCGCCGTCAGCACGGCCGCGAGTCCGAGCGCAACGCCAACGCCACAGCGCCCGCTCCCGGGCGGCGCCGGCACAGCGGTTCCGCGGCCCGCCATCACTGGCCTCCCACGTCGGGCCAAGCCAGCAGTGTGTCGTCGGCGACGCGTATGGACCACAGCGTCTCCTCAAGGTCGTACAGTTCGATCCGCTTGTTCAACAACGTGGTCTCCATGTTCAGGTAGGTAAGCGCGGGGATGTTGCCGGCGCGATAGGCCTGGCGGGCGTCGGCGACCATGCGCCGCAGTGCCGGAAGGCGCGCGGCCAGTTCGTCGTGGTGGGCGTCGACCAGTGCCTGGCGGGTGCGCAGCAGGGCCAGATCGCTGCGGGACCGATCGAGCCGGGCCTGGTAGCGCTGGCGCAGTTGCGTGCGGGTTGCCCGCTGCACCGCAATCTGGCCCCGATTGCCGTTGAGAAACGGCAGGTTCAAAGTCACGCCCAAGCCCGTGGTGTGGACGTCGCTGGTGTCCCGCGCGCGAGTGAGCCCGATACTGACGGCGGGAAATTGCGCCAGGATTGCGGCGCGCACACGGGCTTCCTGGCTCTCGTAACCGGCGCGCAAGGCCAGCAAATCGGGGCGGCGCTGCGCCAGGGTGCGCTCGGCCCGGGTCATGGCGCGGACCGACGGAAACCGCAGCGGGGGCAGCGGCACGAATTTCAACGGCGTCTCCGGCGCCAGGCCCAACAATGCGTTCAGCGCATTGTGGGATTTCGCGATGCGTTTTCGCAGTTGGAATACACGGGTGTCGATATCCAACAGCGCGGTCAGGTCTGTCCCGGTAGTATCCAAGGTGACGTTGCCTTCCCGCAACGCCTTGGCGGAACGGACGTAGCGGGCGGAATAGAGGCGCTGCGCGCGCCGCAGGCGCGCGAGTTTGCGGCGTTCGAACGTCACCCGCACGTACAGGGTCTTGGCCCGCTGGACGACCTGCCACTCCTTCCACAACAACTGCAAATTCAGTTGGTCCGCCTTGGCGCGCGCCGCATCGACCCTGGCCCCGCGGCCCACGAGCCGAGCCACGGCGTAGCTGAGGCCGGCGGAGTAGGCGCCGGTGAGGCCGGGTGTTGCGTCAGTTGGATGATCCACCGACAACCCCAACTGGGGATCGGGCAACAGACGGGCGGCAAACAGCTGCGCCCGGCCGACGCCCGCGGCGGCCCGAGCCACCCGCAGGCCCGGGTTGTTGGCCACCGCCAGCATCGCCACCTCGGTCATATCCAGCCCGTCGGCCGGATCGAATCGGTGCCGGGCCAGCGGCGGCAACCCCAGTTTCGCAGGGTCGACCGAAAGGGACGTCGGCGTATCCGCCAGGTCCGGCCGGCTGGGCAACGGTCTGGGCTGATAGACCGCGCAACCGGCGGCGAGGCTGCTCACCACCACTAGGATAGCGGCGCCCGGTCGTCGTATGGCTGACCGCTTGATGCTCATGGCTGCAATCGTCCCGTTCCCAAGCCAGCGACGATTGTGCCGGGCGAGGCTTACGGTGACCTTAAGGGGGCCGGCGAGCGCTTGACCGGCGGGCGAAATCCACCGCCCGGTCAGGCGCCACCGGCGGCAATGCGGCATATCCACCAGCCATCGCCCCGGCCGCCCCCGTGACCGGGAGATATTCCCTTCACGGACAGATAGTTATTGTTGATTGCCTGCCTCTATTTCCCTGGCACGTTTCGTGCCTTTGATGGCTGCGTGAAACTGCGCCGGGGCGTGCACCCTGTTTGAGCCCCCAAACGCCTGAGACGGCCGGGCCGGTGCCGGGCGCACCGAGCATGGCCGATCGATCCCTAGCAGAGGAGAATGCCCGTGAGTCTCGCCAAACACCCACTCGGCTTGGCGGTTGTACTGCTGGTCATGACCACCGTTGCCGGCTGTGCCGGCAGCCCCACCCGGGAGAGCACCGGACAATACATTGACTCGGCCGCCATCACCGCCAAAGTCAAGGCCAAGCTGCTGCAGGACTCCCTCACCGCCGCCTACCAGATCGATGTCACCACCTACAAGGACACGGTGGAACTCAGCGGCTTCGTGAACACGGAGCAGGAAAAACAGCGCGCGGTGGCAATTGCGCGCGGCGTCCCCGGCGTGAAACTGGTGGAGAACGACTTGATCGTCAAACCGCACACGTAAAGCAGCGCACGCCGCCAAACACACCGCGCCCCGGCGGTCCAATCAGTGCCCGCCGAGTGCCGGGAGAATGACCAGACCCACCAGATCCTGCAGAAAGTGCATGACGATGGGGGCGATGAGGCTGCCGCGCCACAAATAGACCCAGGCGAACGCCAGTCCCATCACCCCGACGGTGATTACGCCGGCGGAACCCTCGTAGCCATGCCCGAGCGAGAACAGTAGTGAAGAAACCACAGCCGCCGACAGGCGCTCCAGCCCGAGCATTCTCAGGCGCAGAATCAAATACCCGCGGAAAATGGTCTCTTCGGCCACGGCGACCACGGATACCAGGGCCAGCGCCAGCAGCATTTGCAGTAACCCGTGGGCCTGCAGGAACGCCGGAATCGCCGCCGGCGGGCCGGACAGCCCGACCGACTGCAGCAGCCTGGCCAACCACCCGGTACCCAGAAACAACGGCACGAACAGGATAGCGCCCAGGACGATCTCGCGGCCGGCGCCGCGCCGAATCCAACCCAGGCACTCAAATGCCTCGCCGTTGCGCCAGAGAAAATAGGCAATCAGCCCGACCAACCCCAGGTCGCGCACGATGGTCGCCAGCGCCGCCGTGACGAAGTCCATGCCCCCGCCGCGGGTGACGGTAAACGAGAGCAACATGGACGGCACGATGAGAAACAGGAATACCGCCAGCTCCACACCGTTGCGCCGGCGCCCGCCCGGGGCCGGCGGCTGCTCACTGTCCTCGAGGCGGACCATCCTCAGACCATAGACCATTAAGCCAGCAGCCCGCGGCGCGATGCCACGGCACGCCCGGCGCATAACCGCGGGCGAAGCCGGGGCAACAGCGGATCAGGAACCGAAGCGGCCGCGCAACGTCGGGCGCGCACCGGTTCACGCGTCACCCGGTTCGCCTCTGTCGTCGCTTTCGGCCAGGGACACACCCGACGGCGGCACCTTGCCGCCTCCCTCCAGCAGGCGGATTCGCAGGGCCAGGTTGTTATGGGATTCCGCGTTGCGCAGCGCCTCCTCCAAGCCGATGCGTCCGCTCTTGTAGAGCTCGAACAAGGCCTGGTCGAAACTCTGCATGCCGCGGTCGGTGCTCTGCTCGATCACATCGTGGATCTTGCCGATATCGCCACGGGCGATCAGCTCCTGTATGTAGGGCGAAGTCAGCATGACCTCCACCGCCGGCAGGCGCTTGTGGTCCTTGCCGGTAACCAGGCGCTGGGCGACGATGGCCTTGAGGTTCAGCGACAACCCCATGAACACCTGCGAGCGCATATCCTCGCTGAAGAAATTCTGGATGCGCTCAAGGGCGTGATAGGCGTTGTTGGCATGCAGCGTGGACAGACACAAATGGCCGGTTTCCGCATAGGCAATGGCCTGCTGCATGGTGTCCCGATCGCGGATCTCGCCGATCAGGATCAGGTCCGGGGACTCGCGCATGGCGTTTTTCAATGCGTTGCCGTACGACAGCGTGTCCACGCCGACCTCGCGCTGATCCACGATGGACTTGCGGTGTCGATGCATGAATTCGATCGGCTCTTCGATGGTGAGGATGTGGCCGGTGCGGCGTGCGCTGCGGTACTCGATCATCGCCGCCAGGCTGGTGGACTTGCCCGCACCCGTGGCTCCAACCATGAGCACCAGGCCCCGCGGCTGCATGACCAGATCCTGCAGCAGCAGCGGCAGGTTAAGCTCCTCGACGGTGGGAATCTGGTCTTTGATGTAGCGCACCGCCATGGCGACCTCGCCGCGCTGCCGGTACACATTGACGCGAAACCGGCCGATTTCCGGTTCGTGCAACGACAGATTCATCTCCAGTTCGCGCTCAAAGGTGCGGATCTGTTCATCGGTCATGATCCGGTAGGCCAGGCCCTTCACCTCGCCCGGGCGCAGCGGCTCGTTGTCGACTGGGGCCGTCGTCCCCTCGACCTTGATATTGACCGGCGCACCGGTACTGAAAAACAGGTCCGAAGCGTTCTGCTCGGTCATCAGACGCAGATAGCCCTGCAGTTCCATGATTCCCCCCATGGCTGGCGGCCACGGCCAACCGACGCCTTTCCAGGTACCTTCCCAAGGATAGCCGATCCCGCTGAATTTGGTAAAAAAATCGGAATCTTACGGCTAAAGTATGTTTGCACGGGGCCGATATGCTGAATCGGGACCCGGCAGCATGCTGGGAACGGAAGCCATCGGTTCGTCGTGATGAAAAAGAAAGTCGACGTCCAAAACCTCAAGATCGGCATGTATGTCTGTGAACTCGACCGCCCGTGGCTCGAGAGCTCGTTCCTGTTTCAGGGATTTTTCGTCCAGTCGAAGGAGCAGCTGGAGGCCGTTCAACAGGAATGCGATCACGTCATTGTCGATACTCTGCGCGTCCCGGATCTACCGGCGAACTCGCTGCTGGCGCTGCCGTCCACGCCGGGGGTGATAACCTCCCTGCTAAGGGCCAAGGGCGCCAAACGCTACCCGCGCCAAGTGACCATCGAGGACGAGCTGAAGTCCGCGCGAATCGCGCGCAGTCAAACGCGCAAATTCATCGACAATGTCTTCGCCGATGTGCAGTCAGGCCGCATTCCCGATCTCAAAGAAGTGCGGGAAACCGTCGCCAATATGGTGGAAAGCATTGTGCGCAATCCCGACGCCCAGTTGTGTCTTGCCCAGCTCAAGAACCGGGATGAATACACGGCGCAACACAGCGTCAACGTCTGCGTGCTTACCATCACCTTCGGCCGACATCTGGGGCTTTCCGTGCGTCAGTTGAACCTCGCGGGCATGGGCGGATTGCTGCACGATATCGGCAAATTGCGCACCCCTCTGGAGATACTGAACAAGCCGGGTAAACTTACGGATGAAGAGTTCGCCATCATGAGGGCCCATCCGGACCACGGCCGGGAAATCCTGGAAGCCAACCCGGGGATCCCGGCCGCCGTTATCGACGTGGCCTTCACGCACCACGAACGGCTGCACGGCCACGGTTATCCGCGCGGGCTCAAGGCCGATGAAATTTCCCTGTGGAGCAAGATGGTGGCGATCGTCGACGTCTACGACGCCATCACCAGCAACCGCATATATCATGACGGAATGAACGCCACCGAGGCATTAACGCGGATGTACGAATGGCGGGAACGGGATTTTGATCCGGTCCTGCTCGAGCAGTTCACTCAGTGTATCGGCATCTACCCGATCGGCACCCTGGTCGAGCTGCATGGCGGCGAGGTGGGCATTGTCATTTCAACCAACCCGGAGTTGCGCCTACGCCCGAAAGTCCTGGTAGTGTTGGACGAGGAAAAGCGGCCGTATTATCCCACCCGCGTCGTCGACCTGGCGCAGTTCGTGGACCGCGAGGAAGGCATATACGCAATTAATAAAGCACTGGAGCCGGGAACCTACAACGTCGACGTGCAGCAACATATCCGCCAGTTGCACGTCCGCTGAGCCCGCCGACGCGGGCCTCCTGAGACCGGCCTACCCCTGCGATTCGCAAGCCCGCCCAATCGAACCGAAGGCACAAATACGTCAATGGACTGCCCCCAGTACCGCAAGACCCCAGCCCCATTTTGACGCATTCTCGAACACCTCTGTACTGACCGCGCCGAGCTGATTGTCGCGACCGTGTGCGATTGTAAGAACGACCGGGTGTAATCCAAGACATCGGCACGGACCGAGTCGCAAGTCTTGCAGATACTTATTCTGATGCACCTCCTTTTTGGCCCGCTGAAGGCTGCAGAAAGACTGAGCCACCGCGTTGACCCAGCACAGTTACCGCGTGGGCTCATACCCGGCTTCGGAATGTTGGTTTTACAAAGGCATACCCGGTCGTCGCCGCCGGATTGTGAAGCCAGGCTTCGATCTTCACCCGCGTATCCTCCAGTGACAGGAACGCATGCACGTTCAAGTACTCACGGCACCGCACGCTCTCCCGGACAATCCGCCCAACACCGGGGCGGAGATCTCGCCGACCGCTTGTCGGCCCTCTTTTGACGTACGCAAACCACACTTGGAAGACAGTTATTGTCGGGCCGGCACACCGTCGACTCTCGGCCGGCGACAGACTCTGACACGTCGTACAAGGAGTCTCCGGGCCGCTAATCACGCATGCCTACATGGGACACCAAATTCCACGGCGAGGTTGGGCTTTTGGCGTAGAGGTGAAACTCGACACGGGGCGACAGCGCCGAGGTGATCGGTGTAAACTAGCATAATTTGCCAACAATACCGGGGTACGAAAAAAACAATGGGCTGGTTACTGCGCCTCGAGCGCACCACTCGACTTATCATTTTGAGCGTCTTTCTCGGGGTCGTCGGCGCACTGGGTGCGCAGGTTTTCATTTGGCTCCTCCACATGGCGGAAATCTGGATCCTTCGTCCCATCAGCGGATACTCGTTCATTGATGTCGCACAGGCGCATGCCATGGGCACGGCGCCGACGGATCATCATTGGTACTGGTTGATCCCGGTCGCCACCACGCTGGGCGGCCTCATCTCGGGAATCCTGGTTTACACCTGGGCGCCTGAAGCCGAAGGGCACGGTACCGACGCCGCGGTCAAGGGTTACCACCGCACCGCCGGTCGCATCCGCTATCGGGTGCCGTTGATCAAGACCATCGCCAGCGCTATCACCATCGGATCGGGCGGATCGGCCGGACGCGAAGGCCCGACCGCGCAGATCGCCGCCGGCGTCGGCGCCATTGCCGGCGGGCTGCTCAATCTGCCGGACGAAGAGCGCCGTGTCTTGCTGTTGGTCGGTATGGCCGCGGGCTTGTCGGCGATTTTCAAAAGCCCCCTGGGCACCGCGCTGTTCGCCGTGGAAATTCTCTACAGTACGATGGCGTTCGAAGGGCGTTTCCTGACTTTCACGCTGGTCGCCTCGGCGGTCGCCTACGCCATCACCGGACTGTTCAATGGCTGGACGCCGCTGTTCATTTTACCTCGCGGGGTGACCTTCGGGGCCCCGATCGACTTGGTATGGTTCGTGGTGCTCGCTGCGCTGGCCGGCTGCCTTGGTGCGATTTTGCCAACGGTGTTCTACTGGACCCGCGATACGTTCCATAAACTCAAGGTGCCCAATCAGCTCAAGCCGGCCATCGGCGGTCTCGGTATGGGACTGGTGGGCATGCTGGCGCCGCCGTTGTTGGGTGGCGGCTACGGCTATATCCAGTTTTCCCTGCAAGGCGGCGGCGGGATTGCGGTATGGTTGCTGCTTGTACTGTCCGTGGGCAAGATCATCGCCCTTTCGTTGACAGTTGCCTCCGGCGGCTCGGGCGGTGTTTTCGCACCCAGTCTTTACGTGGGCGCCTTGTTGGGCGCGGCATTCGCGGCAGTGCTCCACGCATCCGGCATCTCCGGAATCAACGGCACCGCGTTGGCGGTGGTCGGGATGGCATCGCTGTTCGCCGGGGCCGCGCGCGTGCCCATCGCCTCGCTGGTCATGGTCGCGGAGATGACCGGGGGTTACGATCTGATCATGCCGACCATGCTGGCGGTCGCCGTCAGCTACTTGGTTCAGGTCGGACTGACACGAACCTTCAAATACCCGACACTGTACGAAGCGCAGGTTCCAACGCCGGCGACGAGCCCTGCCAATACCGAGCTGTATTCGGAAATTGTTTCGAGTTTCCTGCGCCAGAACCGGGTGCAACTGGACCGCAACACGCTGCACGCCCACCTCCGGACACGATTGACCCGCGGCGAACCGGTGCCTTTGACGCCGGGCCAGGAGTATCTCTACAGCGTCTCCCTGGGCTCCGGGACACCGGCAGCCGGGCGTCAGGTCCGTCAAGTCGCCTGTCCGGGCGTGGTGATCGTAGGCGTGCTGCGCGGTGAGAAAGAGATCGTGCCGGGTGCCGACACGGTGTTGCTGGTGGGCGATGAGCTGCTGGTTGCGGCAACGCCATCGTCAATTGAAGAATTCAAACAGCGGACCAAATCACCCGAAATGCCCAGCGACCAGGCAATCGAAAAAATGGAGGAGTCGCGGGACGCGGCGACTTAAGATCCCGCCGCAGTTTCCGACCCCACCGGTGAAATACGCCACGCAAAGGCGCCCTTCTCTCCGGGCCATTCCGCGGGCCGCGCAAGCTACCGTCGGTCCAAGGCGTGAACGGCGCGTGGCCTGCCCCGGGTTCCGCGTCCATCCGCCCAAGCCGACGTAGCCCGGTGTTCATGGTGGAGCGAAATCACCGAGCGTTGACCATCGGCGTCCCGGTCTGTGGAGCCGCCCGATGAAACGGCACATTTCTTCCCGCGCCTCACCACGACTGCGGCAGGTTCGCCGGCCCCTGATCTGGTCTGCGGGTTCGACGCTGACCGACTTGGTGACCGCCCCCATCCCGGGTATCCCCGATAGGACGGCTTCGATACTGCAAATCCGGTCTGGGTAGGTGGTGCCCGGGGCCGGACTCGAACCGGCATGGAGGTTGCCCTCCGAGGGATTTTAAGTCCCTTGCGTCTACCAATTTCGCCACCCGGGCGCGGTGCTGCAGGCATTGTAGCGGCATTGCCGGACCGCTGGTAAACGGAATTGGCCGGAGCGCACCCAAGCGGCCGATTCCCGAGCCGCCGGCAATCAGGCCCGCAACGGGCGGCGAACCCTCACATTAATCACTGCATACACCGGGGCGACAAGCGCCGCGCGCCAGGCCGGCCCCGCGGGTCAGCGGGGAATCGGTCGCTCAACGATGGTGATGGGCGGCGGGCGCCGACACGACGCGTCCGAATTCATCCAATACCCCCGGTTGCCAGGTCCTGCACCGTGGGGCCCCGGCGGGGTTGCGCCTTGACGCTGACGAACACCACGCCGTATGTCACGGCGCGCTGCCTCAAATCGGGAATATGGAGGCTGAGCCCGGAATCGAACCGAGGTACACGGATTTGCAGTCCGCTGCATAACCACTCTCCGCGGGATCGAGGCTTTGCTAACTCGCTGAATTTGGAGCGGGAAACGAGACTCGAACTCGCGACCCCAACCTTGGCAAGGTTGTGCTCTACCAACTGAGCTATTCCCGCATCGCTGCAGCGAACACGTATTTTAATGCTCGCTGGGGCGGTGTCAAGCGCGTTCACCGCACCTGTCATTGGCGGTGGTTGGCGCTGTCGCGCAGCGTCGGCCAGGCGCCGCGCAGGTAGATGAACATGGACCAAAGAGTCAGGATCGCCGCCAGGTACAACAGGTAAAATCCGATGTCGCCCATGGGCACGCCGCCCCACAGCGGCTCGCGGTAAATCATCATCGGCAGCGCCACCAGCTGCGCTGTGGTCTTGACTTTGCCAATATAGGAAACGGCCACCTTGGCCTGCTCGCCCACTTCGGCCATCCATTCGCGCAGAGCGGAAATGGTGATCTCGCGGCCGACGATCACCGCCGCCGGAATCGCAACCAGCACGTCCGGATACGGCGTCGGGTTGTGGTCCACCAGCAGAATCAGCACCACGGCGACCATGAGCTTGTCGGCCACCGGATCGAGAAAGGCACCGAACCGCGACGTCATACCAAAGCGGCGGGCGATGAAACCATCGAGCCAATCGGTGATCGCCGCGCCCACGAACAACCAGGTGCAGACTTCATTGGACCAGCTTACCGGCAGGTAGAACACCAGCACAAACACCGGGATGACCGCGATGCGCGATAGCGTGAGCACGAGCGGGAGATTCAACTTCATCGCCGATCAGCTTGCCTCGGAATGGAATGCATCATAGATTTTCTGCGCCAGCTGTTTGCTGATTCCCTGTACGCTGGCGAGGTCCTCCACGCCGGCCCGTGCAATCTCCCGCAGCCCGCCGAACTGCTTCAGCAACAGTTGTCGGCGCCTGGGCCCCATCCCCGGGATAGTCTCCAAAACCGAGGTGTTGCGCGCCCGCGACCGCCGCTGGCGGTGTCCGGTGATTGCAAAACGGTGGGCCTCATCCCGGATCTGCTGAATCAGGTGCAAGGCCGATGAGTCTTCGGGCAGTATAAAGGGCGCCGGATTGCCGGACAAGAACAGCACCTCCATACCTGGGCGGCGCTCAGGCCCCTTGGCGATGCCGACGATTGTCACCCCCTCCACCTGCAGTTCTTCCAGCACCTCCCGCGCCTGGCGCAGCTGACCTTTGCCGCCGTCGATGAACAGCAAATCGGGAAGTTTGCCCTCGCCCTGCTTGAGCCGGGTGTAGCGCCGCTGCAGGGCCTGGCGGATCGCCGCATAGTCGTCGCCCGGCGTCACGCCTTCGATATTGAAGCGCCGGTAGTCGGCCTTCACCGGGCCTTCGGCGTCGAACACCACGCAGGAGGCCACCGGCGCTTCGCCCATGGTATGACTGATATCGAAGCATTCCATGCGCCCCGGAGTCTGATCCAACCCCAGCGCATCCTGCAGCGCCTCCAGGCGCTGTTGCGTCCCCATGCGGCTGGCCAGCCGTGACTTCAGCGCAGTGTCGGCGTTCTGCCGCGCCATCTCCACCCAGCGCGCCCGCTCGCCGCGTACACTGTGGCGCAGCGACACGCTGTGCCGTGCCTGCCCGGCCAGTACTTCGGCCAGCAGGTTCGCGTCCTCCACTCCATGGCTGAGCAGGATCTCCTGCGGCACGTCCTTGTCCAGGTAATACTGGGGCAGGAACGCGGCCAGTACCTCGCCGGGTTCGGCCTCGGTCGGGATCTGCGGGAAGAACATCTTGTTGCCCAGATTATGGCCGCCGCGGATGAAAAACACCTGCACGCAGGCCACACCCGCCTCCACCACGCAGGCCACCACGTCCAGGTTTCCGCCTCCGCCGCTGACGTACTGGCGCTCCTGAACCCGCCGCAGGCTCGCGATCTGGTCGCGGTAGCGCGCCGCCTGCTCGAACTCCAGGGCGACGGAAGCTTCTTCCATGCGCTGCACCAGCTCGTCGATCACCTCGCGGCTCTTGCCTTCGAGAAACAGCATGGCGTGGCGCACGTCGCGGCGGTACGCCTCCTCGTCCACCAGTCCGACACAGGGAGCGGTGCAGCGCTTGATCTGGTATTGCAGGCACGGCCGCGAGCGGTTGCGGAAAAAGGTATCTTCGCACTGGCGGACCCGAAACAGCTTCTGCAGCAGGCTCAGAGTATCGCGCACCGCCGAGGCCGACGGATAGGGCCCGAAATAACGTCCTTTGGCCCGTTTGGATCCCCGGTGAAACGCCAGTCGCGGGAACTCGTCCTCGGTGGACAGGTAAATGTAAGGATAGCTTTTGTCGTCACGCAGCAGCACATTGTAGCGCGGCCGCAGCTTCTTGATCAGATGGTTTTCGAGAATCAGCGCCTCACCCTCGGTATGGGTGACGGTGACTTCCACGTTCGCCACGTGGTGCATCAGAGCGCGGGTCTTGGGCGCCAGTCCCGACGAACGGAAATAGCTGGCGACCCGCTTCTTCAGATTGTATGCCTTGCCGACATACAACACCTTGCCGTCGGCATCGAGCATGCGGTAGACGCCGGGGCGCGGCGTCAGAGTCTTCAGAAATGCGGCGGCGTCGAACGCCGGCGGTTTGCCAGGGGTCATGTGGATCGATCGAGCGTTGGGCGGCCCGCGCGGCGGCGCGCCGGGCAAAATACTACCGAAGCCGCGGGGCCCCGGCCGGAGATCATGTTAACACGGTCAACGCCCGCGACGGGGTCGACGTTGGCGCTCTTCGCCGTCCAGGATTCGCTGCGCCTGGGCGAATACTTCATGGAACATGGCTTCGGTCAACCGCCGCGTCTGGGTGTTGTAACGGCTGCAATGATATGAGTCCAGCAGCGTCCTGTCGCCGGGCAGGTCGTGGCGCCGGCCATGCCCGAATCGGTACGCGGATTGTTTCAGGCCCAGGGCTCGTACCACGGCGCCGTGGGCGACCGCTCCCAGGGCCAGTACGACGGCGCCGCCGGCCAGGTCGGCCAGCTCCCGCCGCAGATACGCGTTGCAGGTTCTGACCTCAACGCCGGTAGGTTTGTTGGCCGGCGGCAGGCATTTCACGGCGTTGGTAATCCGGCAGTCGCGCAGGCGCAGCCCGTCGTCGGCGGCTCGGGATTCCGGCCGGCTGGCGAATCCGTAGCGATACAAGGTCTCATAGAGCAGGATGCCGGCGTGGTCGCCTGTAAAGGGACGTCCACTGGCATTGGCTCCGTGCATACCCGGGGCCAGGCCCACCACCAGCAGCCGCGCCGCCGGGTCGCCGAACGGCGGCACCGGGCGCGCATGGTAAGACGGGTGCCGCTGGGCTACCTGGTCCAGAAACGACGCCAGCCGCGGGCAGCACCGGCACTGCCCATCAAAACGGGGAGCTTCAGTCATGAAGTTCCAGAACCGTACACCCGCCCTGCTCCAGGTCCAGGCAGCGGATTTCATGAGCGTTGGTATTGGCGATCCAGAGGCGGTCGCCGGCCACGCTGAGCCCGCCCGGCTCGGCCAGGTCGCCGCACCCGTCCACGCTTGAAATTTGTTTAGATTTGACATCCATTCTTTTGATTTTATTATTATATGTGTCTGCAATCCACACGCACTGGCGGCGTCCGTCGTAGCTCACCCCCAGCGGGTGTTGCAGCCGCGCAGCCGCGCCGATTCCATCCGCGTCGCCGAAATCGAACAAACCGGTGCCGACCAGGGTTTCGACACCGCCCAGCGGCAGATCCAGGGCGCGCAACGCCGAGGTTTCCGAATCGGCCACGTACAACCGCGAATCGCCGACCGTGAGCCCGGACGGCTGGGCCAGGGTCG
This sequence comes from Gammaproteobacteria bacterium, assembly GCA_037385045.1. Classification (GTDB taxonomy): domain Bacteria; phylum Pseudomonadota; class Gammaproteobacteria; order JASBUN01; family JASBUN01; genus JARRNJ01. Next base: position 131,306 of record JARRNJ010000005.1, on the reverse strand, counting down.
CCTTCTCCCGGGCGCCGTCGTCGATGCCCTCGCGCCCGGAACCGGCAAAATTGCCTACCACGTTGGTCGTCAATTGCAGGGCCCACACCTGGTGCTGCCCTGCCATGGCAATAAACAACTGACCGTTGTGATGCGCCACATCCCAGGGCGAGTTCAGCGGGGCCTTGAGGGGGTCATCGTAGAAGTCGCCGGCGTAACGCCCCTGGGTCCCGGTACCGGCGACGGTCTGGACTTCGCCGTCCCAGAGATTGATACGCCGAACCGCATGATTACCGGTATCGGCCACGTAGAGATAATCGTCCACCCGCGTCAGACCCTGGGGGTTGCGGAACGCCGCCTCCTGCTCGCGCCCATCCAGCAAGCCCGGGCTGGTTGTGCCGAAAACGCGTGTGATCTGCCCGTCCGGCGTCGCTTCCATGACGCGGTTGTGGCCGCTGTCGCTGATGTAAACCCGGTTTCCGTGGGCCAGTACCTTGCCGGGAAAGGACAGCGTGCCGCGCGGTTCCGGCTGCAGCCGGACCGGCAGTTGTTCGGTGCTCAGGATTCCCGCGCGCTCGGCCTGGTCCAAATGCTGGGCGATCAACCCGTCCAACTGTTTGCGGCGGCCTTCACCGCGAAGAACCCCCAGCACGTAGCCTTGCGGATCGATGAAAATCAGGGAGGGCCACGCCTTGATCCCATATTGGCGCCACACCTGCAGTTTCGGATCATTGGCCACCGGATGACGGATGTGATGGCGGTTGATGGCCTTTTGCAGGTGTGCCCCGACCCGTTCGTGGGGAAATTTCGGCGAATGAATGCCGATCACCGCCAACCCGTCACGGTACTTCTCCTCAAGGTGGCGCAGGTCCGGCACGACGTGCAGGCAATTGATGCAGGAGTAAGTCCAGAAATCCAGCAACACCACTTTGCCGCGCTGCTCGGCAATACGCAGCGGCTCGGAAGTATTGAACCATTCAAGGGAATCCGCCAGTTCCGGAGCCCGGATGCGTTGCTCGGCCATGCTCAAGGTTCCCCGGACCCAAACGCGGTTGGACACGTACCGCTGCCGCTGCGCCGGCTCACTCCAGTGACTCCAATGACGATCGGCGTGGCCGCTGTGGACCAGAACTGAACGAACTCAACCGCCGGCGCTCTCGACCATGCCATGGCGGATGACCAGACGCGTCAGTTCGACATCGTTCAGTACGCCGAGTTTCTCGAACAACCGGTGGCGGTAGGTGCTCACGGTCTTGGGACTCAGGCACAGACGGTCAGAAATCTCCTGGACGTTCTGCCCCTGGGTGACCATCAGCATGACCTGCATCTCCCGCTGCGACAGCCGGTCAAACGGCGACCGGTGAGCGCCCGGCATCATTGAAAGCGCAATCTGCTGCGCGATCTCGGCGCAGATGTAGCGTTCGCCCCGGTAGACTGACTCGATCGCACTGATGATCTCGTCCACGCCACAGCTCTTGGTCAGGTAGCCGCTGGCGCCCGCCTCCAGAAGCCGCGTCGGAAACGGCTCGGACGCGTGCACCGTACAGACGATCACCTTCATGCCGTGATCAAACTGCATGATTCTGCGCGTGGCTTCCAACCCCCCCATCCCCGGCATGTTGACGTCCATTAGTACCACATTCGGACGGCGCTCACGCACTTTCTGCACCGCCTGCTCGCCGCTGTCAGCTTCATCGATGACGCGGATATCACCCCGGTCGTCCAGCAGCCGCCGGATCCCGGTGCGGACCAGAGCGTGGTCGTCCACCAGCAACACGTCAATCATGCAAACTCCATGGGACCGTACCGCCCGACGATACGATATTGAACGGACGTCACCTGTGCGCCTACTGGCGACAAAATACACGATCCCCCCGGCTATTCCTAGCATCTGCGCACCGCCGCCGTCTCCATTCCCACTTTTGATACCGCTATGTTTTATCTGTTTAACACATACTTACAGTATCTTTTTATTCCACCTCCTAGCCGTACGTCCGCCACCGCGGGGATCCAGTGACGAAGCCCCGGGCCGGGCTCAGGACAGCGCCACCGCCAACGCCAACGGCACCGCCACCAGACTGCCCAGGTTGGAAAGCATCACAATGGACGCCACCTTTTCCGGCTCCTGCCGGTATTGTTCGGCGACGATGAAATTCAGCACGGCTGGTGGCAGCGCGCCGAATATGATCAACAGGCTGTGCTGGAGCGGGGGTAACTGCAACCATGGCGAGATCGCCCAAACCATCGCCAGGCCTGTGGCCGGACATACAATGGCCCCCCAAAGTCCCAGGTGCCAGTCCTTGAACGACACTTGCGTGAGGCGGACCCCCAGCGAAAACAGCAACAACGGAACAGCGATATCGCCCAGCATGCGGATAACGGTGGCCACGGGACCGGGTAACACCACCCCGGCGGCGCTGCACGCAAGCCCCAGCAGGGTGGCCACGATCACGGGAATCCGCAGCACCCGTGTCAGCCGCATCCGATGGTCGAGAATATAGGCGCCCAGGGAGAAGTGCAGCGCCATTTCGACGATGAACAGAATGATTGCCGCCGGCAGCGCCGCCTGCCCGAAAGCAAGCAACGCCAGCGGCAACCCCATGTTGCCCGAATTGCTGAACATCATGGGCGGCACGAAAGTGCGAATGTCCACCTTCAGCCAGCGGGCAACCGGCAGCGCCAGCAGGCCCGAACCGAGGATCACCAATGCCCCGGCCGCGGCCAGGCCTTTGTAGGCTCCGAGATCGAACGACTTGCTCGCCAGCGCCCCGAACACCAGCGCCGGCACGAACAGATCCATGTTCAGTTGATTCGCCAGCGCCATGTCGGGCCGTTTGTAGCGGCCATAGAAATAACCGATTGCGGCAATGGCAAACACCGGGAAGACAATGGAAATAATGCGCAGCAGCATGATGATGTCGCCAGTTCGGTTGGCGCGGAGGATACCAGACTCGGACCGTCGCGGGGGATCATACGCGGCTCCCGTCCGCCGCGGGGCGTCTGGGCCGATTACCCGGGCCTACAAAAAAGAAGCCCGCGGGGACGCGGGCACAAGGGGGAGGAGTCGAAAACAGTCGAATTCATTGCCGCTTCCCGGCATTGCCGCCGGCGCTCTGCCTGACGATCGTCGGCCTGGCGCTCAGCCTGCGGTTCATCTGCGACACCGTTAATATAGCGGCTGACAGGTGCCGGGATTAGCGGGATAATCGTCACATCACCTGTGATGCAGAGTCACAAGTTGGGGGAACGATGGAACTGGCAACACAGATGATGATCTTTGCCCGCGCCGTCAGGGAGGGCGGGTTCTCCGCCGCCGCGCGCGCGCTGGATCTGACGCCATCGGCAATCAGCAAACAGATCAGCCGCCTCGAGGACCGCCTCGGCATGCGGCTGTTGAACCGCACCACGCGACGCATCACGCTGACCGAGGAAGGCCGTGAATTCTACGAGCGGTGCACGCGCGTTGCCGCCGAGATTGAAGAGGCCGAACAATGGGTTATGGAAAGCCAGGGCGCCGTGCGGGGCTCACTGCGCGCCGCCGCGACGGTGGCATTCGCCAAGCACCACGTGCTGCCGCTCATTCCCGAATTCCTGGAACGGTACCCGGAGCTGCGCGTGCACCTGGAGGTCACCGACCGCTTCGTCGACCTGGTCGAGGAAGGCATGGATGTAGCCATCCGTTTCAGCGAACAGCTGACCGACCCGTCCCTGGTGGCGCGTCGGCTCGCGGTCAACCGGCGGGTCATCTGCGCCGCACCGTCGTATGTGGAGCATTACGGGGCGCCGCAAACCCCGGAGGAGCTGCTGAAACACAATTGCCTGCGCCTGTACACGGTGTCCACCTTCAACGAATGGGAGTTCGACGGCCCGAACGGCGCGCGCATACTGGACGTGCCGGGGAATTTCGAAACCAACAGCGCCGATGCCCTGTATCACGCCGCCCTCGCGGGCGTCGGCATCGCCCGGTTATCCACATTTCTGGTCGGCCCCGATATAAAAGCGGGGCGCCTGGTGCGGCTGCTGCCCGAATGCGAACACGAAAAGTCGTCGATTCTGGCGGTGTTTCCCCAGCGGCGCCATCTTTCGCCCAAGGTGCGGGCGTTCATCGACTTTCTGGTTGAGAAATTCACGCCGGTCCCTCCCTGGGAAGTCGATTGAGTCCGTGTTGGATAGCCCGGGCGCGAAACTGCCCACTCACCTGCGGTTAGCCTGCCGGCCGAAGATGGGATTGAACGCGTGCCGGACTGCTCAACGCGCCGCCCGTGGACTTCGCCAGTATGGAGAAGCATCTGGAACAACGCCGCTTTGGGCGGTAACGGAGCACCGAAAATGCGCTGTGGCAGCCGCAACGCGCCTTGCGCGTGCGCCGATCCCGCGGGGGTTGAAACAGGATAGACCGGAACGACGGTCCGGCGGATGAGAGAACCCCGCCGCTCACGCAGCGGTTGGAACTCGATGCAACTGCCCATTTGGGCTCCCCCGCCAAGCTGGCAAAACTCCATGCCAGCTTGAGGCGGAAGAACCCGCCGATCACTGCCCCACTTGTGATCGCAGCTGTTGAGCCATCGAGAGGTGCTTCTGCAAGGTTGGCAGCGCCCGTTCCGCAAACTGCCTCAGGGCAACGTCCGTGCCGTTTGTCGCTTCCTGGAGAAAGACGGCGATATCAGCCTTGTGGCTTGCCGTTATCGTTTGCAGAAATGCCTTGTCGAACGCCGCGCCGTGCAAACGCCCAAGCTGTTGCAGCTTCCGGGTGTTCGAGAGCGATTCGCTCGACAGACTGGCCTTTTCCATGAAAGCAAGCTGCCGCAGCGACTCGTCCGAGCGGGCATGATCAGTGGCGATCATGTATCCCAACAGTCTGACTTGTTCGCTCCCGGCGTTGCGTTCTGCCAGTTGCCCCACTTGCACTTCGAAGTTTCCGCCTTCGACCGCGTTCCGTAGGAACGCGCCGTCCGTCTGCGCATTTGCGGGTACGGCAACGGCAAGCGCGGAAGCGCACAGTACAGCCCCCAACACTGCGCGCCAAGTCGGTCTTCCACCTACCTCAACCTTCATTTTTCACTCCTTCGGTCTAAACGACCGCCCATATAAAACAAGGACTTATACAGCTCGGAACAGCAACCCTTCGCTACTGCCGGTACCGTCCGAAACCCTTTGCATGGGAGGAGGGAGCGCGTAAAGATTCTACGCTCATTTCTCCGTAAGTTCGAGTATTCTCGAACCGATTTATACGATGAGATGCCGGTGACGAAGCGGGCCGAAATGCCAACAGCGGTTTGGAGCTGGACCAGATGCGCAGAGGCAACGTTTTGTCGCCGGGAAGCCCGAGAGTGCCGACAGGAATACGGCGACTCAGGCCGCCTTGACGACAATGCAGACGTTGGTGCGCAGTCGAAGACATTCAGTGTCGATATCGGTTCCGCCAGCGGCGTGAGTGCTGCCGCATCGCCCGACGCTACCCGCGCAACACGCTCCTTGGTCTGCCCACAAGTGCAACCCCACGACCCGACAAACCATTGCGAGCGTCATGGGCAGCGTTGCTATGCCTTTGGGAGTTGGTTCGAGAAGCGACTCCGGCGCTGTCTCGCGCCGGCGGCGCCCGGCTCGAACCGTTGGGTCCTCACCAAGGCCACCCTGCACCACAAATGCAAACGGGGGAGCCTTTCGGCTCCCCCGTTTCCATTTGGCGGAGAGGGTGGGATTACTCGGGGCTACGCCCCTCGCCCCTGCGGGGTCGCCGTCGCAAAGCTCCGGCGCTGTCTCGCGCCGGCGGCGCTCGGCTCGAACCGTTGGGTCCTCACCAAGGCCACCCTACACCACAAATGCAAACGGGGGAGCCTTTCGGCTCCCCCGTTTCCATTTGGCGGAGAGGGTGGGATTCGAACCCACGGACCGTCGCCGGTCAACGGTTTTCAAGACCGCCGCTTTCGACCACTCAGCCACCTCTCCATTTAATTCAGTAAGTTACATATACGACCGCGAGCGCCGTGGCGGGGCTGGCGGCCGGGGCAAGCATACCTGAAACGGGGTGCCAGTGACCAGCGCCGGGAGCGGCCGATTCCGTGCAAGCGCATGGTTTATTTGCGGAACCTGCATGGTATTCTATGGTCAAATGAGTACCATGAGATTAGGATTGAGTTTCTTCCTAAAGGGGAAAGTGCATGAATAACCTTGATCAGGTCGTTGCCCGCCCGGCTGGTTCGGTTCTGGCAACCAACAAAGTCATTCGCAACACCTATATCCTCCTGTCCATGACGCTGCTGTTCAGCGCGATCCTGGCGACGGCGGCGGTGGTAACCAATGCCCAGATCGTCAATCCGTGGCTCACCCTGGGCGGTTACTTCGTGCTGCTCCTGATCACCAACGCCACGCGCAACAGCCCCTGGGGCATCGTCAGCGTATTCGCCCTCACCGGGTTCCTGGGTTACACCATCGGGCCGATCATCAACCTGTACATGACCACGTTCAGCAATGGCGGCGAACTGGTCGCCTATGCTCTCGGCGCCACGGGGGTGATCTTCCTCGGGCTGTCCGGTTATGCGCTGACCACCCGCAAGGACTTCAGCTTCATGGGCGGCTTCCTGATGGCGGGCATCCTGGTGGCGTTCATCGCCGGCATTGCCGCGTTCGTCTTCGCCTGGCCCGGCGTGCAACTGGCGGTTTCGTCCATGTTCGTGCTGCTGATGGCGGGCCTGATCCTGTACGAGACGAGCAACATCATCCACGGCGGTGAGACCAACTACATTATGGCCACCGTCACATTGTATGTGGCTTTGTACAACCTGTTCCTCAGCCTGCTGCAATTGCTGGCGGCTTTCTCCGGCAACAACCGCTGAGTCGAAGCCGGTTCGGTAACGCGAAGCCCCGTCCCTGACGGGGCTTTTTCCTGCCGGCCTCCAGTGCCGGGCCGCCGGCTACTAGAGGCGACGGCGCCGCGATGCTCGCCGCCTGCATGGCGGCGCGTCAAACCACCTTTGCGCTGGTGATCTCGACGGTGGCGAAATGCCGATCGAGCCAACGGTGCAGCTTGTGCTCGGCCAGTCGTTCCAAGCCTTCAATATCCGGACGCTTTTCGATCGTCGACACTTCCAGCGACAGTTTGGCGGTATCGGGCGTATAGTGCCGCGACAGATCATGCAGGGCGTTGGGGTGATTGGGCCGCACCGCCGGCATGGTGAACGCCAGCAGGCGCAGGTCGCTGATATGCACGCTGGAGAACGCCGCGCGCAGGCGATGTTGGACCTCACTGCGAACCACGTTGGTGACGAACCAGGCGATGCCCTGTACCGAGTCACGCAGATCGCCGTCGATTCCATCGTCGACTTTTTCGAAGAAATCCAGCGGCGGATAGTAGCCCAGCTGTTCGCGTCGCACGTAGTCACTGACCTGACGTGCCAGTTCCTCGCCGACAATAACCGGTGAAGCGACCAGCCGCTCCTCCAGCACCCGCTCCGGTACCCGCAACAACGCCGTCATGGCGACCCGTATGATGTGTATTGTGCCCATTCCCTACGTGGCGGTCCCCCGCAGCACGGCAAGCTCGCGCTGAATCGGCCTGACCACTGGCTCCAGTTTGCGGCGCATGACGCTGCCGACAGCGTCGGTGCGGGCGAAGATGGGCCGCACCACTGGCTCGCCCACATGTGCCAACGTCACCACGGCCCGGACTTGGGACTCCAACTCCGGGTGTGCTTGAAGCAGTGCCGTTAGCTCCCGGCACTCCTGCGGGTCTCCTTCCCCGCCGCAGGCCGAGAGCATTTCCCCGATGATCGCATCCATGGTGTCGAAATGCAGCGGCGAGACGCGGGCGTCTGCGAAATAATGCCCGATGGCGTCAAGCAGGGCGCAGACCGCATCCTGGTTGCTCGGCCGGCGCAGAGCCCCTTCGCAGGCCTGGACAAAGGCCTGGCCGGGGCCGGACAGGGTCCGCAACAGCTGCCGCGCATACCGGTTGCCTCCGGCGGCCAGCTGTTCCAGGAGCGGCAGCATCGACTCCAGTTCCTCGGGCACACCCGGCTGCTCCGGCAGTTGATCCGGGACGGCCTGCAGAAATCCGATACGAAAAACACCCTTGGTCCGTCCCCGCTCCCAGATTTCCATGCGCGTGGCTTCGTCGATGAGCCCGGGTTGGAGAATCAACCGCACACTCTCGATGATGGCCTGGGCGTCCTGCTCGAACGGCAGGAATTCCACCAGGAACGCCGCCAATACTTTTCCCATTTGCCCCTGGGCCACCGCCTCACGGCGAAGCATACGCCGCGCATTCTCGGAATCGGGCATGGCCCACCACGCGTAGCGGGCCAGCTCGTCGGTAAGCCCGGGCGCGCCGGCCACGGCAACCACCGCTTCGGGCTCGCCGAGCATCAACAGGTCGGCCAGACGCGCGCCGCCGGCCTGGCCCATCCTTGTCCAGCGTTTGAGGTAAACCGGATAGCCGCCCGGTGAGCCCAGCACGGCGCTGGAAAGCAACTCGCGCACCCGCCGCACGTACTGATCGGGCCGAGCGTTGGGGTTCAAACGGATGCGGGCCTCGTCACCGGACTTGGATAGCCCGTAGACCGTCAGCGTACCCTCGTCGATACGGATGGCGACGGCATTGGCAAGCAGTACGTTTAAACGCAGGCTGTCTTCGCTCGATAGTTCCATAGCCTCGGTCGGGGCATCAGCGGCTGATAGGTGATTAAACCAAACGCCGGGACAGGCGCGCGGAAAAGTGCGACAACCCGCGCGCCGGGCCCTCAGGCATTCTGCTCGAGCAGCGGATCCAGGCGGCCCTCTCGTTCGAGCGCCGCCAGGTCATCGTATCCACCCACGTGGACTTCGCCAACGAAGATCTGTGGGACCGTGCGCCTGCCGCCGGAACGCTGCAGCATCTCCTGGTAGCGTTCGGGATCAAGATCGATGCGGACCTTGTCCACGTCAATACCTTTGTGGTGCAGCAGCTGTTCGGCCCGGATGCAGTAGGGACAGATCGCTGTCGAGTACATCAGCACATTCGTCATCTGGTTGTCCTCGGTCCGTAACCAAAACTGGTAAAGCGGCGAATTATACATCAGTGCCTAGCACCGATGGGGCCGGCGTCAACTCCCGCTAGGGGGTGCGGCACCGCAAGCCGCGTAAAAATGACCTGATGGAATATAAGACTATTGCCGCGAATAATCTGCCGACCCCGCCCTAGTCATGCGCATTACTATTCAGTAAACAACCGCCACCCGACCCCGACTCGTTGATGGCATCCCGGGTCCCCGGACCGCTGCGGGCGGCCGCATGCGGCGAGCGCGTCATCTCTGCGCGCGCCACCGCCGCACCTTCAGCGGGGCCGGCAACCGTTCCGCGCGCGCCTGAATTACTTGCCGTTTTTTCGGAATATGAGATAATGCTGGTTTTCTAAATTCCGAAGTTCACATGCGTGTAACCATGTGGCAATGTTAGGCAGCCAAGCAGCGATCGTAGGAGAACACTATGGATCCAATGTACTACGACACCATCAACAAGCTGGAAGAAATGGGCGCGGACCCGGAGTACATCCAAGGTTGGATCGGTGGCTTCCTGGGCAACCCCAAGCGCGAAGAACAGCGCGTAACCGAGGCCTACGAAGCCGGTTACGGCGATGGTGAAGAACGTAATACGGAAAATGCCAAGAACTGGCTGAAGAAGTGACTGGTTGCACGCGCATTTTCGAAAACGAAAAGGCGGGATCCAATCCCGCTTTTTTGTTTTCGGCCCCGAACACCGCCCGCCTCAGCTGAACAAATCCGCCAGCGCCTTGCTGACTTTCTCCACCACTTCCGGACCGTCTATTTCCATCACCTGATCGATCACCCACTTGTTGGCGTGATGGTCCGAACCCATGACCTTTTGCACATTCGAACCCAGATAATGCAGAAAACCGTAGCTGGCGCCCTCGTCCGGTGAGAAACCGCATTGCGCATAGCCGGCTGAGCGCCGGTTGAGCATGTCGATGAACGGACCGCGGTAATCCGCCGGGCCAAACAGGTCGGTAGCGTTGTCCTGCATGTGGTCGGCCAGGCGCCGCGCCAGGGTGGTAATAAACTCGCCGCGCGCGTCGTCCTCGAGCCGATGGTAGGCGAGCCGGTCGGCCACCTGCAGCATCATCGCCAGGTATTCACCGATCACCTTCACCCGCTGCTCGTCGGTATCGTAGACAAAGTCTTCGCCGTGCAGCGTCTTGGCCTTGTCCAGCGCCAGGCGCCAGAAGATGAAGGCCAGCGCTTGCGCGTTCTCCCGCAACAGCTCGTCGGAGGGCTTGAGCTTCGCCTTTTCCGTCCACCGACTCTTGATTCTCAGTGCCAACGCCGGTCTCCTATGCTGTAGAATTTAGATGCGCGATTATACGCGATGCCCTCGGCAGCCACGAACGGGCCGGAGGCTGGCATCGGGATTCTGATCGTGCTACCGTTTAATACCATAGTATTTTACTAAGGTTTGGCTGCCATAGGAAGCGGCGGTGTCCCGACGACGCAAGTGGTGGGCTGTGACATGACCGACGACTTCGATCCCCTGCGCGCGGTGGTGCAACGCAACTGCCACATCTCCGACGCCCAGCACGCGGGCGATTACACCCTGTGCGTCTATTTATTGAAGATGCGCGAGTATTTTCGCTGGGAAAAGGGCTTCCCGTTCACCGCGGCCCTGCCCAACGACGCCGTCGGGACCTGGCTCACGGAACGTGAAGCCCTGTGGGAGGAACTCGCCGAGCAACCGCTGCATCCGATCCCCGTCGACGGCAGCGAGTTCGATCCGTTCGATGCCGAGCTCATCAACGAGCAGCTGTTGCCCCGGGGTTTGGTCTACAGCGGCGGACTCGGCGGCGGCTGCCGTCCGCATTTCTTTTTGGCCCGCCTCGATCGTCATGAAGCCCATGCCCGCCATCGGATCGTGGTCGCCGGCGCCGAGCTGGCCCGCGACCTCACAGCGCCGCCGGCCATGGCCATGGGGCAGACGATATTCATCCGCCGCGAATCCCTGCGGCGCATGATCTGGGAAAAGGTCGAAGAGTGGCGATGGCGCAAGCACGAAGGGCCCATGAGCCGCGCCCTGGCCTACTACGGATTCGATGAAAATGTGGAGAAAGCCCTCGAGGCCATCACCACCAACGAGATCGACGCGGTTATCCTCCACGAAATCGGCGAGCTGCAGGCGGGCGAGCTCCTGGGCGAGGAATGGCACGAAATGCTCGCATCGCTGCCGCCGTCCCAGGCGGAAATGATGGCCCGCGCGGTGCGCGACCATCTGGCGGATTGCCTGTCCACGTTGCCCGGCCTCACCGAACAACCCAGGCCCGCATCTTTGCACTTTTACTTCGGCAACCTCCGCGGCATGCGCAAGGAAATCTTCCCTGGTGCGCACCGCGCCTACCAGGAATGGGTCCAACATGACCGGCTCGAACGGCTGCAGGAAGTGGCCGAGCAAGGTTCGCGCCATTGGAACGACGTGGCCCAGGCGGTACTCGACCTGTTCCGCCGCCATGGCGCCGAAAGCACGCCGCACATCGACAAGCTGATCCGCGCCAATCCGCTCTAGGCGCCAACCGCCCCGCCGCGCCGTTGACCCGACGGGCTGGAACCACGGATAATCTGCCCGGTCCCCACTGACGAAGCCAGCTCATGCAGCAGACCAACCGAGTTTACGTTCCGCCCTACGAGTTCGTCGAAGCCCAGCCCAACAGCTTCATCTTCGAAGTGAAGAATGCGCTGCCCGGTGAAGTGTGCCGGGAAATGATCCGTCGGTTCGAGGAAAAAAAGGACCAGCAGTACCTGGGCCGAATCGGGCAGCTCGCCGAGGAGGACCGTTCCGTCAAGCGCTCAACCGATCTGGTGGTCAGCGGCAAACCCGACTGGAAGGACGTCGACGCCAACCTCCACCGTTCCATGTCCCTGATGATGAAGGGGTTCAAGGAACGCTACCCGTACTTCAAGGGGCCCTTCAAGGACATGGGCTACGCCATCCAACGCACGCTGCCCGGCGAATTCTATCACTGGCACATTGACGGCGGCAGTCACCAGTTCGCCGAGCGCCAACTGGTGGTGGTGTGGTACTTGAACGACGTGCCGGGTCCGGGAGGGGAAACGGAGTTCCTGTTCCAGGATCTCAAGATCACGCCCGAGGAAGGCAAGATGGTGGTGTTTCCGCCATTCTGGACCCACGAGCACCGGGCGGTCACCCTGCAGCAGGGCGTCAAATACATCGCCACCACGTGGGTGGTATTTGCCTAGAGCAAGGCTTTGGCGCAAAGACGCAGTGGCGCAGAGGACGCTAAGAAGAACCATTCTTGAGCCGTTCGCGACCGCCGCCAGCTGGACCGACGGTGGGGCCGGCAAACGAGTATGCGGAAACGCAATGCGGGCGACGCGCTCGCCGGAAACCCCTGTCCCACTATGAATATTCTTTGCGTTCTCGGCGTCACCGCGTCTCTGCCCTGACATCTTGTCTATGACGACACCAGCAACCGCGATGCTGGCACTTCTGACGCTGGTCTGCGTCGTCACCTACTCATTCGAGATCGTCTTCGGGCTGGCCGGCACCATCCTCATGTTGATGGTGATGAGCTTCTTCCTCGACGCCAAGACGCTGGTGGTGTATTCCCTGCTGCCCCAGATCCTGGTTGGCGTCATCGGCCTGGCGCGGTCGCCGAAGACGGTCAGCGTCGCCTACCTGGCCCGCATGCTCGGCTTCGCCGCCCTCGGCGGGTTCGGGGGCCTGTACCTGTTTGACATCTTTTCCGAGCGTGCATTTCACTACCTGTTGGCCGCGGCCATCAGCGGATCGGGAATCTACCTGGCACTGAGCCCCGCCCGCTTGCGCATGCGCACCCCCGCCGCACACGCCTTGGATACGCTGGCCGGGGCGTCGCAGGCGCTGTTCGGCATCAGCGCCCCTTTGGCTATGACGCGACTGCTGGGGACGTTCGACGACAAGACCGTGGTGCGCAACTATGCGCTGGCCTTCTCCCTGAGCATGAACGTGTTTCGCGGCGTCGGCTACCTGGGAACCGGGACCATCAACGGGTCGATCGTGCACATGATGCTGGTATCCCTGCCGTTTCTGGCCGTGACGCTTTGGTTCGCCAACCAATTGCATTTCCGCGTCAACGACCGCCTGTTCCGGCGGGTGGTGGCCTGGGTGATTCTGCTGGGCGGAGCCACCATGTTCCTGAACGCGCCGTGAGTTCTTTTTGCGATCAGGGCGCGTAGCCGACCGAAAACATGGCTTCCAGGTCGTGCCGCGAATAGGACTTGAACGCCAACATGGTTTCGGTGTCGGCAATGCCGTCGACGGCCGCCATGTGCCGCGTCACCAGCTCGGCCAACTGCTCGTTGGTTTGGGCGCGGATGATGGCTACCAGATCGTAGCGCCCGCCCACCGAATACACCTCCGAGACTCCGTCGAGCCCCGCCAGCTGCTCCGCCACCGCGTTGATTCTATCGCGTTCGACTTTCATCAGAACGATTGCGTTCACCATGAATCGCATCCTCCCCTGCATGTCCCGTCCATCACCGTTCAACCACGGGGCCGCGTGGCCTGCATGGAAGGCCGCCGGGCAAAGCCCTCATACCATTGCGCCAGCGCCGGGTGCCCGGTGCGCCAATCTTCGCCGGCGAACCGGAAGTCCAGGTACCCGAGTGCGCACGCCGCGCTGATCTGCCCGATCGTCAGCGCAGCGTCCCAACCATCGGCATCCCGCTCCAGGGCATCGACGCCGCGCTCGACCGCGTCCCGCTGCAGGACGGCCCAGTCCTCCGAACGCCGCTCCGCGGGCCGCTGGCCTTCCAGCCGGCGCAGCACCGCGGCGTCCAGAATACCATCACACAGCGCCTGCTGCCGCAGCACCCGCCAGCGGGCCGGGCCCGCCGATGGAAACAAACGGCCTTGGCCGTAGACGTGGTCGAGGTATTCGCAGACGACCGGCGAGTCGTACAGCACCTCGCCGCCGTCGGTGGTCAGCGTCGGAACCTTGCCCAACGGGTTGTCGCGCACCAGCGCGCTGTCATACTGCCACGGGTTGGTATCGATGCATTCGATCTGTCCATCGACGCCCAGCTCGATGGCCGTGACCATGACCTTGCGCACATACGGGGACGTGGGCGAATAGCGTAGTTTCATGGTGCCTCCTGTCTGGCGACCGAGGTTGCCGGCGCGTCGATGCCGCACAGCGGCCGCCGGACGCCGTGCAGGTTCGCCGCTGCATGTTCCTGCCGTCGAAACGGCCCTATAATGGGACGCCTCCCGTTCCCAACCGCGCGCCGCGGCAACCGAGGCTCCCGATCATGATGCTGCACATTCCCGAAGTCATCGACCGGACCCAGCTGGACATCATCCTGCAGGCGCTCAAGGATGCCACCTTCGTTGACGGCAGGCTGTCGGCAGGCAGCCGCGCCAAGGCGGTGAAGAGCAACCGCGAGCTGCAGCAGGACAGCGAAATAGCCGGCCACCTGAACAAGGTGATCATGGGCAACCTCCTGCATCACGCCACGTTCCGCGGCGCCGTGCTGCCCCATCGCGTCGCCAAGCCGCTGTTCGCCAAATACGAGCCCGGCATGACCTACGGCGATCACATCGACGACCCGGTCATGGGCGACGCACAACGGTTTCGCTGCGATGTGGCCTGCACCGTTTTTTTGAATCAGCCCGACGACTACGACGGCGGTGAACTGGTAGTGCGCACCACCTTCGGCGACACCACCGTAAAGCTGCCGGCGGGCGACGCGGTCGTCTACCCCGCCTCCAGCCTGCATCACGTGGCTGAGGTCACGCGCGGCCAACGGTTGGTGGCGGTCACCTGGATACAAAGTATGGTCCGTAACCCGCAGCAGCGGGAGATCCTGTACGAGTTAAATCTTGCCCGGGAACAGTTGATGCGAAGCGCGCCCCAGTCCCGGGAAACCGCCCGCGTGGACCACGCCTACGTCAACTTGGTGCGCATGTGGGCGGAGGTCTGAGCAGGCGGGCGCTCACGGCTCGCGGGCGAACAGCTGCGACCGGTCGGCGAAGGCCTTGAACTCCAGCGCATTACCGCTGGGATCCAGCAGGAACATGGTCGCCTGTTCGCCAACCCGTCCGGCAAACCGGACATGTGGTTCCACAACGAATTCCACACCCGCATCCCGCAGCCGCGCGGCCAGTTCCCGCCACTGTTCCATGGTCAACACCACGCCGAAATGGGGCACCGGCACCCGGTCGCCGTCGACCGAATTGTGGGCCGTCGAGGGCTGGTGCCCGGGCGCATGATGGGCGACGATCTGGTGGCCGTATAGGTTGAAATCCACCCAGGTATCGGAGCTGCGCCCCTCCGGGCATCCCAACAAGCCGCCGTAGAACCGTCGGGCGGCTTCCAGGCTGTTCACCGGGAACGCGAGATGGAACGGGCAGTTGGTCATAAAGGCTCATGCCTCGGATATGCACGTGCGCCGGTTAATCCTGCGCGCGGTTCGCGGCGATCCGCTGTCCGCGCGCAACGGGCATCAGTTGCTTTTCTCGAAGTCCAGGGCGACGGAGTTGATGCAGTAGCGCAGTCCGGTCGGCTTCGGCCCGTCCGCAAACACGTGGCCCAGGTGGGCACCGCAGTTGCTGCAATGAACCTCGGTGCGCACCATGCCGTGAGTGGTATCGGTGTCGGTTTCCACCGTCTGTTCATCGGCCGGAGCCCAGAAGGACGGCCAGCCGGTGCCGGAATCGAACTTGGTCTCGGAACTGAACAGCAGCGCCCCGCAGCAGACACACCGATAGCGGCCGCTTTCCTTCAGATCAAAGTACTGGCCGCTGAATGCCGGTTCGGTGCCGCCCTGCCGGCACACGCGATATTGCTCGGGCGAGAGCTGTTCGCGCCAGTCGTCATCGGTTCTGCGCGTCTTGCCGGTCATGAGCGCCCTCCTCTGCAGGTTTCGCACGATGTGCAGTGCTATGAACAGAATAGCTCATGCAGGCGCGCAAGAAACCTTGCTTTTTCTGCTTGTTCGCGCGCCACACCCGCGCGTGCGCCGGGCACACGAAACAGGGGGCCGAAGCCCCCTGCATCAGGTTCCGCCATTGCGCGCCGTTCAATAACCGCCCTTGCGGCGGCTCTCGGGCAGTCCCGAAATGCGCCCGCCCTGTTTGCTGGGGTCCTTGGGAAACAGGTCATAGACATCCTTCTGGGAGACCTTGGCGCCCCACTTGTCCGACATCGCTTTGCAGATAGTGCGGGTATTGGGCTGATTGCCGCCGTCGTTGAGGTACTCGTCGCGAAGGTAGTGAATCAGGTCCCAATGCTTTTCGGTCAGGTCGATCCCTTCGAGTTGCGCGATGTGCGCGGCGAGATCTTCGTTCCAGTCTTCCAGGTTCAGGAGAAATCCGTTCGCATCGGTTTCAATGGTCTTACCACCAAACTCATAGGCCATGTTCAGTCCTCTTGCTCAAGAATACAAACCATGGAGTCCGAAAAACCTGCGAGTTTAATCAAAATCGGTCCGAAACACTACAGGAGGGAGCGTCAATCGTCGCCGGCCTTGACCGGGGCAATGCCCTTGTGGGCGATGAACAGCCCGCAGCCCAGCTTGCGGTGCGGCCCGATACCCTGTTGTTGCAGCGTGACCGACTCCGGCGCGTCCAGGTCCGCGATAAGGACACTGCGGGTGACGACCGGACCGTCCGGCGTACGCAACACATGGCTCTTGCCGCACAGGAGTTTGCGCACCGGGATGCCGAGGCGCTGAATTTCCGCGGCAACGCCGGCAACAAACGCCGCCTCGTCGTCACCGCCCCGTTCATCGACCACATAGCGGGAAAACAGCGTTGAAGTGTTGGCGAGCGGTTTGACGGTCGCCTCCCCCACCTCCAGCGGGTAGCCCTCAATGTCCAGCGTCGCGCCGGTAAGCGCCCGGGCATCGGCCACGCGCTCCTTGGGCAGCCGCAGGGTCATGCGGGTGCGCCGGGACACGTACAGCAGCTCATGGTCCGGGTCCTCGGGACGCATCCACCCGTTACCCGATTCCGCGCCGTGGATCAGGTGCACCCCGGCCGCCTGCTCATCGGCCAACCACGGCAGTGCCTCGTGCAGGGCGTGCGACAGCGCATGCGCGTGTTCCAAAGGCAGCGCCTTGGCCGCGCAGGCGATACGGAAGGCGACGTCGACGATGCCGTCGGGCACTTGGTAGGGCGTGTCAGAGGTGCTTTCCTGCCAATACATGTCAATTCACCGGTAACGTCTGTTGCAATTGCTCCCGATCGAACCACCAGTCGTCCTGCACCAGGACGTCGACAACATTGCGCAGCCGGACCAGGAACTTCTGCGGGTCGTTGAGTTCCAGGCGCTCCATCCAAAGGTCGAACTGGCCCTGGGACTGCACATCGCTGTGACGCCGGGCCACGTTGCCGAGCATCTGGTTGGCGAAAAACATCAGATTGCCCTGTTGATCTTCCGGTGCCCGCAGGTCGGCGACGTAGGCGGCGGTGGCCGCGGCGACCGCCGCGCCGTCGGACTCGTCGGGCGTCTCCTCGATCACGTGGTGCAGCATGTTGAGGGTCAGCTCGGGATCGATCGGAAACGTCACCCCGAGCCAGATCCCCTGGCCGAGTGCGCTGAGCGAATCGGCCTGCTCGCTCAGGAACAGGACGTCGCAGGCCTCCACCGCTCGTTGCCAGTCGCGCGCCTGCAGGAAAACGTCAAACGCCGGGCGCACGACGTTCCAGGCCTCTTGGTTGCGGCCCAGCCCCAGCAGGGTGCGGCCCATTTCCAGGTTGATGGCGGCCGCTTCGCCGGCGGGCGCCTCGCGCGGCAGTTCCCGCAACCGATCCTCCAGCGCCACCAGCTGCGACTCCAGCGCCCCGGTGTTCGCCATCGCGCCGTCCGGGCCGACGCCGGCCAGCGGATTGTTGTCGGTCAAGTCCATCAAGTCGTATCTCCTACCTCAGCGTGCCGTTGAATGCCGATTCCAGGCGATCCTCCCAATCGTCGGGCGTATCGCCGAACGGCGGCTTGACGTCCATGCGGAAAAACATCTCGCCCTTGCGCGCCTCTTCCTGCACCAACGGCGGCAACTGGTCGAACGACGTGAGGTCGTGATTCTTGAGCAACAACTCACTCAGCCACAGCATGCGATACTCCGCAAACAATCAAGGGGCACACGCGGTGCCGCGGATTCGATCGTAATAGCGCGCCCGCAGGATCAGGCGGCTGCGTCCCGCCTGCGGGTCGTCGCGAAAGCCGCTGCGCTTGTGCAGGGCGTTGTTGCTGATGATGCCCTGGCCCGGCCGCAGCCGGCAACGCAGCGTGTACTCGGACTCTTCGGCCAGCAGCCGTTCCAGGAATGCCACCGCGGCCAAGGTCGGCGCATCCCGTTTCCATAGTATATTGCGCTTGCGCGCGGTATAGCGCATATGCAGGCAGCCGCTGAGCGGATCCACCGCAAACACGGGGCCGGTCCGGGCCGGGCGGATCTCCACGTCGCCTTCCACGTTGGCCGGAATGGTCATGGCATCGGGCTGCATCAGCGCCCGCACGTAACCCGGTTCCGCGTCGCGCAGGCGCAAATAGGCGATTTCGTGGTCCAGCAGCGCATTTTCGCCGCCCTCGGCGGCGTCGGCGACACAATGCAGCAGCATCGCCCGAATGCGCTGCGGGGGCGCATTGTAATAGCCGTCGGTGTGCCAGCTGAGGGGACGGTCCGTGTAAGGGATATACCCTTCGTGGCGGCTGCCGCTGGGCATCGCCCGCAGCGCGCTGACACTGTCGTCGTCGGCGCACAGATTGTCGTCCATGCGCACCAATCCCAGCTGCTCGCCCAGTCGGCGCGCCAGCACCTTGTCCGCCGTCCCGCTCCGTGCGGAGGTCTGATACAACACGGTGTTGGCCTTGCGGGCCCGGCGCACCAGCTCGTCGCGCTCGGAAGCCGTGAGGGCCAGCGGATCAGCGACCTCCACCAGCAGCCGGTCGACCGTATGCGGATAGTCGGCCAGCTTGGCGTCGCGCCAGCGGCGGTACGCGTCCTCGTTGGCCAGCAGGAACGGCGAGTCGCCGCCCTTGCCCCTGGCTGATGCGCTGGAAACTGCCATTAAACCACCCTCCGGCGGCAACGCCCCCTGCAACCGCACACGTCTCGGCGCCGGGAATGGCGGCGCGCACCGGCAATACCCGGCCACCAAACCGTATTTCCTGCCGACCAATACCTGAATATTTTGCTCATATATTACGTGATCCGGCCGGCCCTGTCATCCGCGCCCACCGGCGCCGCCGGCCTGGCACGCGGACTCCGGTGCGCAGGGTTCCCACATGGGGGTCCGGCGCCCGCGACACAAGCGCCCTGGCGTCCACCGGGCCATGTCTGTGCTATCTTTATTCGATTACGCTGCGGGCCGTTATGGAAACCAGATATACGGCCGCCAGGGAAATATCCCGTTTGGGATATAAGCATTTCCTAAAACACCCCATCAGCAGGGTATGCTCGCCGATTCCCGTACCCCTAGAATTCGGGAAGCGCTGAAAAGGGGCGTTTCCGGAAGCGGATCAAGCGCTTTCCCCCGCACCGAATCTCGCCCCCCGTTGGTGGTGGCAACGAAAGGCATTACTCAGGATTTCGGCCCGCACGGCCCGGACGGTGGCCGTGGTGGGCTTTTCAGTTCGGTCTTATGTGATCACAGACAGACTTAAACCGAAGGAGCATACAGATGGTCAAAAAGTATGAAACTCCCATGCTGGACCAGCTCAAAGGCGGCAAGTGGCCCAGTTTCATCGACGGAATCACCCGCCTCGCCGAAGAGCATCCGGACGAACGCATCCGTGCGATGAACCACTCCCTGCTGGGTCAGCTGGAGCACTCCTACGAGACTCGCAAGGGTTACTGGAAAGGCGGGACGGTCTCAGTGTTCGGTTACGGCGGCGGCATTATTCCCCGTTTCTCCGAAGTCGGCGACGCCTTCCCCGCTTCGCGCGAGTTTCATACCCTCCGTGTCCAGCCTCCGGCCGGCAACTATTACACCACCGATATCCTCCGCCAGCTGGCTGACAGCTGGGAGAAGTACGGCTCCGGGCTGGTGACGTTCCACGGGCAAACCGGCAACATCATGTTCATCGGCACGACGACCGAGAACACCCAGCATTTCTTCGACGAAATCAACGATTACGGCTTCGACCTCGGCGGCGCCGGCCCCTGCGTGCGCACCGCCATGTCCTGCGTCGGCGCGGCGCGCTGCGAACAGTCCTGCGCCAACGAGCACAAGATCCATCGCCTGCTGGTCAACAACTTCATGGACGACATGCACCGTCCGGCACTGCCCTACAAGTTCAAATTCAAGGTTTCGGGCTGCCCCAACGACTGTATGAACTCCATCGAGCGTGCCGACTTCGCGGTGATCGGCACCTGGCGTGACGACATGAAGGTCGACCAGGCCGAGATCAAGAACTACGTCGCCAAGAAAGGCCGCCAGTACATCATCGACAACGTCATCAACCGTTGCCCGACCCAGTCCCTGTCGCTGACCGATGACGACCAGCTGCAGGTTGATAATCGCAACTGCGTGCGTTGCATGCACTGCCTCAACGTCATGCCGAAGGCCCTGTCCCCCGGCGATGACAAGGGCATTTCCCTGCTGATCGGCGGCAAGCGTACGCTCAAGATCGGCGACCTGATGGGCACGGTAATCGTGCCGTTCATGAAGCTCGATACTGAAGAGGATTACGAGCGCCTGGTTGAAATCGCCGAGGAGGCCATCGACTTCTTCGCCGAAAACGCCCTGGAGCACGAGCGCACCGGCGAGATGATCGAGCGTATCGGCTTGGTCAACTATCTCGAAGGCATTGGCATCGACGTCGATCCGAACATGGTCAACCATCCGCGCGAAAGCTCCTACGTCCGCGTCGACATGTGGGACGAGGAAGCCGAGAAGTGGTTCAACCGCCAGTCCGAAAAGGCTGCGAGCTGAGCCGGCGCGGCAGATCGACGCAGGACGACGGGGCGTGGCCGGTGGTCACGCCCCGTAATTCGATGAACGATTGAATACCTGAGTATTTTGTTGGAGGTAAGAGATGGCCGAAGCAAAAGCGACTCCGCGTCCGCCCATAGAGACGGGCTGCCCGGACGGCTTCCAATACATGCACCCGGTGATGCTCAAGAATTACGGCAACTGGGCTTATCACGAGGATCCGCAGCCGGGCGTGCTGCTGCACGTAGCCAAATCGGGCGACAAGATCTGGACCGTCCGCGCTGGCACCCAACGCATCCTTGACGTCTTTACTCTGCGCACCCTGTGCGACATCGGCGACAAGTACGCCGACGGCCACGTGCGTTTCACCATTCGCAGCAACATCGAGTTCATGGTTGCCGACGAAGCCAAGGTCCAGCCGCTGGTCGACGAACTGCGCAAGGAAGGCTTTGTGGTGGGCGGCACCAAAAATTCCGTCACCATGATCTCACACACGCAGGGCTGGTTGCACTGTGATATTCCCGGCACCGACGCCTCCGGCGTGGTGAAATCCATGATGGACGAGCTGCACGACGAGTTCACCAGCTGGAACATGCCGAACCGCGTGCACATCACCACCTCCTGCTGCCAGATCAACTGCGGCGGCCAGGGCGACATCGCCATCAACATCCAGCACACCAAGCCGCCGAAGATCAATCACGACCTGGTGGCCAACGTTTGCGAGCGGCCTTCGGTCGTTGCCCGCTGCCCGGTTGCCGCCATTCGCCCGGCGCTGGTCAACGGCAAGCCGTCCCTGGAAGTGGACGAGAAGAAGTGCATCTGCTGCGGCGCCTGCTTCCCGCCCTGCCCGCCGATGCAAATCAACGACCCCGAGCATTCCAAGCTCGCCATCTGGGTCGGCGGCAACCACTCCAACGCGCGCGGCAAGCCGACCTTCCAGAAGCTGGTCGCCGCCGGTATCCCCAACAATCCGCCGCGTTGGCCGGAAGCGACCGCCGTGGTCAAGAAGATCCTCAAGGTCTACAAGGAAGACGCGAAGGATTGGGAGCGCATCAGCGACTGGGTCGAGCGTATCGGCTGGCCCCGTTTCTTCGAACTCACCGGGCTGCCGTTCACCAAGTACCACATCGACAACTGGCGCGGTTCGCGTAAGAGCCTCAACTCTTCCACGCACATCCGCTTCTGAGCCGAACGCGGAACCGGCACGAGGTAGCAGTAATGAAACTGGGAGTTCAGATCAACGAGGGGCCCTATCAGCACCAGGCTGCTGACACGGCCTATCAGTTCGTGAAGGCCGCGTTGGAGAAAGGGCACGAAATCTACCGTGTCTTCTTCTACCACGACGGCGTCAACAACGCCACGCGGCTGACCACGCCCCCGCAGGATGATCGGCACATTGTCAACCGCTGGTCGGAACTGGCGGAAAAGCACAACCTTGATCTGGTGGTCTGCGTTGCCGCGGCTCAACGCCGCGGCATCGCCGATGCCGACGAGGCGAAGCGCAACGGCAAAGATGCCGACAACCTTGCCCCGGGCTTCCGTATTTCCGGCCTCGGGCAGCTCATTGAAGCCGGCATTCAGTGCGAGCGCCTGGTTGTATTCGGCGACTGATCAAGAGAAGCGGAAGGTAGCAAGATGAGCGAAGAAGAAATGATGGAAGGCGGCGAGGGGACGATCAAGAAATTCCTCTATCTGAACCGCAAGGCCCCGTATGGTACCATCTACGCCCTTGAATCGCTGGAAGTAGTTCTGATCGGCGCTGCTTTTGAGCAGGACGTCAGCATGGCTTTCATCGACGATGGCGTCTACCAGCTGACCAAGGGTCAGGACACCAAGGGTGTGGAGATGAAGAACTTCTCCCCCACCTACCGCGCATTGGAAATGTATGACGTCGAGAAGTTGTTCGTTTCCAAGACGGCGATGGATGAGCGCGGCCTGACCACGGATGATCTGCTCGTGGACGTGGAAGTCCTCGACGACAAGCAGATGGCCGATCTGATGGACGATCACGAAGTGATCCTGAGTTTCTGAGCGAGGTAGTACGAGATGCCGACGTTACACACCGTTAACAAGTCGCCGTTCGAAAACAACTCGCTGGAGAGCTGTCTCAGGTTTACGAACGAAGGCGCTGCGATTCTGCTGATCGAGGATGGCGTTTACGCCGCCCTCAGCGGCACGAAGTTCACCGAGGCTGTCAAGAAGGCGATGGAAACCAAGGCGGTATACGCCCTGCAGCCTGACCTAGAGGCCCGTGGCGTGGCAAACAAAGTCATCGACGGCGTAACGCTGGTCGACTATGCGGGCTTCGTGGATCTGGTGGAGCAAAACGACAGGGTCGAGTCCTGGCTGTGAGACCCACCTGTCAACATTAATTGTATGAGGAGATTCGAAAATGGCACTTGAAGTTGGCGGCAAGAGCATTGAAACCGACGAGGAAGGCTACCTCGTCAACCTGAGCGATTGGACCGAAGAAGTCGCCCAGAAACTGGCCGACGCCGAGAACCTTGAAATGACCGACGATCGCTGGGAGATCGTGAACTTCCTGCGCGAGTACTACCAGGAATACCAGATTGCACCGGCCGTGCGCGTTCTGACCAAGGCCGTCGGCAAGAAGCTGGGCAAGGACAAGGGCACCAGTAAGTACCTGTACGAGCTGTTCCCCTACGGACCGGCCAAGCAGGCGTGTAAGATTGCCGGCCTGCCCAAGCCTACCGGCTGCGTTTGATGCGCCGGAGCGCGTGCCCGGCGCCGGTTCCAACCGGCGCCGGCATGCCCTCTTGCTCTGAGATTGTTCCCAGTATGGAGGTTGGAAGCGCATGTCGTTTCTGTCGGTCGCGTATGTAGTCCTGTTTTATTTCGCGGCGGCGATATTCATCGTCGGGCTGCTTTATCGCATTGCCAAATACGCGCGCACACCAGCACCGCTGAAGATACCCACCATGCCCGCCCCCACCACCCGTACGGGCGTTGCCCTGCGCATTGGCCGCGAGGTGGTGTTTTTTGAAAGCCTTTTCAAAGCGACGAAGTGGACGTGGCTGTTTGGCTGGCTGTTTCACTTCTCGCTGCTGCTGGAGTTTTTCCGGCACCTGCGCTACGCCCTCACCCCGGGCTCTTTTCTCTGGCCGCTGGTGAGCCTGGAAGTCGTCCAGAGCTTCGGCAAGTACGCCGGCTACGGCATGCTGATCGGTCTCTTCGGCCTGTTGGGCCGCCGAATCTTCGTCGACCGGGTCCGCTATATTTCCAGCCCGTCCGACTACCTGCATCTGATTTTGCTGCTGGCGATCGCCGGCACCGGGCTGACCATGACGTTCGTGTCGCACACGGATATCGTGTCGCTCAAGGCGTTTGTGTTGGGCCTGTTCTATTTCGACCCCCAGCCGCTGCCGACCAATCCGTTCCTGATCACGCACCTGACGCTGGTCGCCGTACTGCTGATCATTTTCCCGATCAGCAAACTGCTCCACGCCCCCGGGTTGTTCTTCAGCCCGACGCGCAACCAGGTCGACAACGCGCGTGACAAACGGCACCTGGCCCCTTGGGCTGCGCAGCTGGACACCACCGGCGGCAATCAATAACTGCAGCACAGAACCGGAGGATCGCGTGGCCGACTTCGAAGTACCACAACTGCGGGAATACCCCATCATCCCCCACATTCTCGAGGGATCGATGGAGGGTACCAAACCCTATTACGCGAAACCGGACCATAACACCGATCTGGGGTTTCCCGGCGAACTGGTGGAAGACTGGCACGATCGCGCCATCGCCAAGATGGGCGACCTGCTGGGCAAGTACCGTTCGTTCCAGGTCTACCTTGACGCCTGCGTGAAGTGCGGCGCCTGTACCGACAAATGTCACTATTTCCTCGGCACCCAGGACCCGAAGAACATGCCGGTGGGCCGGCAGGATCTCCTGCGCAGCGTCTACCGCCGCTACTACACGTTCGCCGGTAAATACTTTCCCAAGCTGGTCGGGGCCCGCGACCTCACCCGTGACGTCATCGACGAGTGGTACAGCTATTTCCACCAATGCTCCCAGTGCCGGCGCTGCTCGGTATTCTGCCCCTACGGCATCGATACCGCCGAGATCTCCATGGCGGCGCGGGAAATCCTCGATGAAGTGGGTATCGGCCAGAAGTACTGCAACGAAATCATCGCCAAGGTCTACAAGATCGGCAACAACCTCGGCCTGCCCGAACCGGCCCTGCGCGATACACTGGAGGACCTCGAGGAGGAAATCTACGAAGAGCGCGGCGTCAAGGTCCGCATCCCACTCGACGAGGAAGGCGCCGACGTTCTGCTGATCACCCCTTCGGCGGATTTCTTCGCCGAACCGCACATCGACGGGCTCATGGGCTACGCCATGGTATTCCACGAAGCCGGAATCAGCTGGACGCTGAGTTCCTACGCCTCGGAGGCGGCCAACTTTTCCATGTTCATCGGCAGCTACGAGAACATGAAGAAGCAGGCCGAGCGCATCCGCAAGGCCGCCCTCGACCTCGGCGTCAAGCGTATCATGCACGGCGAATGCGGCCACGCCTGGCGTGTCGCCTATTCTTTCTGGAATACCCTCGCCGGCGTGGGTCACGGCGCCGATCCCAATGACACGTACGCCCAGGAGCTGCAAAAGCGGCTGGATCCGAACTACCCGGTGCCGCAGCATATCTGCGAGTTCACCTGGGACCTGATCCAAAAGAACAAGTTGAACCTCGACAAGTCCGCCAACGACGACAAGGTCCTGACGTTCCATGATTCCTGCAACGTCGCCCGCGCCTCGCGCATGGGCGACGAACCGGGCGGCCAATTCGTCATACCGCGCAATATCATCAAGGCGGTGTGCAACAACTATGTGGACATGGCGCCCGACACCATCAAGGAATCGACATTCTGCTGCGGCGGCGGTGGCGGACTGCTCACCGACGATTTGATCGAGGTACGTGTGAAGGGCGCGCAACCGCGCATGGAAGCCCTGAACCAGGTGGTGGAGAGCCACGGGGTGACCAACATGGCCGCCATTTGCGCCATCTGCAAGACCCAGTTCAGCAAGGTGCTGCCTTACTACAAGATGTCGATGGACATGATTGTGAGTGTGCATCAGTTGGTACGTGACGCCATCATCCTGACCGGCCAGACGTCGGGCGAGGAGCAGGACGAGGAAGCGGCCGACGAAGCCTAGGTCTCGAACAACCCGCGGGCGGCGTTAATCCCCATGTACACGATTCCGCCCATGCATCGACTGTATTTGAATAGTGTCAGCCGAGCGGCAACGATCTGTTGATAGGAGAATTTACAATGGCTACTTCCACTGACGACATGAACGACAAGCTGACGTTCCGCAAGTTCAAGGACGGCGACAACAAGTGGTCGGAATGGACCGCGAAGATCTTCGACGGCGACCACAGCCACAAGTGCCCGACCTACGTTCACCGTACGCCGCCGTGCCAGGGCAGCTGCCCGGCGGGTGAGGACATTCGCGGCTGGCTGGACATCGTCCGTGGGATCGAAAAGCCGTCCGGGGATGTGGCCTGGCAGGAATACGCCTTCCGCCGCTCGACCGATGCCAATCCCTTCCCCGCCATCATGGGCCGCGTCTGCCCTGCCCCTTGCGAAGACGGCTGCAACCGCAACCAGGTGGAAGACCACGTCGGTATCAACTCGGTGGAGCAGTTCATTGGCGACACCGCGCTGGCGAACAACTATGTCTTCGCCGCTCCGGGTGCCGAGACCGGCAAGAAAGTCGCGATCATCGGCGGTGGCCCCGCGGGCCTGACCGCCGCCTACCAGCTGCGCCGCCGCGGACACGGGGCGACAATTTTCGACGATCATGCCGAGTTGGGCGGCTTCATGCGCTACGGGATTCCCGGCTACCGCACCCCGCGCAACGTGCTCGACGGCGAGATCAAGCGCATTCTGGATCTCGGTGTAGAGGTCAAGACCAATACCCGCGTCGGCCGTGACATCAGCCTCGAGCAGCTGGAAAAAGAGTACGACGCCATCCTATGGGCCATGGGAACGCACTCGGGCAAGCTGGTACCGGTCGAGGGCGGCGACGCACCCAATTCCATTTCCGGCGTCGCTTTCCTCGCCGCCTTCAACGAGGGCCGGCTGAAAGCGGTCTCGGGCAAAGTAATCGTCATCGGTGGTGGTGATACCTCCATCGACGTGGCCTCCGTTGCCCGCCGACTCGGTTCCATCACCAATATCAACGACAAGGACCGTCCCGAGAACGTAGTGCTCGGCCACACCGCTCATGACGTAGCCTCCACCGCGGCTCGCGAAGGTGCCGAGGTCACTTTGACTTCGCTGTTCCCGGTTGAAAACATGACCGCCGCCGAACATGAGGTCCGGGACGCCCTGCATGAAGGCGTGGACATCCGCGGCAGTGTCATGCCCCTCAAAGCCATCAAAGGTGACGACGGGCGCGTCAAAGCGGTGCGTTTCGCCCAGTGCGAAGTCCAGGACGGCAAACCCACGCCTATTGATGGCACCGAGTACGAGCTGGAGTGCGACCTCCTGGTCTCGGCCATCGGCCAGAAAGGCAACATGGAAGGCCTCGAGGATTTCGACAACGGCTACGGCTTCATCAACGCCGACAAGAACTATCAGGTTCCCGGCAAGGAAGGCCATTTCGTCGCCGGAGACATCGTGCGTCCGCATCTGCTGACCACCGCCATCGGCCAGGCGTCCATTGCCGCCGAGAGCATCGACCACTACCTCCAGCACCAGGATCTCGGCAAGCGCCCGAAAGTCGACGTGCACCATTTCAACCTGATGGACAAGCTGCGCGAAACCGGGCTGCAGCCGGAGCATTTCGACAAAGATGACCGCGGCGACCTGCGCGGCACCTCCGGCGGCAATTGGGCGGTACACAACTACGAAGACCGCTCGAAATTCGAGATCATCGCAGCCGACAAGCTGTTCCTCGGCCACTTCCCCTACACGGCGCGAAACAAGCGCAAGGAAGTTCCTGTGGACGCCGAACATGTTATCGGGTCGTTCCGCGAGCGCATGGAGGGATTGTCGGAGGAAGGCGCGGTTGCCGAGGCCAAGCGGTGCATGAGCTGCGGCATGTGCTTCGAGTGCGACAACTGCGTGATTTTCTGCCCTCAGGAAGCAGTCAAGCGCACGCCGAAGGACAAGTCCACCACCGGCCGCTACGTGTACACGGACTACGATCGTTGCGTCGGCTGTCATATCTGCGCCGATGTCTGCCCTACCGGCTACATCGACATGGGCTTGGGTGAATAACGCCAACCAACGGATCGTAATTGCCAATGAAGTACGCACTGTTCCTGAAGGCACTCCTCGTCGCGGCGCTGCTGAGCAGCGTCGCGGCGAACGCCGATAACCGGGTTCCCATACCCCACCCGCCTCAGGCCAAGGGCACCCACTGTGTCCTGCCGACTGAAGAAATGCGGCGTAACCACATGAAGTACATTCTGCACCAGCGGAATGAAACCATGCACGAAGGAATACGCACGCCGCAGTTCAGCCTCAAGGGCTGCATCCACTGCCATGCGGTCGAAGGCCCCGACGGCAAGCCGGTCAGCATCGAGAGCCCGAAGCACTTTTGCAACAGCTGCCACGGGTACGCGGCCGTCCACATCGACTGCTTCGAATGCCACGCCTCCACTCCCACGGAAACACCGGAAGCCAAACGGCTTTTCCAACCGATACAACTCTATGACAGCAAGATTGAGGCGCCTGCGGAGAAGTGACTATGACGGATAAGAATGAGACCGCACCCAACGAGGCACGCCGCAAGTTTCTGGCAGCCGGAGCGGCCGCCGGACTCGGGCTCGCGTCGGGAGTGAAGTTGATCGGGCTGGCCGAGGCCAAGCCGCTCGACCAGGCCGTGACCAGCAGCCACCGCTGGGGCATGCTGGTCGACACCAGCAAGTGTGCAACGGGCTGCGATGCCTGCGTCAGCGCCTGCAACAAGGAAAACGGACTGACACCCGAAACCCACCCGCGGCTTGATCCCCAATGGATTCGCAAGGTGACACTACGCGACAAGGCGACCGGATGGACGGTCTCCCTGCCGCTCATGTGCCAACACTGCGAGGAGCCGCCCTGCGTGGACGTCTGCCCGACGGGCGCCTCCTTCAAGCGTGCCGACGGCATCGTACTCGTGGACAAGCACATCTGCATCGGTTGCCGCTATTGTATGATGGCGTGTCCTTACAAGGCGCGTTCCTTCGAACACCAGGAAGTGCATAACCAGGTTGAGTACGCGCCGCGCGGCATGGGTACCGTGGAAAGCTGCACCATGTGCGTGCAACGCATCGATGAAGTCGGTGGCCCCCGGGACCCGGCGTGCGTCGAGGCATGCAACGCCGAGGGCCACAAGGCCATGTACTTCGGGGATCTCAAGGACCCCGGCAGCGAGATCAGCAAGCAACTCAAGCAGTACTCCAGCAAGGAAATCCGGCCCGACCTGAATCTCAATACCGGCGTTCGCTACCGCGGGATTTGAGCCGGCAGGCGGAGACGATCCTCACCATTCATGGCTGCCGGGAGCCAGCAGCCGCGGAGACGTAAGGCGGTCGAGAAGTAATACGATGAAACAAGTAAACTATCTTGAAATCGAAGGAAGCAGCGCCGGATTTTACGGCCTGTTGGTGCTGCTCGGTGCGCTGGTCTTGATCGGGCTGGGGGCCGCCTACCATATGGAGACCAGCGGCCACTGGGTCACCGGCATGGACAACGAGATCGTGTGGGGAATGCCGCACGTATTCGCCGTGTTCCTGATTGTCGCTGCATCGGGAGCCCTCAACGTTGCCTCCATCGGTACCGTGTTCAACCGCGCGCTGTACAAACCACTCGGCCGACTTTCGTCACTGTTGGCGATCGCCCTGCTGGTGGGGGGATTGGCGGTCCTGGTCCTGGACCTGGGCCGACCGGACCGGCTGATCGTCGCCATGACCACATACAACTTCAAGTCGATCTTCGCCTGGAACATCTTCCTGTATACCGGTTTCCTGGTGGTTACGGCCGTATACATCTGGATGATGATGGAGCGCAAAATGAACCGGTACTACAAACCGGCCGGCTTTTTCGCCTTCATCTGGCGCCTGGTGCTCACCACCGGCACGGGTTCCATCTTCGGCTTCCTGGTGGCGCGGGACGCCTACGACACCGCTCTGATGGCGCCGATGTTCATCATCATGTCATTCGCTTTCGGTCTGGCGATCTTCCTGCTGGTGTTGATGGCATCCTACCGCTGGACCGACCGGCCGCTTGGGGACGCCGTGATCCGGCGCCTGAAGAACCTGCTCGGGGTCTTCATCGCCGCGGTGCTGTATTTCGTCCTGGTCTACCATCTGACCAATCTCTACATCACTGGACGCCACGGCGTGGAGAAATTCATCCTCGCCGGCCCCAGCGTAAACACCGAGTTGTTCTGGATCGGGCAGATCCTGATCGGCAGCCTGGTACCGCTGGCGATTCTCTACTCCAAGCTCGGCTCCTCCCGCAGCTGGGTCGGCATTGCATCGGTACTGGTAATCCTTGGGGGGTTGTGCCAAGTCTATGTAATCATCATTGGCGGGCAAGCCTACCCATTGCAGATGTTCCCGGGCATGGACGTCATCAGCAGCAGCTTTGCCGACGCCCAGCGGTTCCATCCTTACACGCCCAGCATTTACGAATTCCTGCTGGGCGTGGGCGGCGTCGCGTTGTCGATGCTGATCGTGACCATCGGCGTGCGGGTGTTGCGGTTCCTGCCCGAGGACCTGACCGATGCCGCGGTTGACCCGCACCATGAGTCCGGGGAGGCGGAAGCCGCCTGAACATCGACACGACGCCTCATCCGGACACCGCCGGACCGTGCGCGAGCACCGTCCGGCGCTGCCTTTTTGGGAGGTACGGTAATGATTGACCATCCCGCTTCTTTCACGGCCCCGGACCGGCATTACGGCACGCGGGCGCTCACCACAGCGCCGCCGCGCCCCATGATCCGGCTCCGCAAACCGGACCGCTGTCGGCGCTGAACGCCGCCGCTACCCCGCCATGGCACACCTGCTACTCTCGGCCGCACACAAGTCTTCGGGCAAGACAACGGTCACCCTTGGGCTTTGCGCAGCGCTTGCGCAGCGCGGGCTGCAGGTGCAGCCATTCAAAAAGGGCCCCGACTACATCGACCCCATGTGGCTGACCAAGGCGGCCGGCCGCAATTGCCACAACCTCGACTTCTACACCCAGGGGCGGCATGAGATTCTCTCCACCTTCGCCCGCCATATGCAGACCGCCGACGTGGGCCTCATCGAAGGCAACAAGGGCCTGTATGACGGGCTCGACCTGGATGGAAGCAATAGCAACGCGGCACTGGCGGCGCTGCTGGCCGCGCCGGTGGTCCTGGTGCTCGACGCCCGCGGCATGACCCGGGGCATCGCGCCCCTGGTGCTCGGCTATCAGGCGTTCGACCGCAACATCCGCATCGCGGGCGTGATCCTGAACAAGGTCGGGGGCAAGCGGCATGAGTCAAAGTTGCGAGCTATTCTCCAGCACTACACCGACGTCGAGGTGCTCGGCGCAGTCCACCAGGATTCCGGCCTGGTCATCGACGAGCGCCATCTGGGCCTGATCCCCAGCAATGAATCGGGGCGGGCCGACGAGCAGATCCGCCATATTGCCGACGCGATTGCCGGCCAGGTGGATATCGACCGGCTGCGGCAAATCGCCGCCCAGGCCGCCATCCAGCCGCTGCCGTCCCACGCCACGCGGGACCCGGTCTGCCCCGAGCCGGACGTACGCATCGGACTCGCGCGGGACTCCGCGTTCGGCTTCTATTATCCGGGCGACCTGGAGGCGCTGCAGACCGCCGGCGCCGAGCTGGTCCTGTTCAATACGCTCGGCGAAACCCATCTGCCGAACGTGGACGCGCTGTTCATCGGCGGCGGATTCCCTGAAACCCACATGGAGCAGCTGGAGTCGAACCAGTCGCTGCGCCGGGAAATCCGCGCGGCCATCGACGCCGGCATGCCCGCCTATGCCGAGTGCGGCGGGCTGATGTACCTGGCCCGCACCGTCACCTGGAACGACAGGACTTGCGACATGGTGGGCGTATTGCCCGCCGACGTCACCATGCATGCCCGTCCGCAGGGACGGGGTTACATTCGCCTGCGCGAGACCGGCAAAGGCTTGTGGCCGTTGGCCGACCGCGCCGGCAGCGAAATCTTCGGCCACGAATTTCATTACTCACGCCTGGACCGCGTAGACGATACGTTGAAGTTTGCCTACGAGGTTGCCCGCGGCACGGGTATCGACGGGCGCCATGACGGCATCGTCTACAAGAATCTTCAGGCCAACTATGCCCACCTGCGCGATGTCGAAGCCAACCACTGGGCACAACGATTTGTCGCCTTCGTGCGCCGCGTCAAGCAGGCGCGCACCGCCGACGCAGAGCCGTCGCAACACCGCCGCTGAACGGCGCGCCGACCAAGGGGAGAGAGTATGTTCACCGTAACCGAGGCCGCACTTGAACAGATCCGCGAAGCCATCCGGAAAAGCGAGGCCCAGGGGCTGGCCTTGCGCATCGCCGCCAAGTCCAATCAGGACGGCAGCATCGAATATGGCATGGGATTCGATGAGGCGAACGAAGCCGATACGCGGGTCAACCACGGCGAGGTGGAGATCGTCATGGATCCGCCCAGCAGCGAGCTGTTGGAGGATGCCACCATGGATTTTGTCGAGCTGGAACCCGGGCAGATGCGCTTTATCTTCCTCAACCCTCTTGACCCCCATTACGTTCCACCCAAGAAGAACAAGAAGAAACCCTGATCCGCGCTCCCCTCCGGCGAGCCGATGGCAGCACCAGGCCGCCGGCCGATCGCCCGGCAACGGCAGGCGTGACCACGCCAAGGGCACGGAGGAATCTGAGCATTCGCTCGGTTTGCCGCCGAAACCCCTGCCCGGGCGCGGAATTTACCCTGCCGCGTAACTTACCGATGCGATATACTTTCGCCAGTCGACCCGAAGTCACCTTGGCCACCGAACCGCCTTGTCTACCGTAACCAATCGTCAGCATGCCGGCCGCCGCGCGGGTTCCCCCCGTTCCCCGCAACGCTCCGGTCGTACGGCTCCCAGGGCCTGGCGCCGCCCGGGCACGTGGTTGTTTCCGAAGTCGGGGCTACAGCACCGGCCCCGCGCCCTGGTGGCGAGCGGTCTGTTCGGGCCGCTGGTCGCACTGATGTCGGTGCTGATCCTGCTCGGTATCAGCAGTTTTTTCGTGCTCTTTCAGGCCGAACCGCGCGGTCTCCTGTACATCGCCCAGATCACCCTGCTGTTCGCCGGGGTGGTGCTCATCGGCGTCATCCTCATGCGCATCCAACGCCGCCTCATGGAGCCGCTGGCCCACCTGCGCAATTGGGCGCTGCGCATGCGCGGCGGCAATCTCTCCGCGCGCATCCCCGTACCGGAACGGGGTGAGTTTGCCGAGCTGGCGCGCGATATCAACAGCCTCGGCGAGGAACTCAAGCGCCTCTCGCGCGAAATGGACCAGGAAGTGCGCAAACAGACCGAGCGCATAGAAATGAAGAACCGCTCGCTGGAAATCCTCTACGACGTCGCCGCCAGCATCAACACATCCCGCGACCTGGACGACCTCCTCAAACGGTTCCTGATCACGCTCTCGGCCGTGACCAACGCCAAAGCGGCCACCGTACGTCTGCTCACTGATGACGATCAAATGCGCCTTGTAGCGAGCCTCGGCATGGATCACGACATCGCCGATGACGAGGAATACGTTGCGGTCGGCCGCTGCATGTGCGGACAGGCCGTGCGGGAGGGAACCCTGTTGTCGCAGGACAACGTGCGGCAATGCAGCCGGTTCGCTGGCAAGCCGTTCTTCCCCGACGAGGATGTAGAGATGATTGCGGTGCCGCTCCAATACCGCGGCAACAATCTGGGAGTCTACAATCTATTCGTTCCCAAACCGGGGCTGGTGGGTCGCGAGGATATCAAGGATCTGCTCACCAGCATCGGCCGCCACCTGGGAATGGCGATCGAGAAATCCCGCCTCGATGAGACGTCCAAACGCCTGTCGATCCTGCGCGAACGCAACATGCTCTCCCATGAGCTGCATGACTCCCTGGCCCAGACCCTGGCAAGCCTGCGTTTCCAGGTACGTATGCTGGACGAGACGCTTGAAGACTCCGAGAGCGAGGAGGCGCGCAAGGAGGTCCTTCAGCTCAAGAACGGCCTTGACGAGGCATACACGGAGCTGCGCGAGCTGCTGGCCCACTTCCGCGCACCTTTTGATGAACGCGGTCTGGTCGCAGCCATCGAACATGTCGTCGACCGCTTCCGCAAGGAGTCAAAGATTCCGATATTTTTCCAGAACCAATGGAAAGACATGAGGCTTCCTTCGGTACTGGAAATGCAGGTGCTACGCATCATACAGGAGGCGTTGACCAACATACGCAAGTACAGCAAGGCCCACGCCGTACGGGTGTTGCTGCGCACCGACGCGGACGGCAACTGCGTCGCTCTGGTCGAAGATGACGGTGTCGGTATCAAATCACCGGTATTGGACGGCAAGCCCGGTGAGCATATCGGGCTGTCCATCATGCAGGAGCGCGCTCACCGCCTGGGCGGTGAACTGAGCATCGAAACGGAGCCGGGAGAGGGCACCCGCGTCGTCCTGACCTTCCATCCGGGAGCGACCAAACAACGGGCGCTCCTGTGAGTGCGGAGTTGCTGCCCATGCGCGTACTGTTGATCGATGACCACGCTCTGTTCCGGATCGGGCTCGAAGGCCTCCTCGAACGACGCCACATCGAGGTGGTGGCATCTGTTGGCGACGGGCGTCAGGGCATCGAGCTGGCCGGTCAAATCCATCCGGACGTCATCCTTCTCGACATGCGCATGCCGGAACTCGACGGCATGCAAATCCTGCGGCAGATGCGCGATCAGGGCATTCAGGCCCCGATTGTAATGTTGACCACAAGCAACGAGGAGCGGGATCTTATCGAGTCCCTCCGCAACGGCGCCCGAGGCTATCTGCTCAAGGATATGGATCCGGACGAGCTGGTCGATGCTTTGAAGGACATCCGTGCGGGCAAGACCGTGGTCGCCCCGGAACTGGCGCCGGTGCTGGCGCGGGTCGTACAGCAGGGCGACTCGAGAAACGCCGGCCAGCCTACTCCGTTTTCCGAACTCACACCGCGTGAGCACGAGATCCTTTGTCACCTGGCCGAGGGCCAGAGCAACAAAGTGATTGCCCGCCGTCTGGGTATCTCCGACGGCACCGTCAAGCTGCACGTCAAAGCCATACTGCGCAAACTCGGCGTACACTCCCGCGTCGAAGCGGCGGTGATCGCAGTCGAGCAGGAGCTGTGTCAGAAGCCGCAGTGACCCGGCTTTCTCAGTCAACCGACATCGCGATATCTGCGCCGCTTGCATCGTAGCGGTGAAGGGAAGGAAAAGCACTGTCAATGAAAACCTACAGTCAACTGGTCAATGATACGCTGTCCGAAATCACGGAGATCTTCCCCTGGGATCTGGAAGAAAAGCTGGCAGCCGGCGACGACGTCCTGTTGATCGATATTCGCGAACCATACGAGTTCGATGCCATGCGCGTGACTGGCTCCTTGAACGTTCCGCGCGGCATCCTGGAGTCGGCGTGCGACTGGGGCTACCAGGAAACGGTGCCGGAGCTGGCCGCGGCCCGGGATCGCGAAGTGGTGGTGATGTGCAAGTCCGGCAACCGCAGCGTCCTGGCCGCCAAGGTCATGGAATTGATGGGGTTTGACAAGGTGATGTCGCTGAAGACGGGGCTCAAGGGCTGGAATGATTACGAGTTGCCTCTGTGCGATTGCAACGGCAACCCGGTGGATATCGACGAGGCCGAAGAGTTCTTCGCCGACAAGGTTACAAGGGAGCAGCTCGGCCCCAAGGCCAGATAGGCAGCCGCCCTGTAGTTTCAGTTGCGTGGGATCTCGCCGAACGCCTTCTGTTCCTGGTGGGCCGGGTCGAACCACTTGAGCCGATCGTGCAGTTTCACCACCTCGCCGACGATGATCAGGGTCGGCGGCGTAACCTCGGCGCTGTGCACGATGCCCGGCATGCTCTCCAGGGTCCCGGTGAACACCTTTTGCTCCGGCGTGGTGCCCTTTTGCACCAGGGCGATCGGCATGCTCGTGGGCATACCGTGGGCGATCAGCTCCTTGCAAATGATATCCACCCCGTGCAACCCCATGTAGAACACCACGGTCTGGTTCGGCTGCGCGAGAATCTGCCAGTTGAGGTTCATGGTGCCGTCTTTGAGGTGGCCGGTGGTAAAGATCACCGCCTGGGAATAGTCCCGATGGGTTAACGGGATACCGGCATAGGAAGCCACGCCCGAGGCGGCCGTGATGGCCGGCACTACCTGGAACGGGATGCCCTCCTCGGCCAAGGTGTCGATCTCCTCGCCGCCGCGCCCGAAGATGAACGGGTCGCCGCCCTTCAGCCGGCATACGCGCTTGCCCTCCTTGGCCAGCCGCACCAGCAGCTGATTGATACCTTCCTGGGGCACCAGGTGGAAATTGCGCTCCTTGCCGACATAGATGCGCTCGGCGTCACGCCGGCAAAGGTCCAGTACTTCCTTCGACACCAACCGGTCGTGGACAATCACTTCCGCCTGCTGCATCAGGCGCAGCGCGCGAAAAGTCAGCAGATCTGGATCTCCGGGCCCGCCGCCGACGAGATACACCTCCCCCATACCGTCCACGGCGCCCCGTGCGGCGCGATCGAATTCGTCTTCCAGGGCGGTGCGGGCGGCGTGCTCCTGTCCCGACAGAACCATCTCCACTATCGGACCCGCCAGGATCCGTTCCCAGAACTTGCGCCGTTCGTCGGTGGTGCCAAAAACCCGCTTCGCCCGGCCCCGGTACTGTTCCAGCAGCGATCCCAACTGCCCGTAGGCCGACGGAATCATGGTTTCGAGCCGGGCACGCAGGGTGCGCGCCAGCACCGGCGAAGCCCCGCCGGTGGATACGGCGATCTGCACCGGTGAACGGTCGATGATCGACGGAACCACGAAGCTGCAGAGCGACGGGCTGTCGACCACGTTGACGGGAATACGCTGCTCATGGGCCAGCCGGGAAACCTCCCGGTTCACCGCTTCATCATCGGTGGCGGCGATCACCAGCATGCACTCGCCCAGATCGTCGCGCCGGAACTCACCGGCGCGGTGGCTGATCTCCCCTTCGGCCAGCAGCTCCTGCAGGCCGGGATCGAGTTCCGGCGCCACCACCGTCACCCTGGCGCCTGCATTGCACAGCAGGCGGACCTTGCGCAGCGCCACCTCGCCGCCGCCCACCACCAGGCACGGGCGGCCCTTGACCTTCATGAACGTGGGCAGGAGATCCATACCGAAAACCTTGTCGAAAACGCAAATACACCACAGGGAGGGTGCGCCGGGTATATGCAATTGGAGATAGCGCAAACCCCCACGCTATCCCGAATGGCACATTATATCAGGGACTTGGCGTTGCGGGGCGACTGAACCTACCCGATCACCGTGACATCGCCCATGTAGGGCCGCAGCGCGTCCGGCACGTGCACACGCCCGTCACGGTCCTGGCAGTTCTCCATGATCGCCACCAGCGTGCGACCGACGGCGAGGCCGGAGCCGTTGAGTGTATGCAGCAGTTCCGGTTTGCCGGTGTCCGGATTGCGCCAGCGGGCCTGCATACGCCGCGCCTGAAAGTCCTCGAAGTTGCTGCACGAGGAAATCTCGCGGTATTTCTGCTGGCCCGGCAGCCACACTTCCAGGTCATAGGTCTTGGCCGCCGAAAAGCCGATGTCGCCGGCGCACAGCGCCACCACGCGATAGGGCAGCTCCAGGAGCTGCAACACACGCTCGGCATGGCCGGTGAGCTCTTCCAACGCCTCATAGGAGCGTTCCGGCCGCACCAGCTGCACCAGCTCGACCTTTTCGAACTGATGCTGGCGGATCATGCCGCGGGTGTCCTTGCCGTAGGAGCCCGCCTCGGAACGGAAGCACGGCGTGTGCGCCGTGCGCCGGCAGGGCAGCTGATCGGCTTCGAGAATCTCGTCCCGGGCTATGTTGGTCACCGGCACTTCGGCGGTGGGAATCAGATAATAGGGCTGCTCGCCCTTCAAACCGAACAGATCCTCTTCGAACTTGGGCAACTGGCCGGTGCCGCGCAGGCTGTCGGCGTTGACCAGGTACGGAACATAGACTTCCTCGTAGCCGTGGGCGCCGGTGTGCAGGTCGAGCATGAACTGGATCAGCGCCCGCTGCAGCCGCGCCAAGGGACCGCGCAGCACCACAAAGCGCGCGCCGGTGAGCTTGGCCGCAGTGTCGGTATCCAGCAAGCCGGAGCGCGCGCCCAGGTCCACGTGGTCGAGCGGCTCGAAGTCGAACCGGGCCGGCTCGCCCCAGCGCCGCACCTCGACGTTGTCGGCCTCGTCCCTGCCGTCGGGCACGCTGTTGTGGGGCAGGTTGGGAATGCCCAGCTGGATGTCGCGCAACTCATCCTGGATATTCCCGAGCTGCGCCTGCGCCTCCTTCAGTCGCTCGCCGAGCGCCGCCACCTCCCGGCGCAGCGGCTCGATGTCCTGGCCGGCCGCTTTCGCCTGGCCGATGGACTTGGAGCGCGTATTGCGTTCGTTCTGCAACTCCTGCGTCTGCACCTGCAGCGCTTTGCGCTGCGTTTCGAGGTCGGCAATGCGTCCGCCATCCAGCTCGAAACCGCGTCGCCGCAGCCGTGCGGCGACGCCTTCCAGATCGGTGCGCAACAATTTCGGATCCAGCATGGCGGTCTTTCAATCCTCTACCGTGACGTAGGCCGGCCAGCTTACGACATGCCCCGGAGCGATGAAAGTGTTCAGGTGCTCGAGGATCTGGTTGATCTTGCTGGGCACGTCGAAAAACTCGACCACCACCGGCAGGTTCAGCGACATATCCAGCAAGGTGGAGGAATGCATCTGGCCGGACCTGCCGAAGCCGCTGATGCCGCGAAACACCGTCACGCCACGGACCTGCTCCTCATCGTGCAGCGTCTTCATGAGCCCGGGCAGATGGGCTTTCGCCTCGGTGAGATAGACCCGCACCATGGTCACATCGATGGTCTTCATAGCTGTCGTCCCAACGTCACGCCCAGCCATACCGCGACCAGGCAGATCGATACACTCAACACGATATTTAGCACGGCGCGAAACGCTTCGCCGTTTTCGATCAGTATCAGCGTCTCGATCGAGAAACTCGAGAATGTCGTAAACGCCCCCAGCAGACCGATCTGCAGCGCGGCGCGCCACTCCGGGCCCACCGACAACCGCTCCAGCATCAATACATAGAGCAGCCCCATGATCAGCGAACCGAGCACGTTCACGGTCAGCGTGCCGTAAGGAAAACCGCGTCCTAGCCAGTTGGTTACGCTGCTGGCAACGCCAAAGCGCATCACTGCCCCCACAGCCCCGCCTGCCGCCACGGCCAATACATTGATCACTCGTTGTTCTCCGGTTTTGGTGTCCGAACGTCGGCCCCGCGCGCCAGCGTCGGTTCAGTCACCGCCCTTGCGATGCTTGGCGTCCAGGTCACGCAGATGGGCCAGCTTCTCCGCAATGCGGATCTCCAGGCCCCGCGACACCGGCCGATAGTAGGTGCGCTCGCCCAATGCCCCGGGGAAATAGCTCTCCCCCGCCGCGTAGGCCTCCGGCTCGTCGTGCGCATAGCGGTAGTGCTTGCCGTAGCCCAACTCTTTCATCAGCCGGGTGGGCGCGTTGCGCAGGTGCACGGGCACCTCCAGCGAACCATGGGTGCGGGCGTCGTCCATGGCCGCCTTGTGCGCAACGTAGACGGCGTTGCTCTTGGCGGCGCAGGCCATGTACAACACCGCCTGCGACAACGTCAGCTCGCCCTCCGGGCTGCCGAGCCGCTCCAGCACGTCCCAGGCATTGAGCGCAATCTGCAGGGCGCGGGGATCGGCGTTGCCGATGTCCTCGCTGGCCATGCGCACCACTCGACGGGCAATATACAGGGGATCGCAGCCGCCATCCAGCATGCGCGCCAGCCAATAGAGCGCTGCATCGGGCGCCGAACCGCGCACCGCCTTGTGCAACGCGGAGATCTGGTCATAGAACGCCTCGCCCGCTTTGTCGAAACGGCGCACCCCTTCGGCCACCACCTCTTGCACCACGGTTGGGCTGACAACCTCACGCCCGTCCCGGGGTTCGGCCAGGTCGGCGGCCACCTCCAGCAGGTTCAGCGCCCGGCGGGCGTCGCCGTCGGCCGCCGCCGCGAGCAGGTCCCGCAGCTCCGGCGCCAGGTCCAGCGGCCGGGCGCCGAGGCCCCGTTCGGCATCAGCCACGGCGCGGTCGATGATGGCGCGTATATCCGACTCCTCCAGGCGCTTGAGCACGTACACGCGGGCCCGGGACAACAAGGCATTGTTCAACTCGAAGGACGGGTTTTCCGTGGTGGCGCCGATGAACGTCACCGTGCCGTCCTCCACGTAGGGCAGGAAGGCGTCCTGTTGCGATTTGTTGAAACGATGTACCTCATCGACGAACAGCACCGTCCGGCGTCCGCTCATCTGGCGCACCTGCCTGGCATGGTCGATAGCGGCGCGGATGTCCTTCACCCCGGACAACACCGCCGAGAGGCTCAGGAACTCGGCGTCCGAGAGGCGGGCGATCAGGCGCGCCAGGGTGGTCTTGCCGGTGCCCGGCGGACCCCAGAACAGCATCGAGTGCAGGTTGCCGGCCTCCAGGGCCTGACGCAGGGGCTTGTCCGGGCCCAGCAGGTGCGACTGGCCGGTGAAGTCATCGAGCCGTGCCGGCCGCATGCGGTCGGCCAGCGGCCGGAAGTCCTGTTGTTCCGAGTCGGCCATAGTCCGGTCAGCGGTGGGCGGCGGTGAAAGCGCTCACGGCTGCCCCACCACGTCGACGCCCTTGGGAACCACGAAATGGAACAGTTTCGGCGAAAGCCTCGGATTGCGCTGGAAATCCGTGAAATGAATGCGGGTCACCTGGCCGAAGTTGTCCTCCAGATCCATGCGTTCCAGGTACTTACCGAAGCCGATGCGCACGTCCTTGAAGTCGTTCTCCGGACGCTTCGGCGTCAACTGCACCCACAGCAGCCCGTCCTTGCGGCCCAGTTCCTTGATGTGGAACTCCTCGTCCAACGGCCGGTTGCCGCTGAGCACCAGCGCCGGCGCATTGCCCATAGCCTTGTCCATGCGCTTGACCGTCACCTGCTCCAGCTCACTGTCATAGATCCACAACCGCCGCCCGTCGCCAATGATGAGCTGGGGATAAGGCTTGCTGTAGTCCCACCGGAAGCGGTCGGGGCGTTCGATGGCAACGGTACCGCTGGACTCCTGCACCATCTGGCCATCGGAATCGAGCAGCATCTGGTCGAAATGGGCACGCAGGCTGTGAACGTCGCGGTAGAAGGTGTTGAGCCGATCCAGGCCGGCCCCGGCCTGCGCCGGTAGCGCCGGCAGAAGCAACAGCCATATCAGCGCCAGCGTGCGTAAGTACTTGTACATGGATTACCTTTCCAGTCGTTTCGAACGACAGGGCAACAGCAGATGAACGGGGTTGTCGACGACGCGGGCGCGGCTCAATCCCGTGGCGGCGGCGGCACCAGCACCTCGCGGCTGCCGTTGGACTGCATCTCGCTGACAATACCCGCCAGCTCCATGGCCTCGATCATCCGCGCCGCGCGGTTGTAGCCGATTTTGAGCCGGCGCTGGACCGCCGATATGGACGCGCGCCGTGACTCGGTCACGATCCGCACGGCCTCGTCGTACAGTGGATCGGACTCCAGGTCGTCGCTGTCCGGCGGCGCCTCACCCGGCAATTGCACGGTCGACTCCAATTCATCGGAGACGATTTCCTCGACGTAGTCCGGCTCGCCGCGCTGCTTGAGCTGCGCCACCACGCGGTGCACTTCCTGGTCGGATACGAACGCGCCGTGCACGCGGTTGGGCATGCCGCTGCCGGCGGGCATGTAGAGCATGTCGCCGTGACCGAGCACGCGAATCCACTTTCGAGGAAACCTGAAATGCGATGCGGCTGGGAATATTGGCCTTGATCAACCCGGTGATCACGTTCACCGACGGCCGCTGGGTGGCCAGCAAGAGGTGAATGCCCGAGGCGCGCGCCTTTTGCGCCAGCCGCGCGATCAGCTCCTCCACCTTCTTGCCCACGATCATCATCATATCCGCGAACTCATCGATGATGACCACGATGTACGGCAGATGCTCCAGGGTTGGCGCCGGCGCCTCCGGATCGAACGCCTCGGCCGGGTTGTAAAACGGGTCAGGAATGGGCTCGCCGGCGTCGATCGCCTCTTTCACCTTGCGGTTGTAACCGGAGATATTACGCACGCCCAGCGACGCCATCAGCTTGTAGC
This sequence comes from Gammaproteobacteria bacterium, assembly GCA_037385045.1. Lineage (GTDB taxonomy): Bacteria > Pseudomonadota > Gammaproteobacteria > JASBUN01 > JASBUN01 > JARRNJ01. Next base: position 89,045 of record JARRNJ010000005.1, on the reverse strand, counting down.
GGCGCTCCATCTCGCCGACGCACCAGCGCAGCGCGTTGGCGGCATCCTTCATGTCGGTGACCACCGGCGTCAACAGATGCGGGATGCCCTCGTACACCGACAGCTCCAGCATCTTGGGATCGATCATGATCAGGCGCACGTCCTTGGGCGTGGTCTTGAACAGCAGACTCAGCACCATGGCATTGATGGCAACCGATTTGCCCGAACCGGTCGTGCCAGCCACCAGCAGGTGCGGCATGCGCGCCAGATCGACCACCACCGGGTGGCCGCTGATATCCTTGCCCAGGGCCAGCGTCAGCGGCGAGGCGGACTTGTCGTACTCCGACGACTGCACGATTTCGCTCAGGCTCACGAGTTCACGATGCTCATTGGGGATTTCCAGGCCCACCGTCGACTTGCCGGGGATCACCTCCACCACGCGCACACTGACCGCGGACAGGGCGCGGGCCAGGTCCTTGGACAGGTTGCTGATCTGGCTGACCTTCACGCCGGCCGCGGGCTGCAGCTCGAAACGGGTGATCACCGGGCCCGGATGCACGGATTCCACCTGCACCTCGATGCCGAAATCCGCCAGTTTCATCTCCACCAGCCGCGACATGGCCTCCAGGGCGTCGGCGGAATAACCGAGCTCGGACTTCTGCGGCTTGTCCAGCAATGACAGCGGCGGCAGCTCGGTATCCGGCGGCGGATCGAACAGGGGCACCTGGCGCTCCTTCTCCACCCGCACGCTGGGCTCCAGGGCCTTGATCACCGGCTCGATCTTGGGCGGCTTGCGTGTCTGCTTCTTCTCGCGGTCCACCTTCACCGCTTCCTCGCGCTCCTGGCGCGCCTGGCGTGCCGCCAGCTCGTCGCGGATGCGCATGATCGCCTGGCGCACGTAGCTGACCAGCCCCAGGGTCTGGCGGCCGACGAAATCCATGGTGCCCAGCCATGACAGTCCGGTGAACAGGGTCACGCCGGCCAAAAACAGGGCCAGCAGGAACAGGGTCGAGCCCAGCATGCCGAACACCTGCAATGCGTCCACCACCGCCGTGCCCAGCACGCCGCCGGCGGAGTTCTCCGGCAGACTGCCCGGGCCGACGGTGAAATGCAGGGTCGCCAGCCCGGTGCCCGAGCCGAGGGTGAGCAGGAAGCCGACCCAGCGCAGGGAGAAGGTGCGGGCGTCGAAGTCGCCCTCCGGCGTGCGGCCCCGGAACACCAGCCAACCGTTGTAGGCGATCATCACCGGCAGCAGGTACGCCAGGTAGCCGAAGGCAAACAGCAGGATGTCGGCCACCCAGGCGCCGACGCGGCCGCCGGCGTTGACCACCTTGGACACATGCACGCTGTTAGTCCAGCCGGGATCGCCGCTGCTGTAGGTCGCCAGCGCGATGAGAAAATAGATCGCCACGGCCCCCAGCACGAACAGCGCACCCTCCCGCAGCCCGCGGGCGACGTGGATGCTCAGTGGCTTGGTGCCGGCGACGGACGGCTTGCGGCGCGCCTGTGCCAAATTATATAATCCTTTGCCGTAGAAATTGTATGTAACGCATTAATTATTCGCGTTTTTGACCGCCGGCGCAAGCGCCTGTTTCACCGCCGGGTGGACGATCTCTCCGTGGTGCACATTGATCCCCGAGCGCAGGCGCGGATCCTCTTCCAGGCGCCCGCCGGCCAGCGCTTCCACATACGGAATCAGGGCTGCGGACAGCGCCTGCGACGAGGTGCGCGGCACCGCGCCCGGCATATTGGTGACGGCGAAATGGGTCACGCCGTATTCCACGTACGTGGGGTCGGCATAAGTCGTCGGGCGGGTGGTTTCGATGCACCCGCCCTGGTCCACCGAGATGTCCACCAGGACGCTGCGCTCCTTCATCGTCGCCACCATCCCCTCCGGCACCACGTGCGGCGCCCGCGCCCCTGGCAGCAGCACCGCACCCACCAGCAGATCCGCATTGTGCACCGCGCGCGCCAGGTAGTCGTGGTACGGGTACAAAGCCGTGACATTGGGCCCCAGGGCCCGCATTTGTTCCAGCTTTTCCCACTTGCGGTCGAACACGGTCACGTCCGCGCCCATGGCAGCCGCCAGCGCCACCGCATTGCCGCCGGCCGAACCGGCGCCGATCACCACCACGTCGCCCCGCGGCGCCGCCGGCAGGCCTCCCAGGAGAATGCCGCGGCCGCCTTTGGGCTGATGCAGCAGATGGGTGCCGATCTGCACCGCCAGGCGCCCGGCGATGTCGCTCATGGGGCGCAGCAGCGGCAGGACGCCGCCCTCCTCCACGGTCTCGAACGCCACCGCCGTCAGGCCGATGTGCTCCAGCGCCCGGGCCAGCTCCGGCTCCGCCGCCAGATGCAGATAACAGAACAGCAGATGGTCTTTGCGCAGCAGCTCAAGTTCCGCCGGCTGCGGCTCCTTGACCTTGACCACCAGCTCGGCCACCTCGAACAGCGTCTCGGCATCCGGCACCATGTGCACGCCCAGCTCGTGGTACTGCTCGTCGGCGTAGCCGCTGTCCAGGCCGGCGCCTGCCTGTACGTGGACTTCGTGACCGCAGCGCACCAGGTGCGCACAGGCCTCGGGAATGAGGCCGACCCGCCCCTCGAGCACCTTGGTTTCCTTCGGAACACCGATACGCATGGGAACTCCTTTCGTACGGGGCAGTCCGCCTTTACCGTGGCCGCGCCATTCCGTACCATTGCCAGGGCCTGTTAATGTTACCGAAGCACCTTCTGCCGGCGGCGGGTTGGGCCTGAGAAACCGTCACTCGGCGTTGCTCGTCGCTCATTTGGCGCCACCAAACCACGCGGTCGCGCCCTGATTGACGGTTTCTCAGGCCCAACAGGAGGCGCTTCGGCAGCGTTTACAGGCCCCAGTTCTGTGCGGTGGCGCCCGTCGCACCCCGAGTTCAGCCGACCCCGGCCGTGAATGGGTCCTGACCTGGCACTGCCCGAACGCCAGTACAAACCGCACACAAGTCCAAACGTTCCGGAGTCATTATACATGAGCGAAACCAAGCATTGCCGTCTGCTGATTCTCGGTTCCGGCCCCGCCGGCTACACGGCTGCGGTCTACTCTGCGCGCGCCAACCTCAATCCGGTACTGGTTACCGGCTTGGAACAGGGCGGGCAGCTCATGACCACAACCGACGTGGACAACTGGCCCGGGGACAACGAAGGCGTGCTCGGCCCCGATCTCATGGAGCGCATGCGCAAGCATGCCGAGCGCTTTGACACCGAGATCATTTTCGATCATGTCAAGGAAGTGGATTTGCAGCGCCGGCCCTTCACCCTGACCGGCGATTCCGCCACCTACACCTGGCCTGCGCGACCTGTGACGGCTTCTTCTACCGCAACCAGAAAGTGGCCGTCATCGGCGGCGGCAACACCGCCGTGGAGGAGGCTTTGTACCTGGCCAACATCGCCAGTCACGTCACCCTGGTCCACCGCCGAGATCAGCTGCGCGCCGAGAAAATCCTGCAGAACCAGCTGTTCGACAAGGAAAAGGAAGGCAAAGTCACGATCGAGTGGAACCACGTGCTGGATGAAGTCCTGGGGGACGACACAGGCGTGACCGGCATGCGTATAAAAGACGTCAACAGTGGTGGAACCAAGGACGTGGATCTGATGGGCGTGTTCATCGCCATCGGCCACAAACCCAATACCGGCATTTTCGAGGGCCAGCTGGAAATGCAGGGCGGCTATATCACGGTCAAGAGCGGTACCGGCGGCAACGCCACCGCCACCAGCGTACCGGGCGTGTTTGCCGCCGGCGACGTCATGGACCACGTTTACCGCCAGGCGGTGACGTCGGCGGGCAGCGGATGCATGGCGGCCCTGGACGCCGAGAAGTACCTCGACGCCCTGGAGCAGCACAAGGGTTGAGGCGGCGGACCGCGGCTCCCGCGGCATGGGCACCGGGGCTGCTTCCGCACCCCGGCGGTTTTTGATCGTTGACCGAACCGGTATCATGGCAAGATCCAACGCCTGTCGCGTGACCACTCCCCATGCGCGTCGATGTTCATCAAAGTCTGGATGATATTCCGGCCGATGACTGGAACCGGGTCGCCGGCACCGGCCACCCGTTTCTGCGCCACGAATTTCTCGCCGCCCTGGAGCACAACCACTGCGTCGGCGAGGAATTCGGCTGGCTGCCCCAGCACCTGGGCGCGTATGACGACTCCGGAGCGCTGATCGGCGTCGCTCCGCTGTACCTCAAGGACAACTCCTACGGCGAATTCGTGTTCGACTGGGCCTGGGCCGACGCCTACCAGCGCAATCACCTGCCCTATTACCCCAAGCTGGTGGCAGCCGTGCCCTACACGCCAGCCACCGGCCCCCGTCTGCTGGCGGCCGCCGGTGCGGACCAGACGGCGGTAAAACAGGCCTTGATCGACGCTGCGGTGGACTACGCCCAACGGCTGGGCGTCTCGTCGCTGCACTGGCTGTTTCCCTGGGAAGGCGACATGGCCGAGTTGGAAAACCGGGGCCTGATGCGCCGCACCGGCTGTCAATTCCATTGGTTCAATCATGGCTATCGCGACTTCGACGACTTCCTCGACGGCTTCGCCTCGGCCAAGCGCAAAAAAGTCCGGCGTGAGCGGCGCCGGGTGCTGGAGGCCGGCCTGGAGGTGGAAATCGTTCACGGCCATGAGGCCAGCGAGCGGCAGATCGCCACCGCGGAGATGTTCTACCGCACCACTTTCGACAAAAAGTGGGGCTGGCCGACGCTGAACCTGCGGTTCTTCCAGGAAGTGGCTGAGACCATGGGCGAACAGCTGGTCCTGGTGCTGGCCCGCGACCGGGGTGACTACGTGGCCGGGGCCATCTGCTTTCGCGGCCAGGACGGCTTCTACGGCCGCCACTGGGGCTGTATCGCCGAGTACCACAGTCTGCACTTCGAGCTGTGCTACTACCAGGGCATCGACTACTGCATCCGCGAAGACATCGGCTTGTTCGAGCCCGGCGCCCAGGGCGAGCACAAAGTGGCGCGCGGCTTCGTGCCGACCCCCACCTGGTCGGCGCACTGGATCGCCCATCCAGGATTCCGCGCCGCCATCGCCGACGCCCTGCGCCGCGAGGCGGCCGGCATGCGGCACTACATGGCGGACCTGGCGGAACATCTGCCCTATCGGCGTGGAGAAGCAGGGCAAAGGGCAAAGGGAAAAGGGTAAAGGGAAGAGCATCACCCCTGCGGGAAGATCCGCCGCGACAGATCTTTTCCCTTTTCCCTTTTCCCTTTGCCCTCCTATACCACGCCGGCATATTCCGCCAAGGCATTGAGATCCGGCAGTTCCAGGTCGGCGGCGACTCCCACCGGGGGCGGCTCGCCGAAGCGTGTACCGCGGCGCGTGATGCGCACGCAGGGCACCCCCAACTGTCTGGCCGGAATGATGTCGTGGCTGACGCTTTGCGCCACGTGCAGCCATTCCCGGCGCGGCAGCCCCAGCCGCTCCAACGCCAGGTGAAACGGCGCCAATTCCGGCTTGTAGGCGTGCGCCTGCTCGGCGGTCACCAGCAGGTCCAGATCCACACCCAGCTGGGGGCGCGTCAACTCAAACAGCTCATCGTCGATATTGGAAATGATGCCGAGCAGGTAGCGCCGCTTCAGACGCCGCAGCACGGAGGTGGTATCCGGGAACAGCGGCCAGAAGCGAATCGATTGGGCGAGGACGTCGCGCTCGGAGGCAGTGACTTGGAAGCCGAAACGTTCTCCGACCCGCTGCACCACCTGGGACAGGATTTCGCGAAACGCGACCCACGGGCCGCGTCGTGCCGAGCGCTCGAATTCCGAAAAAGCCTGGAGCAGTTCCCGCTCCCGCGCCATGACCCCATGTTCGGCCAGCAACGGCCGCAGCACCGCGGCGACGCCCGGTTCCCAATCGACCAGGGTGCCGTAGCAGTCGAACGTGATCACTCTGAAGCTGCCGAAGTCCACTACCGCCTCCCCCGCCACAGCCGTGCGCCGCCGATACCGCCCCGCGCCGGAGGGTCTATGTCAACCTTAGCGGGAAATCGGCGCGCTGCGTCCGTCGGTGAGCCGCAGCAGGTCCGCCGGTCCCAGCTCGATTTCCAGGCCGCGTCGGCCGCCGCTGACGTAAATGGTTTCGAACCGCGCCGCCGAGGCATCCAGAACCGTCGGCAACGGCTTTCGCTGGCCCAGCGGACTGATGCCGCCCAGCACGTAGCCGGTGGCGCGCTCGGCATCGGCATGCCCGGCCAGGGCGGCGCGTTTTGCCCGGAAGACGCTGGCGCAGGCTTTGAGATCCAGCTGCCGAGCCACCGGCACCACTGCCACCGCCAACCGGCCGGCGTCGCCGTCGAGTTCCACCACCAGCGTCTTGAACACGCGTTCGGCAGCGACGCCCAGCGCCCGGGCCGCCTCGTCGCCGAAGGAGCGTGTGCCGGGATCGTGGCGGTATTCGTGGATGCGGTGGATCACACCGGCGCGGCGGGCGGCATTGACCGCCGGAGTCATTTCGCCTGCCCGGCCCGTAAATGGTGAACCAGCAACAGCATGCGTTTGTAGAGATTGATGATGCGCCGCCGCCAGTCAATCCGCGCATTGTCCCGGTCCAGGCGAAATCGCCGCTCCAATTCCTTGATTTTGTCGTAAATATCCTCGACCAGATGGCCGCTGCCTTTGCCGATGAAGGACGCCAGGTCGCTGCGCTCCAGAGCCCCGTAGGCGGCGATCGGCGCGCCCCGCAACGAATCGAAGTCGTAACCGGATGCCAGCAGGCGGTCGTATTGAGCCGTCTGCAGGGCGGGGATGACCTTCATGGGATCCGAGCCCTCCTCCAGCACCATGGCGCACAGGTCCTGATTGGCCTTGAGTTCTTCGAGCAGCGCCCGGGCGTCTCCGCGCCGCTGGCGCAACAGCCGCGCCACCTCCTGCCCCACCCGCAGGCCGGAGGTCGCGAAGCCGAACAGGGTGCGGATGCTCTGCAGCATCGGCGCCACCCTTACTTCCGGGCCCCGCCCTTGACGCCCTTGTCCCCCATGTCGGCCGGGCAGGCATGGCCCGCATCGTGCAGGTCGCACAGGCGGATGCGCGCCAGATAACGCATATCCGGCCGCACCCGCTCGATGTTGTCGCGCACGGCCTGCTTCCCGGCCATGGGCGGAACGCGCCAAGCCTTGCGAATCAGGTACATGCGGTCCTTGCCGGCGATGATCTTGTAGGATGCGATCTCTCCCTTGCCGGTCTTGGTGTTGTTGGCGCAGAACTGCGTGATCACTTCTGTGGAGTAGCCGTTTTCCACCTCGTGCAGCGGGTGCGTGTAGTAGACCTTCGAGCAATATTTCTTCGCCGCCTGCGCAACCGCATTGATCATCAGTTTGGGATCCTTGCCGCCCAGCTTGTAAAAAGCCTGCACGGCAATCAGGGATGTCCAATTCTGGACCGTCTCCCCGGCGGGAATGTACTCGAGCAATATGTAGCCCTTGTTGGCGCCCTTGAAACCCAGTTTCCAGCCGTCCGGAAGCCCCATCAGCAGCCGTTCGCTGGTGGCCGGTATACCCGCCTCTTCAGCGGCCTTTGCCTTGCCGGTGCCGGCGGCGTTGGCGTTCGGCAGCCACGCCAGCAAGGCCGCCAGGCACATCATGAGTCGCAACATCACTCCCCCTCTTGTCGTTGCCGGCGTCTCAACCGGCGAATTCCCAGTCCCGCTCCACCCGCGCGATGCGCACTGCGTAGCGGCTGTACCATCGCTCACGGCCCAGCCTTTGGGCCTCCTGGTGTTCCATGTCGTTCTTCCAGGCCTCGATCGACGCCTCGTCGCGCCAGTAGGACACGGTGATGCCGAACCGGTCACGGCGCGCAGACTCGATGCCCAGAAAACCGGGCTGGCGCCGCGCCAACTCCTCCATGCGCCGGGCCATGTCCGCATAGCCGGCGTCCGCCTCACTGCGCAAGGAGGTGAAGATCACCGCAAAGTACGGCGGCTCCACTGAAGTCCCAACCCATGCCATAGGCGTTTTCCCGGCAGAGGACGACGGCACCACCGTCAGCCGCCATAGCTGTAGTGAATACTCTGTACGCACCCGCGCCAGTACGGGTACCGGCCCCCCGGCAACAGCCACGACGCCTCCGCCTGCAACGGAATACGCATCCCGCCACGCTGCGCGAACTGGCCCAGCCGGACGCTCCACGGCGTCGGTAAGTAGCGACCCGAAAACTCACGATAACGCGCCGGCGCATAAACCTCCACCGCATCGCCGTCCGGGCCGAAGCGGAACTCCAGGGACGCCGAAACACCCCCTTGTTCCAGCGTGGCCCGCGCGCGCCACTCGTCAATCGGCTGCCATGCCACGCCCTGGCTCGGCAGCAGCGCGGTGGGCAACCACACCGCTTCACCCAGATAGCGCTGCAGAGCGGCGGTGTCCAGTGCCGCGCCCGCCTGCGCCCGCACCATGGGAACCAGCGCCCAGATTCGTGCTTCCATGCCGCCACGTCCGCCCACACAGCCATCGCGGACGAAAATCCGTAGCAGCGGCGCCATGCGGATACGCGCGTCCCAGATGAATCCTGCCGGCGCGACGGAAAAATGCTGTACCGCCGTCATGGGACACCAGCGACCGCGGGCCTCCGTCCTGCCGACACGCAGCGCACCGGTCTGCGCCAGGCGCGCCGTGCGCACCAGCGGCCGGCCCTCGGCAAGTACCCGACGGAGATAGCGCGCCACCGGCTCCGGCAGACCCCGCAGCTCGTCGAATGACACCGTCCGCGAACTCTGCCGCGGCCGGCTGCCGTCCAGCTGCCGGATCTGTCGTGCCGACGTCCGCCGCCAGAACCACGCGCCCAGGGCGCCGACCGCCAGCGCCGACAGCAGCAGGGCGGCGACCGCAGACACCAGCCACTCAGCCCAGCCCATCGCCGCTTCAGTCATCCCGCCGCGCGCTTACGGTGCCCGGGGCAACCAGGCGCAACATCTCATATCCCCCCTTCTGGAATTCGTACTCCACCACCCCGATGTTGACTGTGTATCCCTCGGCCCGCAGCCGCCGCGTTACCGCCGTCAGGTGGCGCGAGCGCCGCGCCCCCAGCTCCAGCAGCGGAAAAACGCGCGCCTCCCCGGCCACCCGGCACATCTCCCGCAACGCCTGCAGGTGGAACTCCGCCGACAAGTGCTCGCTGTAGAGAAACAGGAAATGCGAACACAGGGCGAGGTCAAACGTCCGGTCGCCGAACTCCAGCGCCGGCAACCGCCCGTCTCGGTAACGCCCGGCGGCAAAGCCGGACGGAAAGTCCTCCAGGAAGGCCGACATCGCCGCCATGCGCACTTGCCCGAGCACAGCGAGCGACGGAATGTGGTTCCACACGAACTCACCGGAATTGACACGGGTCTGTTCCATCACCACGTCATAGGTTTCGCTGATTCGGGTGGCAATATCATCGGCGCTGAAGCGATACAGCGGGTCCACCGACACCACCCGGCCGCCGCGCCGCGTCAGCTCACTGTTGAACGCCGCCGGGCCGTCGCCGCAGCCGATGATGGGTCGTCGCAGGTCGGCATCGGAGAGGCCGAACATGGCGACATATTCCTCGAAGGAACGCCCCCACGGCACCACTTGTTCCAGACGGTAACTCATGCCGTACGGAGTGTACCAGACGCGGGGTCCAATTCTTTCCACCGTTGCCGTACACCGGCGCCACGTACACGCGGCACCGCGGACGTTGGTCGGGGCATGCAACCGTGGTCAGTTTACGACCCCTGCAAACTGTACTTCAGCTTGCGTCCGCCGGTGATGCCGAATTCCTCCTTCTCGTAGAAGAGCAACGTGCGTTCAAACTCCGGCAGGGGTGGCGTGGTGACTTCCAGGCGCGTCCAGCCCTTGGCGGCGCCCAACGCTTTGGCCCGGTCCAACAGCATCTTACCGACGCCGTGAGATCGGTACGGCGGACGTACGTACAACTCCACGACGGTGCCAAAGTCGCCGCCTGCATACAGGGCATGGCTTTCGGACACGGCCACCACACCCGCCTCCCGTCCGTCGGGCAGGCGCGCGACGTAGACAAAGTAAACACCGCGGGACAGGAATTCCTTGGCCCGGCGCACGGTACGCTCGAGGTCGAATGTGAACGCGCGCACGCCGCTGGTGACCATGATTTCCTCCAGCAGCTCACCGACCATGACCGCCACGACCCGGGCATCGCCGGGTCCGGCCGGGTCGATCCGGAAATCGACCGACTGTCCCCGTGCGTCGGCACTCATGTCAACAGTGCCTCCAGCTGTTGCGGGCGCACCGGGAGCTGCAGTACCCCGTGCAATGGAAACAACGCCGCCAGTTTGTCCACGTGGGCCCGCTCGGTCTTTGCAACCAGCACGATCACGCGGGCGGCGGGCGCGTATTTCTGCAGGCTGGCCAGGAACACGTCCAGGTTGCTGATGTTGACCCCGGCGTAGTTGTTGCCGTAGCCGTAGAAAAACTCGGCCACCACCAGGTCCGGCGGCCGTCGCCGCAATTCACTGATCGCCTTGCGCTGGGAAGCCAGACGCACCTCCTCGATGCCCAGTTTTCGATACAGCGGCGAAAAGTCGGGATGGCTAGGCGACTCGACGATGGAGAAGAGAAGCGGTCTGCTCATGAGGAACTGGCAATCGGTGGCTGTCGATCAACTCGGTTCCGGCGCGGGGATAGCCGGCAGGTCCACATAGCCGGGCAGCGCCTCCATCCTGGCGATCCAGGCGCCCACCGCCGGATAGGGGTCGAGATCGATGCCACCCTGGGGACCCATGGCCGCGTAGGGATAGCAGGCGACATCGGCGATGGTGGGACGGACCCCGACCAGCCACGGGGTGCACTCCAGCTGCCGCTGCAGCTCCTCCAGGGCCATGCGGCCGAAGGTCCGGCTTTCCTCCAGGGTGCCCGTGCTTGGAAGAAAACCCGGGTTACGCAGCGCCATGGCGCGGGCGCGGGCCAGTCCGTAGCGTCCCTCGCTCTGTTCCAGGATCAACCAGCGCACGATGTCACTCATGGCCACCGGCTCCAGCGGCAGCCACGCCTCACCGCCATAGCGCCGCGCCAGGTAGACAAGCACCGCATTGGAGTCGATGATCACTTGCTCGCCGTCCACCAGCACGGGTACCAGGCCCCGCGGGTTGAGCGACAGGAACGCCGCCGACTGGTCCTCACCGGTTCGCATGTTCACCGGGTGCCTGTCGTAGTCGATGCCGAGCAGCGAAAGAAACAGCCGCACCTTGTAGCAGTTGCCGGAACGCTCGATGTCATACAGGAGCATGGATGCGCTTCCTATGTCGCCCGAACGAGGACACCCGGTGGCCACGTATGGGCCGTTCGCGGTTCCGCGGCCCCCCCACGCGCGGCAGCGCCCGACCACCCGACCATCGTGGACCACCGATTCAGGGTGGACGCCGCGCGCGTCGCTGGCATGCGGCGACGTTCCGTCAACTGTGTCGCCGCGGCTGCCGATTGCGTTCAGCGTTGCAGCCGGGCCAGTGACTGGCTTCGTCGCTGCCGACCGGTACACTGGCGGCCGCCCGGCTGATCGGCGGCAGATGCTGCGCGGCATGCCTGGCCCCGTCACCGTACTGCCACTGCGACGGAGCGGGACTGCGATTGATGTCCAGCTCGGTCATCGAATAGACGATGACCAGGGCAACGATCACTATCAGCAGCGCCAGGATGAACAGCGCGGTCAACATGGACAAGGTCGAGCTTCCTTCCCAGCCGGCGCGTTGACCATTCCGGCAGACACCTAGGCGAACGTGGCGCCGCTGCGCGCCACGGCATCGTGGATGACAAGGATACGATCGACGGCCTCCGACGCCTGGTCATCGCTCAGCCGCCGGACGCGGTCGCAGATGTCGCCGCTGTTGGCCTCAAGGCTGCCGCCGGTCAACTCGGCACGCAGGTGCTCGAACAGGGGGCGGACCTCGGCGGGAAGCTCGGCCGGTGCCACGTGCATCAGGTGCAGCGTATAGGCGTCGGCCAAACGGCGCTGGATACTGCCGGCACCGGCCAGCGTATGCATGGCAAGGTGGAATTTCTCCCATTCGAAAGTCATGAATCCGCCCCTGACCGAAACATGCCCGACGCTGATAACCAGTATAGTGCAACGGGCGCTTCAGTGGTCCTTGGCCGGCTGGCCGGGCGCCGGCTTCGCGGGCGCGGACTTGCCCTGAGGTTCGGCATACGCCGTAAAGTGAGTCTGCAGCACCAGCTTGTTGTCGCTGTTCAAATCCCAGACGCGGGCGCGGACGGTGTATTGCCCCAGGGGGTCCTTGTTCTCGATGCGAATGCGGGCCACGGACACGCCCACCTGCACTCTGCCCGGCGCCGGCGGCTTGCGGTTGGACCACAGCTCGTTGCCCAACACCTGCGCATAAACGCTGCCATCGGGGCGCAGCACCTTGTAATCGACACGGGCATTGCACTTGCCCTTGCGGTTGGGGGTGCAGCCGCTGAAAACGATCAGCGCTGTCAGCCGCTTGTTGCGGGCAACGCGGTGCACCGACTTGATCTGCTGGAGCCTGCCGGTGGCCCAATCACGGTTGAACGCCGCCTCATTGTCGACCAGCAACAGCTTGGCCCGGAGGTGGCCCGACGCACCTTGCGAGGTGTCGATATGGGACGGCAGCGAGGCGGACGATTTGTCCTGCGCGCGCGCCGCCGCAACGGCCAACAGAGCCGCCACAATTACAACAACGGCGACAGGCAACTTGCGCAACATTAGGTTCTCCTCATCGTTGATAGGGGGCGGCCATTGGCCGTGTTACGGAACCTCCATTATGCCCCCGGCTACCGGCCAACGCGACGGCCGGGAGCGTCCAGTGGGCAGTTATGGTCCGATCAGTGGCCGGCGCTCTGCAACGTCCGCACCCGCGCACGGATGGTCCCCGCCCAGGAACCATGAGGATAGCGCGCAAGCAATTTCCGCCATGCCTGCAACTCCAGCCGCCGGTCCTGCTTCAGGGTGAACGCGCCTCCGTCAGCCCCGCCGGCCAGCCGACCAATGATTTGCAGCCGCCCCCCGTAGGTGGCCTTGCCGGCGCCCACGTGGAACGTAAGACGGTCGGTCATCGCCGGCGGTACCAGGAAAACGTCCTGAGCCACGGTCGTGCCCTTGTGGTAGCTGGCATTGATCAGCGCCAGCCGGTACCGCCCTGGCGGTAGATCCGCGAACACCAACAGCCCGTCGATCACTTGGCCGCTGTAGGTGTCGGCGGCGCCGCCGCTACCCAACAGCACTCCCTGATCGACATGGGCGCGAGTGCGCTGGTCGAGATCGCCCCTGATCCACACCCGGCAGCCGATCACCAGCAATCCCCCGCCATGGGCCGTGCCCGATATTGCCGGGACGGAGCGCACCGGCGTGCAGGCAACGCACCCGATCAGAGCCAGTGCAGCCAGCGACCGGATCATGGCATCACGGGCTCCCCAGTCCAAGCACGCCCGGGAGGCTGTCGAGGGACTTCAACTCAACGTCCGGACCGGTCGGCAGTCGCTCGCGCTGCTGGGCAAAGCGGTTGATCCACACCGTACGCAAACCGAAGCTGGCGGCGCCGGCGATATCCCAACCGTTGGAGGATTGAAAGCTGATCTGTTCGGGCTGCACACCGAGCGCGTCCGTCGCCAGCCGATAGACACGGGGATCGGGCTTGTAAATCCCCACGGACTCGACCGACAGCACCTGGTCGAAGTGGGCGGTGAGCCCGGCGCTGCCCACTGCAGCTTCCAGCATGGGCGGCGAACCGTTGGACAGGATGGCGAGCTTCATGCCCGCCGAACGCAGCCGATCCAAGGCAGCGGGTACTTCTGCATAACATTCCAGGCGCAGGTAGGCGTGCATCAAGTCGTCGCGCAGCCCGGCTTCGAACACATCGTGGGAACTCAAAGCGTAATCCAGCGCCTCTTCCGTCACTTCCCAGAAATCGGCATGCCGGCCCATCAGGCTTCGAAGCCAGGTGTATTCCAGCTGTTTGGCGCGCCACATCGCCGACACCGACTCGCTGAACGGACCGAGCCGCTCGTGGTGAGCGCCCACCGCCGAATGGACGTCGAACAGGGTGCCGTAAGCATCGAAGACGCATGCCCGAATCTCTTCGAAGGATTGCTCCATGAAAAGTTTCCCTGATTAATACAAGGTTATTCGCCACCGGCCGAGCGCCGCGCGGCAAAGCGCTAAGGTTACGCCTGCTGTCGCTCCGCGTGAACCACTTCGCGGCCGCCGGCGTCGGGCAGATGCACCCGCACCCGTAAGCCCCGTCCGCGCGGCGGGTCGGCCAGGGTCACCGATCCGCCGTGCAACTGGGCGATGCCGCGCACGATGGACAACCCCAGGCCGCAACCGGGCGTCAACGAACCGGCCCCGCGGTGGAACCGGTCGAAAATTCGCCCGCGTTCCGCCGGCGGAATCCCCGGCCCGTTGTCCGTGACCGTCAAGTCCACACCCGGGCCCGACTTATTGACCGTGACATCCACCACCCCGCCCGCGGCCGTGTAGGCAATGGCATTGTCAATCAGATTGCGCACCAGAATGCCCAACCCCGCGGCGCTGCCATAAATCACGACCGGCGCGTTCGCGCCGCGGCGCAGGATGATCCGCTTGGCGTCCGCATGCGGCTTTAGTTCAGCGGTAATCTGGTTGGCCAGTGCGGCAACATTCACCTCGGCGAATTCGTCGCGCAGCGTTTCCCGGTCGACGCGGGCCAGGGTCAACAGTTGCCCCACCAGTCTCCCGGCACGGTCCACCCCCTGAATGACTTCGGCCAACGCCCGACGGCGCGATCCATCGTCGGCGGCCCGTAACGCCACCTGGGCCTGAGTCTTGATGCTCGCCAGCGGCGTTCGGATCTCATGGGCCGCTTCGGCGGTGAACTGGCGCTCACGCTCGAAGGCATCACGCAGCATCGCCAGCAGGCGATTGAGTTCGCGCACCACGACGTCGATCTCCTGGGGCACTGTCTTCAGGTCCACGGCGTCCAGGCGTGCCGGCGAGCGCTCGGCCACCTGCGATGCGACGCGGCGCAGCGGCAGCAGGCCGCGCCCGACGCCGAACCACAACGCCACGCCCAGCAGAGGAATCGCCAGCACCAGCGGGTACAGCGCCTTGCGGGTGATGGCCACGGCCAGACTGCTGCGCAGCCGGTGGGGTTCGGCAACCTGCACCACCAGGCCGCCCGCGGGTACGTAGTGCGCAAACAGGCGCCAGTCGCCCCCGGCCAGAATCACGTCACGATAACCGCTCGCACCTTTCGCGAACGCCGGCGAGCCTGCCGAGCGCAGCAACAGCCGGCTTCCCTTCCAGACTTGGAACGCCAGCTCCTTCTGGTAGTGCTGAAAGTCCATGGTCACGTCATGCGCCACCGCACCGGCGTCATCGCCTTTGGCCAGGCTGTGCACCGCCAGGGCCGCTAGGACGTTGGCATCGTGCTGCAGGTGGGCGTCGAACAGCTCCTCGACACGACTGCGGGTGACCGTGTAGGTGGCGATTAGCACGCCGAACCAGGCCAATATGAACAAACCGATGAGAATGAACAGCAAGCGGAACCGCAGCGACGTCATGCCGCGCCTTCGTCGATGGTGTAGCCGACGCCGCGCACAGTGCGAATCAGGTTGTCGCCGAGCTTCTTGCGCAGGAAGTGGATATGCACCTCGATGGTGTTGCTTTCCACGTCGCTGTCCCAGCCGTACAGCGCCTGCTCGAGGTCCGTGCGGGTCATCACCGCGCCCACTTTCTCCAGCAGCAGCTTGAGGAGGTTGAACTCGTGGGGAGACAGGCTCACCGGCTCGCCGGCACGTGTGACCTTGTGACCGATCTTGTCCAGGGCCACATCGCCGTAGCGCAGAATGGCCGGTTGGTAGCCGCGGCTGCGGCGGTACAATGCCTTGAGGCGCGCGGAAAGCTCATCCAGATCGAAAGGTTTCACCACGTAATCGTCGCCGCCGTGGTTCAACCCCCGCACCCGGTCTTCGATACCGTCCCAGGCGGTGAGAATCAGCACCGGCGTGTGATCGCCGCGGGCACGCATGCCGGTGAGTACGTCCAGGCCCGAACGTTGGGGCAGGCCCAGATCCAGAACCACCAGGTCGAAAACCCGCTGCACGAGGCTGTCGTCCGCCGTAATGCCGTCGGTCACCCAGTCGACGAAAAAACCGTCCAGGCGCAAGCCGGCCTGGATGCCGCCGCCCAACGAGATATCGTCTTCGGCAAGCAGAAGCCGCATGTTCGTCTCCTCCCGGCTGTTCGCGAATTCCGTTCAGCCACGGAATCCACAGCTACAGCTCGGCGGCCAGGTCACCCTTGCGAGCGCCCGACGCCAACGACGCCACAGTGAGCGTCCCTCGTTCTTCGCGCCCCGTCAGCGGGGTCTTTCATGGCGAATCTACACAAATCCGCACAGTAATAAAAGTTTTTTATGTGAAGCAAAAATTAAGGTTTGGCTCCCGGGGCGGCGCTAGCATCGGTGCGTTCAACAATAACCATAACGTGGATTTGCAGTTCGTTCCGGGGACTCCGTCGTATCCGGCCATGGCGCCCGAGCGGGTCGTTGACCCGGTCTTGCACGTGCCTCACAAGAGCCGAAACGGCCGTCCCCGCCAACTACAACAGCAACAACCACTGGAGGGGAAACTGCATGGAAACACCTCGCACACCGACCGAAGAGGCGTGGATCGAAGAAGGAGAAGGTGAACGCATCCAGAGCATGGGCTGGAAGGAACTCTGGATGAAGGAGGACTGGTGGGCCATCTGGCTGGGGCTCGGCATCGTCGTCGTTGCCTATCTGTTCTATGCCAACGGCTCGAGCATCAAGTGGATCGCCATCACCATGGTGATCCTGTGGGCCATCGTCATGATCTTCGCCCTACCGCTCATTTCCCGCGCCCTGCACCTGCACACCGGCGTCGCCGGTGCCTGGATCGGCACCTCCGAGTTTGCCGACGCCGCCGCCCAGGCCTACGGCAACCTGGCCGGGCACGTGCCGGGCATCGCCGGTGCGGCCAACGATTCGGTCTGGGGTTTCACCCTTATGAAAGTGGTCGGGCGCGACATCTGGATCGGCATCTGGGCCTTCGTGCTGGCGCTGATCGCCACCACCCGCTGGGAGGTGAAACCCGGTGCCAAGCCGAACCCGGCCGAGATCTGGTGGCGGTTCCCGAAGTTCGTCATTGGCTTCGTCATTGCGTCCATCATCATGACCCTGATTGCGCACGGCTACACCCTGGACCAGTACAAGCATCAGGTGTTCCCGGTGCTGACCGGCCCGATCAAGGCAATGCGCACCTGGGCCTTCATCTTCTGCTTCTTCAGCATCGGGCTCACCACCCGCTTCCGCGAACTGGCCCACGCCGGCGCCAAGCCATTCTGGGCGTTCTCGTCGGGCGTGGTGGTCAATGTGGTATTGGGCTTCGTCTTGTCGACCATCGTGTTTGCCGGGTACTGGCAAACGCTCAGTCACTGAGGCGGCCGCTGCCTCCGTTCCCGCCGCTGCCTTCGGCGGGAACGGAGGTGTTTCCGGCGGCACCGGCCGCAAACGACCGAGGAGGTAATACCGATGAAAGCCCAAGGCCCAGTGGAGCAGTGCATCCGTTGCGTCCACTTTCGCAACTCCCCCGCGTACCTGGAATCGGTGTTCAAGGGCATGAACACCATGAGTTCCGGACACGCCTCGGTGCGCAAGGACGACGGCGTCTGCCTGCTGCACGACATCTACCTGTCGGCGGATAGCCACTGCGAGCAGTTCCGCGGCGCCGCTTGCGCCCACACCGGGGCGCCGGCGGCGTCACCCGTGTCCGAAGTGGGGCGGGATGACGAACGCCGCATGGCGACGTACCATTTCGGTATGGGCGCTTTGTATTGGCTGGATCCGGACAATGACCACAGCCCCTTTCCGCCCGTGGAAAGGGCGCTGCGCGACCCTGACGGCCTGCTGGCCGTCGGCGGCAATCTGGCGCCCGAACGCCTGATCAGCGCTTATCGCCAGGGTATTTTCCCGTGGTACTCTGATGATCAACCGATCCTCTGGTGGTCACCCGACCCCCGCTCGGTATTGTTTCCGGACCGCTTGCGCATCTCCCGCAGCCTGCGCAAAACGCTGCGCCGGCAACGTTATTTGATCAGTTTCGACCGCGCCTTTGACGAAGTGGTGCTGGCCTGCGCCCAGCCGCGCCCCGACCAGGCCGGCACCTGGATCACACCCGAAATGATGTGCGCCTACGCGCGTCTGCACGCCGCCGGGGTCGCCCACTCGGTCGAGGCCTGGGAAAACGGTGAGTTGGCGGGCGGCCTCTATGGGCTTGCCATCGGCAAAGTGTTTTTCGGCGAGTCCATGTTTGCCCGGCGTACCGATGCATCCAAAGCGGCCTTCGTCCACCTGGTGCGGCAGTTGCGGGCATGGGGCTACGGCCTGGTGGACTGTCAGGTGCAGTCAGCGCACCTGGACAGCCTCGGCGCCGAAAACATCCCGCGGTCGCATTTCATCCAGCTGCTCACCCGTTTGTGCGACCAGCCTGGCGTCCCCGCGCCGTGGGAACTGGATCCGGCGATCGCCGAGGCCCAGACGTGATGCGCGCACCCAAAGACGACACATCCAGTGTGCGGCGCCTGGCCTTCTACGCCACCCCCGAACACGCCTGCAGCTACCTTGCCCGGCGCACTGCGCGAACCCTGTTTGCCGATCCCAACGCGGCGCTCGACAACCACACATACAGCCGCCTGGCGCTGTACGGATTCCGGCGCAGCGGGGGACATATCTATCGCC
Source organism: Gammaproteobacteria bacterium (assembly GCA_037385045.1). Classification (GTDB taxonomy): domain Bacteria; phylum Pseudomonadota; class Gammaproteobacteria; order JASBUN01; family JASBUN01; genus JARRNJ01. The sequence continues at coordinate 70,338 of JARRNJ010000005.1, read as the reverse complement.
CGTCGTGCCCAGGCTGCGATGCCTGCGTGCCGGTACGCATCCCGGTCGCCGACTTCCGGCCGAACCGCAGTCAGCGCCGCACCTGGCGACGCAACGGCGACCTGCAGGTGCGCGAACGTCCGGCGCGCTACGACCCGGAGCATTTTGCCCTGTACCAGGCCTATATGAGGCAGCGTCACCCGGGTGGCGGCATGGACAACGCGGATCCAACCCAATACACGGAGTTCCTGACCAGCGATTGGAGCGACACCCGTTTCGTGGAATTCCGGCTCGGGCGCGAACTCCTGTCGGTGGCCGTGATCGACCTGCTCGAGACCGGGTTCTCGGCCGTGTACACCTTTTTCGATCCCGGGCACGCCCGGCGCGGACTGGGCACCTACGCGGTCCTGTGGGAAATCGACCGAACCCGTCGCGCGGGGCTTCCGTGGCTATACTTGGGCTATTGGATCAAGGAAAGTCCGAGAATGCGCTACAAGGACCAGTTTCAGCCGCTGGAGCAGTTTCGGGAAGGACGCTGGTTGCCGTTGCCGGCGCCGTGACCGGAGCGACGCCCGGCGGCCCCGGGATCCGGGGTCAAGAAACGGTAACAACCGGACGATAAAATCGGTAATCAACGGCCCGGCCACACCAGCAACAGTGGTTGCAGGCTCGACCCGGTTCCTTGCGGTACTGCCGACAAGGAGAAAGGAGCGCACCATGCTGAGCTTCATCATCCGCCTGGCCGAGGAGTTCCAGCGCGAACACGGGATGCGGCCCAACCTGCTGTACATGAACGAGCGCCACGTGGCCCACCTGCGCGACGGCTTCGACGAGCGCTACGACCTCAGCGCCATCATGAACATGCTCGAAATGGAGATCCTGATCGACGACGGCGTCGTGCACCCGCGGGTGGCGTGGGCGCCGCTGGTCGCCGCCAAACGCGCCGTCTGAAAAGCCAGCCCCCCCTTTCGCAACGTAATAACGTTGCGCCCCTTGCTATCTTGCCCGATTGTTAGATAATTACGCGCAACTCCGGATTTGGTGCCGGCATCCGTGGTTGACCATACGGGTATCGCAGCGCCGGCAGGCCGAGAATGTAACCTCAACAGCAGGTCGTGAATGGCAAAGGAAGAACACATTGAAATGCAGGGCAAGGTGGTGGAAACCCTGCCCAATACCATGTTCCGCGTCGAACTGGAAAACGGCCACGTGGTGACGGCCCATATCTCCGGCAAGATGCGCAAACACTACATCCGCATTCTCACCGGTGATACCGTTACGGTGCAGCTCACTCCCTATGACCTGACCAAGGGGCGCATCGTCTATCGCGCCCGCTGAGCGCCTTCTACCGGATGGTCGTTGCCGCCCCCGGGGCGTGGTTGCAATCGCGCCCCGCAAGGGGGCTCAGTGGACCGGCTCTTCGGCTTCGATATCGAACTCCAGCCGGCCGTCCTCTTCCCGCACATGCACGTGCCCGCCGCCAGCCAGACGGCCGAACAGCAGCTCCTCCGCCAGCGGCTTTTTGATGTGCTCCTTGATCACCCGCGCCATGGGCCGGGCACCCATCTTCGGATCGTAGCCCCGCTCGGCCAGCCACGCGCGCACCGCGTCGTCCACTTCCAGGGTCACCTTCTTCTCGTCCAGCTGGGCTTCCAGCTCGATGAGGAACTTGTCCACCACGTGACTGATGGTGCTCGGATCCAGTGACTGGAACTGGATGATGCCGTCCAGGCGGTTGCGGAACTCGGGCGTGAAGGTGCGCCGGATGACCTCCATGGCATCGGTCGTATGGTCCTGACTGGCAAAGCCGATGGAACGGCGGCTGATCTGGTCAGCGCCCGCGTTAGTGGTCATCACCAGGATAATGCTGCGGAAGTCGGCACGGCGGCCGTTGTTGTCGGTCAGGGTGCCGTGGTCCATCACCTGCAGCAGCAGGTTGAACACATCGGGATGGGCCTTTTCGATCTCGTCGAGCAACAGCACCGCATGCGGATGCTTGATCACCGCGTCGGTCAGCAAACCGCCCTGGTCGAAGCCCACGTAGCCCGGCGGCGCGCCGATCAGCCGCGACACCGTGTGGCGCTCCATGTACTCGGACATGTCGAACCGGATCAGCTCGATGCCCATGATCTTGGCCAGTTGGCGTGTCACCTCGGTCTTGCCGACGCCGGTGGGCCCGGCGAACAGGAACGAACCGATCGGCTTCTCTTCGTGTGCCAGCCCCGAGCGCGCCATCTTGATCGCCGCCGACAGCGTGCCGATGGCCTCGTCCTGGCCGAACACCACCAGTTTGAGATCGCGCTCCAGGGTGCGCAGCGATTCCTTGTCCGATGCCGACACGGTTTTGGGCGGAATCCGGGCGATCTTGGCGATAATGGTCTCGATATCGCCCACGCCGATGGTCTTCTTGCGTTTGGACGGCGCCAGCAGCTGCACGTTGGCGCCGGCCTCGTCGATCACGTCGATGGCCTTGTCCGGCAGGTGGCGGTCGTTGATATAGCGGCTGGAAAGCTCCGCCGCCGCACGCAACGCCCGGGTCGAGTACTTGATGTGATGGTGCTCCTCGAAGCGCGACTTCAACCCCTTGAGGATCTGCACCGTCTCCTCCACCGTGGGTTCGATCACGTCGATCTTCTGGAACCGCCTGGCCAACGCCCGGTCCTTCTCGAAAATGCCGCGATACTCCTGGTAAGTGGTGGAGCCGATGCATTTCAGCTCGCCCGAGGCGAGCATCGGCTTGATCAGGTTGGAAGCGTCCATGACGCCCCCGGATGCCGAACCGGCGCCGATAATGGTGTGAATCTCATCGATGAACAGGACCGCCCCCGGGGTCTTTTTCAACTGCGCCAGGACACCCTTGAGGCGCTTCTCGAAGTCACCGCGGTACTTGGTGCCGGCGACCAGGGCGCCCAGATCCAGCGCATAGATCACCGCGTTCTTGAGCACATCGGGCACTTCGCCGTCGACGATCATCTTCGCCAGGCCTTCGGCGATGGCGGTCTTGCCGACACCCGCCTCGCCCACCAGGATGGGGTTGTTCTTCCGGCGCCGGCACAGGATCTGCACCGTACGCTCCACTTCGTCGCGGCGGCCGATCAGCGGATCGATCTTGCCCTGGCGTGCCAGCAGGTTCAGGTTGGTGGCGAAGCTCTCCAGCGGACGCTTGCCGGCGGCCTCGCCCGCCTCCTCGTCGCCGGCCTCGGACATGCCTTCCTCGCCCTCGTCCCCCGACACTTTGGAAATCCCGTGGGAAATGAAATTCACCACGTCCAGGCGCGTGACGTCCTGCTTGTTGAGGAAATAAACCGCCTGGGATTCCTGCTCGCTGAAAATCGCCACCAACACGTTGGCGCCGGTGACTTCCTTGTTGCCGGAGGACTGCACGTGAAGAACGGCGCGCTGCAGCACCCGCTGGAAACCGAGCGTGGGTTGCGTCTCGCGCAGGTCGGCGGGGCTCAGCAAAGGAGTGGTTTCTTCGAGAAATTTCTCCAATTCCTGCTTGAGCTGATCGAGATCGGCTCCGCAGGCGCGCAGCACTTCCGCTGCCGAAGCGTTGTCCAGCAGCGCCAGCAGGAGGTGCTCCACGGTCATGAACTCGTGGCGCTTGTCGCGGGCTTCACTGAACGCCCGGTTGAGAGTGAACTCCAGTTCCTTGCTAAGCATGGAAACGTTACCTCATCTCAGAACAACGTACTTCAAGCAGGCTCCATCGAACACAACAGCGGATGCTGGTGCCGACGCGAGTACTCATTGACCTGCGCAACCTTGGTTTCAGCAATCTCCCTGGTGAAGGTTCCGCACACCCCCTTGCCCCGGGTGTGCACGTGCAGCATGATCTGCGTGGCCTTACCGCGCCCCATAGCGAAAAACTGCTCCAGCACCTCCACCACGAACTCCATCGGCGTGTAATCGTCGTTGTGCAGCACCACCTTGAAAAGCGGCGGGCGCTTCACCTTCGGCTTTGATTTTTCAACAATCAAGCCGTCGTTAAACGAGTCTTTCCGTTGCTCTCCCATAAGCCAATAATAACCGAAAGCAGGGGCGATTTCCCGGCGCCGGGCCACGCCCGGAGACCATCATATGACGGTCTCCGGGGCAGAAAAACCGCCATGGTCAGGGGGAATTTTGGCCCCCGGCCCGAACCCCTGACGACATTTTAAACTTGACTATTTTAGTTGGGTGTATGAAAGTTTCTACTACCGCGTGCGGCGACGGCAAAGCCCGTGTCCAAACGCGGCCATGAGCGGGTAGAAGAAAGAAGTGGCAACAGGCGCAAACGCCGTCCTGGCTCCCGGCGGCAGCCTGTCGCATCAAAAAAATGCAGCGTGGAGTAACTGCAGAAGAAATCCTGAAGTGAGGTATTGAGGAATGGCTTCCGGAACTGTCAAGTGGTTCAGCAACGCCAAGGGCTACGGATTCATCCTACCGGACGAGGGCAGCGAAGATATCTTTGCGCACTTCTCTGCCATCGATATGGAAGGCTACAAGACCCTGAAGCAAGGTCAGAAGGTCGAATTCGAAATCAACAACGGGCCCAAGGGCCTGCAAGCGTCCAATATCCGGATCGCCTCGGGCGACTGACGGACCGGCAACGGCTCCGCTACCGGACCCGGGAAATCCCGCCGGCGGACGGCTGCCACGACCCCGGCGGCGGCACCGGGCAACAGCCCGGCGCCGATGTGTCGGCCTTACATGTGCCGGATGATGGCATCACCAAAGCCCGAACAGCTGACTTTGGTGGCGCCGGTCATCAGCCGTTCCAGGTCGTAGGTCACTGTGCGCGCAGAAATCGCGCCGCCAATGCCGTTGATGATGAGGTCGGCGGCTTCCGTCCACCCCATGTGGCGCAACATCATTTCGGCCGACAGCACCAATGAACCCGGATTAACCTGGTCCTTGCCCGCATACTTGGGCGCGGTGCCGTGGGTCGCCTCGAACATGGCGGTGCTGTCGGACATGTTGGCGCCCGGCGCAATGCCGATGCCGCCCACCTGCGCGGCGAGGGCATCGGAGATATAGTCGCCGTTGAGATTCAATGTGGCGATGACGCTGTATTCGGCGGGCCGCAGCAGTATCTGCTGCAGGAAGGCGTCGGCGATCATGTCCTTGACGACGATCTCGGCGCCCGTATTCGGATTCTTGAACGAACACCAGGGCCCGCCGCCGATCTCCCGGGCGCCGAATTCTTCAGCGGCCAGCTCGTAGCCCCAGCTCTTGAACGCCCCTTCGGTGAACTTCATGATGTTGCCCTTGTGCACCAGGGTCACCGAATCGCGCTGGTTGTCGATGGCATACTGGATGGCCTTGCGCACCAGGCGCTTGGTGCCCTCTTCGGACACCGGCTTGATGCCGATCCCGGAAGTGCCGGGGAAGCGGATCTTGGTCACGCCCATGTCATTCTGCAGGAAATCGATGATCTTTTTCGCCTCCGGCGAACCGGCCTGCCATTCGATGCCTGCATAGATGTCTTCCGAGTTCTCGCGGAAAATGACCATATCGGTGTTCTCCGGCTCACGCAAAGGGCTCGGCGTGCCGTCGAAATAGCGCACCGGCCTCAGGCACACATACAGATCCAGTTCCTGGCGCAGGGCTACGTTAAGAGACCGGATGCCGCCGCCCACCGGCGTCGTCAGCGGGCCCTTGATCGACACCACGAAGTCGCGCACCACGTTCATGGTTTCCTCGGGTAGCCAGGTTTCGTTGCCATAGGTGTTCACTGCCTTTTCCCCGGCGTAGACTTCCATCCACGCAATGCTGCGCCGGCCGCCGTAGGCTTTGTCCACCGCTGCATCGACCACTCTGCGCATTACCGGCGTGATGTCGACACCGATGCCGTCACCTTCGATAAAAGGGATGATCGGCCGGTCGGGGACATTCAGGGAAAAGTCGGAATTGACGGTGATCTTTTCGCCGTCGGTTGGAACCTGGATCTTTTGGTAAGCCATGCGCACTCCAGTTCAGCCATGCGAATTGAGGCGCGGAAGTGTACCATTTCCTCGCCATGGCGGCCATCCGCGCGGCGGCGGCACAAGGCCGCCGCGGCCCCTGCCGAACGCGGCGAAGGCCGACACCGATCCAAGCCGGCGGTCGCCGCAGTTTGAGGCTCAGCGTCATCGGCCGCCCGCCGTCGACGTGCGGAATCGAGCCGGATCACCGACGGACAGGTCTTTGCCACCGGAGTATGTAATGCGTTGGAACCCCCATGTCACGGTCGCCGCCCTGGTTGAGCAAAGCGGTAAATTCCTGCTGGTGGAGGAGCGCGACGGCGCCCGGATCGTCTACAACCAGCCGGCCGGCCACCTGGAGGAGGGTGAAACCCTGCTCGATGCAGTGATCCGCGAGACCCGCGAGGAAACCGCCCGGGATTTCATCCCCGAGGCGCTGGTGGGCGTCTACCGCTACGTGAGCCCGGGCAACGGCGTCACCTACCTGCGCTTCTGCTTCTCGGGCCGCTGCAGCGAACCGCGGCCGGGACGGCAGCTGGACGGGGAAATCCTGCGCGCCCTGTGGCTGGACCGGGAATCCCTCCTGCAGCGGGAATCGCGGCTGCGCAGCCCCATGGTGCTGCGCTGCATCGATGACTATCGGTCGGGAAAACACTATCCGCTGGCGCTGCTGAGCGACCTGACCGCGCGTTGATCCCCATGGCACGGCCGGCCCGTGCGCCGGCCCACCCCGTTTGGGGTATCATGGTGAATTCCAGTTCAAATGATCCGATTGGCCATGCAAACCCGTGCCCGCAAACGCGTCATCATCGGCATGTCAGGCGGCGTCGACTCGTCGGTGGCGGCCCTGCAGTTGCTCGATCAGGGCTTCGAAGTGGCCGGCCTGTTCATGAAGAACTGGGAGGAGGACGACACCGCCGGGCACTGTACGGCGGAAGAGGACCTGCGCGACGCAGCCGCCGTGTGCCGCCAACTGGGCATCCAGCTGCACACGGTGAACTTCTCCGCCGACTACTGGGACCGGGTATTCGAGTATTTTCTGGCCGAATACCGCGCCGCGCGCACGCCCAATCCGGACGTCATGTGCAACAAGGAAATCAAGTTCCGGGCTTTTCTCGACCACGCCCTGACACTCGGCGCCGACTACATCGCCACCGGACACTACGCCCGCGTGATCCGCGACGGGCACGGCCGGCTGCGGTTGCTCAAGGGCGCCGATCCCGGCAAGGACCAGAGCTACTTTCTCTACACCCTGAATCAGGAGCAGCTCGGCCGGGTGTTGTTTCCCCTCGGCGATCTGTGCAAGTCGGAGGTGCGGAAGCGGGCCGCGGCGGCAGGATTCGCCAACCACGCCAAGAAGGACAGTACCGGTATCTGCTTCATCGGCGAACGCGATTTCCGGACGTTCCTGAGCCGCTACCTGCCGGCGCAGCCCGGACCCATCCGCACCCCCGACGGACGCCACCTGGGCACGCATCAGGGGCTCATGTACTACACCCTGGGCCAGCGCCAGGGCCTGGGTATCGGCGGGCGCCGGGATGCCGGCGAGCAACCCTGGTACGTGGTGGAAAAACGGGTGGACGACAACGTACTGGTGGTCGCCCAGGGCCACGACCACCCCCTGCTCTACCGCAGCACCCTGGAAGCCATGGACCTGCACTGGGTGGCTGGCGCCCCCCCGGCCCTGCCGCTGCATTGCAGCGCCAAAACGCGTTACCGCCAGCCGGACCAGGATTGCATCGTCACCGCAGCCGCCGATGGCCGCCTTCACGTGCGCTTCAGCCGCCCCCAGCGCGCCGTCACCCCGGGGCAGTCGGTGGTGTTCTACCACGAGGAGGCGTGCCTGGGCGGCGGCGTCATCGCCGAACCGGCCGCCGCCGCGGCGGCCGGCCACCCGACCGCCGCGGCCGACGCCCGATTTTGACGCGGGTCCGCGGTTGCCTCTAACCTAGCCCGATCCCAACGATGTCTCATTTATGAGCCGGACCATCAAAGACAAGACCATCGCCCTGGCCGGCGTGTTCCAGGCCGCCCACCTGGTACAACAGGTGGCGCGCCACGGCCGCGACATCTCTCCGGCGGTGGAATCGAGCATCCACAGCCTGTTCAAAATCGACGCCCGCGACAGCGCCGACGTGTTCGGCGGCCTCCAGGGCGTCAGCACCGGCCTGCGGCTCGTGGAAACCCAGTTGGGCGCCGACGGGCGGCGCCACCGGGACCTGGAAGTAACCCGTTACCTGGTGGCGCTGATGTTTCTGGAACGCAAGCTCTCGCGGCGGCGCAAGATGCAGGAAGCGATCCGCACCGAAGTGGCCGCGGCCGCCGGCCAGGCGGATTACTTCAGCGAGACCCACCCCAACGTCATCGCCCGATTGGCCGATGTCTACCGCAACACCGTCAGCAACCTCAAACCCAGGATCATGGTCAGCGGGGAGGCGGCGGTATTGTCCAACCCCGACAATGCCGCGCTGATCCGCGCCCTGCTGCTGGCCGGCATTCGCGCGGCGGTGCTGTGGCGCCAGTGCGGGGGCAGCCGCCTGCAGCTGTTGCTGCGGCGTACAGCCATGGTGCAAACCGCGAGCGCGCTGCTCGACGAGCTGGCGCGCACCGGCCCCGACGCCGGCGTGCACGAGAACGCAGATTAAATTATCGCGCTAACCATCTGTTTGTTTCGTCTTTTCATAGCGGCGTGAATGTGCCAATCACGGCCGGCGGCGAGGCCAATGGCCTGGCGTACTATCATGTCGGCGTGGATTTCGCGACAATATACGGTTGAGTCCACATTTCCAAACACCACAGGAGCCCCCATGAGCGACAGCTTCAAGGCGCGATCCACATTGCGGGTCGGCGGCGCCGACTACGAAATCTTCCGGCTGGATGCGGTCGAGAATTCGGCCAGGCTGCCATACTCCCTCAAGATCCTGCTGGAGAACCTGTTGCGCTGCGAGGACGGCGCCACCGTCACCGCCGACGATATCCGCGCCCTCGCCGACTGGGATCCCGCCGCCGAACCCGGCAAGGAAATCGCCTACCGCCCGGCCCGGGTCCTGATGCAGGATTTTACCGGAGTGCCGGCCGTGGTGGACCTGGCCGCCATGCGCGACGCCATGGGCGCGTTGGGCGCCAGCCCGGACCGGATCAACCCCCTGCAGCCGGCGGAGCTGGTCATCGACCACTCGGTGCAGGTGGACAACTACGGCAGCGCCGACGCCATGGACCTCAACGGCGTGCTGGAGTTTCACCGCAACCGCGAGCGCTACAGCTTCCTCAAGTGGGGCCAGCAGGCATTCTCCAATTTCAAGGTAGTACCGCCCGATACGGGCATCGTGCACCAGGTCAACCTGGAATATCTGGCGCGGGTGGTATTCGCCCAGAAAAACGACGGCGTCCTGCAGGCCTACCCGGACACGCTGGTGGGTACCGACTCCCATACCACCATGATCAACGGCCTCGGCGTGCTGGGCTGGGGCGTGGGCGGCATCGAGGCCGAAGCCGCCATGCTCGGCCAGCCGGTCACCATGCTCATCCCGCAGGTGGTCGGCTTTCGCCTGGTGGGTGAGCTGCCCGAGGGTGCCACCGCCACCGACCTGGTTCTGACGGTGGTGGAAATGCTGCGCAAGCACGGCGTAGTGGGCAAGTTCGTGGAGTTTTTCGGCGACGGGCTGACCCATCTGCCCCTGGCCGACCGCGCCACCATTGCCAACATGGCGCCCGAGTATGGCGCCACCTGCGGTATCTTCCCCATCGACGACGAAACCCTGGCCTACCTACGCCTGACCGGCCGCAGCGACGAGCAGGTGGCGCTCACCGAGGCCTATGCCCGGGAACAGGGTCTGTTTCTCACGCCGGGCAGCCCCGAGGCCGCCTACAGCGACGTGCTGGAGCTGGATCTGAGCCAAGTGGTGCCGAGCCTCGCCGGACCGCGCCGTCCCCAGGACCGGGTACCCCTGCGGTCCGCCAAGCAAAGCGTTCGCGCCGCCCTCGCCGACATTCTCGCCGAACGTGGCGTGCGCTCTACGAAAGACAGCGATACCGAACGTTTCGAGGGCGAAGGCGGTCATGCCGCCGTGGGCGTGGAACGTCAGGGCGAACGCCGCGGCCGCATGCAGGTAACCTACCGGGGCGAAAAGTTCCGTCTCGACGACGGCATGGTGGTCATCGCCGCCATTACCTCCTGCACCAATACCTCCAATCCATCGGTGATGCTGGGCGCCGGGCTGCTGGCCAAGAAAGCGGCCGAGCGGGGGCTCAAGGTACAACCCTGGGTCAAGACCTCGCTGGCGCCGGGCTCCAAGGTCGTCACCGAGTACCTGCGCCAGGCGGGCCTGCTCGATGATCTGCAATCGCTGGGATTTCACGTGGTCGGCTACGGCTGCACCACCTGCATCGGCAATTCGGGCCCGCTGCCGGAACCCATCAGCGAAGCGATCCGCCATGACGACCTGGTGGTGTGCTCGGTGCTGTCCGGCAATCGCAACTTCGAGGGCCGCATCCACTCCGAAGTGCACATGAACTACCTGGCTTCACCGCCGCTGGTGGTGGCCTATGCCATCGCCGGGCGCATGGACATCGACCTGTACAACGACCCCCTGGGCACGGACCGGGACGGCAAGCCGGTGTTCCTGAAGGATCTTTGGCCGACCCAGCGGGAGGTCAGGGATACCATCAAATCCAGCGTCAAACCCGAAGGATTCCGCCAGGCCTACACCGACGTCTACCAGGGCCAGGACCGCTGGAGCCAGCTGGATTCGCCGGGCGGCAAGCTGTTCGCGTGGTCCGACGAATCCACCTACGTGCGCAACCCACCCTATTTCACCGGCATGGGCAAGGAGCCGGGCACCGTTGCCGACATCAAGGGCGCCCGCGCCCTGGCGCTGCTGGGGGACTCGGTCACCACCGACCACATTTCCCCCGCCGGCGCCATCAAACCCGACAGCCCCGCCGGCCGCTACCTGACCGCACACGGCGTGGCGCCGGGCGATTTCAACTCCTACGGTTCACGGCGCGGCAACCACGAGGTAATGATGCGCGGCACGTTCGCCAACGTCCGCCTGCGCAACCGCCTGGCGCCGGGCACCGAGGGCGGCTTCACCCGCCACATGCCCAGCGGCGAGCAGATGACCATTTACGACGCCGCCATGCGCTACCAGGCCGAGCACGTGCCGTTGCTGGTCTTGGCCGGCAAGGAGTACGGCTCGGGCTCGTCGCGGGACTGGGCCGCCAAGGGCCCGCGGCTGCTCGGCGTGCGCGCGGTGATCGCCGAAAGCTATGAACGTATCCACCGGTCCAATCTGGTGGGCATGGGCGTCCTGCCGCTGCAGTTCCGCGATGGAGAGAACGTCGAGTCCCTGGGCCTGACCGGCAGCGAGAGTTTCGACATCGAGGGGCTGGAAGGTGCAACGGCCAAGGAAGTCACCGTCACTGCGGTCGGTGACGACGGCAACCGGAAGACCTTCACCGCGCGAGTGCGGATCGACACACCGCAAGAGGTGGAGTACTACCGTCACGGCGGCATCCTCCAGTATGTACTGCGCCAACTGGCGGGCTGAAGTCCGTCAGGCGAACGATACCATCCCCTGCACCCGGCCCAGACCGGGTGCAGGGTCAACCAACTTGGGAGCAACCGGCAATCATGACGCTTGAGCATCATCCGTTGATCAAGGAATTCCCCGAGCACCGCGACAGGATCCACACGTTGAAGACCAACGACCCGCGCTTTCATCAGCTGATGGACGAATATGAAGCGCTCGACAAGGAAATCCTGCGCATCGAGCAGGAAATCGAACCCACCTCCGACTCCCACACGGAAGAGCTGAAGATGAAGCGGGTCCATCTCAAGGACGCGCTCTACCGCATGATCGAGACCGCGGCCGGCGATTGACTGCCTGGTGCACCTTCCGCCTCCCCGCCTGACGGCCGGGACCGGCTTGCATTGTCATGCGACGCGCCGGTGAGCACGCGATCGGCCGGCAAATGGTGTATCATGCGGACCGTTCTGCAGGTACGCCAACGTGGGGGACGGCATGGAACTCAATTCATTGACCGCAGTTTCGCCGGTGGACGGACGCTATGGGGCCAAGACGGCGGATCTGCGCCCGATTTTCAGCGAGTACGGACTGATTCGTCACCGGGTGCTGGTGGAGATCCGCTGGCTGCAGGCGCTCGCGCGGCATCCGGATATTGAAGAAGTTGCGCCGCTCAGCGACCACGCGGAGCAGATCCTCAACGGCATGATCGAACATTTTGACGAGGAGGACGCCCGTCGCGTCAAGAACATCGAGCGCACCACCAACCATGACGTCAAGGCCGTGGAGTATTTCCTCAAGGAGAAGATCGCGGGCAACGGGGAGTTGGAGGCGGTCGGCGAATTCATCCACTTCGCCTGCACCTCCGAGGACATCAACAATCTGGCCTACGCACTGATGCTGCGCGAGGCGCGCACCCAAACGCTGCTGCCCCTGGCCGACGAACTGATCGGCGCGCTGCGTCATCTCGCCCACGAGCATGCCGCGCAGCCCATGTTGTCGCGCACCCATGGCCAGCCGGCATCCCCGTCCACGGTCGGCAAGGAAATCGCCAACGTCGCCTTCCGCCTCAACCGCCAGCGCGAGCAGTTGGTCGCAGTCCCGCTGCTCGGCAAGATCAACGGCGCGGTCGGAAACTACAACGCCCACCTTGCCGCCTATCCCGATGTGGACTGGCCGGGCCTGGCGCGCGAGTTCGTCACCGGCCTGGGACTGGAGTGGAATTCCCACACCACCCAAATCGAGCCCCACGACTACGTGGCGGAACTGTTCGATACCGTCGCCCGTTTCAACAATATCCTGCTGGATTTCTGCCGGGATGTATGGGGTTACATCTCGCTGGGCTACTTCCGGCAGAAGACCGTTGCCGGCGAGGTGGGCTCGTCCACCATGCCCCACAAGGTCAACCCCATCGACTTCGAGAACGCCGAGGGCAATCTCGGCATTGCCAACGCCCTGTTCGGTCACCTCGCGGCCAAGCTGCCGGTATCCCGCTGGCAGCGCGATCTGACCGACTCCACCGTGTTACGTAATCTGGGCGTCGGCATCGCCCACAGCGTCATCGCCTACCAGTCGTGCCTGCGGGGCCTGAATAAACTGGAGGTCGACGCCGGTCAGCTTCAGGCCGACCTCGATGCCAACTGGGAAGTATTGGCCGAAGCGATTCAGACAGTGATGCGCCGCTACGGCGTGGACAAGCCCTATGAGCGTCTCAAAGAACTCACGCGCGGGCGCCGCGCCGATCAGGCCGGGCTGCACGCGTTCATCGACACCCTGGAGATCCCTGAGCCGGCGAAACAACAGTTGAAGGCGCTGACGCCGGGCCTTTACACCGGCAACGCGGAGCAGCAGGCGCGGGAAATCTGATCAACGGTTTTGTGACGCAGTCGACAGCGACCCGGATGCGAACCGGCATAATGAAAACCGGATGGCAGGGACGGCTTCCCTCCCGCTTTGCTTCCCCAACGACGTCGTTCAAGCTATCCAAAGTACGGACCCGGGCTGCATAACCCCCATCCCATGCAGCCCGGGTTTTTTTATGAGCGGTCTTGGCAGCTGCCGGCGGCCCGCGTAGGCTTGTCAGGCATGCGGCAATTGCGGTTTCCCTCCGACCTGGACCACGGTCGCTTCCTCGCGCGCTACTGGCAGAAGCAACCGCTGCTCATGCCCGGCGCCTGGCCCGGCTTCCAATCTCCCATTTCGCCCGAAGAACTGGCCGGCCTGGCATGCGAGGACGGTGTCGAGTCGCGGCTGGTTATGGAACGCGGCGGGAGCCACCCCTGGGAGCTGCGTCTGGGGCCGTTCAGTGAAGGGGATTTCAGTACGCTGCCGAAGGACGGTTGGACGCTGCTGGTCCAGGACGTCGACAAGCATCTGCCTCAGCTGGCGGCGGTTCTGGAACCGTTTCGTTTCGTCCCCGATTGGCGCATCGACGATCTGATGGTCAGCTATGCACCGCCCGGCGGGTCGGTGGGACCGCACCTGGACGCCTACGACGTGTTCCTGCTGCAAGCCCGCGGCCGCCGGCGCTGGCGCATCGCGCACGACGGCTTCGATCCGGAGGATTGTATCGATGGCATCGACCTGCGCATCCTGCAGCACTTCACGCCGCAGCAGGAGTGGGAACTGGCGCCGGGTGACATTCTCTATCTGCCCCCCGGCGTCGCTCACCACGGCGTCGCGATCGACGACTGCATGACGTTTTCCATCGGCTTTCGCGCCCCGCGGCAGTACGACCTGGTGCACGCCTGGCTGGAGGACGCGCTGGCCGGCACGGATCGGTCGCGCCGCTACAGTGATCCCGGCCTTCAGCCCCGGGAAGGGCCGGGCCTGATCGACGCCCGGGCGCTCGGGAAAATGCGCGACCTGGTCCGCACCCGCATCGATAGCTCGGATGCCGCCATGAACCGCTGGTTGGGCCGTTTTCTCACCGAACCCAAAGAGCATCTGCAGGTGGCACCGCGCGAACGGCAGTTGTCGACCGGCGCCTTCCTGCAGCGCTGGCGGCAACACGGCGCGGTCCAATGCTGCAGCGCCTGCCGCTGGGCCTACGCGGACGAAACCGGCGGCGGCCGGGTCCTGTTCGTGGACGGCACCGAGCACCCACTGCCCCCGAGCCTGGCGCCGCTCGCAGGCCTGTTGTGCGACGACCGGCGGGTGCCGGTGGATAACTCAACCGCGCAGCAGCCGCCGGCCGTCGGCTTGCTGTGCGAGCTTTACAATCGCGGCTGCCTGGATTTCGGCGACTATGAATGATTCCACTGTGCACGTCCGGGTCGTTTCCTGGGACCAGGCGCGGCCCGGTGCGTCCGCGGTGCGGGAACAGGTGTTCGTTCACGAACAGCACGTACCACCGGAGCTGGAGTGGGACGGCCTGGATCCCCGATGCGTGCACGTCGTTGCCCGGGTCGGCAGCGGCGAGGTGGTCGGCACCGCCCGCATGCTCGCCGACGGCCACATCGGACGCATGGCCGTACTGCCCGCCTGGCGCGGCCGCGGTGTCGGCAGCGCCCTGCTTCGGGCGCTGCTGGAGGAAGCGCGCCGAAGGGGCATCGAGCACCCGTTCCTGCATGCCCAAACCACGGCCGTCGGCTTCTACCTCCGCCACGGCTTCGCGATCGCAGGCAACGAGTTCATAGATGCCGGCATTCCCCATGTCGCCATGGTACGGGACCCCGGTCCTGGCCAAGCGCCCGGCAGTTGAACTATGCTGCAGGCGTTGCCTTGCAATTCCTGACTCGCGCCATGGACAAACTCGATGAATATGTGGTCGGCCAGACCGACTGTCTGATCCGCTTCGAGGGCCGCGCCGACAACCGGGCGCTGGCCACCGCCCTGGCGACCCAGGCCCGCCGCAGCATCGACATCCTCAGTCCGGACCTGGAGCCGGCGATCTACGATCATCGCCAGCTGGTTCAGGCGCTGGCCGACCTCGCGCGGCGCAGCCGCTACAGCACCGTGCGCATTCTGGTGTGCGACGCCAACCGCGTCGTCAAGACCGGCCACCGGCTGGTCGAAACGGCCCGGCGCCTGTCGAGCTCCATCCACCTGCACCGCCCGGATGAAGAGCATATGGACCTGCGCGAAGGATTCGTGCTCGTCGACGAGCAGGCCTTTCTGCATAAGAATATCGCCAGCCGCTACGAAGGTGAGGCCAACTTCAAGGCGCCGCTGCGCGCGCGCGAGCTGGGCAAACGGTTCGACGAACTGTGGGAAACCAGCGCCCCGGAGCTGGAGCTGAGAAGGCTGCACATCTGAGTGGCTGTTGCCGGCAGCGCCCCACGGGCTGCTCGGTCCGACAAGCGAGGCATCGTTTCCCACGACGGCGTCATTCCAGCTTCTTGCCTCGCGCCAAGACGCAAAGAACGCCAAGGGAACTCAAGAGAGGTGGTGACAGAAGGCGGATCCGGGAAGGCGTTTCCCGGACTCACGGGCTCCGGTAGCGTCGGCACGCCCTGCTCCGCTCCAAAAACATTGATTGATTGCTTGGCGCCCTTGGCGTCTTGGCGCGAGGATCCTTCTTTTCTACGCCGCAAATATCGGTGAAGTATCTGAGAATCAGCCCTAAACTTGGGAGACAATGAGTTCCCGGAGATTTCCCTTCATGGAAGCAGTGCGCCGCCTTGCCCTCACGTGGGCCATCTGGATGCTCGCATCGCTGGCAACCGTCCAGGCGGCATCCCTGCAAATCATTCAGCTGCATCACCGGCCGGCCGACGAGGTCATTCCCATCATCCAGCCTTTCCTGGCCCATGGAGACGTAATCCGCGGCTCCGGCTTCCAGCTCATCATACGCACCAGCCCCGAACGCCTGGCGGAGGTGCGCAAGATCCTCGCTCGCATCGACCGGGCACCCCGCCGCCTGCTGATCACCGTGCGCCATAGTGCCTCGAGTCTCGATCAATCGTCGGGCGCCGGCGCCCGCGTGCATGCGGATCGCGACCAGGTTCGCGGCACGGTTCAGGTGTATCGCACCGAGGACCGCGACATCGCCGCCGCGGACCAGCGGATCCAGGTACTCGAAGGCAACCGCGCCTTCATCCGCACCGGGCAGCTGGTACCGATGGGCGGGCGCCGCGTCGTCACCACCCCCGGCGGCGGCGCCGTGCAGGACGGCGTCCGTTATCGGGCCGTGACCAGCGGATTTTACGTCGTGCCTCAGGTCACCGGCGACCAGGTCACGCTGCGTATCATGCCCCACCGTGCCAGCCTGAGCCCCGGCGACGGCGGCCGCATCAACGTTCAGGCGGCGGCCACCACGGTACGCGGCCGCCTGGGTGAGTGGATCACCATCGGCGGCACCGTGGACCGGTCGGGCACCGAGGCCGGGAGCGTCGTCGAACGGACCGAAGACCGCAGCGAAAACCGGGGCGCGATCCAGGTGAAAGTCGATCCCCTGCCCTGAACCGGCTCGACTTCCGCGCCCCCCGCCTCGGCCGCGGTAGGCAGGCGGGGCGCGATGTGGGACAATAGACGCCCTGTCCGTTGTCTCCACGTTTTCCAGCATTTTTGCCCATGCAAATGCCCAACAACCGGACCGATCGTGCCGATACGGTCGCGCGCTCGCCGTTTCAGCCCGAAGTGCCGCAAGCGGGTGAAACGCTCATCTGGGGGCGGCTGTACGGCGACGCCCCGGGGCTGGCCATCGCCGAAGCGGCCCGCCGTCACCCTGGTCCGGTGCTGGTAACCACCCCCGATACCCAGACGGCCGCCCGCCTGGAAAGCCAGCTGCAATTCTTCGCCCGCGACGACGGCCTGAACATTCTGCAGTTCCCCGATTGGGAGACCCTCCCCTACGACCTGTTCTCGCCCCATCAGGACATCATCTCTCAGCGCCTCGAAACCTTGTACCGGCTGCCATCGCTGCGGACCGGGGTGCTCATCGTGCCGGTGACGACCCTGATGCAGCGGCTGGCACCGTCGGAGTACCTCCAGGCCAACAGCCTGCTGCTGGAAGTGGGCGAGCGGCTCGATCCCGAAGCAACCCGCCTGCGCCTGGAGCAGGCGG
Source organism: Gammaproteobacteria bacterium (assembly GCA_037385045.1). Lineage (GTDB taxonomy): Bacteria > Pseudomonadota > Gammaproteobacteria > JASBUN01 > JASBUN01 > JARRNJ01. Next base: position 52,882 of record JARRNJ010000005.1, on the reverse strand, counting down.
GCTACCGCTACGTATCCCAGGTCATGGAACATGGGGAGTTCACCGTCCGCGGCTCCCTGCTGGATCTCTTTCCCATGGGCAGTGCCATGCCCTACCGCATCGATCTGTTCGACGACGAAGTCGAGTCGATCCGTACTTTCGATCCGGAAAACCAGCGTACCGTAGGCAAGGTGGAATCGATCCGCCTGCTGCCGGCGCGGGAATTCCCCATGACCGAGGAAGCCATTCAGCGCTTCCGCCATGCCTACCGGGTGCGCTTCGAAGGCGATCCCCAGCGGAGCCTGATTTACCGTGACGTCAGCCAGGGACACACGCCGGGTGGGATCGAATACTACCTGCCGTTGTTTCACGAACGCTGTCAGGCGTTGTCGGACTATCTCCCCTCGAGTACGCTGCTGATCACCGTACAGGGCGCCTGCGAAGCAGCGGAGCAGTTCTGGGGCCAAGTGGCCCAACGCTACGAGCAGCGCCGTTACGACAGCGAGCGCCCGCTGTTGGAGCCTGCCGAAATCTATCTCGAACCCGAGCACTTGTGGCAGTCCTTTGCGGGCAGCCCGGACGTTGCCCTGCAGCGGTTCGAGGTGGAACCCAATACGGCAGGCGAACGGCGCTACGTCAACTTCGCCACCGGCGCCGCGCCCAAGGTGCCGCTGCAACCCCGGGCCGGCGAACCGGCGGCGGCATTGAAGACCTTTCTCGACCACTTCGGCGGCCGGGTGCTGTTCACGGCCGAGTCGGCGGGCCGCCGGGAAGTATTGCTGGACACGGTGCACGCCTTCGGTTTGTTTCCCCGCAGCTTCGAGTCCTGGCGCGAGTTCCTCGACGCCGACGCCGAGCTGGCCGTCGTCATCGCCCCCCTGGAGCAAGGCCTGCTGCTGGACGACCCGGCGATCGCAGTCATCAGTGAAGCCCAGCTGTTCGGTGAACGGGTGCTGCAGCAGCGCCGGAGAAAACGGCCCAGCCGCGAAGCCGAAAACGCGATCCGAAACCTCACCGATCTGGACGTTGGCGCGCCGGTGGTGCACGAGGATCACGGCGTGGGCCGCTATCTGGGGCTGCAAAAGCTCAGCGTCGGCGGCATCGACGCCGAATTCCTCACCCTGGAGTATTCCGGCGGCGACAAGCTCTACGTGCCGGTCGCCTCCCTGCACCTGGTGAGCCGATATACCGGCGCCGCGCCGGAGAGCGCGCCGCTGCACAAACTCGGCGGCGAGCAATGGCAGCGCATCAAGCGCAAGGCCGCGGAAAAAGTGCGAGACGTCGCCGCCGAGCTGCTGGACATCCACGCACAGCGCGCCGCACGCCAGGGTCACGCCTACGCCACCCACGCCGACGAATATGCGGCGTTTGCCGCCGCCTTCCCGTTCGAGGAAACCCCCGACCAGCAGAACGCCATCGACGCGGTGCTGGCCGACATGGCCGCCGGCCAGCCCATGGACCGGCTGGTGTGCGGGGACGTGGGCTTCGGCAAGACCGAAGTGGCAATGCGGGCGGCGTTCGTCGCCGTGCAGGACAACCGCCAGGTGGCGGTACTGGTGCCCACCACACTGTTGGCGCAGCAGCACTACCAGAACTTCCAGGACCGCTTCGCCGACTGGCCCGTGCGGGTGGAGGTGCTGTCGCGCTTTCGCTCGAAAAAGGAACACGACGCCATCCTGCCCGACCTCGCCAACGGGAAAGTGGACATCATTATCGGCACCCACAAGCTGCTGCAGTCCGACGTCAAATTCAAAAATCTGGGGCTGGCCATCGTCGACGAGGAGCACCGCTTCGGCGTGCGGCAAAAGGAACGCCTGAAGGCGCTGCGCGCCGAGGTCGACATCCTGACGCTGACGGCGACACCGATACCGCGCACGCTGAACATGTCCTTGTCCGGCCTGCGCGACCTGTCGATCATCGCCACGCCGCCCAGCGAACGGGTTGCCATCAAGACCTTTGTCAGCGAATGGAACGACTCGCTGATCCAGGAAGCTTTTCAGCGCGAACTCAAGCGTGGCGGCCAGGTCTACGTTCTACACAATGACGTAGCCACCATCGAACGCCGTGCCCGTGAATTGCGCGAGATGGTGGCGGGCGCCAACGTGCGGGTGGCCCACGGCCAGATGCGCGAACGCGAGTTGGAGCAGGTCATGCTGGATTTTTACCACCAGCGCTTCAACGTGCTGGTGTGCAGCACCATCATCGAAAGCGGCATCGACGTGCCCTCGGCCAACACCATCATCATCGAGCGCGCCGACAAATTCGGGCTGGCCCAGCTCCACCAGCTGCGCGGCCGCGTCGGGCGCTCGCACCATCGGGCCTACGCCTATCTGCTGATTCCCGGGCGCAAGGCCATGACCACCGATGCCGTCAAGCGGTTGGAGGCGATCGAATCCCTGGAGGACCTGGGCGCCGGTTTCATGCTCGCCACCCACGACCTGGAGATCCGCGGCGCCGGCGAGCTGCTGGGGGAGGACCAGAGCGGACAAATCCAGGAAATCGGCTTCAATCTCTACAACGAGCTGCTCGAACGGGCGGTACAGGCCCTCAAGTCGGGGCGCGAGCCGGCCCTCGACGCTCCCCTGCACCAGGGACCGGAAGTCGATCTCCACGTACCGACCCTGCTGCCCGAAGACTACCTGCCCGACATCCACGCCCGCCTGATCATGTACAAGCGCATCGCCAGCGCCGCCAACCGGGACGAACTGCGCGACCTGCAGGTGGAGATGATCGACCGGTTCGGCCTGCTGCCGACCCCGGCCAAGCAGCTGATCCGCGCCACCGAGCTGAAGCTGCGGGCCGAACCGCTGGGCGTGACCAAGATCGACATCGGCCCCAAGGGCGGGCGCATCATCTTCGGTCACGAGCCCAATGTAGACCTCTACAAGATCATTCAGCTCGTCCAGCAACAGCCGGACACGTACAAATTGGACGGACAGGACAAACTGCGTCTGCAGATGCCCCTGGACGAGGTGGACCTGCGCTTCCAAACCGTACAGGAATTGCTGGACAGCATCCGCGCGGACGCGCCCCGGGCGGCGCAGGGTTGACCCTGTTCCCTGTCGAAGCGCTGGCGTTTCCGTTATAGTAGCGCGAGCACGGCGACGCCCTTGGCCGCAACTTGCGCAGGCCGGCCTGGAAGTGACCTACGGTGTGATGAACTTGGCAACCATTGCTGGAATATTGAGCAAGCAGTCTGTACCCGGCGGACGTCCAATGCGGGCCCTGGCCAATTCAGGTGCGGCGGGCAATGACTAGACAGCCGCGGTTGATACAGTTCCTGCGCTGGTTTGCGGTCCTCCTGCTGCTGATCACGGCAGCGCCCGGATACGCCGATGAGTCCGACTGGTACCAGGTCGAGATCATCGTATTCCGCTACATTCATCCCACCGGCGCCACCTCGGAAACCTGGCCCACCGACCCCGGCACGCCCGATCTGCAGGGCGCCGCCCAATTGGTTGCACCCGGCACCACACCCGCGTCGACCGCCGCCAATCAGCCTGGCGCCGACGGCAACGACCCGACCTATACCCTCCTGCCCACCGATCAACTGGCGCTCAACGGCGTACAGGGTTCCCTGACCCGCTCATCGGCCATTCAACCAATCCTGCACTTGGGCTGGCGCATGCAGATCGTGGCAAGAGACCAGGCGATTCCGATTCACATCCATGGCGGCAAGGAATACACCGTGCCCGTGCCAACACCGGCGGACAGCGCCTTGCCGGATGGCGGCGCCGCTACCGGAATGGCACCGGGCGGTGGGAGCGCCGCAACCCCCGCGGCGCCACCCGAAACACCGTCCGCGGCGCCGGCGGCGGACGGCAACGCCGGTCAGGTGACCATTCCGGAAATCAACGGCACCCTGCTGCTCAGCCGGGCCCGCTACCTCCATGTCTGGGCGGATCTGGTGTTCACCGAGCCGTTGGACCAGGTGCCCGGCGCCGATCCGTCCACGCCGCCGGCCACGCTGGCCCATTTCCGCATGCAGCAACACCGGCGCATGCGCAGCGGCGAATTGCATTACCTGGACCACCCGCTGTTCGGGCTGCTGATCCAGGTGACGCCGTACACCCCGCCCCAGCCGCCGCCACCGGCCACCAGCACCAGCGACGCCGCCCCGGCGTCCACGCCGGCCTCTAAATCCGATACGGGGGCGAAGTCGGACGCCGGCAGCCACTGACGCCGCTCAGGTGAAACGGAGGAATGGCAGCAACGGCAGTGACGTTGGTTGCCCGGATTTCGCGTTGCGTGACTCAGGCCACAGGCTGCACCAACAAAGACTCAGCTTTGCTCTGCGTCTCCGCGTTCTCTGCGATGTCGACCGGCGCATGAAGCAATGGCCGGCTGCCGCAACACGGGCGGCCATCGCGCCCGGCATTCAGATGACCTGCAGCGTCTGCTCCAGCAGCTGGCGGACCCGGTCCATGCCGGTTTTCAGATGGCGCTCGATCTCATCCATGGTAATCGCGCCCGCCCCCTTGCCCGCCGCCCAATTGGCCACTACGGCACAGGTGGCGTAACAGAGTTCCAGCTCCCGGGCCAGCGCCGCCTCCGGCATGCCGGTCATGCCCACCATGTGGCAGCCGTCGCGTTCCAGCCGGACGATCTCGGCGGCGGTCTCCAGGCGCGGGCCTTGGGTGGCGCCGTAGGTGCCGGCACCGTGGGCGTCGAGGCCGGAGGCCGCGGCCGCCTCAATCAGCACCTCGCGCAACTCCTGACAATACGGTTCGGTGAAATCGATATGGGTGACGCTGGCGAGATTTTCCTCGAAATAGGTGTTGTCCCGCGACCAGGTGTAGTCAATGATCTGGTCCGGAAACGACAGCCGCCCCGGCCGCATCTCCGCGGTGATGCCACCGACCGCGGCCACGGCAATGACCTTTTTCACTCCCAGGGTCTTCAGGGCCCAGATGTTGGCGCGATAGTTGACCCGGTGCGGGGGGATGGTGTGGCCGCTGCCATGGCGCGCCATAAATACCACCTCGCGCCCATTCACCACGCCGTGTACGGCAGGGCCCGAGGGTGCGCCAAAGGGCGTCTGTACCATCTCCCGGTGCGTGATCTCCAGGGACTTGAGGGAATTCAGCCCCGTGCCGCCGATAATTGCCACATCTACCATGACGTTCAAGGTTCCAAAACGGATTGCAAAACATCGTGCGCCCGTCGCGGGCGTCCCGGTCAGTCGTCGCCGCTGACGGCATAGATACCGGGCGCGTTGCGCAGGTAGCCCTTGTAATCCATGCCATAACCGAACACGTAGCGGTCCTCCACCTGAAGACCGACGAAGTCGGCGCGGCGCAGCCCTGATTTGCGCTCGTGGAGCTTCTCCACCAGCACCGCACTGTACACCTGCACCGCGCCCTGCGCGCGCAGGTAATCCATGATCGCCGCCAGGGTCACGCCTTCATCAAGAATATCGTCGATCACCAGCACCTGGCGGCCGCGCACGTCGCATTGGGGCTTGGCCACCCAGTGCAGCTCACCGCCGGCGGTGGCGCCGCGGTAACGGGTCGCATGCAGGTAGTCGAGCTGCAGAGGAAAATGCAGGCGCACCACCAGATGCCCGGCCGGCACCAGGGCGCCGTTCATCACGCACATCACCACCGGATTGGCGTCGTGCAGCTCGGCGGTGATCGCCGCCGCCATCCGGTCGAAGGCCTGTTCGACCTGCTGGGCCGAATGCAGGCAGTCGGCCCGCTCCAGCACCCGTTGGGCCTCGGCCGCGGTTACGTTCATGCACCTGCTTCCCGTCTGATCAATCGAAGCGGCGGCATCAATAGGTGAAGGTTACCGTGTCGTCCGCCATGGCCTCGCTGATGACGTAGGCTCCGCCGACGGTCTCTTCGATCTCCGGAATCAGATCGTCGCCCCACAGTTCCAGCGTCGGCGCACAGACCTTGAAGCGGACGCCCGCTTCGTGGGCCTCCTGCATGAACTCGTATACCGACTTGGGATTTCCCTCCTGGAGAAAAATCTTTTCCGCCACGCCCCGTTTGGCCAGCTCCCCGGAACGGCCGGTGAGAACGATTTCCACTTCGTATTCCATGGATGCCGCCACGGTCGCCTGGAAGAACGGCGCACCCAGTTCGGAAGCGTTGGCGGGATCGGAGTTCACCATGATGATGAGCAGTTTGTCGGCCATGGCAGTCTCTAGCGAAGCGACGGGTGGACATGGGAGTCCGGCCCATTATAGACACGCGCACCTGGCAAGACCAGCAGCCGGGCGCGACTCAGGAGGTCGGGGGCGCGCCGGGATCGAATGACTCCGCGCTCGCATGTTCCAACCGCAAAGCGTCCGGAACGTGGATCGTGGAGGTGGGGAATGCCACCTCGGCGCCATGGCGTTCGACGATGTCGAGGATCTTCAACAGCACGTCCTCCTTTACCTCGTGATACCGGACCCAGTTGGTGGTGCGGGTGAAGGTATAGATGAAGAAGTCCAATGACGATGCGGCGAACTGGTTGAAGTTCACGATCAAGGTCTGGGACTGGTCGATTTCGGGGTGGTCCAGCAGCATCTGCTTGACGTCGCCAAGAATCCCACGCAGCTTCGCCGCGTCGTCGTAGCGCACGCCGACGGTCTCGTAGATGCGCCGGTGGCTCATGCGCGACGGATTTTCCACGGCGATGCTGGCAAACGTCGCGTTGGGCACGTAGAGGGGCCGCTTGTCGAACGTGCGGATTCGGGTCAGACGCCAGCCGATCTCCTCCACTGTGCCCTCGATGTTGCGGTCCGGCGAACGCACCCAGTCGCCGACGGCAAACGGCCGGTCGAGATAGACCATCAGTCCGCCAAAGAAATTCGACAGCAGATCCTTGGCCGCAAAGCCCACCGCCAGGCCGCCGATACCGCCGAACGCCAGCACGCCGGAAACGCTGAAGCCGAGGGTCTGCAGGGCGACCAGCGCGGCGGTGATCAGAATCGAGGCGCGGGTGAGTTTGCCCAGGGCGTCGACGGTGGTGTGGTCCACCGGCACACCGGTCGCTTCGCGATGGGCGACGATGTTGGCTTCGATGCGCTTGACCAGCCGGATCAGGAACCAAGCGATGGTGACGATCACGCCGAGATCGCGGGCCGGGCCCACCGCCTCGAAAATGGCGGCATGCGCCTCCTGCTGCACGATCTGCGCCGCCAGGGCGATGCCAAGGATCCAGATCAGGGTGTTGAGCGGCCTGCCCAGGGCGTCCACCAGGGCGTCGTCCCACGGATTGGCGGTCTGCTGCAGCTTGCGGTAGAGGCGGCCGAGGATCACTTTCACCACCAGGTTCAGCAGCAGCGCAATGAACACCACCGCGAACACCTGCACCACCCAGCCGCCATAGGCATTGAGCGACTTGATCCAATTCCACACTGCCTCGATGCCCATGCCTCACCAGCCCTCTATCACCAAACGTTTCGCCCCCTGCCGACCGCGCGCCGGCCGGCTCACATATCCATGTCCAGCAGCGGCTCGGGATCGTAGGCCCGGATCGCCTTCAGGGCCTCGCGCCAGGCCGCACCGGCCCGCAACGGCTCCAGGCCCGGCGCCGGCTTGCCGTGCAGACGCGCCAGCCGCAGAGGCCTCACCGGATCATCCGGATCCGGCAGTCCGTCCAGGACTTGGTCCCGTCCCTGCACGCTGTTGCACACCAGCACCATGTCGCACCCCGCCGCCAGCGCCGCCCGGGCCCGGTCGACATAGCCGCCCGCCGTCTCGGCGGCGGCCATGCTCAGGTCGTCGCTGAACACCGCGCCGCGGAAGTCGAGTTCGGCACGCAGCACCTGCCGGATCCAGTGAGCCGAGAAACCCGCCGGCTGCGGATCCACCCGCGGATAGACCACGTGCGCCATCATCACCGCCGCCAGACCGAAATGCACCATGCGTTCGAAACTGACCAGATCCTCGGCGGCGATATCCTCCCAGGGCCGCTCGTCCACCGGCACCGCCACATGGGAGTCGGCGGCCACCGAACCGTGGCCGGGGAAATGTTTGCCGGTGGCCTCCATGCCGGCCTTGCGCATGCCGAGCATATAAGCGTGGGCCAGATCGGCGACCGCCTCGGCACGGCCATGGAACGCCCGGTCTCCGATCACCGTGCTCACGCCCCGGTCCAGGTCCAGCACCGGGGCAAAGCTGATGTCCACGCCGACGGCGCGCAACTCACTGGCCATGAGCCAGCCGGTGGCCTGGGCGTAATGCAGCGCCTGCCTGGGGTCGCGGTCGTACACGGCGCCCAGTCCCCGCACCGCCGGCAGGCGGGTGAATCCGTCGCGGAACCGCTGCACCCGGCCGCCTTCCTGATCCACCGCCACCAGCAGCCGCGGTTCGCGCAGGCCGTGGATGTCAGCCGTCAGCGCGGCCACCTGCTCGGGCGATTGGTAATTGCGCCCGAACAGAATCACGCCCCCCACCAACGGATGCGCGAGCGCCTCGCGCTCCTCGGCCGTGAGCGCGGTACCGGCGACATCCACCATTACGGGTCCAAGGGTCATGGTTGACCGTGCATCCTTCCGTCGGGCCGCGCGCCAGTCAGGGGCGCATGCGCGTGCGCACGTCCAGCCAGTCGCGCAACCGGTCGCCCAGCAGATTCACCGACAATACAACCAGCGCCAGCGCCACCCCCGGGGCCAGCACCAAATGCGGCGCCATCAGCATGTAACGGGCTCCGTCACGGATCATATTACCCCAGGAAGCTTCCGGTGGTTGCACCCCGAGGCCCAGAAACGACAAACCGGCCTCGGCGATCACCACACCGGCAATGCCGAAAGTGGCCTCGACGATCAGCGGCGCGCTGATCAACGGCAGCAGGTGCCGCACGACGATGCGCAGGGGGCGGGTGCCCAGCACCACCGCGGCGGCGACGTGTTCGCGGTGTTTCAGCGACAGCACCTGCGCCCGCGCCAGGCGGGCGTAGCCCACCCAACCCACTGCCGAGAGGGCGAACACCACGTTTTCTATGCCCGGCCCCATCACCCCCGCCAGGGCGATGGCCAGGAGAATTCCGGGGAAGGCCAGGAAGATATCGATGATGCGCACCACCAGCTGATCCACGGCGCCGCCGGCATAGGCGCTCATGGCGCCGATCAGGCTGCCCGCGAGCACCGACACCAGCACCACCCAGAAAGCCACGTAAAACGAGGTGGCCGCGCCCATGATCAACCGGTCGAGGATCGGCCGACCGAGGTCGTCGTAGCCCAACCATTGGTGCCAACCGGGGTGGCCGAGGATGTGGGCCAATTCGATACGGCCGGGATGCAGCGGCAGCAACGGGCCGAACACCGCCATCAGCAGCCACAGCACCAACACCGTCACCGGCACCGCGACCCGGATCATTTTCCGCCCCCGATGCGCACCCGCGGATCGATCCAGGCGTAGACCAGGTCGGTGAGGATGTTGACGCCGACGTAGCTGAGGCTGATCAGCAGCATGCAGGCCTGCACCACGGGATAATCGCGGCGCAGGATGGCGTCGATGGTCAACTTGCCCACCCCCGGCCACGAGAACACGGTCTCGGTGATCACCGCACCACCCAACAGGGTCCCCAGCTGCAGGCCCAGCAGCGTAATCGTCGGCAGCAGGGCATTGCGCAAGCCGTGTTTGAGGATCACGGTGCGCTCGCGCAATCCCTTGGCCCGGGCGGTGCGGATGTAGTCCTCGCTCAGCACCTCCAGCAAAGTGCTGCGGATCATGCGCGACAACACCGCCGCGAGCGCCGTACCCAGGGTAACGGCAGGGAGCACCAGGGATGGCAGCCCGTCGCGCCCGCTCACCGGGAACCAGCCCAGCCACAGGGAAAACACCAGGATCAGCACCGGACCCAGCCAGAAGTTGGGTATCGACACGCCCAGCAGCGAGAACGTCATGGCGCCCTGGTCCCAGGCGGTGTCCTTGCGCACAGCGGCGATGACGCCCAGGGGCACCGAGATGAGCAGGGCGATGCCCAGGCCCGCCCCCGCCAGCTCGGCGGTGGCCGGAAACCGCTCGGCCAGCATATCGATGATCGGCCGCCGTGTGGCGAACGAGGTGCCCAGATCCAGATGCGCCAACCCGTAGAGATAGTGACCCAATTGGGTCAGAATCGGCTGGTTCAAACCCAGGGCCACCCGCAGCGCCTCGCGGTCCGCCGGCCGCGCCGACTGGCCCAGCATCATTTCCACCGGATCGCCGGGAACCAGGTGAATCAGCAGGAACACCAGGCACACCACCCCGAGCACCACCAGCAGGGCGCTGAACAAGCGCGTTATGACGTAACTCAGCATGGCCATCCGCCCCGGCGTCCGTCACCCGCGGCCATCATGACGGTCCCGCCGGGCGGCTCACCCGCCGCACATTGATCAGTCCGTCGTAATTGCCGTCCGCCGCCAGGTGATAACCGACCACGTCCTGCCGGCAGATGAAGAAATGTTCTTCGTACCACAGCGGCACATAGGGCGCGGTCTTCAGCAGCCACGCCTGCAGCTGGCGATAATAGGCCGCCCGCTGCGCCATGTCATTGGCCTGTTCGGCTTCATCGATGAGCCGGTCGGCCTTGTTGCTGGCGTAGCGGCCGCGGTTGGCCCCTTTGGGCGGAATCGAGGTGCTGTAGAAGACGTAGCGGAAGACGTCCGGCGACTTGATGCCGACCCACGTGAGGCTGTACATCTGGAATCGGCCGGCCTTGATGTCACCGTAGAACGTCGCCCAGTCGAAGCTGCGCAAGTGGACCTTGATGCCCACCTGTTCCAGCTGGCGTTGGATGATGGTGGCGATGCGGATGCGGAACGGATCGCTGGAGGTCTTGTACGTCAACTCCAACGGGTGCCGGCGGTCGTAACCGGCCTGTTTCAGCAACGCCCGGGCCCGTTGCGGGTCATAGGGGTAGCCGGTGAGTTGTGGATTTCCCGCCCAATGCCCCGGCGGCAGCAGCCCGCCCGCCAGCCGGGTTTCGCCCCCCAGCACGTATTTCACGATCGCCGCCCGGTTGATGGCGTACGCCACCGCCTGGCGCACGTCCCGGTGCGACAAGGCCGGGTCCTTGAGGTTGAAGCCGATGTAGCTGAAGTTGGAGCCCGGACGCCGTTGGATGCGAATACCCTTCTGCCGGGCGAGATAATGCACCAGCTCCTCCGGCAGATTGTTCTGCAGCATGTCGATCTCGCCGCGCAGCAGCTTCAGCACCCGCACCGTGGCATCGCCCACGTAAATGAATTCGAGGCGCTGGCCGTCGCTGCGCCGCTGCAGCACCAGACGGCCTTCGCTGGGCCAGCGCACGAACCGGAATGGGCCGCTGCCGATGGGATGGTCGGAAAATTCATGCTTGGCGGCGATGGCCTTGGCCGGCAGGATGCCGATTACCAAGTAGCTGGGGAACAGCGGATCGCGATGTTTGAGATAGAAGTCGACGGTGTCCGGATCGACCACCGTTATGTGGTCGATCATGGCGAGGGAACCGCGATGGGGTGACGCGTTGGCGGGATCGAGCACGTAATCGTAGGTCGCCTTCACATCGGACGCGGTGAGCCGGCTGCCGTCGGTAAAGCGCCGCCCCTGCCCGCCCAGCACAAAGCGGTAGTGGGTCGGGCTGAGCAGCTTCCAATGGGCCAGCGAAGGCACCGGACGCGAGGCGGCGTCGAAATCCACCAGCCTCCGGTACAGCAGCCGGTCGATGCGCGCCGAGGTGGCATCGGTGGCGTAGCGCGGATCGAGCGTGATGGGAGCGCTGGCCAGACCGAAGCGCAGCGCCTTGCCGGCCGGCTGCGCGCACCCGCTGATCAGGCTCATGACGCCCAGGGCAGCCGCCCACAGCACCGGCCGCACGGCGCGCGCGAATCGGCTGCGATTCCGCCCGGCCGCCGTCACCACGCCGCTGTCCGCACTTGCGCTCGCACTTCACCAATCCTTGTAGGGGTGCGCGACCAGACAGACATTGTAGTAGCGTGGGTCGTCGCTCACTTCCTCGCCGGCCCAGGGCGGCAGCGCAAACCCCTGGTCGGCCGTTTGCAGCTCGATTTCCGCCACCACCAGGCCGGCGTTGTCGCCCTCGAACACGTCCACTTCCCAGACATGACCCTGGTAGCGGACCTTGTAGCGGGTCTTCTCGATCAGCGGCCGGCGGCACAACCGGTCCAGCATTTCCTGCGCGTCGGCCAACGGAATCTCGTATTCGTATTCCTGGCGCTCGATCCCCAGGGTTGCGCTTTTGATATTGAGGTGGGCACGCTCGCCGCCGACGCGGACCCGCACCGACGCCGAACCGGCCTCGGTGAGGTAGCCCTGGCGATAGCGGATTCCGGTCCCGGCATCGGCGCGCCAGGCATCACCGCATACCAGGAACTTCTTTTCAATTTCCCTTCCCATAGTCCCGTCGTCAGTGCGCTAGCAAACAGCTATGGTATGACACTGAGTCGGGATTGTGTATGCTGGACATCCTTCCTCCGAGGCGCCTGCGTATAGGCGGCACCTCAGCCAATCACAACCGTACAGGAGACCCGTTCATGAAGGCGGTTGTCATGAAACAGCCAGGCGGACCCGAGGTGCTGGAAGTACAGGAACTGGCCGTCCCTACCCCATCGGCAGCACGGGAAATACGCGTGCGTCTCAAGGCCGCCGGCGTCAACCCGGTGGACGCCAAACTGCGCGGCAACGGAACCTACTTTCCCGAGCGCTCGCCTGCTGTGTTGGGCTGCGACGGCGCCGGCATTGTCGAGGACGTGGGTTCTGGCGTGACGCGGTTCCGGCCGGGCGACGAAGTCTATTTTTGCTACGGCGGCATCGGCGGCCCGCAAGGCAACTATGCCGAGCAGGCGGTCATCGACGAACGCTGGGCGGCGCCCAAACCGGCGGCGCTGGACTTCGTGCACGCCGCGGCCGCGCCCCTGGTGTTGATCACCGCCTGGGAGTCGCTGCACGACCGGGGCCGGCTGGCGGCCGGACAGACCGTTCTGGTGCATGCCGGCGCCGGCGGCGTGGGCCATGTGGCGATACAACTGGCGCGCGCCGCCGGTGCCCGGGTCTGTACCACCGTCGGCTCGGCGGCCAAGGCGGACTTGGTGCGTGAGCTGGGCGCCGAGGCGGTCATTCGCTACAAGGATACGGATTTCGTCCAGGCGGCACTGGACTGGACCGGCGGCCAGGGCGTCGACGTGGCCCTGGATACCGTGGGCGGCAAGACTTTCGAGGACACGGCCAGCGCGGTCCGTGTGTACGGCGACCTGGTGACGCTGCTGCAGCCCGCACCCGACACCGACTGGAAGGCAGCGCGGCTGCGCAACCTGCGCATCAGCCTGGAATTGATGTTGTCGCCCATGTACTACGGCATCGACGCCGCCCTGGAGCACCAGGCGTGGATTCTCGGCCAATGTGCACAGCTGATCGATAGCGGCCGGCTGCGCATCGACGTCCAGCAGACGTTCCCGCTGGAGCAGGCGGCCGCGGCGCACGCGCTGAATATTGCCGTCATTGCGACGCTGGCCGTTGCGATCTACGCCGGCTTGTGCGCGTTCGTCTACGCGGCCCAATCGGAGTTCGTCTATCATCCCCACGCCCATCTTGCGGCCACGCCGGCGGCCGTCGGGCTGGCCTACCAGAACGTCGAGATTCCCACCCGAGATGGCCTGCAGCTGCACGGCTGGTTCGTGCCCGACCCCGCGGCACGGGGCACCGTGCTGTTCTTCCACGGCAACGGCGGCAACATTTCCCACTACTTGTCTTCGCTGCCGATCCTGCATCAGCTGCGCCTCAACGTGCTGCTGTTCGACTACCGCGGCTACGGCGGCAACGCGGGTACGCCCTCGGAACAAGGCACCTATCGTGATGCCATGGCGGCCTGGCGCTACCTGACCCGGACTCGGAAAATCGCCCCGCGGCGCCTGGTGCTGTTGGGGCGCTCCCTGGGCGGTGCCGTAGCCGCCTATGCGGCCGAACGCGAGCGCCCGGCGGCCCTGATTCTGGAATCCACCTTCCGCTCCATACCCAGCATGATCCACGTTCGGGCGCCATGGCTGCCGGCGCACCTGGTGGCCCGCTATCAGTACAACACCCTGGCGCGCATGCCGCATATCCACTGCCCGGTGCTGATCGCCCACAGCCCCGACGACGAGGTCATACCCTACGCCGCCGGCCGCGCGCTGTACGCGGCGGCCAACCGGCCCAAAGTGTTCCTGAAGCTGCGGGGCCGTCATGACACCGGTTTCCTCACCAGCGGCAACACCTACCGCCGGGGCCTGGACCAGTTCCTGACCAAGTACCTGGGCACATGAGCCGCGAGTACCTGTTCGTCTACGGCACGCTGCTCAGCGGCACCGGCCGCCGCAGCCTGGACCGCGTCCTGCGCCGGCACCTGCGGCCGCTGTACCGGGCCCGGGTGCGCGGCCGCCTGTACCAGGTGGGCCGGTATCCGGCGGCGGTCCCAACGGACAACGGTCGGGAACACGTGCAGGGTCACGTGGTGGAGTTGCGCCAGGCACAGCGCTGGCTGAAGTGGCTGGACCGTTACGAAGACCACCGGCCCGACGATCCCGAACGCGGTGAGTACCGGCGCGAGATTGTCCGCTCACGCAGGCTGGCCGACGGGCGACCTCTGGATTGCTGGATCTACGTTTATACTGCCAGGCCGAAATTCGCCCACCGCATCCGTTCCGGCAGCTACCGCCCCGGTCGGTTCTCCCGCCGCCGTGCGTCGCGCCGCCCCCGCGCTCCGCAATGCTGACGTCAGCGCCGCACGAACAGCGCAATCGACTCCACGTGCGCGGTGTGCGGGAACATGTCCATGACCCCGGCGCAAGCCAGCCGGTAACCGTGGCGTTGCACCAGTTGCCCGGCGTCGCGGGCCAGCGTGCCCGGATGACAGGACACGTAGACAATACGGTCAGGCGCCGTGGCAGCCACCTGCGGCAACACTTCGAGGGCGCCGGCCCGCGGTGGGTCGAGCAGCACCCGCTGGAACTGCTCCCGCGCCCAGGCGTGCCGGGCAGCGTCTTCGGCCAGGTTCGCCACATGGAATTCCACGTTGGCAAGCCCGTTGCGCCGGGCGTTGCCCGTGGCCCGGTCGACCAATTCCCTGTCGCCTTCCACGCCCACCACCTGGGTCGCGCGCCTTGCCATGGGCAGCGAAAAATTGCCGATGCCGCAGAAAAGGTCCAGGACCCGTTCCGAACCGCCCAGCTGCAGCAGATCCAGCGCCCGGGTCACCATGGCGTCGTTGACGGCGGCATTGATCTGGACGAAATCCGTGGGGCGGAACTGCAGTTCGACTTCCGCCCCCGCCACTCGATAGCTCAGTTCCGAGTCCGACGGATACAGGGCGAACACGCTGTCCGGGCCGCCCGGCTGCAAATAGATGTGCAGTTCCTGATCACGACCAAACTGCCGCAGGCGTTCGATGTCCGCCGCCTGCAGTTCATCCAGATTGCGGAACACCAGCGCAGCCGCATTGTCGGCCACCGCCACCTCGATCTGGGCGATGCGGTCATAGGCGTGCAGCCCGCCGATCAGCTCCCGCAGTGACTCGATGCGCAGGCCCACGGCCGGGTGCAGCACGTCGCATTGTTGCAACTCGGCGACATACGGCGAATGGCGCTCGCGAAAGCCCACCAGCACACGGCCCTTCTTGCGCACGTACTTCACGCTCAAGCGGGCGCGACGCCGGTACCTCCACCGGGGCCCGCGCAGAGGCGGCAGCACTTCTTCCGGGCTGACCCCGCCGAGGCGCTGCAGATTGTCGAGCAGGATCTGCTGCTTGAATTCGATCTGGCGTTCACCGGCCATGTGCTGAAGGCTGCAGCCGCCGCAGACGCCGAAATGGGGACACTTGGGTGTCACCCGCAGCGGCGACGGACGCAGCACCTGCTCCACTTCGCCCTCATCGAAACTGCGCCGCCGCGACCGGTAGCGGAACCGCACCTCCTCGCCGGCAAGCGCGCCGTCGATAAACACCGTCTTGCCCTCCACTCGGGCCACACCGCGCCCGTCGTGAGACAGGGATTCGACCGTGGCGGCGACCGGAGTCTCGGGCAGGCGTTGCTTGCGGCTGCGGCGTGCGGACATGGAAATCGAGCGGATAGACCCGGCGGACCGATCAGGCCTGCGGCCACGCGGCCAGAAACTCGTTCAGGTGAGGCTTGTTTTCCTGGATCAGCGACTCGCGCAGCAGCGCGCATTCGCGTCCATGGCCGTCCGTGGTCAGTTGGCCGCGCATGAGTTGAAAGCGCAGGTACACCAGGTACGTGTTGAGCACATCGGTTTCGCAGTAGTTGCGGATGCCGGCAATGTCGCCAGCCTGGTAGCTGTCCCACACCTTGGCGCCGCTCATGCCCATCTTTCCGGGGAAGCCCAGCATGGTGGCGATTTCGTCCAGGGGTGCGTTGGCACGCACCTGGTAGCCGGCCAGCACATCCATGAGATCGGTGTGGCGGCTGTGATAGCGGCTCAGGTAGTTGTTCCAGCGAAAGTCGCGGTCGTCATCGCCGGTGTCCCAGTAGCGCGGCGCCGACACCCCGTGCAGCAGGGCGCGGTAGTGCAGCACCGGAAGATCGAAACCGCTGCCGTTCCAGGACACCAGAGTCGGCACGAACTTGTCGAGGCCGTCGAAAAAGCGCTCCAGCAGCTCCTTCTCCGTCGATGACTCCTCGCCCAGCGACCACACCTTAACCCGGTCGCCGGAACGCAGCACAGCCGAGATGGCCACCACCCGATGCAGATGCAGGCGCAGGAACTCCGAGCCTCCGGTTTGCTGCCGGCGCAGATGAAACAGGGCCTTTGCCACCCCCTCATCGTCCAGCCCTCCCAGTCCGTACAGCCTGCGGCCGCTCGCCACATCGGGTACGGTTTCAATATCGAACACGAATATGTTCATGGCCAAGGATACAGCTTGCTCATTCCGGAAACACGCCGGTGGAGAGGTATCGGTCGCCACGGTCACAGACGATGGTGACGATCACGGCGTTTTCCACTTCTTGCGACAGGCGCAGCGCGGCGGCCATGGCGCCCCCGGAGGAAACCCCGGCGAAAATGCCCTCGCGCGCCGCGAGATCGCGGGTGGTCTGCTCCGCCTCAGCCTGGTTGATGTCAATGATCCGGTCCACGCGGGCCGGATCGTAGATGCGCGGCAGATACGCCTGCGGCCAACGGCGAATGCCCGGTATGCTGGCGCCCTCGGCCGGCTGCACACCCACGATCTCGATGTCGGGATTCTGCTCCTTGAGGAAACGTGACGTGCCCATGATGGTGCCGGTGGTACCCATGGCGCTGACGAAATGGGTGATACGCCCGGCCGTGTCACGCCAGATCTCCGGGCCGGTGCCTTCGTAATGGGCCCGTGGATTGTCCGGGTTGGCGAACTGATCCAGGACGACCCCCTCGCCGGCGGCAGCCATGGCATCGGCGCGGTCCCGCGCTCCCTCCATGCCCTCCTGTTTCGACACCAACACGATGTCGGCGCCGAACGCCTTCATCACCGCCCGGCGTTCGACACTCATGGTCTCCGGCATGATCAGCACCATGCGATACCCCTTGATGGCCGCGGCCATGGCCAATGCAATGCCGGTATTGCCGCTGGTGGCTTCGATCAGCGTATCGCCCGGACGGATTTCACCGCGTTCCTCGGCATGGCGGATCATGCTCAGGGCCGGCCGGTCCTTGACCGAGCCCGCGGGGTTGTCGCCCTCGAGTTTGGCCAGCACCAGGTTACCGGTGTCCCCGGGCAGACGCTGCAGGCGCACCAGCGGCGTGTTGCCGACGAACGCTTCTAGGGTCGGAAAGTCCATGAAATATCCTGAAAATTTTCGTATATTCTGACGGGTAAACGGGACCGCGGACCACCGTGCGATGTGCGAGCGCCAACTGTCGACCGGCCGCACGGCAAACCAAACAAAAGTATACCATACGATTCCCGCGGGCCACTGACGCGGCACCCGACGACCGCAGGCGCCGTCGCCTGAGTCCGCCACCGCCCGGCACCGCGCGCGTCTGCCAGAGGCACGCTATGAAAAGATGGGGCATCCGCAGTCGAGTCCTGTTCGTCGCGCTCATACCGGCGGCCGCCATCGCCATTGTGTTGGCTGCGTATTTCATTCGCACCCAGATCAATGAGCTGGAGCAGGCGCTGAGCGAGCGCGGCCAGGCCCTCGCGCATCAGCTGGCTCCGGCGGCCGAATACGGCGTGGTAACCGCCAACCGCGACATACTGCGCGGTCTCGCCAACGCCGCTCTGCAGGAACCGGACGTGGTCTCCGTCACGATCACCAGCGCTTCGGGCATTCAGCTCATCCAGGTCATCGAACCGGGCCACCGGCGATCGGCGCATGCAGGCACCGTCTACCGCGCGCCGATTCTGCAAAGCGAACTGCCTGTGAACGACTTTAACGGTGCGCCCGCGGCGGACGCAACGGCCGCCCAACCGGCCACGCTGGGTTGGGTGAGCGTCGAGCTGTCCCATGCGCAGACCTCGGTACAGCAGGAACGAGTCTTGATCAATAGCCTGCTGATCACCGGGCTGGGGCTGATCATCGCGGCGCTGCTGGCACTGCGCATGAGCCGGGACGTGATCGACCCGATCTACCGACTCAACGATGCCGTCAGGGAATTGAGCGACGGCAATCTGGATACCCGCGTCGACGCCGATTCCGGCGGGGAATTGGGGACACTCGAACAGGGCGTGAACTCGATGGCGTCATCTCTGCAGGACATGCACGAATTGATGCAGAGCAAGATCAACGCCGCCACCGGTGAACTCCGCCGCACGCTGGACAACATGGAACGGCAGAATGAAGAACTGGAGCAGGCGCGTCAACGCGCCTTGGAAGCCAGCCACGCCAAGTCCGAGTTCATGGCCAACATGAGCCACGAGATCCGTACTCCAATGCACGGGGTCATCGGCTTCACCAACCTGCTTGCCCGCAGCCCGCTCAATGAGGAGCAGCAGGAATATGTCGACGCCATCCATCGGTCCGCCGCCAACCTGATGACCCTCATCAACGACATCCTCGATTTCACCAAGATCGCATCCGGCGACTTGGCGCTCGATGAAACGGAGTTCGATCTTCGCCGCGTGATCGACGACTGCGCGGCCAATCTTGCGGCATCGGCGTATGACAAGGGGCTGGAGTTGGTGGTCATGCTGTACTCGGACGTGCCGCGATATCTTTGCGGAGATCCGGCCAGACTTCGCCAGGTCATCACCAACCTCGTGGGCAACGCGGTCAAGTTCACCCAACGTGGCAGCGTGATCATACGCGTCATGCTCGAGGACGAGGACAGTCAGGCGACAATGATCAAGGTCAGCGTGCAGGATACCGGTATTGGACTGAGCCTGAAGGATCAGGAGCGCCTGTTCTCCGCCTTCAACCAGGCCGACACCTCCGCCACCCGCCAGTTCGGCGGAATCGGACTGGGACTGGTCATCTGCAGGAAACTGGTGGGCTACATGGGCGGAACCATCGGCCTGCAGAGCCAACTGGGCAAAGGCTCCGAATTCTGGTTCACGTTCAGGTGCCGCAAGCAGCACTGGCTGCCGGCCGCCGATCCGGCGCGTCACCTGCTTGCCGGCCTGAAGTGTGCGCTGTATGACCCGCATGACGTTTCGCGCCTGGCGCTCACTCACCAGCTGCGACAGTATGAAATCGAGGTCACGGCGTTCGCCGAACAGGCCCGGTTGTTCGACTGTCTGCTGCCCGCGGAGAGTGATTCTCCGGGGCTGGACTTCGCCGTCGTCGCGCTCAACAAGGAGGCTCTGGAATCGAACCTTCTCGGAACTCTGATGGACACGCTTGGAGGCGCAGCTCCATGTCCGGTGGTGGCGCTGGTCAGCAGTTTGAGCGGATCGCTGCAGGCACAGCTGTCGACGCAGGGCGCGGACCTGGTACTGCCGAAGTCGGTGGCGGAAGCGGACCTGTTCGCACGCCTCACCCAGCTGCTCTCGAACCAACGTGGGAGCACCCTCGCCGCTCCCACTGCCGACGGTCCAGGCGAACAGCCGCAACGGTGTTTTAACGGCTTGCGGGTCCTGCTGGTGGACGATCACGCAATCAATCGGAAACTGGTTGCGAAGCTCTATTCACTCCACGGCGCCACGGTGGTTGAAGCGGAAAACGGCGAAGCGGCGGTTCGCCAGGCGGCGAAGCGACAGTTTGATTTGATCCTCATGGATATCCACATGCCGGTGATGAGCGGCACCGAAGCCACCGAAGCGATACGGGAAATGGAACAACACGGCCGCCACACGCCCATCATCGCGCTTACCGCCAACGCCATGCGCGGTGAGCGTGACCGGCTGATTCGCTGCGGCCTGGATGACTGTTTGATCAAACCGATGCATGAGGAAGACCTAATCGCCATCACCGAGAAATGGATCGACGCCGACAGGCTCGAAAGCGCGGCGCAGACCACACCCAGGCGGCGGCCCGTTGAATTCGTCCCCAACAGCCTCGAAACCAATCGTGCGGCGGGCCAAGGCAGCGCCGGCGCATCCGCCGACCGGGCCGATCGGCGCAAGGCGCTGCGCATCGCCGGCGGCAATGCGGAACTCGCCGACGAACTCTTCGATATGCTGATCAACGATTTGCCCGACATGAGACAGCGGGTCACCGCAGCGTTTTCGGACAACGACGTCGCCGCTCTTCAGGCGGTCGCACACAAGATCCACGGTGCCGCACTGTACTGCGCCGTGGACGGACTCCGCGTCGCGGCAGCGGAGGTGGAAACGGCGGCCATGACCGGCCGACTGGCGGATCTCCCATCCCAGGTAGAACGACTCAACCACCAGATCGACCAACTGTTGCACGCCCGCGATTGACGTCGTGCGAAAGCGTGCAAACAAGGCACCCGGGCGCCTGGGATGACGGCACTTTATGTGTTAGATTGTCCAGGTCCCGAAAAAGATACTTTAAGTGTTTGATATTTCAGCTACTTTACCCCCCTGCGGGCCGCCGATGACAACGACGCGAATGGAAATCCGAACGCCACCTCCCGACCACCGCCACCAGAACAGCCGGCGCCCTGGACGCCCGGACGCCCGGCGGCGGCTGATGCCGACACTCGCCCTGGCGCTGCTCGCCGGCAACTGTACCGCCGCCCCCGGCTCCACCGGCAACATGGTCACGGAACAGGACCTGCTGGGAAACATACCGGTGGTGTTGTCCGTGACGCGGCTCGCGCAGCCCGCGTCCCGGGCCCCCGGCACCGTCACGGTCATCGACCGGCAGATGATCGACGCCTCAGGCGCGCGCACAATCCCCGATCTGTTCCGCCTGGTGCCTGGCTTTTACGTCGGCTACAAACGCGGCAACCAGCCGATGGTGACCTACCACGGGCTCAGCGACAGCTATTCGCGCCGGCTCCAGGTCACCGTCGACGGGCGCTCGGTCTACACCGCGGCCACCGGCGGCGTACCGTGGTCGGATCTGGCCCTGTCCATCGACGACATCAAGCGCATCGAGGTGATCCGGGGTCCGAACACCGCCAGCTACGGCGCCAACGCCTTTCTTGCCATTATCAACATCTACACCTATTCGGGCTCCGAAGTGCCCGGCAACACCGCCGCCGGCCTGCATGGGTCGCATCACGAGGGCGCCGGCCTCTACCGGCACGCCGGCCGCTGGGGAAACGACACCACCTACCGTGTAACCCTTTCCAGCACCAGGGACGACCTCTACGACAGCAAGAACGATTTCCGTCACACGGAACTGCTCACGCTGCGCGCAGACCGCCGCATGACCGCAAATGACATACTGTTGTTCAAGTTCGGTTTGCTCTCCGGCGTGCGCGGCCAAGGCACGCGGGCCGACGGCCTTGACCACCACAACAGCACCGCCCACTCAAACTACGAACAGATACGCTGGGAACGCAAACTGAGCACCGACGCTGATGTGTCGCTGCAGTTCTACCACACGCTGCATCAAACCCGGGAGCGCTACCCCTTCGGAGGATTTCCGGTCAATTTCGACGTCAGTTCCGAACGCACGGACATCGAGCTGCAGCACCGCTTTCGCCCCGTCTCGGCGCTACGCGTGGTCTGGGGCCTGAATGCCAGAATCGACCGTGCCAAATCGGCGACCTATCTCCCGGACGGCCCGGCGAGTTTTCGCAGTTCCCGCGCCTTTGCAAACCTGGAATGGACGGTCGGACGAAGAGTCTCCATCAATGCCGGCGGCATGTTCGAACACAACAACTTCACCGGCGCCGATTTCTCCCCGCGGGTCGGGATCAGCTACGCGCTACGCCCCGGTCACACGCTGAGGGCCATCATCTCCCGCGCCATCCGCGTGCCCACGATCGCCGAAGAAGAAGCCAATGCCCATGTAGGCAGCTACATCCTGGTCGGCAATCCCGACGTCAGGCCCGAACGCATCGTATCTCGGGAGCTGGGCTACTACGGCGTTTTCGCACACCGGCTGAACGTGGACGTAAAGATCTACCACGACAACATCGTCGGCCTAATGACCATGGACCGTGATACGGCGCCATACACATTCAAGAATACGGACAACGTGACCCTGACCGGCGCCGAAATCCAGACGGACTTCCGCCCCACCAGCAGGGACCGGGTATTCCTCGGCTACGCCCACACCCTCGTTCACGGACAGGACCAGGGCAACAACTACACCTCGTCGGCACCGAAGAACAGCGTGAGTCTATTGCTGATTCATGATTTTCCGGGCGCACTGGAAGCGAGTGCAGCATACTACTACATGGACAAGGTGTACCCGCTGGACGGCGATCCCCTGGAGAACCTGCACCGCCTGGATCTGCGCCTGTCGAAAGGCTTCCGCGTCCAGCACACGGACGGCCGCGTATCGTTGGTGGGCCAGAGCGTTCTGGGCGATTACCCGGAGTATCAGACCGACACCAGGTTCAGGCGCGCTGCGTACGTGTCGCTGGAGTTCAACTTTTGAATACCGCGGCCCGTCGGCGCCATCAGCCGCAACGGTGCGGCCCGACCGCCCGCCGGCGCCCCGGCGCACGCGGCCTGGCATTGGTGCTGGGCATGGTCATCCTGGGCCTGCTCGACGGCCTGGCCGGCGGTACGGCACCCGCCGCCAGCCAGCCGCCCGATCCTTATCGGTTGCTCCTGGTGCCCAGCGCCAATACGCGAATATACAGCGACGTCGTCGACGCGTTACGCAAAAACCTATCCACTGGCGCCGGTAAGCGCATCTCCGTCACGATCTACAGCCCGGTGGAGCTGGCGCAGTCCGTCGACCGCACCGGCGGCTTCCCCCAGGCTGACCTGCTGATTCCCATAGGCACCCGCGCCGCCGTATCCATATCCGGCTACAGCAGCCGCATCCCGGTGCTGTTCGTGTTGGTGCCCAAAACCACGTACCGGTCGATCATCCGTCGATTCCACGAGAATTTTTCCGCCGGGCGCCAGCATTCCGCCCTGTTTGTCGACCACCCGGTGGCCCGGCACCTCGACCTTGCGCGCGCCGTCCTGCCCACAAAGCAACGAATCGGCGTGCTGCTGGGACCGACCAGCCGCGATCAAAAGGCGCGGTTGCTCGCCGCGGCCAGGGCGCGGCATCTGCAGCTGGAACTTCGGCAAGTGAACGACGAACGGGAGCTCTACCAGGCGCTGCAGGACGTCCTCGCGCACGCCGACATGCTGCTGTCGCTGCCCGATCGGGCGGTTTACAACAGCCACACCATTCGCAACATATTGATCACGGCATTCCGTTATCGCAAGCCGGTTATCGGGTATTCGGAGTCGCTCGTGAAAGCCGGGGCGTTGACGGCGCTGTACTCGACGCCGCAGCAGATCGGACGGCAATTGGCGGAGATCCTGCTACGGCGCGCCCGCGATCCGCAGCGGCGCCTGCCGCCGCCGCAAGCGCCCGAGTATTCCTCGGTCGCGGTCAACTACTGGGTGGCCCAGTCGCTCGACATAGAGCTACCAACACACAGCGAAATCGAGCGCCGCATTCACTTGCGCCCCGAACCGGATCCGGACTAGGTCGGCCGCCGCGCGGCGCCACGCCTCGCCTCGCGCATCAGGCGTTTCATTTCCCGCACCGCCTCCTGCAGACCTTGAAAGACGGCCCGCGCAATGATGGCGTGCCCGATATTGAGTTCACGAATCACCGGCAGTGCCGCGATGGCCTCCACGTTCTGATAACTCAGCCCATGACCTGCGTTGACCTGCAAACCCAACTCCACTGCATGTCGCGCCGCGCCGACAATCCTTTCATACTCCGCCGCCGTTGCCGCCCCATCCGTCGCACCGGCGTAATGGCCGGTATGAAGCTCGATGACCGGCGCTCCGGCGCGCGCCGCCGCTTCTACCTGGGCAACGTCCGCGTCAATGAACAGCGACACCCGCACGCCGGCTTCACCAAGGCGCCGGCACGCGTCGGCGACGCGCTCCAACTGCCCCGCCACGTCAAGGCCGCCTTCCGTGGTAAGTTCCTCGCGCCGTTCGGGCACCAAACAGCAGTCGGCGGGACGAAGCCGCTCGGCAACGGCAAGCATTTCATCGGTCACGGCCATCTCCAGATTCAGGCGCGTGAGGATCACCTGGCTCAACAGTTCCACGTCGCGCTCCTGGATGTGCCGCCGGTCTTCCCGCAAGTGCACGGTGACAGCATCGGCGCCGGCCTGCTCGGATTCAATCGCCGCCTGCACCGGATCCGGGTACCGCGTGCCGCGCGACTGCCGCAAAGTTGCCACGTGGTCGATGTTGACACCGAGCAAAATGTCATCGGAATACCCAATGGCTGCCATAACGTTCCATTTCCCCATCTAAAGAACCGGACTACGAACGTCCGAAAATCAGCTCGCGGCTTTTGAGCGGCCGATCGCCGAGATACCATGACAACACAGCCCGCATCAGGCGCTTGGCATCGGCCAGACTCGCCTCGTCGGTGAGATCCTCGTGGTGCAACGATAGCAGGCTGGCGCCGCCAACGGAAACACCGCCATACTCAACGCCCACCGCCTCCACCGGCCCGCGCTCGATCAGGAAACTGTACTGACGCCCGGCATCCACCGGCGCACCGCTTCCCGCCTCCCGGTCAAGCAACAGTTGATAGCCGAGATCATCCAACAGGCGCTTTTCGAAAATGCGCAGCGTGCGCTCCAATTGATCGCTCGTTTCCAATGCCCTCAGGGCGTCGGAATAGGCGGCAAACAGACGCATGTGAGGGTCGCTGCGCTGGGTCATGCGCATGATCAGCTCATTGAGATAAAAGCCGGCGATCAGCCGGTCTCCAGGTAGCCGGGGAGCGCGGCCCGCCTCCTCCACCGCCGCCAGCGTATGCAACTCGCCGCGCCCGGCCCACGACATCAGCAGGCTCCGGAACGGCTGCAGCACGCCGCGTACCCGCGACTTCGCCGAACGCGCACCCCTGGCAATCAAACCCAGCCGCCCGTATTCGGGCGTAAACACCTCGACCAGCAGACTGGTGTCGCGGTAAGCGCGGGTATGCAGCACATAGGCCGGTTGCAGGGCGACTTTATTGGACGACGACATGACGGCTCAGCCGTGCGGCCCCTCCTGCTTCAGTGCTCGTCCGAATACCCAAGGCTTCTCAGGATCCGCTCGTCGTCGGCCCAGCCTTCCTTGACCTTGACCCAAAGCCTGAGGAACACCTTGCTGGCGAACATGGCCTCCATTTCCAAGCGCGCCTGCTTGCCGACTTCCTTGAGCGTCGCTCCGCCCTTGCCGATGACAATGGCCTTCTGCCCCTTTCGTTCGACCCAAATGACAGCGTCGACGTGCAGCACGCCCTCGTCCTCCCTGAAGCGCTCGATTTCAACGGTAAGCGCATAGGGCAGTTCCTGGCGCAGCATACGCATCAGCTTTTCGCGCACCAGCTCGGCGGCCAGAAACCGCTCGCTGCGGTCGGTGACCTGGTCCTCGGGAAAGTAGTGCACGCCCTCGGGCAGGCGGCGCGCCACCAGACGCTCGAGATCCACCAGGCCGGTCCCCGTGCCCGCTGAAACGGGCACGATCTCGGCAAACTTCCCCTTCCCGGCGACTTGCTCCAGATACGGCAGCAGGGCGCTTTTGTCTTTCAGGACATCGACCTTGTTCACCACCAGTATCACCGGCGCCCGACCGCTCGTGAGCCGGGACGCGACATTCTCATCCTCATCGGTCCAGCGCAGCGCCTCGACAACGAACAGCACTACGTCAACGTCCGCGAGCGCGCTGCTTGCAGTGCGATTCATGTAGCGGTTGATGGCCGACTTGGCGCCCAGGTGCAGGCCCGGCGTGTCCACGTAGACGTACTGGGTTTCGCCCGCGGTCTTGATGCCGACGATCCGGTGCCGGGTGGTCTGGGGCCGGTGGGAGGTGATACTGACCTTTTGGCCGACAATACGGTTGAGCAGCGTCGACTTGCCCACATTGGGACGGCCGACGATCGCAACGAAGCCACAGCGCATGGCGATATACTCAGGCAGCCCCGCGGCGGCTGCACCGGCGGCATTCAAACACGGGTTCTGCGGCGCCGCTAACCATGGTCGAGCCGCTCCAGCGCCTTGCGCGCGGAATCCTGCTCCGCTTTGCGCCGGCTGTGACCGGCGCCCTCGGTCACAACGTCCAGGCCCGTCAACCGACACGATACCCGAAAGAGCTGCTTGTGCGGCGCGCCCGACACGTCGATGACGGAGTATTCGGGCAGCGGCAGACGCCGTGCCTGCAGCGCTTCCTGCAGCCGGGTCTTGGGGTCTTTCAGCTCAGCGGGATCCGGCAATGAGGACAACAGATCGTCATACAGGCGCAGTATCAGCCGCCGGCCGGCCTCGAAGCCGGCGTCGAGATAGACGGCCCCGAATACCGCCTCCAGCGCATCGGCCAGAATAGAGGCACGGCGGAATCCGCCGCTTTTCAGCTCCCCCGACCCCAGAACCAGATGGTCCCCAAGTTGCAGGCCCTTGGCCACCTCTGCCAGCCGGTCCCCCTTGACCAGAGTCGCCCGCAGGCGGCTCAGGTCCCCTTCCGAGGCCCGCGGAAAGCGGTGGTATAATTCGGCGGCAACCACGAAGTTCAGAATGCTGTCGCCCAGGAACTCCAGCCGTTCATAGTTGCGGCTGCCGACGCTGCGGTGCGTCAGCGCATCCCTGAGCAGGTCAGGGTCATTGAACTCATGACCGAGACTCGCGCATAGCTGCTCCAGGCGGGACATCAGCGGGCAACGATCTCCACTTTCGGGTTGAAAGTGCCGATCACGTCCAGGTTCCCAACGACGTGGCGGCGCAACTCATAGTTAAGGGCAATCCGCAGTCTGCCGTCTGACTTGTCCACGGTCAGCGATTTGGCCAAATCGACGTCGTCGACGTTGTCGACGTCAAACCGGCGCCGCATCAACTTGAAGATCTCGGACTTGCTCTTCTGCGTAATGAACGGTTCGTTCTTGAGCGACTCCAGTCCGCTCTTCACCTCGAACGCTTCCATGTACATGGGTGTCAACCGGATCGCCAGCAGCGCGAAGAACGCCACCAGCGCGAGAACGATCAACCACCCGATGGCGGTCATACCCCGTTGCTTGTTCCGATTCATTCCCCCCTCCTGAACAGTTACCGAATTCGGGTACCGATGCGGCTCCAGCCAATGCGCCCGTCCACTTTATCCCAATTCATCCAGATCAGGAACGCCTTGCCGACGAGATTCTTCTCCGGAACGCCGCACCAGTAGCGGCTGTCATTGCTGTTGTCACGATTGTCACCCATGACAAAGTACTGGCCCTTCGGGACGTCAAACGTCGTATTGCCCTTCATGCACGTGTAGTGCGCCTCCAGGCTGCGCCCGGGTTCAAGCAGGATTTGGTGCTTCACCTTGCCTATGGTCTCGGTCAGCTCCTCGGCGCCGGACATCGACACCGCCGTTCCCTTGCCTATATATACACCGTCGTTCTTGTACTTCAAAGGCTTGCCGTTGATGTAGACCTGGTTGTTGTGATATTCGATATGGTCGCCGGGCAGGCCGATGACGCGCTTGATGAAATCCGTCGACGGGTCGTCGGGGAACCGGAACACCACTACGTCACCGCGATGCGGCTCGCCGATGCTGATGATCTTCTCGTTGATCACCGGCAGGCGGATGCCGTAGTCGAACTTGTTCACCAGGATGAAATCGCCGTCGATAAGCGTCGGCATCATGGATCCGGACGGGATCCGGAACGGCTCAACCAGGAAGGAGCGCAAAACCAGAACAGCGACGATGATGGGAAAAAAGGACCGCGCGTACTCTACGATCGCCGGTTCCTTGGCTTCCTTTCCCTCCGGGGTTTCGCGAATTCGGCGCGGCCGCCAGATCAGTCTGTCCAGGCCCCAGATCACCCCCGTTACCACAGCGGCCAGGAAAAGGATGGTAGGAAAGTCAAATTGTATCATCGCACACCATGCTTTCGGTCTTTTCGACCTTTTGGATCAGCCCAGTCATCCGCACAATGGAAGTCACTTCTTGCCCACCTGCAACACTGCCAGGAACGCCTCCTGCGGAATCTCCACTCTCCCCACCTGTTTCATGCGCCTCTTGCCCGCCTTTTGTTTTTCCAGCAGTTTCTTCTTGCGTGTAATGTCGCCGCCGTAGCACTTCGCCGTGACGTTCTTGCGCAGCGCCTTGACCGTGGTTCGGGCGATAATCTGTGACCCGATAGTGGCCTGAATCGCCACATCGAACATCTGCCGGGGAATGATCTCGCGCATCCGGTCGGCGAGGTCCCTTCCGCGCGACTGCGCCTGCGACCGGTGCACGATCAACGACAATGCATCAACGCGCTCGCCGTTGATGAGGATGTCCAACTTGACGAGAGGCTCGGCCTGAAAGCGTGCAAACGCATAATCGAACGACGCGAAGCCCCGGCTCACGGACTTGAGTCGGTCGAAGAAATCGAGCACCACCTCGCTCAAGGGCAGTTCGTAGACCAACTGCACCTGGCCGCCGAGATATTGCATATTGACCTGGACGCCGCGCTTTTCCACGCAAAGGTTGATCACCGGACCGACGTAGTCCTGCGGCACCAGGATCGTGCCGCGGATAATGGGTTCGCGAATCTCGGTGATGCGGTTAACCGGCGGCAGCAGCGACGGATTATCTATGTGGAAGGTCTCACCCTGAGTGGTCAATACTTCGTAGACCACGGTGGGCGCGGTGGTGATCAGGTTCAACTGGTACTCGCGCTCGAGGCGCTCCTGCACGATCTCCATGTGCAGCATGCCGAGAAAGCCGCAGCGGAACCCGAAACCCAGTGCCTGAGAGGTCTCCGGCTCATAGTGCAGCGCAGCGTCGTTCAGGCGCAGTTTGGACAGTGCTTCGCGGAACGGCTCATAGTCGTCGGCGTCGACCGGAAACAATCCGGCGAAAACCCGCGGCTGCATCTGGCGGAAACCGGGCAGCGGCTTCTGCGCCGGACGCTCCGCACTGGTCAAGGTATCGCCCACCGGCGCGCCGTCGATGTCCTTGATGCCGGCGATGATAAAACCGACATCACCGGCGCTGAGATCTTCGCGCTCCTCGCGCTTCGGAGTGAACACACCCACTGCGTCCACCTGATGGGTGCGGCCGGTCGACATCACCAGGATCTTCTGCTTCGGACGCAGGGTCCCGTGCATGATACGCACCAGCGAGATCACCCCCAGGTAGTTGTCGAACCACGAATCGATGATCAGCGCCTGCAACGGTGCGTCAGGATCCCCCTGGGGCGGCGGGATGCGCTCGATCAGCTGATCCAACAAGTCATCGACACCCAGGCCCGTCTTGGCGCTGACGCGCACCGCCTCCTTGGCGTCGATACCGATGATATCTTCGATCTGATTGATCACGCGCTCGGGCTCGGCCGACGGCAGATCGATCTTGTTCAGGACGGGCACCACCTCCAGGCCCAGATCGATGGCCGTGTAGCAGTTCGCCACGCTCTGCGCCTCGACGCCCTGGGAGGCGTCCACTACCAATAGCGCGCCCTCGCACGCGGCCAGGGAACGGGAAACCTCGTAGGAGAAATCCACATGGCCGGGCGTATCGATGAAATTCAGTTGATAAATGTGTCCGTCACGGGCCGCATAGTCCAGCGATACGCTTTGCGCCTTGATGGTAATGCCCCGCTCGCGCTCCAGCTCCATGCTGTCGAGCACCTGTTCCTGCATCTCGCGGTCCGTGAGGCCGCCGCACACCTGGATGAAACGATCGGCCAGGGTCGATTTACCATGGTCAATGTGCGCAATGATGGAGAAATTCCGAACGTACTGCATGGGATCCGGTTGTTGTTTCATGTCGCAAGGGCCTTATCGGCCTTGAAAAGGGCACATATCCGCGCACCGCGGCGCTTCCAGCACCGTCGTGCAAACAGCCGGTACGTAAGAACGAACTTATTCGTCGCCCAGAATGCGGGCCAGCGCGTCGAAATCCAGCCTATAGTGGCAAATTTCGCGCGCCCCCGCCATCAGAACGGGGATCTTCAGCCCGTATTCGCCGCCGAGGGCCGGATCGCCATCGATATCAACCACCGCCAGTTCGAATCCGTGCTCGGGCTGCAATCGGCGCAACTGCTGCTCCATGTCCTCGCACAGATGGCAGCCGGAGCGACCATACAGGGTCAGCGCGACGCTCATCCGGCCGGAACCTTGAGGGTGACGAACAAAGGGCCGCTGGCGCGGTGCACCAGCACCGACACCACCTTGCCCGCCGGCAACCCCGCCACCAGCCGGTCGAACTGGCGCGCATCCTTGACCTTGGCACCGTGCATCATCACAATCCCGTCGCCCGCCTGGATGCCGGCATCACCGGCCGGGCTGTCGGCTTCGACCCGCTTGACCACCACGCCGTAGTCGCCCAGCTCCAGGGCCTTGCGCTGGGCCGTGTCCGGATCGACCACCGCCAGGCCGATGCGCTGATTGAGCTTCTGGCGCGCCGGCGGCCTGGATTCGCTCGCCGTGATGGTCCGCGGCAGCTCGCGGATGGTCACTGTCAGGGGTACCGTCTTGCGGTCCCGGATGACGGTGACCCGTGCCTCGGCACCCACCGGGGTGGCGCCAACCATGGGCGGCAGCGCGCTGGACTGCTCCACCGCATGGCCCTGGTAGGTGACGATCACGTCGCCCACGCGGATGCCCGCTTTCTCGGCCGGACTGCCCGGCAAGACCCGCGCCACCAGCGCGCCGCGCGGTTTGTCGAGGCCGAACGACTCGGCCAGCTCGCCGGTCACGTCCTGGATGTAGACCCCCAGCCACCCGCGCGAGACGCGGCCCTTGGTCTTGATCTGCTCCGCCACCTGCATGGCGGTGTTGCTGGGGATGGCGAACGACAAGCCCATGTAGCCGCCGGTGCGGCTGAAAATCTGTGAATTGACCCCCACCACCTGGCCGTCCAGGTTGAACAGCGGCCCGCCGGAATTACCCGGGTTGATGGCCACGTCGGTCTGGATAAAGGGTACGTAATTCTCGTGGGGCAGGGTCCGCCCCTTGGCACTGACGATCCCCGCGGTCACCGAGTGTTCGAATCCGAACGGCGAGCCGATGGCCAACACCCACTCCCCCACTTTGAGCCGGTCGGAGTCACCCATGCGCACCACCGGCAGGTTGCTGGCGTCGATCTTCAGCAGCGCAATGTCGCTGGGCTTGTCCATGCCGACCAGCTTGGCGCGGAATTCCCGCCGGTCGCTGAGCCGCACCACGATCTTGTCGGCACCCTTGACCACGTGCCGGTTGGTGAGGATGTAGCCGTCGGGCGAAATGATAAAGCCCGAACCGAGGGACTCGCGGGGAACCGGCGGAATACCGTCGCCACCCCGGTCCTCGAAGAATTTGCGCAACAGGTCGTCGAACGGCACTCCACCGGGCGGCTGTTGCCCGTCGCGGTCCTCGGACTGACCAGCGGCGTCCGTCTGCCGGCCGCTTACCGTGCTGATGTTGACCACCGCCGGGCGCACCTGCTCCACCAGGCGGGTGAAATCGGGCAGGTCGCGAGCCAGTGCCGAAGCGGCCGGAAGCAACTGCAATAACACGGCCGCCCACCACAGCAGCAGCCTGGCCGGCTTGTATGAGCTCATAAGGACAACCTTGACGGGCTGGTCGGTAAGTTAAGAGGAAGAAATTATAATATGGATCGAGGCGTCAAGATACCGTCGGGAGAGGCGCCGACCACTGCCGTACGCCGTAGCACCACCGGCTGGTAGCGCGGGTCCCGGCTCGCCCGGCGGGTGAAACGGCGCAGCCACAGGAATCCCAACCCGAGCCCGATCAGCCCGAAACCCATGGAGAGGGAATTGGCGTCGGCCCCGGGTGCACGCCCCAACGCTTCACCCAGAGCGGCGGCCAGCAACATCACCACCAGCGGCACCGCGTACACGGCCAGCGAACCCCGTACCAGCGCCGACTCCTCGATCCCGATGATGACCCTGTCACCGACGCGCGCACCCGCGCGGTTCAGAGCCCGCACCTCGGTGCGGCGCTTGCCGAGGACCTTGGACAACGCCGCAGTACCGCAACCCTTGCTGCCGGCGCAACTGCCGCAGGCGCTCTGGCGCTGGGTTTCCACCCAGGCAAAGTCGCCTTCTGTCCTGACAACCGACGCGGTCTCTTCAATCATGGATGATCACCTGTGCCGACGTCCGGTTCGTAGCGCACCGACTCGCCGATCATCATTACCGTGGCCTTGGGCACTTCGCCCACGACCGTGACCTGGTGACCCGCGATCACCTTGCCGAACGCGTTCACCGCCCCCATGCGCGAGGTTCCGTTGAAGGGTTTTTCCTTCTTGTTTGGCTCCTCGACATACACCGAAACCGAGGCCAGCCCGTCGGTGAACATCATGTGGTCCACGGGCATTACGCTGGCGGGCATGTCATGGGCCACGTGCATGCTCATGGCAAAGCCCGGCGGCAGGCGGGTGACTTTCCACGCGCGTTCCTCCCGATTGGGCGCCCAGGGCGGCTTCTCCTGCCGGAACCACTTGTAGCCCTTGCCGCTGATGACCGGCTTCAACGCCGACGGCGGGATCTCCTTGTCCATCTGAATGCTGGTGAACATCATCTGCTCCACCGGCATGCCCCGTCCGTCCACCAGATCGGACTTCAGCAACATTCCGGTCGCGCGGTCCAGCCACAGCCGGTAGCCGTAGCGGTACTGGTCGCGCGCTTTGACCTCGATAACCTGCGCCGCGCGCCCCGTCATGCGGTCCTGGCCCAGCATCTTGAACTCGTAATACCGAAACAGCTTCTTGTCGAGCGTCAACAGACCGGCCGGGATGTATTTCCGCGGACGGCTCTTTTCCACCACTACGGAGCGGGTATCGGGCAGAATACAGGTCAACATGTCGTTGTCGCGCAGGATCTCCCGCGCCGCTCCCGTCAGCGACAGCAGCCGCTCATGCTCACCGGTCTTGTCGGCCACGTGGACGATACGCATCGCCTCCAGGTGGTCGCCGTGGATATACACGAACGAGCCCTCGTAGTTCATGGTCTTGACCGCGTGCTCCATTTTCTTCAGCCACTGGCGCGCCTGGGCGGACGAATCATCGGCGGCCCGTGCCGCCAACGGCGCCGCCAGCAGCGCAACCAGCAGATAGGCCGCAATTCTCACGATCGCGTGTCTGCCGTCACTGTTTACCATCGTAGCCGGCGATCCTCACATAGTGCAGCATACCCTGCAGGTTGGTCTCGGACGAGTATTCGTTGTGATTGACCAGCAGGTTGTTCAGCCTGGCTTCGATCTCCGGCCGTTGCATGTCCCAGCGGGTGCCCGCCACGCGGACATAGCCGCTATCCGGCGGGGCGGTGGATGCGACCGCAGGTACGCGCGGTTGCTGCGAACCGGTATCGGTGAGCTGCTGCAGGCCGACGATCGCCAGCGCCGCCACGGACACCGCGATCGCCAGCCCGGCCAGCGGCTTGAACAGCTGGCGCAGCGCCCCGTCCGCGGAGACGCCAATCTCCGGCTCCGGCTCCTGTTCCAGAGCCGCGCGTACCCGTTCGCTCAGCCCAAGATCGACCGTTTCCGGCAGCTCGTTGTGCAGCACGTCGCGCGCCAGATGGTAGCGCTCCCAGCGATCGCGCAAACCGCTGTCCACCGCCAGGCGGCGCAGCAACAGCTCGCGCTCCGACTCCGGCAACTCATCGTCCATCAATGCCGACAGTTGTTCGTCGAGTTTCTCAGTCATGGCTATTCACCTCGCAACAAGCGAGCATCAGCTCAGCAACGGACGCAACCGGTTGTCGATCGCCTCCCGCGCCCGGAAAATCCTCGACCGCACCGTTCCGACCGGACAGGACATGCTCTGGGCGATCTCCTCATAGCTCATGCCCTCCAGCTCCCGCAGCATGATGGCGGTACGGAGATCCTCGGGCAGGGCCTCCATGGCCTCAACGATGGTCGTCTCGATCTCACCGCGCAGGAGCAGCCGTTCGGGGGTATCCAGCTCCCGGAGCTGGAATGCGCCCTGGAACTGTTCGGCGTCGCCCGCATCGATGTCGTCGCTGGGCGGCCGGCGGTCCTGGGCCACCAAATAATTCTTGGCCGTATTGATCGCAATCCGGTAGATCCAGGTGTAGAACGCGCTCTCGCCCCGAAACCGGGGCAACGCGCGATAGGCCTTGAGGAAGGTTTCCTGAGCCACGTCCAACGCCTCGCTCGGGTCCTGTACATAGCGCGAAATCAATTTCACGATCCGGTGCTGATACTTGCGGACCAATACATCGAATGCCTGCCTGTCACCGCGCTGTACCCGCTCGACAAGCTCGTGATCGACGCTATGCGCCTCCATGCGGGCCTTCCCCTTTCGTCACCACGATCCCTGCCCTCACCACTAGTAGACCGTTGTTTCCCCGAATAGTTCTGTGGCTCATGAACATTTCCACGCTATTGTCGGCCATCCCGCGATACAGCTCAATGTCAGGGTCCGCATTCCGGCCGGCCCTGGTTTGTGGCTGCCCCCCAATCCGGTACACTAATCCCCATTATGCATAACCCGTTGGAGTTCGATGTCCTGGTGATCGGCAGCGGCGCGGCCGGACTGAGCCTGGCATTGGGCGTCGCCGACCGGGCCAGAGTCGCCGTGCTGGCGAAGGGACCCCTGCAGGAAGGCAGCACCCTCTACGCCCAGGGCGGAATCGCCGCCGTTCTCGACGACCGGGATTCCACCGAGTCCCATATCGAGGACACCCTTGCCGCCGGTGGCGGGCTGTGCGACCCGGACACCGTGCGGTTCACCGTCGAGCGGGCACCCGCCGCCATTCAGTGGCTGATTGACCTGGGCGTGGCATTCACCCGCGATGAACCGGCGCGGCGCAACGCCGGCGGCTATCACCTGACCCGGGAGGGCGGCCACAGCCATCGCCGGGTCATCCACGCCGACGACGCCACCGGCAAGGCGGTGGAAACCACGCTCGAGGCCCGGGTCCGCCAGCACCCCAACATCGACCTGTTCGAACGCCACCTCGCCGTGAACCTGATCACCGCAGAGGCGGACAATCGGCAGCCAAATCGCTGCCTCGGCGCCTACGTGCTCGACCGCGAGCGCCACCGCGTCGACGTGTTCGCCGCCCGCGCGGTGGTGCTGGCCACCGGCGGGGCGAGCAAGGTCTATCTCTACACCAGCAACCCGGACACCTCCACCGGGGACGGCATCGCCATGGCCTGGCGCGCCGGCTGCCGGGTGGCCAATATGGAGTTCAACCAATTCCACCCCACCTGCCTGTACCACCCGCGGGCCAAGTCATTCCTGATCACCGAGGCGGTGCGGGGCGAGGGCGGCCGATTGCTGCTGCCCGACGGCACTGCCTTCATGGCGCGCTTCGACTCCCGCGCCGAACTGGCGCCCCGCGACATCGTCGCCCGCGCCATCGACCACGAGATGAAGCGTCTCGGCGCCGAATGCGTCTACCTGGATATCAGCCACAAGCCGGCGGCGTTTATCCAACAGCATTTCCCCAATGTCTACGCCGCCTGCCTGGAGTACGGCTTCGACATGACCCGCGAACCGATCCCGGTGGTGCCGGCCGCGCATTACACCTGTGGCGGGGTCATGAGCGACCACCGCGGCCGCACCGATCTGGACGGGCTCTATGCCATCGGCGAAGTCTCCTTCACCGGCCTGCACGGTGCCAATCGCATGGCGAGCAATTCCCTGCTGGAATGCCTGGTATTTGCGGCGTCGGCCAGCGAGGACATCGTGCGACAACTGGACCGGACCCCGCACCCGCCGCCGCTGCCACCGTGGGACGAAAGCCGGGTCACCGATTCCGACGAGGAGGTCGTGGTTTCCCACAACTGGGACGAGTTGCGCCGCTTCATGTGGGACTATGTCGGCATTGTGCGCACCAACAAGCGCCTGCAGCGCGCCAAGCGCCGCGCCGATTTGCTGCAGCACGAAATCGACGAGTATTACGGCAATTTCCGCATCACCAATGACCTGATCGAGCTGCGCAATCTGGCCACGGTGGCCGATCTCATCATCCGTTCGGCCCAGGCACGCCAGGAAAGCCGGGGGCTGCATTACACCCTGGATTATCCGGACACGAACGCGGAGCGCGCGCCCACCAATACGATCCTGATCCCCAAGAACTACGTGCGCCACCGCCGCCCGGCAGCGTAAAATAGGGCCATATTTCCGCTACTTGAAATAACTTCCAAGAATTATTCTTGCAGACTGGCAGACAGTGGCCGCGGGACTTGCGGCCGGCGTTACTTGCCCGAGTTCTGGCGGTTGCCCTCAAGCCGGAGCCGCACCAGCAGACGGCGGAACGTGCGGGCATCGAGGGAATCCTGCATCAGCACCAGGGAGCGGTTGCCCTCGCCCTGCACAACCAGGTTGAGAATAACCAGCCACGCATAGGCCACCGAACTGGGACGCAGCCATGCCTTGTGCTCGGTGCCGTCGGCCGAAATCACGGTCCAGTCCCCATCGACCTCCCACACCAGCGAACACAGGGCAAAGCGGCCCCGGCCGAGGACCTGGGTATTGAACGTGATGTAGAGACTCATGACCACCGTGCCGGCCAGACCCATGATCATCCAGGCCGGAAGGGCGAGATTCACCACCGCCGTCATCGTCGCGGCGTGAACCAGCAACAGGGCCAGCGCCAGTTGCCGGGAGCTGCGCGGTTCCAGTCTAAGTGGCGGCTCGGATGTTTTCGACGACACGGGCTATCTCCGGATCCGCGGTGGCCGACCGCCCCATCAACAGATCCAGCAACACGGCATCGGGGTAGTCGAGCAGCGTCACAAAGGCCGTTCTCGTGGCTGCGTCAAGGCTGTCGTAGCGCTGATTCACAAACTGTTGCAACAGCAGATCCAGCTCGAGCATGCCGCGCCGGCAACGCCACGCCACCTGCTGTTTCGACGGTGCCACACTCATAACTATAACCGACCCCCGATGGTCACGCTAACCGGTCGATGGGGGCGGCGTCAAATCGATCCGGCGGGTCACACGGAGTCCTTGAGCATTTTGTGTTTGATCAAGCCGATAGCGCGGGTCGGATTCAACCCCTTGGGGCAGACGTCGACGCAGTTCATGATGCTGTGACAACGGAACAGGCGGTAAGGTCCTTCCAGGTCGGCGAGCCGCTCCTCGGTCGCCTGATCGCGGTTGTCGGCCAGGAACCGCCAGGCCTGCAACAGCGCCGCCGGGCCGAGGAATTTGTCGGGATTCCACCAGAACGACGGGCACGATGTGCTGCAGCACGCGCACAGAATGCACTCGTACAGGCCGTCGAGCCGCTCGCGCTCGGCGGGGGTCTGCGGACGCTCGACCTCGGGCTCGGGATCCTTGACGATGAGGTAGGGTTTGACCTGGCGATACTGGCGGTAGAAACCGCTGAGATCCACCACCAGGTCCCGGATCACCGGCACACCCGGCAGCGGCCGGATCACCACCGGCGTTTTGAGCTTGGCCAAGGGCGTGATGCAGGCCAGGCCGTTGCGGCCGTTGATGTTCATGGCATCCGACCCGCACACGCCTTCCTGGCATGAACGACGGAAGCTCAAGGTTTCGTCCTGCTCCTTGAGCGCCAACAATGCGTCCAGGAGCATCATCCCGGGTCGGACCTGATCCAGCTCGAAGTCCTGCATGTACGGCTTGCCGTCAGTGTCCGGATTGTAGCGGTATATCGAGAATCGCATTGCTGCTTCCTGTCGCCGCCCGTCTGCCGCCGGCGGGCCGCACTTGTGTTGAACTGCCGCTGCCTGTGGCGGCGTGTCGCTCCGTCCTCAATACACCCGTGCCTTGGGCGGAAACGAATCCACGGTCAACGGTTTGATCCGCACCGGCTTGTAATCGAGACGCCCGTCGGGAAGGTACAGGCTGTGCTTGAGCCAATGCTCGTCGTCCCGCTCCGGATGATCAATTCGCGTGTGCGCGCCGCGGCTCTCATGGCGCGCCGCCGCCGCGCAAATGGTGGCCTGGGCGCAGGCCATCAGGTTTTCCAGCTCCAGCGCCTCGACCCGGGCGGTATTGAAAATCTTGCTGTGATCCCGCAGACGCACGTCCTTGAGCCGAGCGGCCAGCTGTTCCACCTTGGCGACGCCCTCGTCGAGCACGGCCTGGTCGCGGAATACCCCGCAATGATCCTCCATGGTCTTTTTCAGTTCGGCGCGCAGCCCGTCCACCGACTCACCGTCGCCGCGCTGATCCCAGCGGGCCAGGCGCTCCAGCGCCGGGTCAATGTCAGATTCGGCCAGCGGCCGATGGTAGCGGTTCTCCACCAGGAACTCGATGATATGGTTGGCGGCGGCACGGCCGAACACCAGGATATCCAGCAGCGAATTGCCGCCCAGGCGGTTGGCCCCATGCACCGAAACGCAGGCGCATTCGCCCGCCGCGTACAGGCCCGGCACGGGCTCCTCCGGGCCGTGGCGCTCCGGCACCACCACCTGGCCGAAACGGTTGGTGGGAATGCCGCCCATGGTGTAATGGGCGGTGGGAAACACCGGAATCGGCTCGTTGGCCGGATCGATGTGCAGGAAGGTCAGCGACAGATCGCGAATGCCCGGCAGGCGCTTGGTCACGACTTCACTACCCAGGTGATCGAGGCGCAGCAGCACGTGGTCCCGGTCGGACCCGCAGCCGCGGCCTTCCCGCACCTCGGTGGCGATGGCGCGGCTGACCACGTCACGGCTGGCCAGGTCCTTGGCGTGCGGCGCGTAGCGCTCCATGAAACGCTCGCCTTCACTGTTCACCAGGTAGCCGCCTTCACCGCGGGCCCCCTCGGTGATCAGCATGCCCTTGCCGGCGATGCCCGTGGGATGGAACTGGAAAAATTCCATGTCCTGCAAAGGAACACCGATGCGCAGCGCCATACCCAGACCGTCGCCGGTATTGATCAGCGCGTTGGTGTTGGTGCGGAACAACTGACCCACCCCGCCGGTGGCAATGAGCGTGGTCTTGGCCTCGATCAGCAACGGCTCGCCGGTTTCGATCTCCATGACCACCGCGCCCAGGGCGTAGCCATGAGCGTCGCGCACCAGGTCCACGGCGAAATACTCGTCGAAAAAGTGGGTCTTGGCGCGGATATTCTGCTGGTACAGCGAATGCAGGATCGCATGACCGGTGCGGTCGGCGGCGGCGCAGGTGCGCGCGGCCTGCTCGCCGCCGAAATCCCGGCTCTGCCCGCCGAAAGCCCGCTGGTAGATGCTTCCGTTGTCCAGCCGCGAAAACGGAACGCCGAAGTGTTCCAGCTCGTAGACAATGCGCGACGCCGCCCGGCACATGTACTCGATCGCGTCCTGGTCGCCCAGATAATCACTGCCCTTGACGGTATCGAACATGTGCCAGTGCCAATTGTCGGGCAGCACATTGGCCAACGCCGCGTTCACCCCGCCCTGCGCCGCCACCGTATGCGAGCGCGTCGGAAACACTTTCGACACCACGGCCACCTGCGCGTCGGCCTCCGACAGCTGCAGGGCGGCACGCAAACCGCCGCCGCCGGCGCCGATGATCAGGGTGTCGAATCTGCGCCGCGGTAGATTCACGTCAACAGCGTCCTCGCCAGAATCAGTGCCGCCCAGGCCCCGGCACCCAATAGGGTCAGCGCAACCAGCGCCAGCACCGTCAGGCGCACGGCAAACGGATGCACGTAGTCGATGACCACATCCCGCAGGCCGACCCACATGTGGATCAGCAACATGGCAAAAAACACCGCCACGCCGCTGCCGACGGCCGGCGCCGCCACCCATGCGCGCCACTGGGCATAGTCGGCGGGCGGGTTGAACAGAAAATGCAGCACCAGGTAAAGGGTGAAAAAAATCAGGTACAGGGCGCTGACACGCTGCAGCAGCCAGGCACGCAACCCGTTCACCGCGCGGGTCACAGCAGCGCCCCGAGAAAGATCAGCGCCACCGCCACCCCGGCGAAGTTCACCAGCCATGCGCCTCTGCGGGCGGGTTCGCGCCCGACGCCGATATCCACGTCCAGCAGCAGATAGCGCACGCCCGCCAGCAGGTGATGGGCCAGGGCCCAAACGTAGAGTACGGCGATAATCCGGAATCCGGGGGTCGCGACGACGGCGCCCACACGGGCGTAGCCCTGCGGGCCCTCGAGCGACAAACCGAACAAATAGATCCAGTACGGGGCGCCCAACGCCATCAGCACGCCGCTCAATCGATGAAGGATGGATAAGACGGCGGTTACGGACTGGCGAATCTGAAACAGGTTCAGGTAAATCGGCCTGCGTGGCTGACTTGGCATCTGTCGTTGGGTGCCTTTCCCGGGTGACGTGTCGGCGGACCCGCGCACTCGACCTTCCTGCTTCGGCCCGTTGCGCCACTCAGTGATCGTATGATCCCGCGCCAATCATAATCCCCGCCGCCAATACTCTCAAGGTGCAGGGCCGCATATGGGCCGCGCCACGGCCTGCTGACAACGACATGGGGTTTGTCTAAGATGGTCGGGTCCCCGAACTACCGGTGAATGTCCGATGAAACCCGAATGGAAGTCCTTTCTGGAACACAAGGGCGCTGAGTTTGACGACGGCACGGTTGTCAGCTTCGGCAATGGCGAGCGGGAAAGACGCGTGGTAACCACGGGCGAAGTCATTGCCGACCTGTCCCACACCGGACTGGTTTCGGCCTCGGGCGCCGACGCTCAGGAATTCCTGCAGGGCCAGCTTACCAACGATATGCGCCAAGTGTCGCCCAACCACAGCCAGCTCAGCGGATTTTGCAGCCCAAAGGGCCGAATCCTTGCCAATTTCATGGTATTTCAGCGCGGCGACACCTACTACCTGCGCATGCCGCGGGAACAGGTTGAGGTCACCCTGAAGCGGCTGCGGATGTTCGTGCTGCGGGCCCGGATCACGCTGGAAGACGCCAGCGACCACTGGGTGCGCATCGGCTACTCGGGGCCCGACGCCGCCAAACAGCTGCACAACCGTTTCGGTGCCGCCCCCGAGCACCCCCACGACGTACTGCAAACCGACGCCGTAACCATCTTGCGGCTGCACGGCCCCCATCCGCGTTTCGAAATCTACGGCGAGTTGGAGGCTATCCAGAAGCTCTGGACCCTGCTCGACGTGCGTGCCGCACCGGTGGGCGAAGAGGCGTGGCGGCTGCTCGACATCCGTGCCGGCGTGCCGGTGGTGTACGCGGCGACAGCGGACGCATTCGTTCCGCAAATGGTGAACATGCAGTTCGTCGACGGCCTGAGCTTCACCAAGGGCTGCTATACCGGCCAGGAGGTGGTTGCTCGCATGCAATATCTGGGCAGGCTCAAGCGGCGCATGTACCGCGCCCGGATCGACGGCGTCGAGTGTCCGGCCCCGGGGACGGCCCTGTCTGCCGCCGGCTCCACCAGCGGCCAGGGGGCCGGCAGGGTGGTCAGCGCCGCCCGCTCCCCGGACGGCGGCTGCGAACTGCTTGCGGTGGTGGAAATCGCCAGCCAGGAAGCCGATGAGATCCGCCTCCAGGACGTCAACGGTCCCGTGCTGCATTTTGAACCCCTCCCGTACGCCTTCGACGCCGCCGGGTCTCAGGATCAGGCCTGAACGGCCGATACACTTCGGTACACCGAGGCGCCGCGCGGACAAGGCGCCCATACCCATGCAAACCGCCAACGGAGGTCGCCGGTGGTTACCGAAGACGCACTGCTGAGCCAGCTCCAAGAGGACATTGCAAACAACGACTTAGTGCTTCCAACCCTGCCGGAGGTCGCCCTGCGCGTGCGCGACGCGGTCGAAGACGACAATACCAGCGCCGGCCAGATTGCCGACATCGTGGCCACCGACGCGTCGCTGTCGGCACGCCTGTTGCGGGTGGCCAACAGCCCGCTCTACCGGGCCCGCAACCCCATCGACAACCTGCAGACGGCCATTGCCCGCATGGGCTACGCGGTGGTACGCAACCTGATCACCAGCTTAGTGATGCAACAGATGTTTCAAGCCACCACCGAGGGCCTTGACCAGCGCCTGCGGCAGCTGTGGGAGCATAATGTTCAAGTGGCGGCCATCAGTCGCGTGCTCGCTGCCCGTACGCCCGGACTGCAAAAGGATCAGGCGATGCTTGGCGGCCTGATTCACGACATCGGCATCCTGCCGATCCTGGTGCGGGCCGAGGACATGCCCGAACTGGCGGAGAACGACGAGTTGCTGGACCGGTTGATCGACAAGCTGCATCCGATCCTCGGGGCGCAGATTCTCACCAGCTGGGACTTCCCGGAAAGCCTGATCGCGGTGGCCGCGGGCCACGAGGACCTGCAGCGCGAGCATGAAGGGCCGGCGGATTACGTCGACGTGGTGACCGTGGCCAACCTGCAGGGATACATCGGCACCTCGCATCCCGTGAGCCGGCTGGACTGGAGCAGCGTACCGGCGTTCGCCAAACTCGGCATCGAACCCGACATCAATGTGGTGGAAATCGAGGACCACCAGGAAGAACTCGAGGAAATCGAGCACATCCTGATCACCGCGCCCAATTGACGGTATCCTGAACCCGGCGAGGATTCCTGACGTTCGCGGGAAATTTGCGGAACACCGGCACCATCCGCTGCAGTGGCGAGTTGCTGGTAGCGAGTAGCGAGGCGGAAATTACCCTACTCGCCACTCGCCACTCGCCACTCGCCACTGCGCCCGCCTAGCCCGGTTTCACTTTCGCCCGATCCGAGCTACGCGTGCCGACGGATGCGCTGGCGGCGGGCGCTTACTCCTGGCGCTCCGGGCGCATGTGGGGAAACAGCAGCACGTCGCGGATCGACGGCGAATCGGTGAAGAACATCACCAGCCGGTCGATGCCGATGCCCTCGCCGGCGGTGGGCGGCATGCCGTGCTCCAGGGCCGTGATATAATCCTCGTCGAAGTGCATGGCCTCCTCGTCGCCCGCCTCCTTTTCCTCGACCTGCTTGCGGAAACGCTCGGCCTGGTCCTCGGCATCGTTGAGCTCCGAGAATCCGTTGGCCACCTCACGCCCGGCGATAAAGAACTCGAAACGATCGGTGACAAACGGATCCCGATCGTTGCGCCGGGCCAGCGGCGACACTTCGGTGGGATACGCGGTGATAAACGTGGGATCCATGAGCCGGTGCTCGACGGTCTTCTCGAAAATCTCGATCTGCACCTTGCCCAGCCCCCAGGACTCCTTCAGCGGGATTTGCAGCGCGTCGGCCGCCTGCCGCGCCTTGTCCAGATCCTCGAGGATTTCCCGGCCCATGTCCGGATTGAAATACAGGATTGACTCCTTGACCGTCATGCGGGCGAAAGGTTTGCCGAAATCGTAGCGCTCACCCTGATAGGTGATGCACGTGTCACCGATTACCTCCCCGGCAATGCCGCGCACCAGTTCCTCGGTCAGATTCATCAGGTCATGGTAATCGGCAAAGGCCTCGTAGAACTCCAGCATGGTGAATTCGGGATTGTGGCGCGTGGACAGCCCCTCGTTGCGGAAGTTGCGGTTGATTTCGTACACCCGCTCGAAGCCACCGACCACCAGCCGCTTCAAATACAGCTCCGGCGCGATACGCAGAAACAGCTGCATGTCCAGGGCGTTGTGGTGGGTGATGAACGGCCGCGCGGTGGCGCCGCCGGGGATCATCTGCATCATCGGCGTTTCCACTTCCAGAAAGCCGCGCCGGTTCAGAAATGAGCGGATATGGTTGATGATCGCGGTGCGCGTGCGGAAGGTCTCACGCGCCATCTCGTTCATGATCAGATCAACGTAGCGCTGGCGGTAGCGGGTTTCGGTGTCGGCAAGGCCGTGGTACTTGTCGGGCAACGGTCGCAGCGCTTTGGTGAGCAGCCGTACCTGCTCGGCCTTCACCGACAGCTCGCCGGTCTTGGTCCGGAACAGGGTGCCCTCGGCACCGACGATATCACCGATGTCCCAGCCCTTGAACTGCTGGTACACCCCTTCCGGAAGGGCATCGCGCTGCACG
Organism: Gammaproteobacteria bacterium; assembly: GCA_037385045.1. GTDB lineage: Bacteria > Pseudomonadota > Gammaproteobacteria > JASBUN01 > JASBUN01 > JARRNJ01. The sequence continues at coordinate 8,662 of JARRNJ010000005.1, read as the reverse complement.
AACAACTGAATCCGTCCTGACATGTCCATGACATGGGCGAAGCTCGCCTTGCCCATGACGCGCTTGCCCATCATGCGCCCGGCCACCCGCACCCGAACGGCCTGGGCCTCGAAGAAGTCGTTGTCCTTGTCGCCGTATTCGGCGTGCAGCTCGCCCGCCATGACGTTGCGGCGAAAATCATTGGGAAAGGCAACGCCCTGCTCGCGCAGCGCCTTGAGCTTGGCCCGCCGCTCGGCAATCAGTTTGTGTTCGTCCGGCCGCTCCGGCCGTTGCTCTCGTTCGCTCATGGTTGTCGAATCTTTCGGTTGGTCGGCTGGGTACGATCCGGTTACAGGCCGCTCTTGAGGCTGGCCTCGATGAACTGGTCAAGATCCCCATCCAGTACCGCCTGGGTATTACCGGTCTCCACACCCGTACGCAGATCCTTGATGCGCGACTGGTCCAGCACGTAAGAACGGATCTGGCTTCCCCAGCCGATATCGGACTTGGTCTCTTCCACGGCCTGCTGCTCGGCGCGTCGCTTGTGCATCTCCATCTCGTAGAGTTTGGCCTTGAGCTGCTTCATGGCCGTGGCCTTGTTCTTGTGTTGCGAACGGTCAGTCTGGCACTGCACCACGATCCCGGTCGGGTTGTGGGTGATGCGCACCGCCGACTCGGTGCGGTTGACGTGCTGCCCGCCGGCACCGCTGGCCCGGTAGACATCGATGCGCAGGTCGGCGGGATTGATATCGATGTCGATATCGTCGTCCACCTCCGGCGACACGAATACCGCCGCGAAAGACGTGTGGCGGCGGTTGCCGGAATCGAACGGCGACTTGCGCACCAGCCGGTGCACGCCGGTCTCGGTACGCAGCCAGCCAAAGGCGTATTCACCCTCCAAACGCACCGTCGCGCTCTTGATGCCGGCGACTTCGCCCGGGGACACCTCGATCAGCTCGGTCTTGAAACCACGCCGCTCACCCCAGCGCAGATACATGCGCAACAGCATTTCCGCCCAGTCCTGGGCCTCGGTGCCCCCGGAACCTGCTTGAATATCGACGAACGCGTTGGCCGGATCCATTTCACCGGAGAACATGCGCTGGAACTCCAGCGCCTCGACCCGCGCTTCCATCTGCCGCAGGTCCGCCGCCACCCCGTCGACCGCCTCCGCGTCGGACTCCTCGGCGGCCAGCTCCAACAGCTCGCCCGCGTCGTCCAGGCCGCTGCCCAACTCGGTGAGCGTGTGCACCACCCGCTCAAGGCTGGCACGCTCCCGCCCCAGATTCTGTGCCCGCTCCGGATCGTTCCAGACGTCCGGCTGCTCGAGCTCCCGCTCGACCTCCGTCAACCGTTCGCGCTTGGCCTCATAGTCAAAGATACCCCCTCAGGGCGTCGGCGCGCCCTCGAAGGTCGTCGATTTTCTGGTACAGCGGATTCAGTTCCAACATGGCTGGTGACAACCCCCGACAAAACCAAACCCAGAATGATACTACAGGCGCGCGCAGCTTGGCCAAGGCCCGGGGATCACGCGACGTTCCCGGCTTCCATGTACTCGACCACCAGCTGGGGGCTGCTGTTGCCGCGAAACTCGTTCACATCCAGCCGGTAGGCCAGCCGCAGCCGTGCGGCGCCCGTGGGCCAGCCGTGTTCCAGGGCATTGAAGGCGATGGCATCCAGGGCAATGTCCCCGCCCAACGGCCGCACCACCAGCTTGAGGTGCTTTTCACCGACCACACGCTCGTCGAGCACCTCGAACACGCCGTCGAATACCGGCTCCGGGAACCCCTGGCCCCACGGACCGCCGGCGCGCAGCACCTGCGCCAGTTCCAATCCGAGTTCTCCGACCGCCAACTCACCGTCGGAATGCACCACGCCCTCCAGATCGGCGTCATCGAGATGGGAACGCACTTCCTGCTCGAAGGCGTCGCGAAATGCGTCCAGATCCCCGCGCTTGAGGCTCAGGCCGGCCGCCATGGCGTGGCCGCCGAACTTGTTGATCAGTCCCGGATGCCGGGTTGCCACCGCATCCAGGGCGTCGCGCACGTGCAGCCCGGGAATGGAACGCGCCGAACCCTTGATCTCGCCGTCGCCCGCCGGGGCAAAGGCGATGACCGGCCGATGCAGCCGTTCCTTGACCCGCGAAGCGACGATGCCGATCACGCCCTGATGCCAAGACTCGTCGAACAGGCACAGGGCGGTGGGCAGGCCCGCGCTGTCGGGGTCCAGGTGCAGGCGCTCGATCTCGGCCATGGCCTGCTCGCGCATCTGCGACTCGATCTCGCGCCGTTCCCGATTGAGGGCGTCGAGCTTTACCGCCAGTTCCCGTGCCCGGGCGGCGTCGTCGGTCAGCAGGCACTCGATGCCCAACGACATGTCCTCCAGCCGCCCGGCCGCGTTGAGCCGCGGCCCCACCGCGAACCCCAGGTCGGCGGCCACCAGGCGCCGGGGGGAGCGGTTCGCCACTTCCAGCAGCGCCAGGATTCCGGGACAGCAGCGGCCGGCGCGGATACGGCGCAGCCCCTGTTCCACCAGGATGCGATTGTTGTGATCCAGAGGCACCACGTCGGCAACCGTACCCAAGGCCACCAGGTCCAAGCGGTCCGCCAGATTGGGCACCTCCACAATCCGCCGCTGGAACCAGTCGGTGTCACGCAACCGGGCACGCAACGCCAGCAGGACATAGAAAATGACCCCGACGCCCGCCAGATGCTTGCTCGGGAACGTATCGTGCGGCTGATTCGGATTGACGATGGCGTCGGCACCGGGCAGCACACTGCCCGGAAGATGGTGATCGGTCACCACCACCTGCATGCCGCGCTCCCGGGCCGCGGACACGCCCTCGACACTGGAAATGCCGTTGTCCACCGTGACAATGACGTCGGGCGACCATTGCGCCGCCACCTCGACGATCTCCGGGGTCAGCCCATAGCCGTATTCGAAACGGTTCGGCACCAGGTAATGAACCCAGGACGCTCCCAGGTCACGCAGCAGCCGCACCGCCAGGGCGCAGCTGGTGGCACCGTCCGCGTCGAAGTCGCCCACCACCAGAATCCGCCGCCCGCCGACCACGGCCGCTTCCAGCACCGCCACCGCCTGTTGCACGCCGCGCAGACACTCGACCCGCGCCAGCCCTTCCAGGGACCGGTCGAGATCGGCCGGTGACTTGACCGCCCGCGCGGCATAGACCCGCTGCAGCACCGGGTGCAGGTCACCCCAATCGGCGCCTGCCGGCACCCTGCGGCGCACAATCCGTTTCACCAACATGAATCGATACTCCGCGGCATCGGCACTGGCCTTCCGCCGGCGTGCGGCCGCAAGGCAGGCGCGGTGTCGACCAACCGTCTGCCCGTCATCGCACCAAGGGCCGGGGGCGGCGCCACCAGCGCCGCAGCGCGGCACGGTCCAGGCAATAACAAAGATCTCCGCCGCCAATCAGGCACACCTCCGCGACGCGACCGGCGCGCACTGCCTCCAGCAGCGGCACGAACCAGCGCTGCTCGAGATCGCTGACGGCGTTGCACCAGCCCTCGCGATCGCCGTCCAGAACATGTTGGCGCAACCCGTCGAGGACCACCAGCCCGCGCCCGCGCCAGTCCTGCCCCAGCCAGGCGCCGAAGTCGGCGCTGGCCTCGCCTCCGGCGGCCCCGGCGATCCGCGCCAGGCCCGCGGCCAACGGCTCGCTCGATTCTACGCGATGCCAGGGGCTGCGCAGCCCGGCCGGTGCACGGCCGCCTCCCCAGGGCCATACGCTGTTGACGACAGGCCGTCCTTGCGCCTCTCGCCGCTGATTCACTTCGCTGGCGTGGAGAAACATCTGCATTTCATTGAGTACGGCATGCCAGTGCAGCCCGTGCGCCCCGTCCGGCAGGCGCGGGTGAATGTCACGGCCCACCGCTTCGGGCAGCGGCGTCGTCACCAGCGCCGCCTCATCCGGCAAGCGCAGATACCAACGCTGCGGCACTGGCGCTTCGAAACGCCAACCGTCGGCGCCATACAGATCATTGAGCCCGGCCACCAGCGCGTCGGCCTCATCCTGGTGCAGATCGAGCACCGAGGGCCCAAACAACAGCAACCGGTCCTGGTCGGGCCGCAGATGGACCGGATCGACCCGCAACCACCAGCCATTGTCGACGGTGCCGCAGTCGCCCGCGCGGGTGGCCGCCGCCACCGGGAGATCGCGGTCCGGCCGGGGCCTCAGGCCGAACTGGCCGAACAGCAAGGTCTCGAGTGCGGCGGGCCCGCCGCCGGGTTCGCGACGTGCGCGTGCGACCAGGGTTTCCAGCGCCGGCGCACGATCGGGCGGCTGCCAGCCAGTGGAACTAGCCGCCAGGGGCTCCGGCAGGGAGGGTATCAGGAGTGTCAGATGGCGCGCGGCTTCGGGCATGCGGGCTTATTATACGCCCGTCCCCCTGGCCCTCAATCGGACCGGGTCCGACCTTCAAGACCACGCGCTTTGAGCCAGCCGCCGGCGCAGACCGCTGAACACCACCGCGCCGATGCCCAGGCCGATGGCCGCCCCCGAAACATGCGCCACCAGATTGATGCCGCCGCCGCTGCCATCGGCGAACAGGGTCCACGTATCCCACCCCGCGTACCACAGCACGAACAACCACGCCGGCACGCTGAACCGCCGATACAGCACCAGCAGCCAGGCGAAGCAATGCACCCGCGCCCGTGGCATCAGGAACGCCCACAGCGCCATGACGCCCATCACCACACCCGACAGGCCGAGGGTGGGCAAAGGCTTGGCGTCGGCCAACGACGCCAGCGAATACACGGCCTGGGAGCCCAACGCCAGCGCCAGCAGCACGAGCAGGAAGCGCCCGGATCCGAGCACAGTCTCCGCGCCAACCGCGAAGGCGATGAAGAAGAACAGGTTGCCCAACAGATGGGTCCATGACCCGTGGGCCAGCACGCCGCTCACCATGTGCAGCGGACTCCAGGAACGCGGCTTGTACCACAAATCCGCCGTCAGGTACCTGGGCGGCGCATCGTCCAAAAAACCGGCGTAGGTCTGACGCAGCATCTGTGCCACAAACGGTCCGTCGGTGCGCCGTGCCCGTGTGGTCGACAGGTGCTCGTTGACATAATCGGCCATGAACGCCTGGGGATCGGCCGCGGTGTGAATCGAATAAAGCAGCTTCTGGCAGGATGCAGCCCGCACCGGCAGGTGCAGTTTGGTCAATGTCAGGCGCAGATCGAGCGTCTCGTGAGCGCAGCTGATGGCCAGGGCCCGGCCCATGCGCTGCTCGTTTTCCGCCTGGGCGGCGTAGATCAGCACGCACACCAGGCACACGATGATGGTAACGAAGGGGATGCGCCGGAACGGCAGATCCGTGCGATAGGGGAAAAAGAACATCGAAACCGGACTCCCTTGTCGGCGCTTGCCGTCCCTGGCATCGCAACGCTACGCCTTCGGTGACGTCAGGACAGGTTCGCCAATATCGTTTCCTTCACCGCGGCAAGCGCGGCATCCACGGTAATCGGCTGCGTGCTTTGCTTGATGGCCGTGTCCGGATCTTTCAGACCGTGGCCGGTCAGCGTGCACACCACCTTGCTGCCTTCGCGGATCTTGCCGGAGCGGATGTCGCGCATGGCACCGGCGAGCGACGTCGCCGAAGCCGGCTCGCAGAATACCCCTTCCTTCTCGCTCAACAGCTTCTGAGCCGCCAGGATCTCATCGTCGCTGCACTCGTCGAACCACCCGTCGGATTCTTCCCGCACCTTCCACGCCTTGTCCCAGCTCTGGGGATGGCCGATGCGGATCGCCGTAGCGACGGTCTCCGGATTGTCGACCATGGCGCCGCGCAGAAACGGGGCGGCACCGGAGGCCTGGTAGCCGACCATGACCGGGCGGCTGTTGACGATGCCGTGTTCGTGGTATTCGCTGTAGCCCATCCAGTGGGCGGTGATATTGCCGGCGTTGCCCACCGGTATGCAATGGTAGTCGGGCGCCGTGCCCAGCTCTTCCAGGATCTCGAAAGCCGCGGTCTTCTGGCCCTGCAGGCGGTAGGGATTGATGGAGTTGACGATAGTCACCGGCGCTTCGTCGGCGACCTCCTTCACCAGCTGCATGCCGGCATCGAAGTTGCCCTTGATCTGGATCACCACCGCGCCGTGCATCATTGCCTGGGCGAGCTTGCCCAACGCAATCTTGCCGTCGGGGATCAACACGAAAGCGGTGATCCGGGCGCGTGCGGCGTAGGCCGCGGCCGCCGCGGAGGTGTTGCCGGTGGAGGCGCAGATGATGGCACGGCTGCCCTCCTCCACCGCTTTGGTGACGGCCATGGTCATGCCCCGGTCCTTGAATGAACCGGTGGGGTTCAATCCTTCGTATTTGACGTAGATGTCCACGTCCTTGCCCAGCGCCCGGGGGATGTTGTGGAGCCGGATCAACGGCGTGTTGCCCTCGCCGAGGCTGATGATGCGGGTATCGTCGTGCACCGGCAGACGATCACGGTATTTATCGATCAGGCCGGTGTAACGGGGTCGAAAAGGCATAACGGTTCACCTGTAGGGTCTCGGTTCCGGTCACCACCGCCGGCGATGCGCCCCGCGCCGATCGCGCGGCGGCAGCAAGGGTGGCCCGGGTGTCTGTGTCGCGGTCCGCTCAGGAGAGATCCTCGAGACGGATGCGGGTAATCTTGCCGGCGATGGCGCTCAACGCCTCGATGCGGGCAATGGCCTCGTCCATCTGCCGCTCGCGGATGCGGTGCGTCAAGATGATCACCGGCACCGTATGGGCATCGGGCAGCGGCTCCTTCTGCAGGATCGCTTCGATGCTGATATCGAGTTCGCCCAGGATTCGCGTGATATCGGCCAGCACGCCGGGGCGGTCGACTGCCTGCATGCGCAGATAATACGCCGTTTCCACCGCAGCCATGGGCAGGATCGGCAGATCCGCCAGCGCATCGGGCTGAAACGCCAGGTGCGGCACCCGATTGCCGGGATCGGCAGTCAACACCCGCGTGACATCCACCAGATCGGCCACCACCGCCGATGCCGTTGGTTCGGAGCCGGCGCCGGCGCCATAGTAGAGCGTCGGGCCCACCGCAGGGTGCACGCGCAGCTCCACGCCCTCGTCGGTATGGCGCGCGATTCCCAGATGCTTGATCCGGTAGCCGAGCTGTTCGGCGTAGTCCACGTCTTCGGTGGTGATGTGGCTGATCCCCTCGGTGTACACCTTGTCGAACTGCAGCGGAATACCGAAGGCGATGGAGCCGAGAATGGTGAGCTTGTGGGCGGCGTCGATCCCCTCCACGTCGAAGGTCGGATCGGCCTCGGCGTAGCCCAGCCGTTGCGCCTCGGCCAGCACGTCATTGAACTCGCGCCCCTTGTCACGCATTTCGGTGAGAATGAAATTGCCAGTGCCGTTGATGATGCCCGCCAGCCATTCGATGCGATTGCCGGCCAGACCCTCGCGGATTGCCTTGATAATGGGAATCCCACCGGCCACCGCCGCTTCGAATGCGACCATCACCCCTTTGCGGTGGGCGGCCTCGAAGATCTCGTTACCATGCATGGCGATCAGCGCCTTGTTGGCGGTGACCACGTGTTTGCCGTTCTCAATTGCCGTCAGCACCAGCTCCCGGGCCGGGTCATAGCCGCCGATCAACTCGACGACGATGTCCAGGTCGGGGTTGTTGACCACGGCAAAGGCGTCGTCGATGACCGGGATGGCACCCAGTTCCTGCGCCCACTCGGCGCTCACCCCCAGCGCGGCCACCTGGGCGATCTCGATGCCGCGGCCGGCCCGGCGCGTAATTTCCTCGGCATTGCAGCCCCAGCAAACCCACCTTGACCGGTTTCAATGATCCTCTCCCACGACTGCTTTGGTGACATTGTCGCGCTTGAACATGGCGCGGATGCCCCGGATGGCCTGGCGGGTGCGATGCTCGTTCTCGATCAGCCCGAAACGCACATGATCGTCGCCGTATTCCCCGAAGCCGATGCCGGGGGAAACCGCTACCTTGGCCTCCTGCAGCAACTTCTTGCAGAATTCCAGCGAACCGAGGTGACGGTAAGGCTCCGGAATGGGCGCCCATACGAACATGGTGCCCTTGGGCGGGTCCACCTCCCAGCCCACCGAGTTGAGCCCCCCGCAAAGCACGTCGCGGCGCGACTGGTACATGCGGGCGATGTCTGCGACACAATCCTGCGGGCCCTCCAGTGCCGCGATCGCCGCCACTTGAATGGGCGTGAACATGCCGTAGTCCAGATAAGACTTCATGCGCGCCAATGCCGCCACCAGCTGCGGGTTGCCGCACATGAATCCCACGCGCCAGCCGGGCATGTTATAGCTCTTGGACAACGAGTAGAATTCCACCGCAACTTCCTTGGCGTGGGGCACCTGCAGGACCGAGGGCGGACGGTAGCCGTCGTAGACGATCTCGGCGTAGGCGAAGTCATGCACCACCCAAATGCCGTGTTCGCGGGCGATGTCGATCACCTTCTGGAAGAAGTCGAGCTCGACGCATTGGGTGGTGGGATTGGCCGGGAAGCTCAACACCAGCATCTTGGGCTTCGGCCAGGAGTCCTTTATGGCTTTCTCCAGTTCGGCGAAAAAGTCCAGCCCGGGCGCCAGCGGTACGTGGCGGATGTCGGCGCCGGCGATCACGAACCCGTAGGGGTGGATGGGATAGGCCGGATTGGGCACCAGCACCGCATCGCCTGGGCCCATGGT
>JARRNJ010000004.1:0-83051 GCA_037385045.1 Gammaproteobacteria bacterium | reverse complement strand
TCGGTTTGCAACCGTTACACCACCACGACCTACACCGACCAGCAGGGCAAGGTCCACGTCATCACCGTCTGCGCCAGCTACAGCCACTACAAGGGTTACATGGAGAGCTGGACCAAGCGCGCATTGTTGTGGCGCCACGCGCCAAAGCTGGCATCGGCCGACAATAACTATCGGGCGGTGAAGAAGGCCTTCGCGATTCTTCACCACGACACGCCCAAAGCAGGGACGGCAAAGGAATTCAACAAGGCTCCGATCAACGCAAACAATCCGATGGCGAAGCCTGACAAGGCGGCCGGGGACGTGTACGGGGCACAGCTGGTGACCGCCATCGGCAACGGCAATTTCGACTTCCTCAAAGCGCAGCTGGACACCGCCAAACTCAACCGGTGGCAGAAAGACCAAGCCATCAACCTGCTCATGCTGGCGCTGGAGATGCGGCGGCCGTCGGTTTACCGCTGGCTGATGGAGAAGCCCGTGCATTGGGGCGGGGAGAACCGCAAAGGCTATGGGGCGCTGGAGTACGCCATCGCCTTTGCGGAGCCTGCCGACGTGGAGTTGCTGCTGAGCAAGCACCCCGGACTTGCGGCGCGCTTTGGCAGTCGGGACAAGATCTATCGTGCGCTGGCCGTAGCCAGATCGCCCGGAATGTTGGATTACCTGGTCGGGAAGGGATTTTCCGTCAACGGCCGGGTGGGAAAGCATTCCCTGCTGTTCGTCGCCATCGCCAACGGCAACGAGGCGATGGTCAAGCGGCTGTTGGCCCGCGGTGCACGGGTCGGCCCGCAGTCCCGCCGCGGGCTGGCGCCGTTGGATGCCGCCATCATCAAGGCGGACCGTCCGATGGTGGAGGCGTTGTTGAAGCGGGGCGCCCGCGTCAACGCCGCCGACAAGCTTGGCAACACGCCGCTGCACTACGCCGCGGCCTACGGCACGCCTGCGATTGTGCGGCTGCTGCTGGCCCGCGGCGCCAACGTCAACGCATTCAACAAGAGGAAGTATTCCCCGCTCTACGCCGCCCTGGTGGCCGGGAAGTGGAAGACCGCCGAGTTGTTCATGCTCCAGCGCAATGTCGACTACACGGTGCCCGGAGCGCAAGGCTTCGTAACGGCGATGCGGGGCATGCTGTACGAATCGCCGGCCAGTACACTGGACATGTACCTGAATACGACCGGAATCCTTTATATCCCCAAGCTGCGGCGGGTGTCGGCAAGGATTCTGGTTGCGTGTGCCGAGTATTGCAGCGAGAAGAAGATGAGCGTGTTTCTCGAAAACGGCGTCAATGGCGGCTATTCGTCGAACGGCAAGACGCTGTTCCAGTTCGCCTATGACAAGAAGAATGTCGGTGCGCTGGTGGCGATGATCCGCCACGGCTACGGTTCGGGAAACGGCGGCGTCCTGGTGCGTCTGCGGCAGGCGCTGGTCAAGGGCGATGCGACGTTGGTGAAGGCGTACCGGCTGGCCGAGGTCGAGAACCGATCGACCGCGCCGCCAATGCCCATATCCGCAATGCCCAACTGATCCGGCGCAGGGCGGACGTAGCGGGGCTGGCGGCGGCCGGGTTTCAATCGAAGAGGTCGCGGCGCAGCTTGCCGTTAGCGCTCCAGGCGGCAATCAGCGACGATACGGCCTCGCCGTCGTGGCGGGTGTGGGTTTCGAGTATGCTCCGCAAGGCCTCGTCGACGCTCCGTCCCAGGGTCGAGCCGCGGCCGCAGACATACAACGCGGCGTCCTCCTCGAGCAGCCAGCGCACCAACTCCCGGCCGGCCTCGCGCATGCGGTCGGTGACGTAGCGGCGGGTGCGCTGATCGCGCGAGAAGACGGTATCGAGGCGGGTGAGGACGCCTTTTCGCTGCAGCGACTCGAGCCTTTCCCGGTAAAGATAATCCACCGCGCGCCAGCGGTTGCCGAAAATGAGCCAGACGGGGCCCCCGCCGGTGGATTGTTCGCGCTGTTCGAGGAACCCCATGAAAGGGGCGATGCCGCAGCCGCTGGCGACCAATACCAGCGGCCGGCCGACGTCCTGCGGGGCGTGAAATTCGGTATGGGGGCAGAGTGTCGCGGCGAACCGGTCGCCCGGCCGGCTGCCTTCGCAGAGCATGCCGCTGACTTTTCCGGTGTGCAGTTCTCCCTGCTCGTCGCGCCACTGGTGGAGCGAGACGGTGAGTTGGATCACCCCGGCGTTGAATTCGGCATTGGAGCCGATGGAGTAGCTGCGCATCCTTTCCTCCCCATCGGGTGCGATCTGCAGCAGGTCGCCGGCCTGGAACCGGCGGCTCTCGTCGGCCCGCAGCAGCAGCTGGTAGCTGGGATGGCTGTCGCGCCCGCCCGCCGGCGTATCGAGGCGCTGGCGGTCGAGCAGCGTAGGACCGCCACCCGGCGTCGGGTTTGCCGTCGATGCGCTGCATGGGGAGGGTTTCGGTCGCACCGGCCGTGAGCAGGGCGCTGCGCAGCCGCTCCGCGCCGCCGCAGAAATGCCGATAGCGCCGGTCGCCCAACGCCAGCATGGTGAAGCGGCCGCCCGGCAGGCGGCTGTCGTTCAGATTGCGCAGGAAAGCCTGGGCCGTATCGGGCAGCTCGCCCTCGCCGGTAGTGGAGACCAGCAGGAGATTATGCCGGTAGCCGAGCATCTGCCGGGGCAGCAGCGAATTCAGCGAGACCAGGGCGACCCGGGCGCCGGCCCGCTTGAGCACCTCGACGCTGGTCCGGGCCAGGCGTGCCGCGGTGCCGGTCTGGGAGGCGTAGGCGATGAGAATGTCCGCATCGCCGACGCGCGCGTCCCGTCGCGATTGGCGGGCGCGGCGGCCCCAGGAGACGAGCCCGGTGACGGTCAGCAGGACGAGCCCGACGGCGCCGAGCAGGTTGAGGGAACCGCTCAGGGGGCCGCCCCAGGTGCCTTCGTGCAGCCGATGGACCAGGTGGCCGCCGGATTGGAGGGGCGTGACGGATTGGTCGGTCACGGCCAGCTGCCTTTCGCCGGCCGGTCCGTTGAGCTCGATCAGCACGCTGCCGCCGTGGGCCCGGCGCGCCGTGGTCAGGTAGCGCAGGTCGTGATTCCGGGCGGCGCTGCGCAACGCCTCGGCGACGGGCAGTGACGCACCATGCCGGCTCATGTGCGGCGGTTCCTGTTCGCCCAGGTGCAGGCTCATCAACACGCCCGTCAGCGGCAGCATTGCAACAAGGGGAAGCAGGAGCCAGCCCGCGGCGCGATGCCAGCCCATCAGGTTGTTGCGTAGGCGCGGCCAGGCGAGAAACGGCCCGGCGATGACGATGGCCAGCATCAGATAGCTGGCCAGCTCGACCGGCAGATCGATTCCGACCAAGAGTTCCTTGTGCAGGTGCTCCACTGTCTCGAAGAAACCGTTTGGCTGTCCGGTGGCGCCGGGCTCGACCCGCTTGCCGGAGTCCAGCGCATAGTTGCCTTGCAGTGCCGGGTCGCGGGCGCGGATAGTGACCCGGCCTGCGGCGGCGTCGAGGTTCAGGCCTTGGATCGCCCGCCCTTGCGGATCGATGCGCTCCAGCAGGGAGGTTACGCGGGTCACGTCGACGGGCCGGGCGGCGTTCTCCTGGGCGGCCGGCGCCTGCCCGATAATCGGTTTGAGGGCGAGGACGGCGCCGGAAAGGGTGATAAGCAGAAACAGCGGCGCCAGGGCCAGGCCGATCCAGCGGTGCGCCTTGATCAGGGTGGGTTTGATCCAGCCCGCTTGCATCGCGGTTGCTCCCTGTTGCGTGTTCGATACGCACAGGATAAGGGTTGTCGTTGTCAATGCGTGGCAACTTGTGTAAGGAAGTGCAAAGAGCCTTCAGGGCGTTGGCCGGGAAACGGGAATCGTCCGGCGTTCCGGGTTCATCGGCTCCTGGCGGTGTGGGGCCGCGCGGCCGCGGCGGGCGGCAGACTCGATTGACCTGTTGCAGCGTTGCGCAGGCGCGGCCGCGCAACAACTGCCGCAACGCGAGGCGATGACGCACGGGCGCACCCTACGGAATTCGAACGGCGGACGGACGCGGGATTGGTGAAGTACCTCATGGATCCGGGGCGGCGCACACCGGCGCCGATTGCAGGGATGGCGGGCAGAATCGGGCCGCCTCGTGCCGCAGAGCCGGCTACCTGCCGCTCATCATTTCGGTCCAGGTGCGCTCTCCGTGAGCGTGGCGAAACATCACGGAAGAATGCAGCTGGTTGTACAGCAACTGAAAATCGTAACCGGCCTCCCGTCCCGCAACGGCGAACACCAGCGTTACCAGCCCGTGCAGACCGTCCTGTGATCCGTGCAGCGCGGCGGATATGAGGTTTTGTGTCGCCTCCGGGTCGTCAAGCAGGCGGTTCGCTTTAGCCAGGTCCAGCAATCGATCCCCGGCTTCTTCACATTCCTCGGCGGTCCGCATTTTGAGTACGCCGAACGACGGAGCATAGAACGCCACATCGCTTCGGCCGCACCTGCGCCGTAGCGCCTCGGTTAGCGCCAGAACCCCGAGGTCGTTCCCGTTGGCGGCCAGCGTCGTGGCTTCGCGCAGTGCGTCAAGAAATACGGATTCTTCGCGGTAGAAAATCAGCCTGCGAACAAGGCGCTCCAGTTGGGCGTGTTTCTTGCTTCGCCATAACTTCTTGAACCAAGCCATGATGATTTGCCAATCCTATTCAACCGCCGGCCAGCCAGCTCCGTTCGTGGTCGTTCAGCAAGTCAAAGGGAAGTACCGTGAAATCCCTCTTGGCCTTCGGGAAGCCGCCATAATCGCCCATCGCCGTATGCATCTGAAACTCACCGCCGCCGACACAAAGAATAATGTGAAAGTAGTATCTCAGATCGGGTGAAGGCCATGCATTGAGGAACATCTCTGTCAGAACGGTCACATAACCGTACGCTTTGTCGTCCGATGCCTGGAACAGTCTTTGGATAGCCTCTTTCGTTGTCCACGGCAGGACGGAAACGACCATGAAGATTCCCGACGCCGTGTCTTGATAGGCGTAATTGGCGAGTTCATTCCGGAGCGTGGAATAGACGGCATTTACCGCGATGTCGTCGATGTGCTCGTGAAAGAGCTTGTCACAACGGCGCCTATAGTCGCGAGGAACAATGGGGTTGGCCTTTGCCTTGCGGATCTGGATCTTCATGACTTGCCGCAGCAGTCTTTTTGTTTTGGCGATCAAGCGGGCGGAGTTGATCTGTTCCCCTGCCGTTTTGCCTGCGATCCGACCGAGCAGTCTGCAAAGCCAACGCATTGCGTCTTTCTTCCGACGATGCGCGGCGCGTGTCACCATGCGCTACCAGAATTTCCACCATGGCTTCCCGCTGTGTCCCTTCCGTGCGGTGGATTGCCGCTGTGACAGCACCGTGCCATCCGTGGCGGCGCCCGATCGTTCGAGACAGGTCGCGCAGGCGATCCAGTAAGGCGTGCCGTCGACGACGTGCTGGGGCGTTGGGGTACGGATGAAGCTCACGCCCTTGGCCAAGAGATCCTTATATACCCCCTCTGCGAACATGCCGAACTTCTCATCTCCGCAGACGACCCGCCGGCAGAAATCGCACCGTGTCCCCTTGCTGGGGTCATGAGTGACCGGGTGTTCGCCGATCTGCACGGACATCGGCCACTCGTTGTATAACAGGCTCCATCCAAGCCCGGCGGTTATCATTGCGTCGCGTTGATCCGCAGGTCCGCAGCCCGGTGGTTCCTGGTCGCGCGCCGCGTACTGGCGCGCTGCGCCGGCGTCGGCGTCGATCAGTGCGGAGCATGACTCACACAGGATCCACGGCGTACTGTGGGAGATCAGCGGGATCGCCGTCATTGCAATGAAGGACCCGTCGCCGCCGTATGTCTCGGGGTGGTTGAACACGTTTTTCCAATACCCGACGCTGGTGGCGACTTGCGTGGTTGTGTAGGCGTAGCCTGATGTCTTCTCAATGGTCATTCCACAGACATCGCAGTGATAATCCATCGACGGCTCCTTGGCGATATGCCGGTGACGTTTGCCGAGATCTCGAGAACGCGGGGTGCCCATCAAGCAGTCCCGCACACAAAGATATTCGAGGGGCCAGAGAGTGGCCATACCGCAAATGCGGTAAATCCGCAGTCGGCAGGGGCGAGCGGGGTGAAACTCCCGTTTGTCCGGAGCCGATGTGCAGGCAGGAAAACGGCGATGGCGGGAACCGGCTGCGTGTTGGGGTATTCATCTGGCGCGTATGCTGGGCCGTCGGACTTCGCAACCGCATCCATTCAGGCCGCTGAAGCGTTCCCCGGCGAGGATCTGCATTAATTCGTCCTGCCTCCGACGTCGTGCGGAAGGCAGGATCGCCGGACGACACACCGTCGGAGTTCCTGCATACTATCCGTGCCGCCGCGGTGGGTCCGGCCTAATGAGACCGTAGCTCACTGGAACGTCCGGATGATCCACGGAGCGCGGTCACCGCGCGCGGCAGGCGGACGGGCGGCGACCGGTGACCTGTCCATAGCATCGGGTCATGAAAGAATGCGGGGGACAAAATCAGTGATTATACGGATTGTCAGTTTCGAGTCGGCATTATCAGAAGAGGAAGTGATTGCGGTGGCGAAAGAGCGTGCGGACCAGTTCCGGGCGCTGCCGGGGCTGCTCCAGAAATACTACGTCAAGCTCCGTAAGCCCAGCCATTATGGCGGGGTCTATATCTGGGATTCCGAGGAATCAATGAGCGCCTACCAAGAATCCGAATTGGCGGCCAGCATCGCGGCGGCTTACAAAACCGTGGGGGCGCCCACGGTGCAGGTTCTCGACACGCTGTTCCAGTTGCGCGAGTAGCGATCGGCACGATCGCGGACCGGTTGCCGGTTCCGCCGCCCCACAGAACGCGCCGGGAGCCGGGGGCGGGCACTCGGGCTCCCGGGCAGGCGCGAGCCCGTGTCGGGCAGCTTGCCGGAGACTCTATTTGACCACCAAAGAAGAAGTCGCAGCCTTTATCGCTGCCGAGTTCCCGCAAACGAAGTGCGTGGTGCGCGAAGTCGGCGGCGGGGGCGCCACCGTGTTCCACGAGGTGGGCGTCGACGAGCTGCGCCCCGGCGGAACGGCGTCGGGCCCGGTGTTGATGGCGGTGGCCGATGTGGCGCTGTATGTCGCCATCCTCGGCGAGATTGGCATTGTGCCCCTGGCCGTCACGACGAGCTTGACCATCAACTTCCTGCGCAAGCGCGCGTCCGGGAAAGGCATCGTCGGCATGTGCCAACTGATGAAGGTGGGTAAGTCGTCGGCAGTGGGAAAGGTTTCGTTGTATTCGGAGGGCGTGGACACGCCGGTGGCGCACGTGGTCGGTCCTTATTCTACACTTGCGGGTGCGGTTGTATGATGCATGCGCCGGGGCGGATCGGGTATTGTGCCCGATCCGCCCCGGATGGCGTCAACTGCGACCGCTCGTTCTGGCCCGGATTGTGCGCGGCTATTTGTATGCCACCGCCGCGCTGGTCGGCCCCGCCAGGCCGACGATTTCGAAGCGCTTGAACCCTGCTTCGCTGCACCATTCCCGAAAATTCTCGCCCGTGTAATCAAACGCGTCACCGAATTCGATCAGCATATTGAGTGACATCAACAGGCCGAAGACATTTTTGAGTGACATCAACAGGCCGAAGACATTTTCACGCCGGGCGTCGTCGATCAGGTTTTCGATGACGATGAAAGCGCCGCCTTCCGGGAGTGCGTCGTAGGCTTTTTTGATCAGCACCTTCTTTTTTTCGAGGTTCCAGTCGTGCAGGATGTTGCCCATGGTGATGACGTCGGCCTTGGGCAGGTCATCGACGAAGAAATCGCCGGATACCGCCTTGATTCGGTCCTGCATGCCGGCGATATCGATACGCTGCTGGGCGTGTTGGGCCACGGCCGGCACGTCGAAGCTGGTGAATGTGAGGTGGGGGTGCCTGCGGCCGACGGTGCACGACAGCAGGGCCAGCGCCCCGCCGATGTCGCTTACCGTGTGGTAGCGGGAAAAGTCGAACTTCTCGGCCAACAGCTGGAAGTTGGCGGCCTGGAACCCGGTCATGGCCTCGAGGAATTGGCCCAAACCGGCCTGGTCGCCATAGATTTCCTCGAAAATCGGTTTGCGGCCGTGCTTGGCTTCATTCTGGGGCTGCCCGGTTCGCAGCGCCTCGCCCAGATGGTTCCAGAAACCGAACAGGCGTGCATTCAGCATTTCCGGCAGGCCGCCAATGTACCTAGGGCTGTTCCGATCCAGGAAGGCCGAGGTGTTGTGGGTGTTCCGGTAGCGCCCGTCCGCGCCGTCGCCGTCGCGGTCGAGAAAGCCTTGCGCGACCAGTGCATCGAAGAAGTCGTAGGTGCCCCGGGGGTGAATGCCCAACTTCTCACCCAACTGCGCGGCCGTCATCGACCCGTCGCCCAGCACCGTGAACAAGTCGAACTCGACTGCGGTGAGCAGTACCTTGGAGGCCCAGAACGCCGTGGCCGTTTGCATGATGTGGCTGGGATCCAGTGGGCCCCCGTGGGCGCCTGCCCCCGTTGCCGGGTTGGCCTGTCCGGTTACCTGCCCCCGCAGTTGCATATCCATGGCGTTTTCCTCGTGTTTTTTGATGGGAGAGGCAGAAGGTAGCCGTTAACGCAAGAGAAATAAATACCCTTACCGTTGATATATTGTTGCCGATCCGCTAACAATCGCCTATGGACCGGCTAACGCGGATCAAGGTGTTCGTGAACGTGGTCGAGGCAGGGAGCTTCTCTGCCGCCAGCGGGCGCCTGGGGATTTCCCGTGCGGCGGCCAGCAAGTACGTCTCCCAGCTGGAAGCCTACCTGGGGGGGCGGCTGCTCAACCGCACCACCCGGCACGTGAGTACCACCGAAGCCGGGCGCGTCTACTACGAGCAGTGCCGCGAGATTCTGCACAACCTGGAAGAAGCGGATGGTGTGGTCTCCGGCCTGAGCCGGCAGCCGCGAGGCAGCCTGCGTATCAGCGCCCCCACCAATTTTGCATCCGCCCATTTGGTGCCGCTGGTCAGTGACTTCATGCGGACCTATCCCGAGGTGCGGGTTGAGTTGATGTGCACCGAGCGGCTCGTGGACCTCGTCGATGAGGGCTACGATCTGGCCATACGCATGACCAACATGGCTGATCCGGATCTTATCGCGCGGCCCCTCGCCCGTTGCCGCCATGTGCTGGTGGCCTCTCCGCATTATCTGGCGGCGAGGCCGGCTCCCGTTGTGCCCGAGGACCTGCAGCAGCATGCCTGCCTGCTGTACGCTAACCTCGAGGGCGCCGCCTGGCCGTTCAGCCGCGACGGCAAAGATCATTTGGTCAAAATCACCAGTGTGCTCACCAGCAATAACCCCGACGTGCTGCTCGAGGCGGCCATCGCCGGCATGGGGATCTCTTTGCTGCCAAGTTTTGTCGTCAGCGACGCAGTGCGCAGCGGTGCATTGCACTTGGTATTGGACGGTTATATGACCATCGAACTGACGATGTACGCAGTTTATGCGTCACGGCGCCAGCTGCCGGCCAAGGTCAAGCTGTTCGTCGACTATCTGCGTGAGCGCATCAGCGATCCGCCATATTGGGATCATTGGCTGAACGTGCGTCTCTGAATCCGGTGACCGTCTGCAGCGGCCGTGGAACCGTGGAATGCTGCCCTCAAGCGTGGGGCGACCGATTGGCGCCGCGCTCAGCGATTTGCGCGGCCGGCGAACGAGTATTCGCGCAGGCGGAAGCGGCGTTCGGCAGCATGCGCGAGCCGGCGATCCCGGCAGGTCCACCCGACACCGTGCCTTGCAGGCTTGGTGTGCGCACCGCACATCACGCCATGGACTTCATCTCGATTGCATCGAGCAAGGCCACAATACGTTTCGATAACGGTCCGATCTTCTGGTATTCCTCTTCGGCTTCCTCCTGGCGGTCCGCGTCGCGCAGCGAGATGATGGTCTTGATAAGTTCATGCATTTCGGCGTGCGGTGATTCCAGCTCTTTCATCTCGGGCACGTCGCCGTAGCACTGCATGCCCTCACCGTAATACCACTTGCCGAGGGAGCAATCGTGGTGCGAGACCGCCTGGGCGGTGGACAGTGATCCCTTGCCGTCGAGAAAGTCCCGCAGGTTCTTCTTCCAGACCAGGTGCGCCGTCTTGGCGAACTGCAGGTCGACGCCTTTGACCTCGATCTTGAGCTGCCCGACCAGTTCGCGCAGTTGTTCGACCTGTGCGTGAATCTCGCCCGTTGCCTCGACGGTTTCCTCAGTGGCCTTGTTGGTCCGCTCGGCGACGCCGGCGATGCTCACAACGTTTTGATCAATCGATTCGGCCACTTTGGTTTGCTCCTCGGCGGCGGTGGCGATCTGCGTATTCATGTCCGATATGGTTGTCACGGCGGACACGATTTTTGCGAGGGCGTCGTTGGCGTTCCGGGTCTGTTCCACGCTGGCGCGCGCCAGGGTCTGGCTGTGTTCCATGGCTGAGACGGCGGTGGTGGCCTGGGATTGCAAGCGCTCGACGATGCCCCGGATTTCCTCCGTGGACTGTTGGGTCCGTTGCGCGAGGGTACGCACTTCATCGGCGACAACCGAGAAGCCTCTTCCCTGCTCGCCGGCGCGGGCGGCCTCGATTGCCGCGTTCAGCGCCAGTAGGTTCGTTTGTTCGGCGACCGAGTGAATGACGGACAATACCTGCCCGACCTCGCTGCTGCCCGCGTGCAATGCGCTCATTGCTCCGGCTGCGCCGTCAAGCTGGGTGGCCAGGGTATCGATACTGGCCATCGCCCGTTGGGTAACCTCGCGACCGTTGCTCGCTTCGCTGTCGGCCTGAGCGGCGGCCTCCGCCGCGCGAGTGGTATTGTTGGCAACTTCCTGCACCGTCGCCACCATTTCGCTCATGGCCGTGGCGACCATGTCCAACTCGGCGTGCTGCTTGTTGGCGCCGCGTTTGGTTTCCACCAGGTTGGCGCTGACGTTTTCGTTGCCCGTGGAAATTCTCAGTGCGAGCATCGTTACGCCGCGCATGATCTTGGTTATCCGTTCCAACAAGCCGTTGTAGGCGACGACGATGCGACCGATCTCGTGGTCTTCTTTCGGGACGTCTATAAGCTTGGAGAGATCCCCGGTGCCGACGGACGTCAGACGTTGGTTAAGGAACTCCAATTCATTCATCACGTAGGGCACGGCGACCGCCGCCGACAACAGCGCGATCACCAGCACCCCGGCGGCCATCAGGATTCCGGTCAACGGCCAATCGACGACCGATGGCGTTGCGCCGCGTTGCTGCGCTGCCGCGACCCGTGTCAGGGCACCGGCCACATCGGTGGACCGCTGTGCCACATCGGCAGGCGACACGGCCCGGGTCGCGGCCGACGGGTGTCGGAGCACGGCACGGTAGGCGGTCCAGGCGCGGTCGACCTGATCCAGGGACGCACGCAAGGCAGGGTCCGCGTCGTGCCTCAGGCGGCGCAGCCGGGCGTCGAACTCCTCGATGCCGTGGTCCCGTGTATTTCGATGCGCCACCCCGGCGGAGAGCAGCAACGCCTGTGTTGTCAGACGCTCGTTCAGGAGCTGAAGTCCGGTAACAGCGCTCGCGTCTGAGGCTCCGGGTCTGGCGCTCTGGTACAGCGCCGCCGCGCAACCGAGGGTTAACAGGAAAATCAGGAGAAAGGAGACGGTGAGTTGGGCGCGGATACTCTTGAGCCCGAAGAATCGCAGGATATTGTACAGTCCCCGTCCGAGCTGGTTTTTCATTGGTCTGTCCCTGACAGCAAGCCCACTCCTCCCCGCAGGAACGGGCGACAGCATTCTATTCAGGGCGGGTCATGGGCCGCGTTGCCCGAATATCGCATACCTTGCGATGTATCTATCGGCCAAATCTTCACGATACTTTAGGCCGCCGTGCACGCGGACCGTGGCGGACGGGCGTCCGCCGCGTCGTTGATCCGCGCGCCCATTGTTTCGTCGCAGCCCGCTGTCCGGGCTTCCAGATGAATTTCCGGCCGGGGCGGCGCTTGCATCGGCGCACGCGGGAGGGAAAGCGGCTGCCACGTCGCAGAACGGCTATACTCTCCCCGGACGGATGCGCGCGCGCAAAGGGACGACTGCGGCCGCCGCAGATCTCGGCGGGTTGTGGGGAACCAGAGTATGCCAAGCCTGGAAGAGCTGAAAACCGTTGGTCTGGTAGTCGGTATCCTGCTGCAAATTGCCGGCTTTGCGGTGTTGATCTATCAGCTGGCGCAGCTCAACAAATCCATTCGCGTGTCCGCCCAAACCGCGCTCTACCAGCAGTCCTCGTCCATTCGATCGATCCTCGTGGAGCGTCCAGAGCTGCGCAAGTACCTGTTCGACGGGCAACCAGTGGGCCCCGAGTCCGAGGATTACCAACGCGCGCAAACCGTAGCGGAGATGTTCCTCAACTATCTCGAGCACCTGATGATCCAGCAGGAAAATTTGCGTACCGGGGACTGGGAGGCATGGAACCGGTTTGTTTCCGAGACCCTGGCCGGAAGTCCATTAATGCAGGAAATCCTCCGTGACAGGCCTGACTTCTATTCCGACGATCTGATACAGGCCTTCGACGACTGGCAGCAGGAGCGAGGT
Source organism: Gammaproteobacteria bacterium (assembly GCA_037385045.1). Classification (GTDB taxonomy): domain Bacteria; phylum Pseudomonadota; class Gammaproteobacteria; order JASBUN01; family JASBUN01; genus JARRNJ01. The sequence goes on along the minus strand of JARRNJ010000004.1, from coordinate 70,524 downwards.
GCGCAGACGGGCTGAGACATGAGATACGACAAAGGGGGTTGTACTCATGAGACCAACATATTTTGCTCTGCTGGTCGTAGTACTGGCTGCAGTCATTTCCGGCCCGGTGCGGGCGGCGGACGCCCAGAGATCGGGCGCAGGCACCGGCATCAAGGGCTGGTCCAGCCAGGGCGGAAAATATGTCGTGCTCCGGGTTCCGAAGCAGAACCGCACCTACTACTTCGTCAACGACGAAAGCCGGTTGTGCTTCAGCTTTTGGGTGCGGGGCAAGTGGCACCCGACCGGCGAGGCCGGGTTGTTGGAAGCCGACGGTGCCCGGGAGCACGCCGGTGCGCTGCTGCTGTCCGCGGCGGACCTGAAGCAGTACGAGGGCAAAGACCTGCTGGCCAGGGCGGTGTCGCTGCATATGCACGAGTTCACCCAACGGCGGGGCAAGGCCCCGGAGAACGCCAAGGTGGAGCCGTTCGAATCGCCGTTTCCGGGGTCCATCCGCTGGTCGGCCAAGTGGTACTTCCAGCACGACGGCCACAGGTATTTGGCCGAGGTGGTGCGCTTCATGGCCAAGGTCAAACCCGAGTGGGTGGCGGTGGTGACGGCCAGCTTCGGTACTGACGGTGCTGATACGGCCCGCCACATCTTGAAGTCGTTCACCACCACCACCGAGCCGGGTTGCTATCGCCGTGAAATCCTCAAGCTGACAGGAAGCAAGTGACCCGGGTCGGTTCCGCGGTCGTTGCAGGACGCGCTTGATGCCGGCAGCGTCGGTCGGGCGTGACGGCCGTCGCTTGCGGGGCGCGTGCCGGCGGCTATGCTATCGGGATGCCGCGCGCGACCATACCGAGGGGGAGGGGATGAACTTCAATCTCGCCAAGCTGTTCAACGGTGTCGTATCGGTGGTCTTCTCGGTGATGCTGCTGTTTCTGACCGTTGGGCTCGTGATCGGCACGGTGCAACTGGTGATCGACCTGTGGTCGCTGCTGCGCTTCGAAGGTGTCACCGGACACTATCTCACGCTGGTCACAGATGTGCTCACGCTCTTCATTCTCATCGAGCTGTCCCGTTCGCTGGTGGATTATTTCAGCGCCAAGCGGCTGCGTCTGACATTTGTGGCAGACGCAGCCATCGTATTCGTGATCCGGGAAGTCATGATCGGCCTGTTCAAGGACAAGCTGCAGCCCGCAGACTTGTATGCGCTGAGCGTGTTGTTGCTGGTTTTGGGGGCGTTGCGCATCGGCTCGGCGATGCTGTTTCAGCGCGACCGGGTGCTGGCGCGGGCGGAGGCGGCCAATCACCGCGAAGCGCGCTAGGTGTAGCTTCTCAGGAGGTCGTTCACGGGGCGGTTCAATTCACTCAGGCAAGAGCGAGCGGTCCCGGGCGTCGCCGTTTGGCATGAAGCAGATGGCCCGATGGGCGCAATTGAGTTACGGTGCGCCGCGCCAAACGCACCCGGCGCCGGCGATTGGCCCCTGAGGCGCTGCCGGTCGGGTCGAGGCCGCGGGCGGCCAGCGACGCCGGTCGTGTTGTTGCGCGGTGGATGCGCTGCGCTTATCCACCCTACGATAATTCCACCCTACGATAATCCTCGGGTCTGAAAAATGTAGGGTGGATAAGCGCAGCGCATCCACCGTTCTTGCGACCATTGTATGAACAACCTGGTGGGGTTGCACAGCCGGGCGGATCAGCGAGTCCACGCGCCCGGGCCCCGGCAGTCCCGGAGCGACAGGCCAATCCGTACCCCGCGACGGAAATCGGCGTCGCCGGCCGCACCTGTCGCCTCTCGCCCAGGCTGCGCGCATCGCGCATCCAACGGTGGTAGCCGCCGTTGCCGCGCGCCATGCACGGATTTATGCACACGGGCGCCATGTTGCGTATAATTTGTAGGGAAATAAACCACCAGACTCTCGAATCTGGAATGAGCCGGGCGCATGCCGCCATGCCTGCGCGACCGGTCGAAAACCCGACGCCGTTTGCTGGCACAGGCTGATCGGGGGCGTTGTCGCCGTCCCACTGCCTGTCATTGCGCAACATCATCGAACGCCGTGGGCACGATTCGACGCCCGGGGCCTGCCTGCCACATTCCGGCGGCCTCGATCTGGCGCAAGCCGGGGAATTGGCGTCGGGTGCGCACGTCAGGAAAGCGCCAGCGTTGGCAATCGCGTCGGGGGCGTGGGGCAGAGATACCGCGTCCGGCTCCGAGGAGTGCTCAATGGCAAAAAAAGAATCCCGCGCATCCGCTCAGATCAACCCACCGGTATTCTTCACCTCCGCCGTGCTGATCCTGGGGCTGGTGATCATTACCGCCCTGTTTCCGGACCACGCCCGCGGCGTATTCTCCGCCGTGCAATCCTGGGCGGTCAACACCTTCGGCTGGTTCTACCTGCTGTCGGTGGCGATCTTCCTGATCTTCTGCGTCGGCCTGGCCCTGAGCTCCTATGGCAGCATCAAGCTGGGTCCCGACCATTCGGAGCCGGATTACAGTTATGGATCCTGGTTCGCCATGTTGTTCTCCGCCGGCATGGGCATCGGCCTGTTGTTCTTCGGTGTAGCCGAACCGGTCATGCATTACTCCAATCCGCCCGTTGGCCAGGGGCACACCATCGAGGCGGCCCGTGAGGCCATGTCCATCACCTTTTTCCATTGGGGCCTGCATGCGTGGGCCATCTACGCCGTGGTGGGGTTGTCGCTGGCTTATTTCGGCTACCGGCACGAGCTGCCGCTGACCATCCGCTCGTCCCTGTATCCGCTGATCGGCGAACGCATCCACGGTCCGATCGGCCATACGGTGGACACCTTCGCCGTGCTCGGCACCATGTTCGGGGTTGCCACTTCGCTGGGTTTCGGCGTCAAGCAGGTCGATGCGGGGCTGCACTATCTGTTCGGGATGCCCAGCAGCCTGACGGTGCAAGTGGTTCTGATCGCGGTCATTACGTTGATGGCCACCGCTTCGGTGGTCTCGGGGCTGAATGCCGGCATCAAGCGCCTCAGCGAAGCCAACCTGCTGCTGGCGATCGCCTTGCTGATATTCGTATTGATCGTTGGTCCCACCAGCCACCTGTTGCAGACCCTGGTGCAGAACACCGGGACCTATCTCAGCGAAGTGGTGAAAAAGACGTTCAATCTTTATGCCTACAAACCCACCGACTGGATCGGCGGCTGGACGCTGTTCTACTGGGGCTGGTGGATATCCTGGTCGCCGTTCGTGGGCATGTTCATTGCGCGCGTGTCGCGCGGGCGCACCATCCGTGAGTTCATACTCGGTGTGCTGTTCGTGCCGGTGGGCTTCACATTCATGTGGATGACGTTCTTCGGCAATACCGCCATCAGCATCGACCTCGCTCACTCCGGAATCATTTCCAAGGCGGTGGCCGACAACGTGCCGATCGCCATCTTCAAGCTGTTTGAGCAGCTGCCCGGCACCATGATCGCCTCGGGTATCGCCACCGTGCTGGTGGTGACGTTCTTCGTCACCTCCTCGGACTCCGGTTCGTTGGTTATCGACATAATCACCTCCGGCGGCGAGGGCGAGCCGCCGGTATGGCAGCGCATCTTCTGGGCCCTTACCGAAGGCGTGGTCGCGGCCGTGCTGCTGGTCGCCGGCGGATTGTCGGCGCTGCAAACCGCCGCCATTAGCACCGCGCTGCCGTTCGCGGTAGTGATGCTGGTGGTGTGTTACGGCCTGCTGCGCGGGCTGCGCATGGAAGGTATCCGGCGTCTCGCCTACGGGATCCCGCCGTCGGCGGCGATCAGCGGCGCGCCGGTGTCATGGCAGCAGCGTCTGCGTACCATCGTCAGTCATCCTAAGGAGGAACGTGTGCGCAGTTTCCTGCGCAGCACGGTGTCCGATGCCCTCACGGAAGTGTGTACCGAGCTGCGTCGTCACAACCTCAACGTGGACGTTTCCGAGGACGATGACCGTGTGAGTCTGACGGTGTACTACGATGACGAGCCGGATTTCGTTTACGCGGTGGAGATCCACGGCCACTTCGCGCCCAGCTTCGCCTTCCCGGAATTCGAGCTCAAGGACGACGAGCAACGCAAGTACTATCGGGCCGAAGTGCACCTGGCCGAGGGCGGCCAGCATTATGACATTATGGGTTACACCAAGGACCAGGTGATCGGCGACGTATTGACACAATACGACAAGCATATGCATTTCCTGCATCTGGCGCGTTAGTGGTGCCACTGCACGAAGCAAAGGCCCGGGTGCAGGCCGCGGCGTGGCAATTGGCCGGGATTCGGTTGCCTGGCGCGGATTCGCCCGTCATAATGACTCAACTTTGTCGGCTTGATGCCGCTATTCTTGCTTGGCGTCAAGCGCGGTCAGTAATCCGAGACATGGCCGGGAGGGCATGGTGGTTCCGGTATATACCGCATCCGAAATCGACAAACAGTTGTACGCCGATCGAGTACGGATGCTGTATGCAGCGGCACCCATTGCGCTCGCGGCGGTTGCGGTCAATGCCATCGTCCTGGCCGCGGTTCAATGGCCGGTCGTTTCCCGGCCGCTGATACTGGTCTGGCTCGGGTTGGTGTTGGCGTTGACGGCATGGCGAGCTGCCGGCGTTTGGCGGTTTCGGCGCCGCGCCCCGGTAACGTCGGCCATGCGCCCCTGGGGCCGACGGTTTCTGACGGGTGTTGCGCTTTCCGGCGTCAGTTGGGGGACGGCCGTTTTCCTGTTGTTCCCCGAGGGGCACTTCGCCCACCAGCTGTTCGTCATCGTGGTCGTGGCCGGAATGGGCGCGGGCGCCGTGACCACCCTTTCATCCATGTTGACAGCGGCGCTCATGTTTCTGGTGCCGGCGCTGCTGCCCCTCATGGTGCGCGTGCTGGGCATGGAGCTCGCCGTCAGTGCGCCCATGGCGGGCATGGTTGCGTTCTTCCTGTTGATGGTTTCCGCCTCGGCGGTTCGGTTCCGCAACGCCGTCGTCCAGTCGCTGCAAATGCGCTACGCGCGCGACCGGGCGGAGGCGCGGGTCGAATTTCGCAACCAATACGATACGCTCACGGGCCTGCCGAGGCGGGCTGTGCTGCTGGAGCGGTTGGAGCAGGACATGGCGCGCTGCCGGCGCTCCGGGCGCAAGGGCGCGTTGCTGTTCTTCGGTCTCGACCGGTTCAAGACCATCAACGATTCTCTCGGCCATAGCGCCGGCGATTCATTCCTCATCGAGACGGCACGGCGCCTGAAGGCCCAGGTACGGCGCGAAGACGTGGTATCGAGGTTCAGCGGTGATGAATTCGTAGTCATGCTCACGGAGCTCGACGGGAGTTATAAGACGGCGGCCAGCGAGGCGCGCAAGGTTGCGCTCAAGCTCCAGGAGCTGGTTATGAAGCCCTACGAGGCCGATGGCATGACGCTGCATATGAGCGCCGGAGTGGGCATTACGCTGTATCCGCTGAAAGCGCCCGGCGCCGATGCCGTGCTGCAGCAAGCCGATGTCGCCTTGTCGCGGGCCAAGGAGCGTGGACGCAATGCCAGCGAGTTCTATCTGCCGGACATGCAGGAAGCGATTGTGGATCGGATTCAGCTCGAAAACGACCTGCGCGAGGCGCTCGATTCGGACCAGCTGAGCTTGGCTATCCAAGCCCAGGTCGACGTCGCCGGCAATGTGGTGGGGGCCGAAGCGCTGCTGCGTTGGCGGCATCCCAGGCGTGGGGCGGTGTCGCCCGAGGAGTTCATTCCGGTGGCGGAGGAGACCGGGCTGATCATTCCCATTGGCGAATGGGTGCTGCGCCGCGCCTGTGGGATCCTGGCCTCATGGCAGGCCGAGGGCGACGTCATATGTCCGCGCCTTTCCGTCAACGTCAGCCCCACCCAGTTCGCGCACGACGGCTTCGTCGAGACCGTGCGCAACACGCTGCCCGAATTCGGTGTCGATCCCTGCCGCCTGGAGCTGGAGATCACCGAAGGGATGCTGCTGGACAACGTCGAGGAGGTCGCCGGCAAGATGCGCGAGTTGTCCGAACTCGGGCTGCAGTTCGCGATCGATGATTTCGGTACCGGTTATTCGTCCCTGCGCTACCTCAAGACCCTGCCGCTGGATACCCTGAAGATCGACCAGACATTCGTTCGCGACGTCGCCACGGATGGCAATAATGGCGCGATCGTGCGCGCCATTATTGCTGTTGCCCATCACCTGGGCCTCCAGGTCATCGCCGAGGGCGTCGAGTCCAGCCGCGAGGCGCAGTTTCTCCACGACCAGGGCTGCAGCATTTTTCAAGGCTACTATTACAGCGAGCCGCTGCCAGAGTCTGAGTTTGCCGCCGGTGCCCGCTCGGGGCGGTGGCAGCGGCGGGTCGGCGGGGAAGCCTGAGGCCGGTGCGATCCGGCGCGACTCGTTACGGCCGGGTACCGAGCACTATGCCGCGGCTGCGCAGCTCGGCGAGCGTCTGTGCACCGCCGCGCACCGCCACTTCCGGATCGGGAAGTGCGAGTTCGGCGGCGACTTGGCGCAGCGCCGCTTCGCCGCTCGGTGGTTCGGTATCGCGGATCAGGGCCAGGAGCCGCGCGGTGGCGGGGTTGATCTCCACACAACCGATCTCGTCGTCGGCATCACGGTATACCACCAGGTAGGTGAGTTGGGCGCTTGGCTGCTCGGGGCGGTGCTCGGGCGAGATGGTATGCACCGGATAGCGGCACGCCAGCGGCCAGGCCAGCGGCGACAGCACCGGCACTCCGGCGAGCAGGTCCCCGTCGGGATCGGCCGCCATCGGATCGGGTTCGAGGTCGGAGAGGTACAGCGCCAGCTCCACCCATTCATAATGGGCCAGTTCCAGCAGAAACGGCGGGTCGTACGGCCGTGCCGACCGCTCGTGTTCCAGGTAGTGAAGAAATTCCCCGTAGAGTTCCGGAAACAGCGGCGACTGGCAGCGATGGCGGGCGACGAAATCGCGGATCATGGCTTCCCAGTGGGCATTGTCGTACAGACTGTGCAGCACCGGAAATCCCGAGGCGATGAAACGCTCCAGGTTGTTGTAGATCAGCCGGCGGTAGACGGCCATGCGCCCATCATCAATACCGGGCGGTGGCGGGTTGCACCCCGGATCGCGAAGGTGCGCGGCGAACTGCAACTGGGTGCGGATGAACGCCGGCTGTTTAGTTTCCGTGGACATGGCTCACCCGTGTGTCCGTCCGCGCCCGCTGCAGCGCGACGATGGTGTGCAGCTCACCCAGGAGTTCGCCAACCGGCGGCAGATTGGTATCCCGCTCCAGCAGCGTCGGCATGACGCCGAACTCGGCGTAGGCTCGCTTGAGCAGAGCCCAGACCGGGTCGCTCACCGCGGCTCCGTGGGTGTCGATCAGCAGATCGGCCGCCTCCTGGTGGTGGCCGGCGATGTGTACGTAGGCAATGCGTTCGGGCGGAAGGCCGCGCAGGAACGCCTCGGCTTCATAGCCATGGTTGACACTGTTGACGTAGACATTGTTGACGTCGAGCAGCAAGTCGCAGTCGGCCTCGTCGAGGACCGCGTTGATGAACTGCAGCTCGGTCATCTCTCCGGCTGGCGCCGCATAGTAGGACACGTTCTCCATGGCGATGCGCCGTTCCAGCAGGTCCTGAACCCGGCGGATGCGTCCCGCCACGTGGTCTACCGCTTCGGCCGTGAAGGGTATGGGCATCAGGTCATAGAGGTGCGCGCCGTCATTGGTATAGCTCAGATGCTCGCTGTAACAGCGCACGCGATGCTCATCGAGAAAAGTCTTGATGCGCGCGATCAGCTCACGATCCAGCGGCGCGGGCCCGCCGACCGACAGCGACAGGCCGTGCGCCACGAAAGGGTAGCGTTCGGTGAAGCCGCGCAGCTGCCTGGCGGGTGCGCCGCCGACGCCGATCCAGTTCTCCGGCGCCACTTCCATGAAATCAACCTGCGGCAAAGTTTGCTCGGCCAGCGGGCCCATCAGGGCCCGCCGCAGAGCCAGCCCGCAGCCGTTCACCGGGTAACCGGCGGCGCCCGCGGGGATTGCGGAGGCAGTCACGGCGCGATCGAGGTTACATACTGGCGCCGCATTGGCCCTCGGTGGAGGTCTTGCCTTTGGAACCCTGCGTCTTGCCGGAGTCGCTGCTCGAGGACTGCTTGCCGCTGCAGTTGCCCTCGTGGGCGGCGATGGTGTTTACCTGGTGGGTCACAGGTGTGATCGCAAAAGGGTTCTCCGCGGCTCCGGCGACGGGGGCCGCCGCCAGCGAGGCTGCCAGAGCGGCACCGGCAGCGGCGGTGAGGGAAATCTTCAGGTTCTTGCTCGGCATGGGACGGCTCCTTTCCATTTCCATGAAAATTGTCAGTAGTTCGGTGACGCGCGAATGCGTCGACCCCGCTCCGCAGGCGTGCGCTGCCATAGCGCCGCCCGTCTCCTATGCGACTGCACCATAGCACAAAGGTTCCATAGTTGCCGGGCGCCCGCCCGGAGGTGGTCGATCAGTCTTCGGTCTTGTGCCTGTATTCGCACAAGTCCTCGATGACGCAGGAGCCGCAGCGTGGCTTGCGGGCAACGCAGGTGTAGCGGCCGTGGAGAATCAGCCAGTGGTGGGCGTCGTGCAGGAACTCCTTTGGCACGACCTTCAGCAGCTTGTGCTCCACCGCCAGTGGGGTCTTTCCCGGGGCCAGTCCGGTCCGGTTGGCGACCCGGAAGATGTGCGTGTCGACGGCGATGGTGGGTTGTCCGAAGGCGGTGTTGAGGATTACGTTGGCGGTCTTGCGGCCGACACCGGGCAGCGCCTCCAGCTCGGCGCGTTCCTGCGGCACCTTGCCGCCGTGGTCGCGCACCAGGATTTCGCACGCCTTGATGACGTTCTTCGCCTTGGTGTTGAACAGACCGATGGTCCTGATGTGCCGCTTCAAGGCTTCCTCGCCCAGTTCGAGCATCTGCTGGGGTGTCTTGACCACCTGAAACAGCTGTTTCGTGGCCTTGTTGACGCCTACGTCGGTAGCTTGCGCGGACAGGGTGACGGCCACCAGTAGCTGAAACGGATTGCCATAGTGCAACTCGGTGGTGGGGTTGGGATTGTGCGCCTTCAGGCGGGCGAAGATCTCGTGGCGTTTCTTGTTGTTCATGTGGCGGGATCGCCCCCCCGGCGCCGACGGGCATGCGGGCGCCGGTTTGTGCGTGCCGGGTCCGCCGTCGGCGCGGTGGCGTCAGGTACTGGCCTCTGGCACCGCGGGCGCGGCGACTTGGGTACGTTGCGCGGCGCGGCGCGCCGCACGCCGGTCCAATGCGTTCTTGATGGCGATCAGCAGGCCCAGGCCAAGGAATGCGCCGGGCGGCAGGATCGCCAGCAGAAATCCGCCGTAGTGATGGATCACGGTGATGGTCATGTCGCGCGCGCCTTCCCCGAACATGAGGTAGGCTTTGGCAAACACGGTCCCCGAGCCCACCACCTCGCGCATCGCCCCGAGAACCGTCAGTACGGCGGTGAAACCCAGCCCCATGGTGAGTCCGTCCATGAATGAACGCGACACGTTGTTCTTGGAGGCGAATGCCTCGGCGCGGCCGATGATGTTGCAATTGGTGACGATCAGCGGGATGAAGATGCCGAGTACTTTGTAGAGGCCGTGAAAGTACGCATTCATGGCCAGCTGCACGGCGGTGACAAACGAAGCGATAATCAGCACGAACACGGCGATGCGGATCTCGCTGCGCACCACGTTGCGTACCAGCGACACCGTGACGTTGGAAAGAATCAGCACCACCGTCGTCGCCAGGCCCATCCCGAGACCGTTGACGGTGCTGGTGGTGACTGCCAGCAGCGGGCACAGACCCAGGAGCTGCACCAGCACCGGGTTGTTGTACCAGAAGCCGTCGAGGGCGATTTTGCCCATGCCCGTCTGATTCATGCCTGGCCGCTCTCGTCAGTGCGCGTCCGCCGGTTTTGCCGCCGGCTCGTGGGTTTCCTGTTCCCTCTCCTTCGCCTTCTTCGCCGCTTTGGGGAACAGTTTGTCGCGGTGTTCGTGAAAGTATATCAGAGCCTTGTGTACCGCTTTAACCACCGCGCGCGGGGTGATGGTGGCGCCGGTGAACTGGTCGAACACGCCCCCGTCCTTCTTCACCGCCCAGCCCTTGCTGTCGGGATTGTGCAACGACCTGCCGGTGAAGGCGAGTATCCAGTGGGTTCGGTCGAGTTCGATCTGGTCGCCGAGGCCAGGGGTTTCGTTCTCGCTGATCACGCGCACACCGGCCAGCGTACCGTCGTAGTAGATACCCACCAGCAGCTTGATGGCGCCGTTGTAGCCGTCCGGCGCCGTGGTAGGGAATGCGACCGCCACCGGACGGCCGTCCTTGCGGGCCCGGTAGATGGTGGTCGGCTTGCTGCTTCCCAGCAGCGGTGACGGGGGCGCGTCGATGGTGTCCGTGAAAATATCGTTGTCGTATTTGCTGGTGGGGATAATGGAATGAATGCTGTGCAGAATGGCGTCGCGCTCGTTCTGGGCGATGCGCGCCTTGGTACTGTCGAAAGTGAACGCCACCAGCGCGGTGCCGATGAGCGCGAACAGCGCCAGCAGGATGGTTGCACCGATCACATTGCGCATCGCGTCGGGCCTATTCGTCGTGTTGGCCGAATACTTTCGGCTGTGTGTAGTAGTCGATGGTGGGCGCCGCCATGTTCATGAGCAGCACCGAAAACGCCACACCGTCAGGATAACCGCCCCAGGTGCGGATAATGTAGGTCAACACCCCGATGCCGGCGCCGTAGATGAGGCGGCCCCGGTCGCTGGTGCTGGCGGTGATGGGGTCGGTGGCGATGAAAAAAGCGCCCAGCATGGCGCCGCCGCTGAACAGGTGAAACAGCGGCGAGACGTATTTGTCGGAGTCAACGCCATAGAAGATCATGGCCATGACGAACAGTCCGCCGAGCATGGCCGCCGGTATGTGCCAGCGGATCACGCCCTTGTACAGCAGCCACAAGCCGCCCAGCAGGAAGCCGGCTGCGATCCATTCCCAGCCGACGCCGCCGAGGTTGCCGAATACCGGCCCGGCCTGGATTTCCGCCAGTGTGCGGCTCATGTGCAGCTGGGTCTTGAGCGTGTCCAGGGGCGTGGCCATGGTCAGCGCGTCCAGGTTGAGCGCCGAGGGCACGTGCCCGGTGAACTGGATGCCCAGCGTCTGCGACAGGCTGATATGGTGGCCGAGTTGCGGGAACAACCACTGGGTCATCTGTTTGGGAAACGAGATCAACGCCACCACGTAGCCGATCATGGCCGGGTTGAACGGGTTGTAGCCGATGCCGCCGTAGAGCTGTTTGGCCACCACGATGGCGAACGCGGTGATCACGAACGTCAGCCACCAGGGCGCCAGTGGCGGCAGGGACACCGCCAGCAGCACGCCCGTCACCAAGGCGCTGCCGTCTGTGAGATAGGCGGTCACGGGGCGCTTGCGGGCCAGCAGCATGACCGCTTCGGCGACCACTGCGGTCACCGAGGCGACGGCGATGTTGACCAGCACCCCCCAGCCGAAGAAGGCCACGCAGGCGGCAATGCCCGGGATGAGCGCATACAGCACCCGGCGCATGATCAACGGCACGTTGTTGGAGGTCGCTACATAGGGTGAGCTGGAACTGGAAAAACGCATGCGCTGGTTCTTGTTGTCGGTGGCCGTTAGTGCAATATGCCGGTTAGCTGTTGTCGTTGTCCACCGGCGCGGTTTCGCCGGCCTGCGCCGCCCGCCGGCGGCGCTCGTCCACCTCGGCGATCTTGCGCCGCTGGTCTTCGGTGAGGTTGTCGGTGTTGCGCGGCTCGGCGTCGCCGTTTCCCTGTTTTTCGCGCACGCGTTTCATCGCCGCGTCGATGGCCGCTTTTTTGCTGTCATCGGCTCCGTCACCCTTGTTCAGCGCCGCTTTCTTCTTGCGCATGCGCGCTTCGCGTTCGGCCTTTTCGCGATCCAGGCGTGCGGTGTGGAACTCGTGGCGGCGGCGCGCCTGCTCGGCCTTGCGCTTCTCGCGCTCCTGCGCCCAGATTTCGGTCTTGGCAAAGCGGTAGTACTGCACCAGCGGGATATGGCTGGGGCAGACGTAGGCGCAGCATCCGCATTCGATGCAGTCGAACAGGTGGTAGTCCTGAACCTTGTCGAATTCTTTGGAGCGGCTGTGCCAGTACAGCTGCTGGGGCAGCAGCCGCGCCGGGCACACCTCGGCGCAGGAGCCGCAGCGGATGCAGGGCATGGGCGGCGGCGGTTCGGGCGATTCCTGGGCGGTGGCGGCGAGGACGCAGTTGCCCGTCTTGGTGATCGGTATTTCGTCGCTCAGCAGCGTGAAACCCATCATCGGACCGCCCAGGACCAGGCGTTTCACGTCGCTGTATCCGCCGCAGTATTCGATCAGGTCGCGCACCGGGGTGCCGACGCGCACCTCCAGGTTGCGCGGCTCACCCACTCCGCCTCCGGTGACGGTAACGATGCGCGAGATCAGCGGCCTGGCCTCGTGCAAGGCCGCGTACACCGCCGCCGCCGTCGCCACGTTGTGGCAGACCACGCCGATGTCCAGGGGCAGGCCGTTGCTGGGCACTTCCTTGCCGGTGAGAATGCGGATGAGCTGTTTCTCGCCGCCGGTGGGATAGATGGTCGGAACGACCACGACATCGATCATCGGTTCGTCCATGTCCTTCAGCGCCTGGCGCAGCGCCGCGCACGCTTCGGGCTTGTTGTCCTCGATGCCGATCAGGCAGCGGCCGGCATGCAGGGCATGGCGCATGATCTGGGCGCCCCGGATGACCTGTTCGGGGCGCTCGCGCATCAACATGTCGTCGCAGGTGATGTACGGCTCGCACTCGGCGCCGTTAAGGATCAGCGTGTCGACCGCCTTCCCAGTTCCCGGGTTGAGTTTGATGAACGACGGGAAGCCCGCGCCGCCCAGGCCGACGATCCCGGCTTCGCGGACGCGGTTGCGCAGGGCGCTGGGATCAAGCGCCGTGTAGTCCGGCGTCGGTTCCGGCAGCTCCACCCATTCGTCCTCGCCGTCGGTGTCGACGATGACGCAGGATGCACTCAGGCCGGACGGATGGGGAACCGGATGGTCGCCGATCCCGGTCACTGTGCCGGAACTGGAAGCATGTATCGGGACGCTGACGTAGCCGCTGGCGCGGGCGATGACCTGGCCTTTGCGCACCCGGTCGCCGACGCCCACCAACACTTCCGCCGGCTCACCGATGTGTTGCTGCAGCGGCAGGATCAGCCGTTTCGGCACCGGCGCCTGGGCAATCGGCAGCCGTGTCGACTGCTGCTTGTTGGGTGGCAGGTGCAGCCCGCCATGAAAGCGCCGGAGTGTCACTGCATTGGCTGTCATAGTCTGGTTCGGATTCTATGTTCTCGTCGGGCGTCGGCTGGCGGCAGTGCGGTCAGCTCACGTTCGCTTCGGCAGCAATAACCTGGGGCTGCCGCGGGTTCGGGCTGCCCGGGAATGGCCACTTCCAGGTGCTGATGTCTTCATGGATCGGCTCCATGTGGATGCACTCCACCGGACACGGCGTGAGGCACAGCTTGCAGCCGGTGCATTCATCTTCGATTACCGTATGCATGTGCTTTGCGGCGCCGAGAATCGCATCCACGGGGCAGGCCTGGATGCACAGGGTGCAGCCGATGCACAGCTTTTCGTCAATCACCGCCACCATCGGGCCCTGTTCCTCGACCTCCAGCGGCGTGGGGTCGCGGCCCAGCAGATCGGCCAGCGCCACAACTGTGTTTTCCCCGCCCGGCGCGCAGCGGTTGATGTCCACCTCGCCGCGGGCGATGGCCTCGGCATAGGGCCGGCAGCCCGGGTAGCCGCACTGTCCGCACTGGGTCTGGGGCAGCAGGGCGTCGATCCGGTCCACCACCGGGTCGCCTTCCACCTTGAAGCGCACCGAGGCATACCCCAGCAACAGCCCGAACAAGGCTGCCATGATGCCGATTGCAAGAATTGCGGTAACCATTCACAAGTCTCAGGTCATCGTCGGGGGCGTGCGGCCCGACGGTGCATCAGACGCCCTGGACTGACGCCGGCTGTGGGTTGCCCGGCGGATCCCCTTCCCGGAATATCTCTGTACGAGCGCGGTCCGCTTCAACCCTTGACCAGACCGGAAAAGCCCATGAACGCCAACGACATCAGCCCGGCGGTGATCAGCGCGATGGCGTTGCCGCGAAACACTTCCGGCACATCGGCCGCGGCCACGCGTTCGCGCACCGCCGCGAACAGCACCAGCACCAGCGAGAACCCGAGCGCGGCACCGAAGCCGTAGATGGCCGATTCGAGAAATCCATGCTGTTTTTGCGTGTTGAGCAGCGCCACGCCGAGCACCGCGCAGTTGGTGGTGATCAGCGGCAGGAAGATGCCCAGCACCTGGTAGAGCATCGGGCTGGTCTTGTGCACGACCATCTCGGTGAACTGCACCACCACCGCAATGACCAGGATGAAGGTGATGGTCTGCAGGTACTCCAGGCCCAGGGGCAGGAGCAGGTACTCGTTGGCCAGATAGCTGCAGATCGACGACAGGGTCAGCACAAACGTCGTCGCCAGGGACATGCCCATGGCCGTTTCCAGCTTGCGTGAAACCCCCATGAACGGGCACAGCCCGAGGAACTTCACCAGGACGAAGTTGTTGACCAGAACGGTGCTGACGAGAATGAGGGCGTATTCGGTCATGCGTCAGTTTCGTGCGGCATGGGCCGTGGGCGACGGGCACTGGCGGACGGCCCCGGCGCTCAAGCGGCGTGATACTAGGCTTGTCGCTACCATCATACAACACAACGTCCGTAGGGTTTACCGGGGCGCAGCGCCCGGAACGCGGGCCTCGCCGCCGGCCTTATTTCACCTTCATCCCCGGCTGCGCGCCGGCATCGGGCGCCAGCAGCCAGATCTCCGAGCCGCCGGGCCCGGCGGCCAGCACCATGCCCTCGGAGACCCCGAAGCGCATCTTGCGCGGCGCCAGGTTGGCGACCATCACCGTAAGCCGCCCCTGCAGTTGTTCCGGCCGGTAGGCCGATTTTATGCCGGCGAACACCGTGCGCCGCTCGCCGCCCAGGTCCAGGGAGAGCTTCAGCAGCTTGTCGGCGCCTTCCACCTGCTCGGCTTTGACAATGCGCGCCACGCGCAGGTCCACCTTGGCGAAGTCGTCGAAGGCGATGGTCTCGGCAATGGCCGGATGCTCGCTTTGCTGGGCTTCGCCGTGGCGCGCGGGCGAGGGCTCCTCGGTCCGGGGCGCTTCCTGCCGGGCGCGGTTGCGCTCGAGCATGGCCGCGACTCGGTCCGGCTCGATGCGCTTGGCCAGATGCTGGTAGGGGCTGATGCCGTGGTCGAGCAATATGTGGCCCGCGTCGGCCCACTGCAGCGGCGCAACGTTGAGAAAACTCTCAACCTTTGCGGCCAGCTTGGGCAGGATCGGCTTCAGGTACAGCGTCAGCAGCCGGAACAGGTTCAGGTGGGTGGTGCAGAGTTCGTGCAGCCGCTGCTGCTGGCTGTCGTCCTTCGCCAGTTCCCAGGGCCGCGTCTCGTTGATGTGCTCGTTGGCTTCATCCGCCAGGGCCATGATCACCCGCACCGCCTCGCTGTACTGCCTGCCTTCGTACAGTCGTGCAATTGTAGCCGCTGCATTCTGCAATTTATTGATCAGGATCAGGTCTTGATCCGGAAGCGCGGTGCACAGCCGGCCGCCGAAGCGCTTGGTGACAAAACCGGCCGAACGCGAGGCGATGTTGACGTACTTGCCCACCAGGTTGCTGTTCACCCGGGCCACGTAGTCGTCCAGATTCAGGTCGATATCCTCCACCCGCTCATTGAGCTTGGCGGCGAAGTAGTAGCGCAGATATTCGGGATCGAGAAATTCGGCGTAGGTTCGGGCGGTGATGAAGGTGCCCCGCGACTTGGACATCTTCTGGCCGTTGACGGTGAGAAAACCGTGGACGAACACCTTGTCGGGGGTGCGGTAATTTGCGTAGTGCAGCGTCGCCGGCCAGAACAGGGCGTGGAAGTAGAGGATGTCCTTGCCGATGAAATGGTAGAGCTCGGTGCCGCTGTCGCGGCTCCACCAGGCGTCGAAATCAAGCCCGCGGCTCTCGGCCAGGTTCTTGAAACTGGCCATGTAGCCGATGGGCGCATCCAGCCACACATAAAGGAACTTGCCCGGGGCGTCGGGGATTTCGAAGCCGAAGTAGGGCGCGTCGCGGGAAATGTCCCAGTCGCGCAGCCCGGCCTCGAACCATTCTTCCAGCTTGTTGGCGGCCTCCGGCTGCAGCGGCGCCTGGCCGTTGCCGTCCTCGCCCTGCATCCAGCGGCGCAGGAACGGCTCGCACTGGCCCAGCTTGAAGAAATGGTGCTCCGATTCGCGCTTCACCGGCGTGGCGCCCGATATTGCCGAATAGGGGTTGAGCAGCTCGGTGGGCGCGTAGGTGGTGCCGCACACCTCGCAGCCGTCGCCGTACTGGCCCTGGGCGTGGCACTTGGGGCATTCGCCCTTGATGAAGCGGTCGGGCAGGAACATCTCGCGTTCCGGATCATAGAACTGCTCGATCACCCGCGTGTCGATCAGCCCGGCGTCGCGCAGGCGCCGGTAGATGTCCTGAGCGAGTTCGCGGTTTTCCGGCGAATTGGTGGAGTAGTAGTTGTCGAAGTCCACATGGAAGGCATCGAAATCGGCTGCGTGCTCGGCATGCATGCGCTCGATCAGCTGCTCGGGGGTGATGCCTTCCTGCTGCGCCCGCAGCATGACAGGGGTGCCGTGGGTGTCGTCGGCGCAGACGTAATAGCATTCGTGGCCGCGCATTTTCTGGAAGCGCACCCAGATGTCGGTCTGCACGTACTCCACCAGGTGGCCGAGATGAATGCTGCCGTTGGCGTAGGGCAGGGCGCTCGTGACCAGGATTTTGCGGGGTGCGGTAGGCTCGTTGTCGCTCATCGGTGATTGCCGGGTATCAAAAAGTACATAAAAATCAATCAGTATACTCTATTGCTGCAGAATGGGAAGAGGCGCCAGATAGCGGTTGCAGTCAGTGACCGCAAGGTTCGGGTGCACAACCTTAGTGTCCATTCGAAGATTATGAAATACTACGCCTCTTGAACTTTTCGTGTATAATTCCTGATCAATTTACTATGGATTCGCTGGTTGGTGTTAGCGGCCCGGCTCGAGCCGGCAGAATCGTCGAGGAGGTTGTTGTATGTCGAATGTAACCCAGTCCCAGGTGGAGGAAGCCCTCAAAGGCTACGTCGATCCGCATCTGGACAGAGATCTGGTTTCCGCCAAGGCGGTGAAGGAAATCTCCGTCGACGGCGCCAAGGTGACCGTCAAGGTGGTGCTGGGCTATCCGGCCAAGGGATTCCGCGACCGGCTCGCCGCTGCGCTGAAGGAGAAAGTCGAAGCCCTCGACGGCGTCGATCAGGCCGAGGTCGACGTCAGCTGGAAGATCGACAGCCACGTGGTCCAGAAGAACATCCAGATCATCGAAGGCGTCAAGAACATCATTGCCATCGCCTCCGGCAAGGGCGGCGTCGGCAAGTCCACCACCGCGGTCAATCTGGCGCTGGCGCTGTCGGCCGAGGGCGCCAACGTCGGCATCCTGGACGCGGACATTTACGGTCCGAGCCAGCCGCGCATGCTGGGCGTGTCCGGCAAGCCGGAGTCCGCGGACGGCAAGAGCCTCGAGCCCATGGTCAGCTATCATCTCCAGGCGATGTCCATCGGTTTTCTGATCGACGAAGACACGCCCATGATCTGGCGCGGCCCCATGGTCACCCAGGCCCTGGAGCAGCTGCTCAAGGACACCAACTGGAAGAACCTGGACTACCTGATCGTCGACATGCCGCCGGGCACCGGTGACACCCAGCTGACCCTGGCGCAGAAGGTGCCGGTCAGCGGCGCCATCATCGTCACCACGCCCCAGGACATCGCCCTGCTGGACGCCAAGAAGGGCTTCAAGATGTTCGAGAAGGTGGAGGTGCCGGTGCTGGGTATTGTCGAGAACATGAGCATCCACATCTGCAGCAACTGCGGCCACGAGGAGCATATCTTCGGCGAAGGCGGCGGCCAGCGCATGTCCGAGGAATACGATGTCGATTTCCTCGGCGCCCTGCCGCTGGATCTGCGCATCCGCGAAGAGACCGACAGCGGCAAACCCACCGTGGTGGCGGAGCCCGACAGCCGCATCTCCGAGATCTACCGGGAGATCGCCCGCCGTGCGGCTGCCAAGCTCTCGCTGCAGGCGAAGAACTACGCCGCCAAATTCCCGCAGATCGTCATTCAGAACAACTGATCGGTGGGTCCCGGCGGGGCAGGCAACGCAGAGGTCGCAGAGCCGCAGAGTGCGCAGAGGGTTTTCTGTGTGTCTGCGGCTCTGCCGTGTTCGGACCCCGGCGTTGTCCGATTGGCATCAGCGGGGCCACGGGGTAGAATTCCTGCGGTCGGATTGCTGAATCTGATGCCGGTGCGGACACCTGCGGGAGCGGTCCGGGGCGCAAAGTCGCCGACGCTTGGCTCAATGCCAGGACCGTTCCCCCATCGTGGCTCGCGATTTGTTCATTTCATCGGAACCTGAATTCCTCGGCGCTCTCTGCGTCTCGGCGTCCTCTGCGTTTACTGCGAGCCACAACAAAATGAGCATCAAATCCGACAAGTGGATCCGGCGCATGGCGCTGGAGCACGGCATGATCGAACCGTTCGAGCCGGGCCAGGTACGCGAAGGCGAAAACGGCCGCCTGATTTCCTACGGCACCTCCAGCTACGGCTACGACATACGCTGCGCCGACGAGTTCAAGATCTTTACCAATATCAACTCGGCGATCGTCGATCCGAAGAACTTCGACGACAACAGCTTCGTCGACGTGCGCTCGGACGTGTGCATCATTCCCCCCAATTCGTTCGCCCTGGCGCGTACGGTGGAATACTTTCGTCAACGTCACGCCGCTGGAGCCCGAATGGGAAGGGCATGTGACGCTGGAGTTCTCCAACACCACGCCGCTGCCGGCGAAAATCTACGCCAACGAGGGCGTGGCACAGGTGTTGTTCTTCGAGTCGGACGAGGTGTGTGAGTTGTCCTACGGCGACCGCCGCGGCAAATACCAGGGTCAGACCGGCGTCACGTTGCCCAAGGCCTGAGGCCGGATCCAGCCGCGGCCGCTCAGTCGCCGCGGGCCAGATCCACGCCGCGGGCTGCGGCCTGGCGCTTGAGCGGTCCGCCGACCTGATCCAGGTCCATGTGAAAGCGGCTGCCGTTGGTTTCGATGTGCTGGATGCGTATCAGCAGGTAGTCCAGCTTGGGCGCCGCCCACATGTAGGTCTTGCGCTTCTTGTTCTCGCGTATGCGCATCAGCTTGACGGTGTTAAACGTTCCCGCCCGCGTGGTGATCTGCTCCGTCCCCAGGATCTTGAACCTGTAGTTCTTCAGCTTGCCGCCGTCGGCGATGTCGTAATCCAGTTTCGTGCGGCCGTCGGCCAGGTCGCGCATCACCGCCAACTGCACTGAAAACTTGTCCAGCGCGCCGTCCGGGACATGCATGGTCCAGGACCGGCCCTTGACGGTATTGGTGACCTGGTTGCGGTCCCAGTGGAATTCCAGCCGCACGTCCTTGCGCTTTCTGCCGTCCAGCAGGTAGCGGTAGTGGAGCGGCAGGATGCGGCCGTTGCGGTATTCCAGCACGCTGCTTTCGGTCACGGTGTCACTGCGGAACAGCGCCAGGATGCCGGCCGGCTCGGTGAAGCTGGCGTAGGTGTAGCGGTCTCCGTTGCGGGTCAGGTGCACCGTGGACGTGGCGATGCGGAAGCTGCCCTTGTAGGCCGTATAGTGGGCCGCGAAGTCCGGCATCAGTTGGCTGTCGGCCGCCGGCAACGCGGCGGGCAGCAGCACGGCGGCGGCCGTCAGCAGGGATGCGAATCGGGCAATTGCAGTGCGTGGTTTCAAGGACAACGATTCACCGTAGCGCTGGACGGGTCGAAGCGGCAGGGGGTATGCAGCCGTATGCCGTCCAGGATGACGCCGTCTTCGCTCAGACGCAACCGCCCCTGGGCGAACCACTCGATCACCAGCGGGTAGATGCGGTGCTCCTGCTCCAGTACCCGCGCGGCCAGGGTCTGCGGCGTGTCATCCGGCAGCACCGGCAGCTCCGCCTGCAGGATAACCGGTCCGCCGTCCAGCTCGTCCGTGACGAAGTGCACACTGGCGCCATGGGTTGCGGCGCCCTCGTCCAGGGCCCGCGCGTGGGTGTTGAGTCCGCGGAACCGGGGCAGCAGCGACGGGTGGATGTTCAACAGCCGCCCGCGATAGTGGCGCGCGAATTCGGGCGTGAGGATGCGCATGAAGCCGGCCAGTACCACCAGGCCCGGCCGGTAGCGGTCGATGCGCGCCTGCAGCGCCTGGTCGAAGCGGTGGCGGTCGGCATACTGCTTGTGGTCGACCACCTCGGCGGCGACGCCGGCGCGCCGCGCGCGCTCCAGGCCCGGGGCGTCGGCGCGGTTGCTGATCACGGCACGGATGTCGACCGGCAACGCGCCGCCTGCCGCGGCGTCCAGGATTGCCTGCAGGTTGGTGCCCGCGCCCGAGATCAGGATGACGATGGCAAGATTACCGCTGGTCTGGGTCATGACTCGACAGGGTTGGGGCGCCGCGCGCCGGAGCGAGTGGTGCAGTACGGGTGCCGTTGCGCTTCAGCGAATCTCCACCCCGCGGGCGGGGGCCGACTCGACGCGGCCGATGATGAATGCCTGCTCGCCGGCTTCCCGCAGCGTGTCCAGTGCCGCCTGGGCGTCGTCGGCGCCGACGCACACCACCATACCGACGCCGCAGTTGAATGTGCGGTACATCTCCCGGTCGCTGACGTTGCCGGCGCGCTGCAGCCAGTCGAACACCGGCGGGCGCACCCACGCGTCGGCATGGATCACCGCCCGCGTCTTGTCGGGGAGCACCCGCGGCAGGTTTTCCGGCAGCCCGCCGCCGGTGATGTGCGCCATGGCGTGGACATCCACCTGCTGCAGCAGCCGGAGAACGGACCTGACGTAGATGCGCGTCGGCTCGATCAGCGTTTGACCGAGGGTGCGGCCGTGGAATTCCCCGGCCAGGTCGGCCCCCGAAACCTCGATGATCTTGCGCACCAGGGAATAGCCGTTGGAATGGGGTCCGGAGGAGGCGACGCCGATCAGGGCGTCGCCGGCGGCGACCCTGCTGCCGTCGATAATGTCGCTCTTTTCGACGATGCCGACGCAAAAGCCCGCCAGGTCATAGTCGCCGGGGGCATACATGCCGGGCATTTCGGCCGTCTCGCCGCCGATCAGGGCCGCGCCCGCCTGCTCGCAGCCGGCGCCGATGCCCTCGATGACCTGCGCTGCCGCCTCCACGTCCAGCCGTCCCGTGGCGTAGTAATCGAGAAAGAACAAGGGCTCGGCCCCCTGCACCAGCAGATCGTTGACGCACATGGCCACCAGGTCGATGCCGATGCCGCGGTGCTCGTTGAGCATCATGGCCAGCTTCAGCTTGGTGCCGACCCCGTCGGTGCCCGAAACCAGCACCGGCTCCCGGTAGCGGCCCGCGGGCAGCTCGAACAAGGCGCCGAAACCGCCCAGTCCGCCGAGGACTTCCGGACGCAGGGTGCGTTTGGCAACGGGGGCGATGCGCTCCACCAGCCGGTTGCCGGCGTCGATGTCGACCCCGGCATCCTGGTAGCTGAGGGATACGGGCTTGGGCGTGGTCGCCGATGAATCGGTGTCCTGTGTCACTGCGCGCTCCTGATTCGGTGCGTGATACGGGCGAGCGGGTCGAAGGCGGGTGCGTTCAAATCGTACCGTGGCTCCCGGGCGGCAGGCCGCGTTCTTCCGGCCGCCTGTGTGTTAATCTTCGGCTTCAAGGCTGGTATCTTACACTGCTTGGGCCTCTCGCTGGGAGTGTCAGCGGCGCCGCGCGGGACGGCCAACGAAATTTCAAACCCGTGTCCGTCGCCCGGACGGGGCGCCGGCCGGCCATGTGGGGTCCCGCCCCTCGACCGGGATTGGAGCGGCGCGGACAGGAGCCTGTTGCAGATGTTCAGACGCTTGGTTGTGGTGGCTTTGGCCCTGCTGGTGCTCACGCCGCCGGCGTTCAGCGCGGTGCGTATGCAGAAACTGTATGCCGCCGATATCCCGGTAACCGGGCAGGACCGCACCGAACGCGCGCGCGCCCTGCGCGATGGATTGCACCAGGTGATCACCCGTATTTCCGGCACCCAGAAGATCGACGACTATCCGCCGCTCGCCAAGGCCTTGCAGGATCCCTCCCAGTACGTCCAGCAATACCGCTACCATCGCCTGCCGCCGTCGGCGCAACCGCAGCCGGCGCCGCAGACTGCGCCTGCCACGGCAGCGCAACCCCCTGCTGCGGTGCCGACCGAAGAGTTGCGCATCCGCTTCGACCGGGCGGCCGTCAACCAGCTGCTGCAGCAAAGCGGCCTGCCGGTATGGGGTGAGGAACGCCCGGTGACGCTGGTCTGGCTGGCGATCGAGGACGGTGGGCAGCGGCGCCTGCTCAGCGCCGACGGCACCGGTGCGATCCACGACGCTCTGGAAAAACAGGCCCGGGCCAGCGGCGTTCCGATCCTGTTCCCGCTGCTGGACCTGGAGGACCAGCGCAACGTGGCGTTCGCGGACGTCTGGGGCGGCTTCGTCGATACCGTGCAGGAGGCGTCCAAGCGCTACGGCACCGAGGCGGTGCTGATCGGACGCCTGTATCGCGACAGCCAGGGCACGTGGCACGCCCGTTGGACGTTTGCCAACTCCGGTCAGCAGGACAGCTGGACCGCGGACAACGATGATCTGCCGACGTTGCTCGGCGGCACCATGGCCAACGTTGCCGATATGCTGATCGCCCGTTATGCGTTGCGCTCAGACGAGGTGTCTTCGCAGCCGGTGCGGCTGGTGGTGTCCGGGGTGAAGAATCTGCAGGACTATGCCCGCCTGAGCAAGTACCTGAACTCGCTCGCCGCGGTGTATCACGCTGAGTTGTCCGCCGTGGACGGCCAGCGGCTGACCTATGCGGTCACGGTGCGGGGCAGCGCCTCGGTATTGGAGCAATCCTTCGCGCTGGGCAACACGCTGGCGCCGCAGCCGGTTCAGTCGCCGGCGCCGGCGGCCAACGCGGGCCAGGAGGCGGCGGTGGCGGTGCCGGCTCAAGCGTCAGGCGGTGCGCCGGCCGCAGGCCCGGGCGAGGCACCACCTCAGGCTCCTCCCACGCAGGGCAGCGGCCAGGCTACTGGCGGGGCGCCCGTCCAGGGGCCGGGTCAGGCTGTGACCCAGACCCCGGCGCCGGGCCCCGGCCAGGCGGTGGCCGGCGCCCCCGTGCAGGAGGCTGGCCAAACGTCACCCCAGGGGCCCGCGCAAGGTTCCGCCCAGACCTCGCCCCCGGCGGCCGCACAAGGCACCAGACCGACGGCGGCCCAGGCGCCGGTTCAGGCCGGGGCCGGCGGCGCCCGACAGTCGGGTGAGGGCACCCAACTGGCCGCAGGGCAAGAGCAACTGAACTATCGCCTGCTCCCGTGAAGCCGCGCGACCTGCCGAATCTGATCAGTGCGCTGCGCATCGTACTGGTGGTCCCGGTGGTGGCGCTGCTCGAGGAGCGGCAATACGGCGCGGCCCTGGCGGTGTTCACCCTGGCCGGCCTGTCCGATGCGCTCGACGGCTTTCTGGCGCGCCGCTACGGTTGGTTTTCGCGCCTCGGCGGCTGGCTCGATCCCATTGCCGACAAGGCCATGATGGTGTCGGTGTTCGTGATGCTGGGATTCCGCGACCTGATTCCCCTGTGGCTGGTGGTGGCGGTGATCGGGCGTGACCTCCTGATTCTCGCCGGCAGCGTCGCCTACTACCTGTGGATCGAGAAAGTGGATGCCGCCCCCAGCTGGATCAGCAAGCTCAACACGCTGGCGCAGATCCTGCTTATCATGACGGTGTTGTTCGATCGCGGTGTGGCCCGGCTGCCGGGATTGTTGCTGGACGGACTCATCGGCGTCGTGGTCGTCACCACGGTGTTGAGTGGCGCCGGTTACATGCTGACCTGGGGCGCGCGGGCGCTGCGGGTGCGTAGGAGTAGGTCGTGACGGACTCACAAAAGTGGTTGGCATTCGCCGCGGCGGTGGGCGGTGGCTACCTGGTTTACCTGCTGGCACCGGTGTTCACGCCGTTCCTGGTTTCGGCCCTGATCGCCTACCTGGGCGACCCGCTGGTCGACCGCCTGGAGACCTGGAAGCTGCGCCGCACCTGGGCCGTAATCGTGGTGTTCTGCGGTCTGTTCCTGGCGCTGACCCTGGTGGCGCTGCTGCTGATTCCGCTGATCGAGCGCCAAGTGGCCTATCTCATCGCGCGGCTGCCGGACTACCTCGGCTGGATTGAGCACACCGTGCTGCCCTGGCTGCGGGAGCACCTGGGCATCAGCGCGGCGGCGCTGGATTTCAATACCCTGGAGCAGGCGCTGCGCAGCCACTGGCAGCAGGCCGGCGGCATCGCCGCGCAGCTGCTGCGGTCGGTCTCCGCTTCGGGGCTGGCGGTGATTGCCTGGCTGGCCAATCTGGTACTGATTCCGGTGGTGAGCTTCTACTTGCTGCGCGACTGGGATCACATGGTGGAGCGGGTCCGGGGGCTGATTCCGCGCCGCTCGGAGCCGACGGTCACGCGTCTGGCGCGGGAATCGGACGAGGTGCTGGGTGCGTTCCTGCGCGGCCAGTTCCTGGTCATGGTGGCGCTGGGCATCATCTATTCGGTCGGACTGTGGATCGTCGGCCTGAACCTGGCGCTGCTGATCGGCATGCTCGCGGGGCTGGTGAGCTTCGTGCCGTACCTGGGGTTCATTCTCGGTGTGCTGTCGGCCGGCATTGCGGTCCTGGTTCAGACCCATGAGGTGATACAGCTGCTGCCGGTGTTGGCGGTGTTCGCCGTCGGCCAGCTGTTGGAGGGCACGGTGCTCACGCCGACGTTGGTGGGCGACCGGATCGGGCTGCATCCGGTGGCGGTGATTTTCGCCGTGCTGGCCGGCGGTCAGCTGTTCGGCTTCTTCGGTGTGTTGTTGGCGCTGCCGGTGGCGGCGGTGGTGGCGGTACTGTTGCGTCACGCGCACCAGCGTTACGTGGGCAGCAACCTGTACGAGCAGGACGGCGGCGGCCGGTGATGGCGGTTTTGTACGAACGCCGCAATGGCCGGCCCGAGCCGCTGGCGGGCACCGGCCGATGACGGTGCAGCTGCCCCTGGGCCTGGCGCTCAACGACAGCGCCACCTTCGCCAATTATTTTCCGCAGCCCAACGCCGCCGCGGTGCACGCGCTGCACGCCTGCGCCGCCGGGGCCGAACCGGCGGTGGTGTATCTGTGGGGCGCGCCCGACACCGGTAGGACCCACCTGTTGCAGGCGGCGTGCCACGCGGCCGCGGCTGGCGGGCGCGCCGTGGCGTATCTACCCCTGGCCGGTGCGGACGAATTGCAGCCGGAAATGCTCGATGGACTGGAGGCCATGGCGCTGGTGTGCCTGGACGACGTCGAACGTATTGCCGGGCTTCAGCCGTGGGAGATGGCGCTGTTTTCCCTGTTCAACCGCCTGCGGGAACTGGGCGGGCACCTGGCCGTCTCGGCCCGCCGCCGGCCCCAGGATCTGGGTCTGCGGCTTCCGGATCTGGTGTCGCGCCTGGGCTGGGGCGCCGTGTTCCGGCTCCGGCCTCTGGACGACGACCAGAAACTCGCCGCCCTGACATTGCGCGCCCGGGGCCGGGGGTTGGAATTGCCGCCGGAAGCGGGCCGCTACCTGATGCGCCGCTGTGCCCGCGATATGGGCGCCCTGTACGGCTTGCTGGAGCGGCTCGACCATGCGTCGCTGGCGGCGCAGCGGCGGCTGACGGTGCCGTTCATCAAGGCGACGCTGGGGGAATAGGCCGGCCCGCGTCCGGCTGGCGCAATCGACGGGTTAGTGCGGCTGGGCGCGCAGACGCTCGCGTTTGCCCAGGCGCACGTAGAGGATGGCGCCGGTGAACCACATCAGGCTGAGCGCGATTTCGGTCAGGCCATAAGGCCGGTCGCCGGCCAGCGTCCAGGCTTCGCCGACGCCGTGGGCGAAGTACAGCAGCGACAACATGCTGGTCCAGGCGTAGGTGTAGAGCGTCCCGCGCAGCAGACCCCGCAGGGGAAACACCAAGGGCATAAGCAGCAACACCAGGGCCGGGCCCACGGCGATGTATACCGGCGGCGACAGCCAGCCGTACCAGGCCGGCAGCAGCAGCCACAGCCCGAAGTAGCCGCCGAGAGCGACCGAGCGCGCAACGGCGGCGCCGCTCATCGCACTTTCCTGTGGTCTGCGTCCGCGCCGCACAAGGCCTGGGCCGCCAACGCCAGGCGCTTGCCCTGGGCCCGGCACAGGCGCTTTTCCTCGTCGGTCAGGGGCAGCTTGCTGTCGGTGCCCGCCAGATGACTGCTGCCGTAGGGTGACCCGCCGCTGCGGGTGGTGAGCAGGTCGGTGTCGCTGTAGGGGAGCCCCAACAACAGCATGCCGTGATGCAGCAGGGGCAGCATCATGCTGAGCAGCGTCGTCTCCTGGCCGCCGTGCATGCTGGAGGTGGAGGTGAATACGGTGGCCGGCTTGCCGGCCAGGGTGCCGCCGAGCCAAAGGCTGCTGGTGGAATCGATGAAATATTTCATCGGCGCCGCCATGTTGCCGAAGCGGGTGGGACTGCCCAGCGCCAGCCCCGCGCATTCACGCAGGTCGTCCAGGGAGGCGTAAGGCGGCCCCGCCTCGGGGATCGTGTCCTCGGTGGCTTCGCACACCGCGGACACCGCCGGCACCGTGCGCAGCCGCGCCTGCATGCCGGCAACTTCTTCGATGCCGTGACAGATCAGGCGCGCCATTTCGGCGGTGGCGCCGTAGCGGCTGTAATAAAGGACCAGGATGTCGCTCATTTGAGGATTTCCAGCACGTTTTCCGGCGGCCGGCCCAGCGCGGCCTTGCCGCCGGCCAGCACGATCGGGCGCTCAATGAGTTTCGGATGATCCACCATCGCCTGGACCAATGCATCGGCATCCAGGGCCGGGTCGTCCAGGCCCAGTTCCTTGTACAGGCTCTCCTTGGTACGCATCAACTGGCGCGGCTGCAGGTTCAGCTTCGCGAGGA
The DNA here is from genome assembly GCA_037385045.1 of Gammaproteobacteria bacterium. GTDB lineage: Bacteria > Pseudomonadota > Gammaproteobacteria > JASBUN01 > JASBUN01 > JARRNJ01. The sequence goes on along the minus strand of JARRNJ010000004.1, from coordinate 43,483 downwards.
TGTTTTTCAGCTCCTTGTGATCGGGGGGCGCCTTCAGATATTCGACCACCTGCGGCGCGATGCCCTGCTGCTGGAGCAATTCCAGGGTCTGGCGGGACTTGCTGCAACGTGGATTGTGGTAAATGGTGACCTGCGGTTGTTGTGCTGCCATTCCGGTCATGTTCCTTTGCGTATCAGCCTGCTTGACGGCCGCCGGCCGGCTGTTTAGTCTGCCTTGTGGGATGGGGTGGAATGCAGTATTTTAGCCTCCACCTGCCGCGAGCGGGTAGGGCACCGGTAATGATCGGGAAAAGACTCCGGCTTAAAGTCATATTGTTGATGTTGGCCACGGGCTTGCTCGCGGCCTGCGCCGGCGCGCCGGTGCAGGAAATGAGCGATGCCCGCCAGGCGATCCAGGCGGCTCGCCAGGCCGGCGCCGAGCATTATTCGCCGGACGTGCTGGCCCAGGCGCAGACGTTGATCGAGAAGGCGCAGCAGCAGCTGGAGTTGGGCGAGTTCCGCCGGGCCCGCGACTCGGCCCTGTCGGCCAAGCGCAAGGCTTTGGCGGCGCGGCAGGAGGCGCTCGAGCACCATCCCCCGGGGAAGCCATAGTGCTCCGCTGGGAAATTCCCGTTGATTTCATGCGCCACGTCACACCGCGCGGCATCTAGTTATTTCTGATCTTGACGCTATACTGATCAGAGTGTTAGCTTCAATTTATGTATGCTTTTCTTGGCGCTCAATTTTTTCCTTTTCTGAAGAATAATTTCGGTTTCGGAGTCAACAACAATGAAGATTCTGCCTAGCCTCAAGATCATAGGGATCGCCGTACTGACGCTCGGAATGGCCGTCGGCTGCGCGACCCAGCAGCAGCAGCCCCAGAAGCCCCAGGCCACCGAGATGAATGCCAAGGCGAAGGCCGCCGAGCAGGCCATTGCCGATGCCAAGGCGTCGCTGGCCAAGGCCAAAGCCCTGGACTACGAGTGGCGTGATTCGGACAAGATCCTGAAGCAGGCCGAGCAGGCCTACAAAGACGGCAAGTACGACGAAGCCATCAAGCTTGCCAACAAAGCCAAGGAACAGGGCGATCTGGCGGTCCAGCAGTACTATAAGGAAAAAAGCATGAACCGCGGCCTTCAGGCCGCGCCGAAGGCTACCACCAGCTACACGGTGATGCGCGGCGATTCGCTGTGGCGTATCGCAGGCAAGTCCGAGATCTACAACAACCCCTACGAGTGGCCGCTGATTTACAAGGCCAACAGTGACAAGATCCACGACGCGGATCTGATCTACCCGGGGCAGAACTTCACCATCGACACCAATCCCAGCGCTGCTGATGTGGATGCGGCGGTTCGTCACGCCAAGACCCGCGGTGCCTGGAGCCTGGGCGTGGTCGAAGAGTCGGACAAGGCCTACCTGGCCGGGCAGTAAATCTGGACGCAAAGCCTTGGCTCGTTTGCCAGCCGAAAGGGCCCTCAGGGGCCCTTTCGCGCGTCTGGAGCCGGGCGGCGCCGGTCGCCTGTCAGCCGTCACGCAGGTGTGGGGGTACTGAGCGGCAATGAAGAAACTGGAGCAGCTGTTCGAGAGCCTGCTGTGGGAAAGCCGCCTGGTGGTGGCCGCGGTGGTGGCCAGCCTGTTGTCGGGCGTGGCCATGTTCTACATGGCCACGGTGGATGCGTGGTACATGCTCGTCCATCCACCTGGTGGACTACGCCGGCACTGCTCGAGTCCCAGCGTGCAGCTTTGCGCTCGGCCACGGTGACCCACGTGGTGGAGATCGTCGACGGCTATCTGCTGGCTACGGTGATGCTGATTTTCGCGCTGGGCCTGTACGAGTTGTTCATCAGCAAGATCGATCGGGCCCAGGGTGCCGAGACGTTATCGAAAGTGCTGGTGATCGAGAGCCTCGACGATCTCAAAGCGCGGCTGGGCAAGGTGGTGCTGATGATCCTGATCGTGAAGTTCTTCGAGTGTGCGGTTGAGATCCAGTTCGGCAACGTCCTCGAGCTGCTGTATCTCGGTGCCGGAATTGCCCTGATCGGACTGGCATTGTACCTGTCCCATGCCGAACCCGCGAAATCCCCTCTGGACCGTCATTAACCATTCTCCGCGGGCCGGGACGGCCGGGCTGCCGGGGTTGGCGTCGTGAGCGATGTCATCACAACCGTGGACCTGATCCGCCACGGGGAACCCGTGGGCGGGCGCAAGTACCGTGGCCAACTCGACGATCCGTTGAGCGACAAGGGCTGGCGCCAAATGCGCCGGGCGGTGGCGGGCGACGTTCCCTGGGACCTTGTGCTCAGCTCGCCGTTGCGCCGGTGCCTGGAATTCGCACGGGAACTCTCGCAGCGCCGGGCGCTGGCGCTGGAGATCGAGGAGCGGTTCAAGGAAGTCGGCTTCGGTGCCTGGGAAGGCCGGACCGCGGAGCAGGTCGCGGCGCACGACCCCGACGTTCTGCGTCGGTTCTGGCGCGACCCGATGAGTGAGCGCCCGCCCGGCGCCGAGCCGCTGCCGGCGTTCCGGGGGCGGGTGGTGAGCGCCTGGAACGACATGTTGCGGCGCCACGCCGGGCGGCACGTCCTGATCGTCGGCCATGCCGGCGTGATCCGCATGGTGTTGAGTCACGTGCTGGGAATGCCCCCGGCTCACCTGTTTCGTATCCAGGTGCAGAACGCGGGGATTACTCGCATTGAGGTTCAGGGAGAAGGGGAGGCGGCGCTGCCGCGGTTGATGTTTCATGGGGGGATGAGCAGGGGAAAGGGAAAAGAGTAGAGATGAAAGGGATCGTTTTCCTCTTTACCCTTTTCCCTTTCCCCTGGCCTACAACGGCCCCTCCAACAGATGCTCGCGCAAATCCTCCACCGCGTACTCCGACACCGCGATGTCCCGCACTGCAATGCCGGCTTCGCGCACGGTGGCCGGGTTGCCGCTGACCAGCGGATGCCAGTCAGGCAGTTCCCGCCCCTCGAACAGCAGGCGGTAGGCGCAGGTGGAGGGCAGCCAGCGGAACTCGTGCGACTGCTCCACGCTCAGTGAAATGCAGTCCGGCACCCTGCGGCTGCGATTGGCGTAGTCGGTGCAGCGGCACCGGTCGAGGTCCAGCAGACGGCAGGCGACATTGGTGTAGTAGACCTCGCCGTCATCCATGTCTTCCAGCTTGTGCAGGCAGCAGCGTCCGCAGCCGTCACACAGCGACTCCCACTCATCGGTGGTCATCTCCGCCAGCGGCTTGGTTTTCCAGAACGGCACGACTTGGGGTTTGGCCGGGGTACTCATGGCTCAAGTATGGCACAGGCGTCCACGACGGAGCAGCGCCGGGCCGTACACATTCCGGTAGACTTGGCGCTCATGAACGGCGATCGCAGATTCAGGACATGGACCTGGCTGCTGCTGGTGTGGTTGTGGGCCGGCATGCCAGTGCTCCAGGCCCAAGCGCAGATCCGGGTCCGCGATGACAGCGGACATTGGATCACCCTGGCCCATCCAGCCCGGCGCATTGTCAGTCTCGCTCCCAACATCACCGAGGTGCTGTTCGCCGTCGGCGCGGGCGGGCGCGTGGTGGGCACCATCGGCGGCAGCGATTATCCGCCGGCGGCGCGGGCGATTCCCCGGGTCGGGCGCTACGATGCGCTGGATCTGGAGACCATCGTGGCGATGCGCCCCGACCTGGTCGTCGCCTGGGGCAGCGGCAGTCCCCGGGGCCAGGTGGCGCGGCTGCGCGCGTTCGGAATCCCGGTTTATCGCTCGGAGTCGCACAACCTGATGGGCGTGGCGAGCACCATGCGGCGGCTGGCGCGGCTGGCGGGGGCTGAAGCACAGGCCCGGCCGGCCATCGATGCGTACCTGCGCGGATACCGCCGGTTGGCCAAGGAGTACTCGGGGCGCAGTCCGGTGCGGGTGTTCTACCAGATTTGGAATCGCCCCCTGATGACCGTTGCCGGCCGGCACCTGATCAGCCACGTGATCCGGCTGTGCGGCGGCCGCAACGTGTTTGCCGACGCCCGTGGCCTTACCCCTCAGGTGGGCATCGAGGCGGTGCTGGCGCGGGATCCCCAGGTCATCGTTGCCAGCGGCATCGGCGGCCGCCGGCCGCCGTGGCTTGATGATTGGAAACGCTGGCCCGCCCTGGCGGCGGTGCGCGACGGCCAGCTGTATTTCATCCCTGCCGACCTGATCAATCAGGCCACGCCGCGTATCCTGCAGGGCGCGCGGCGCCTGTGCCGGCAGTTGCAGCGGGCCCGCGCGGCCGCTGCAGGTCAGTGATCCGCGGCGGGCGGTTGGTAGCGCAGTTGCAGGTACAAGGACCGGCCCGGTGTGTTGTAGCCCGAAGCCAGCTGGTAGTTCTTGTCCAGCAGATTTTCTATGCGGGCTGAAAGCGTCAGGCTGCGGGTCAGTTTGTGCTCGCCGCGCAGTGTGACCAGGGTGTAGCCGCCCAGCATGACGTTGCTGTAATCGGAATCGGGCCGCCGGCTGTGGGCGCCGATGTCGAACCCCCAGGCGCAGGCGGCGCGGCGGTAGTCCACCGATACCGTCAGGCTGCGCTTGGAGCGCCGGGCAAGCTGCCGGCCGGTTTCCCGGTTGACGGGATTCTGCACGATGCCGGAGGTGCGCAGGTCCCAGGGGCCGTTGTGGTAGGTGTACTCCAGTTCGAGGCCGCGGATCCGGGCCCGGTCCACGTTGATGTTGCGGCCGGGCAGCGGACCCGCCCAGCCATCGGGATCCACATAGTTGATCAGGTCCTTGATGTCGTTCTGAAACGCGGATGCCGAGAGGTGCTGGTTGTCGGCGGGGCGATAGCGCAAACCAAGCTCCAGGTTGCGCGAGGTTTCGGGCTTGAGGTCGGGATTGCCGCCGTAGCCGAATCGGTCGGTGCTGTCGGGCGCACGAAAGCCGGTGCCGACCGAGGCCAGCAGTCGCAGGTGGGGGCGCAGGTCGTAGCCGTACTCGAGATCGCCGGTGGCGTGGCCGCCGAAGCTGCTGTGATGGGTATAGCGCAGGCCGGCGAGCAGATGATGCTTGCCGACATGTACGGCGTCCTGCACGTATCCGGCGTTGACGTTGGTATCGACGTCGAAGAACGTGCCCGAGGACCGGGCCCGGGTGTTTTCCCGGGACAGGGTGAGGCCGGCGGTTACCAGTTGGCGTTGGCCCACCTGCACGTCATTCTGCCAGTCGAGGACGTAGCGCTGGGTGTGGGCGAAATCGGCGCTTTGGTTCTGGTCGATCTCATCGAGCACGCGGCTGAGCTTGACGGTGCTGACCCAGTCGGGGCTCGGGGTGCTTTCCAGACTCAGGGTGGAAACGGCGTTGGTATAATCCTGATCCGCCGGATTGAGGAGGAAATCCAGATATTGCGTCCTGCCCTGCGCCTGCCAGTGGCTGAAGCGCAGCCGGCTGTCGCCGATGCTGCGGCCGCCGTAGATCATCGCCGTGCGATTGCTGTATCCGCGGTCCAGGTGTGAGCCGGTCCGGGTGGGAATGCCGTCGCTCCAAAGCCCGCTGAAGGTGGCGCCGATGCTACCGGTGTCGCCCTTGTGGTCCACCGTCGCGCTGACGCTGCGGGTGCCATGGGCGCCGCCGCCCACGCTGCCGCTGTAGTGGGTGCCGGGGCGGGCTTTGCGGGTGATGATGTTGATCACGCCGCCGATGGCGTCGGAGCCGTACAAGGTGGAGCGCGGTCCCTTCACCACTTCAATGCGTTCGATGACGTCCGGGCTGATGTTCTGGATTGCAGCGCTGCCGATGGTGCCGGGGTTGATGCGCACGCCGTCGATCATCACCAGTGTATGGTTGCTGTCGGCGCCGCGAATGAACACCGAGGTACTCTGGCCGATGCCGCCGTTGCGGCCGATGTCGATGCCGGCGTCCCAGCGCAGGAGGTCGGCAACATCGGCCTGCGGATGGCTTTCGATCTGTTGGCGCGTGATCACTGTTACCGGCGCCAGGGTCTGGTCGGCGGACTGGGCCGTGCGGGTCGCGGTCACCACCACGGTGTCGGCGTTGTCGGTGGCGCCCAGGCACATGCCGTGCACAAAAAGCAGGCACAGGGATACACAGGCGGTAATGCTTTTTCTCATTGTTTCTCCTCGGCGTGCCGACCCGCACGCGCAATCGCCCGGGCCGCCTTTCGGGTGACCGCCCGATGTTTTCGGTTGCGACTACGGAGGAGAACTTCGGGAAACGTCTGCAAGAAATCGCCCGGTAGCGCCGCCCTCCGCAGCACTGACTCGGAGGCGCCGCCAGGGGCGGGCTCCGGCGTCAGGCCGGTCTCCGGGCTCACGAGCGGATGCAGGATCCGGGATCAGCGCCTTCCCATGCGGGCTCGCATAGTGGCGTAATGCTGATCCACGACTCGTCTACCGTTGCGGGGGCAGCGCCGGCCTTGTCGCCCATTGCGGGGACGCACCGGCTTCCCGTTTCACTCCCTGCGAGCGTGGATCGCGGGAGCACCTGAAGCGCGAGCCAATCTACCGGTTGGATTGGGGTAATGTCAAGTGAGCAGCGGGCGGACCAATAGGTGGCTTGACGCCTCAGCGCCGATTGCGCGGACCGCCGGCGCCTGATTTCGTCGGGCCGGCAACGGGAGGGCAGGCCGGCCGGTCCCGGCGCCGCGCTTTGCCGCAGCTGCGGATGACACGGCGGGCCCGCTTGCGATACTGTATTCTTAATACAGCCGGCGCTCGAGGCACGGCGGGGGGGCTGGAAACGCACGGTATGCGAATCGGTGATCAGACCGCGGCCGCGTGGGCCTTGCACACGGCCCCGGGTTCTGCTGCGCCGCCGGTCACGTGTGATGCAGCTTCTTTGTCCGGCGCGCTTGCGGCCAACCACGGAGGTATCCCCACTCAGCCGCGGTACGCGCGTGGTTCGGCGAATCCGCGTGGGCCTGCCGATATCGCATTGGCAGGGGCGACGCTGCGTTCGGCATTCAGGGATCGATGCGGGCTTCACTTGCGGCAAGGGGGCGGTGGGTTCCCCGGCGTGACGGGCGGGATTGGATTCGAAGCGGCTGCTGTTGCAGAAGCTCAAGATGCGCTTCGCATGCAGGCATTTGATCGATTTGACACAGGAATTGGTATTCGAACATGGACATGTACCGGCCATGCCCGGCGGCATGGCAGAGACCCGGAACCGTTCGGTGGAACGGCGCGCCCAACGAGGGTGATTTCAACTATTTTTTGCGACTATGACTCCCTTTATCACTCAACTGCGTGAAAATGCCGCCCGGGAAGCGAAGACGATTGTTCTTCCCGAGGCCGTGGACGAGCGCATTCTGCGGGCTGCCGCATTTCTTGATGAGCAAAACATCTGTCGAGTCATCCTCGCCGTTTCTGAGGACCGGGGGCGTGCGCTCGCGGATTCTTTCGGGATCAGGCTTCCTGAGTCAGTTTTATTCAGTGAACCCGGGAAGGGAGAGAACGTCGAAAAATTTATACACCAGTTGTACGAAAGACGCAGGGACAGGGGAATGACCGAAGACCTGGCTGCCGAGCTGGTCAGGCAGCCGCTCTATTGGGCGGCCTCGCTCGTGGCTCAGGGTGAGGCCGACGGCAGTGTTGCCGGCGCCATGAACACCACCGCTGATGTCCTGAGAGCAGCGTTGCAGGTTGTCGGCCTGCAGGCAGGGTCCGAGGTGGTGTCGAGTGTCTTCATGATGTCATGGGAAGACGGGCGCGTATTCACTTACGGCGATTGCGCGGTGGTTCCGTATCCGACGGCGCCGCAACTGGCGTCGATCGCCATTGACTCGGCCCAGACACACCAGGACCTGACCGGTGAAGAAGCGCGGGTTGCTCTGCTCTCCTTCTCAACCAAAGGCAGCGCTGAACATGAACGCATTGAATTGGTACAGGAAGCGCTGGAAACGGTCAAACGGAAGAAGTCTTTGCTGGCCGTCGATGGTGAACTTCAGTTCGATGCGGCATTTGTCGAGCATATCGGCCGGGGAAAAGCGCCTGAATCGCCCGTTGCGGGCAAAGCCAATGTGTTCATATTTCCCAACCTGGATGCCGGCAACATCTCCTACAAGATCACCGAACGGCTCGGCGGCGCCACGGCAACCGGTCCCATCATCCAGGGATTTGCCAAACCCATGAATGACGTTTCCCGCGGCTGCAAATGGGAAGATGTGGTCGACACCGCGGCGGTCTGTGCGTTGATGAGTGAGTCCGCCGACGATTAACGGCAACAGCCAACACGGCGTGGCAGGCACCGCCTTCGCTGTTCAGGGGTCGATGCAGCCCTGCGGTTCGGGCAGGCCGGCGATGCGCGAGCCCTGGCGCGACGGGCCACCGGGAAACAACGAGTAGAGGTAAGGTTCGCTGCTTTTCTCGCGTCCGAACTGGGCTTCCATATGCCGCATCAGCAGGCGCACCATGGGACTGATGCCATATTCAAAATAGAACCGGCGCAGGAAATAGATCAATTCCCAATGCTCGGCGGTCAGTTCGATGCCTTCCTGGCCGGCCATGAATTCCGCCACCCGCACGTTCCACTGTTCCGGGTCCACCAGGTTGCCGTGCGGATAGATCTGGTAGTGGGCGCCCTCGCACTCGAATTCCTCGACCGCGTGCGCCGCGGCGTCGGTATCCGGCGGGTGGCCGGCGTCCCGCTCGGCACGTACCAGTTCCGCGTCCAGCAGCGGTATCGGCAGGCCGGCAATGCGCGTGCCCTGGATTTCCACACCGCCGGGAAACAGGTCGTTGAAGTAGCGGTCGGAAGCCTTTTCCGGTTCCAGCCGCTCGGCCACCGCGCGCCTGAGCAGCTTGCGCACCGGCGAGATGTTGAATTCCTGGTAAAACAGGCGCATCACGCAGAGGATTTCCCAATGGGAATCGCTGAGCTCGATGCCGTCCTGTTGGGCCAGCGCACAGGCGACGTCCTCGTTCCACTCGGAAAGATTCACCAGCCGGCCGTCGGAGGTGAGTCGATACCTGATCCCGTTGACGTGAAGTACCGCCATGGCATGGTCCTCGTCCAGCAATGGGGAGCCGAGCCGGCGCCGCTTGGGGACGCGAAGCGGCCACATCGTAGCATAAACGTCGAGACGCGGGCTCAACCCACCTCCACCGGCACTGAGCCGATGCGGGCGCGCCAGTGGGCCGGGCCGGTCTGATGGATGGAATTGCCGCCGCTGTCCACCGCCACCGTCACCGGCATGTCCTCCACCTCGAACTCGTAGACCGCCTCCATGCCCAACTCTTCAAATGCCACCACCCGCGACTGTTTGATCGCCTTTGCCACCAGGTAGGCGGCACCGCCGGTGGCGATCAGGTACACCGACCGGTGTTTGCGGATGGCTTCGATTCCCGCCGGTCCGCGTTCGGCCTTGCCGATCATGCCCAGCAGGCCCGTTTCCGCCAGCATGGTTTCGGTGAACTTGTCCATGCGGGTGGAGGTGGTGGGGCCGGCGGGGCCCACGACTTCGTCGCCCACGGGGTCCACGGGGCCGACGTAGTAGATGAAACGGTTGGTGAAATCCAGACCGGGCGGCAGCGGCTCACCGCGGGCGATCAGGTCCACGATGCGCTTGTGGGCGGCGTCGCGCCCGGTCAGCAGGCGGCCGCGCAGCAGCAGGGTGTCACCGGGGTTCCAACTGGCGATTTCCCCGCGGGTGATCCGGTCGAGATCCACCCGCTTGGAGGTGGCCCCCGCCTCCCAGGTGATTTGCGGCCAGTCGTCCAGGCTCGGCGTCTGCAGGCGCGCCGGCCCGCTGCCGTCGAGTTCGAAGTGGACATGGCGCGTGGCGGCGCAGTTGGGAATCATGGCCACGGGCTTGGACGCTGCATGGGTGGGATAGTCCAGGACCTTCACATCGACCACCGTGGTCAGGCCGCCGAGCCCCTGTGCCCCGATGCCAAGGGCGTTGACCTGTTCGTAGAGCGTCAGCCGCAACTCTTCGGCGTGGCTGCTCGGGCCGCGCGCCTGCAGTTCCTGGATGTCCACCGGTTCCATCAAGGCCCGTTTGGCCAGCAGCATGGCCTGCTCGGCGGTGCCGCCGATGCCGATCCCGAGGATACCGGGCGGGCACCAGCCGGCGCCCATGCCGGGCACGGTCTCCAATACCCACTTGACGACGTCGTCGCTGGGATTGAGCACCGTGAAGCGGGACTTGTTCTCCGAGCCGCCGCCCTTGGCCGCCACCGTGACCCCGACCCGGCCGCCGGGCACCAGGCGCGTGTGGACCACGGCCGGTGTGTTGTCGCGGGTATTGCTGCGCGCGCCGTCGGGGTCGGCCACCACCGAAGCCCGCAGCGGATTGTCCGGGCTGGTGTATGCGCGGTGCACACCGCGGTCGACCATCGCCTGCAGTCCCATGGAGGCGTCCCAGTGCACGTCCATGCCGATGTCGAGGAACACCGTGACGATGCCGGTGTCCTGGCAGATGGGGCGGTGTCCTTCGGCGCACATGCGAGAATTGATCAGGATCTGGGCAATGGCATCGCGGGCGGCGGGCGACTGCTCGCGCTGGTAGGCCTGGTGCAGGGCATGGATATAGTCCGGCGGATGGTAATAGGAGATGTACTGCAGCGCATCGGCGATGCTGTCAATGAAATCCTGTTCGCGAATTGCGGTCATGGTGTCGGTTTCATGTCGATGTGGTTGCGGCAGCGCGGCCCTCAGCCCGGGCGCCGTGGATATGCCACAGCCACTGTGCATTTGAACATTGACGGCGCCGGACAGGCGCACCAGTATTATACGCATATATGCCCGTTGGTGCGGCGACGAGCCGGCCCCGGCGGGCGCACGGCATCAATCCCAGCGGGATTTCGAGGTTGTGAGCCGCCATGCGTATTGTTCGATTACTGTTTGCCTCCGGGTTGTTGTTCTTCGTGATGGTGGCGGCCGTGCAGGCCGCGCTGCCCCGGGACCCGCAGAAGTACTTCTTCAATACCACATTCGGGGATTTCACCGAGGAGCTGGCCACCGCCAGGCAGGAAGGCAAGCAGGGCATTCTGTTGTTTTTCGAGCAGGAGGAATGCCCGTTCTGCCACCGCATGAAGACCACCGTGTTCAATCAGCCGAAAGTGCAGGAGTACTTCCGCAAGCACTTCCTGGTCTTCCAGGTGGACATCGAGAGCGACAACGAAATCACCGATTTCCACGGCCATCCCACCACCCAGAAGAAGTTTTTCGCCAAGGTGGCCCACAATCGCGGCGCCACTCCGGTGATGGCGTTCTTCGACTTGAAGGGTAATCTCGTGGTCCGCTACACCGGGGCCACCACGGGCGTGCAAGAGTTCATGTGGCTGGGCCGGTATGCGGCCAACGGCCTCTACAAGAAGACCACTTTCACCCGTTACAAACGCGAGATGCGCGCCAAGCAGCGCGATTGACGATCAGCGCCGCGGCCGGAATCAGCCGATCCGCTCCTGGCCCAGCCAGCGCTGCAGCTTCTGTTCTTCCTGTTCCAGCTCGAAGCGGTTGATCAGGCCCCGCCGCAATGCCACCGATACCGCCCGGGCGCGCATATTCAGGATCTCGCCCACTTCCGCCGACACCTGCTGTTCCTGATCGATGCCGAGCTTGGCGTACAGAGATTTCAGGCGGCTCTGGACGCCGCGCCGGGAGAGGTAGCGGCGCTTGGCGATGAGGTTGTCGGTCAGTCCCAGGGCAATGTCGATGAGCACCTCGTACTCCAGGTCGGTGATGCCGCTGGCGGGCTTGTTGGCGCGCGCCTGCACGGGGCGCACCTTCTGGTCGATCCAGCATTGGGTTTCCCGGAAGACGGCCTCCACCGCCCGGCTCAGCACCTCGCTCGGATTGCTCTTCAACACATAGCCGTACACTGTCTCCGGCGGAATGATATCGGCCAGTGCGCGCACGTAGATCTCATCCTTGTGCTGGGACCAGAATACGATGCGCGCCGCCGGGCGCTGCGTCCACAGGGACTTGGCCAGCTGGATGCCGTCCATTTCCGGCATTTGCAGGTCACTGATCACCCACGGTTCGTCCTGGCCGAGCGCCGCTTCCAGGGCCTCGCGGCCGTTGGTGGCGAAAGTGATGGAATAGCCGGGCAGGGCGCTGCCGAGAAACTCCCGGTCGCGGGGGTTGTCTTCAGCGATGATGACGGGCGGTTTTTCAGACATGCTCGCTCGGGCGCGTCTCGAGTTTCAATTCAAATCGGGTGCCGCTGGTGAAGCGCGACGGTCCCCAGCGCACGCTGGCGCCGATGGCCTTGGCCCGCTCTTCAATGTTGGGCAATCCGTGTCCGCCCCCGCGGCGTGCGGTCCGGTAGTCGAAGCCGCTGCCATTGTCTTCGATGATTACGGTGATGGCGCCGTTCGTGCGGCGGCACTCCACTTCGTAGCGCGTGCACTGGGCGTGGCGGACCACGTTGTTGACGCCTTCGAGCACGATCCGGTACAGGCTCAGGCGCTGGAAATCCGAAAGAGCGTCATCGACATCGGAATCGATGTGCAGGAAATAGTCGGGCAGATCCGCCCCGGTGAGGCGTTTCGCCAGGTAGGATCTCAGCGCCTTCTCCAGGCCGAGTAAATCCAACGTCTGCGGGTGCAGGTCATCGATGATCCGGCGCATGCCGTTGGCGATTTCCTCCACCTGGGCGCTCAATTCCTGCAGCCGGGCGGTTTGGTGCTCGGGCGCCGACTCGGGGTGGTCGCGCAGTGTCTGCAGGCTGCGGGAGAGATTGGTCAGGTCCGAGAGGGTTTGGTCGTGAATGTCCATGGCGATACGTTTGCGCTCCTCCTCGGCGCCTTCCAACACCTTCTCCGTGGCCACCACGTTCAACAACCGCTGGGTCATGGTCGACATGCAGAATGCCAGTTCATCAACTTCGTCGCGGACCTTTTCCGGCGGGTGCGGCGTGACGAGGTCACCGGCGCAGATCTTGCGCGCATCCCGTGCCAACGTGCCCAGACGGCCCTTGGTGTTGCGGATGGTCCAGATCGACAGGGCGATGCCCGTGAACGCCGACAGGGCCAGGACCGAAAGCGAGATGCTCACCAGCTGGGAGGTAATGTCGTTGACGTTGTCGTAGTAATCGGTGTACGCGGAGCGCTTCTGGACGTAGAAACCGCGGTAGAGCTCCTCCAGCCGGGGGAGCAGATTGCTCATGGTGCGGCGGACCGCCACCGGATTGAGCTGGTCGCGATACCTGACCAGCTGCTCCTCGCGCTGCAGGTAGGCCCGGGTCTCGGGCGAGAGCTTGCTGTACAGGTCGGGGTAGGACAGGTGGTCGACCAGCGCCCGCGATTGTTCCAGGTAGCTGAAATGCAGGTCGTCGTCCTTGTCGGTCTTGCCGGTCTCCATTTCCTTGGCCAGGGTGTCCATGCGCTGCCCGGCCGAAATCGCCCCCTGGGCATGGGTGCAGATCAGCACCCAGTCGCGCACGACTTCGTTCTGATGCTTGATGTCGTAGAGCTTGGCCAGGGTGAACCCGATCAGACCCATGATCAGGAAAATGGTCACGGCCGGAGCAAGCAGGATCTGGGTTTTCAGGGGCAGGTTCTTCAGCTTCATGATACACGGGTCCCGTGACCTGTTAGAGCATACCCGCTCCTACCGGAAAATGAATGTGTATTTGCACAGTGGCCGATGCGTACGACGCGGGTTGCCCGGATTCGGCCCATGCAGCAAAATCCCTACTGATCTCCGGGCATCGGCCGCGGCGCCACGTGCCGCCCGTTTGAGGCGGCCGGTCCGGCTGTGCCATAACAGCGTACAACAAGCAGGCCCATGAGCTTATTGCGTTTCTTCATCGCTCTTTTCCTGTTCTGGATGTGCGGCGCCTGGCTGGCGTCCCTGGCCCAGGCGGCGGCGGTACCGGCTGCCCAGCCGCTGCCCGAGCCCCTGACCCTGGAAGCGGCACTGTCCCTGGCCGACCAAAGCTACCCGGACGTGGCCCAGGCGCAGGCGGCCCTCGACCAGGCGCGGGCCGAACGCGATGCCGTCAAGGCGGGCAACAGCGTTCAGGCTTCCATCGAAGGCCGCCTGCGCTGGGTGGAGCCGTCGCCGGCGGCACCGAATCAGACCCACAACGACAACCACGTGGGTCTGTACGTGACTAAGCGCCTGTACGATTTCGGCCGCACCAAGTCCCGCCTCAATGCGGCCCGGGATGAGATCAACAGTCGCCAGCTGCTATACACCGACGCCCGAGCGCAGCACCGGCTGGACGTCATAGGTGCCTACTTCGATGTGCTGTTGGCCGACCTGAAGTATGCCCGTGACAACGAGGCCATGGCGGTGGCCTATGTCAGCTTCGACCGCATGCGCGACCGGCGCAAGCAGGGCGAAGTGTCCGACATCGATGTACTCAAGGCCCAGCAGGAGTACCAGCTGGCGCGGCGCAAGCGCTACGCCAGCGATGTGGAGCGCCGCGCCAGCCGCTCGCGCCTGGCCAACCTGTTGAACCGGCCGGGCATGCTGCCGTCGACGCTGGTTAAACCCGATCTCCCCGATCTGACGCGCAAATTGCCCGACGTGGAGCAACTGGAGCAGCAGGCGCTGCACGGCAACCCGGTGCTGGAATCCCTGCGCGCCCGGGTCAAGGCGGCCCAGCAGCGGGTTCAGGCGGCGCGCGCCGGCAACTACCCGGTGATCGACGGCGAGCTGGAGACGTCGGCCTATAACCGGGAGCTGGGTTCCACCGACCGGGTGCGGGCCGGGATTCTGTTTCGGATGCCCCTGTTCACGGGCGGGGCGGTTTCCGCCGACATCGCCCGCCAGCAGGCGGCGTTGCGCCGGGTCCGCGCCGAGCTGGCGCGCAAGGAGATGGATGTGCGCCAGGCGGTGCTGGAGGCCTGGCAGCAGGTCTACGTGCTGCACGCGCAACGGGATGCGGCACGGGTCAATGCCGACTACCGTGACCTGTATCTTGACCGTAGCCGGGCGTTATACGAGCTGGACGTGAAGACCGACCTGGGCGATTCCATGGTGGAGTATACGGCAGCCCAGCTGTATAACGCCCGCACGCGCTACCAGCTGGCCCTGACCCTGGCGCGTCTGAATGCCCTGACCGGCAAGCCGGTGTGGTCGCCGCCGAGCGCCGGCGGCGGTAAACCCTAGGACTTGGAGCGGCGGCGCCGAAACCGGCGCATGGGACCCGCGAATTTACGAAGGTGACTGCGGTGACAGCCATGAGCAAGCGTTTGCAAGCAATCATTTTCGCCCTGTGCGTGTTCAGCGCCCCGGCCGGCTGGGCCGCCGAGGTGAAAGGTGCCCTGCAGTGGGCCGACCCAGTGGAGCTGAGCACCCTGGTTTCCGGCACGGTGGACAAGGTTCTGGTCGGCGCCGGCAGCCGCGTGGCGAAAGGGCAGGTTTTGTTGCGCCTCGATGACCGGCGCTTCAAGGCCGATCTGGCCGAGGCCAAGGCCAATGCGGTGAAGGCCAAGGACGAGCTGGATGAAGCCGAAAAGGAAGTGCAGCGGGGCCAGGAGCTGTTCGACCGCACCGTGCTGTCGATTCATGAATTGCAGCTGGTGAAGATCGAGCGCGCCCGGGCCGAGGCCGGCTACCGTGCCGCCCAGGCCGCTTTGCAGCAGGCGCGGCTCAACATGCAGTACAGCGTTGTCACGGCGCCCTACCAGGCGGTCGTGGTGCGGCGTCTGGCACAGCCCGGGCAGACGGTGGTGACGCACCTGCGGGCCGTGCCCCTGTTGGTGGTGGCCCGTGCCGACCGCATGGTGGCGCGGGCGGCGGTGGAGCTGCAGCAGATCGACCGGCTGAAGCCGGGTGAAGCGGTCACGGTCCGGGTCGGGGGCCGGGACTACAAGGGCACGGTGGCGCAGTTGGGAATGGAGCCGGTGGAGGCAACCGGCCAGCCGCCCCTGTATGCCGTGGAGGTTTCATTCCCGGTGGCTGCCGACATGCTGCGGGCCGGGCAGCCGGCTACGTTGATGCTTCCATGAAGGTCTGTCGGCGGTGCCTGGTCCGCGGGCGGGTGCAGGGAGTGTTCTACCGCGGCGCGGCGCAGCAGAAAGCCCGGCAACTGGGTGTCACCGGCTGGGCGCACAACCTTGCCGACGGTAGCGTCGAGGTGATGGCCTGTGGCGAGCACCAGGCTGTGGAGGTCCTATGCGACTGGTTGTGGGACGGGCCGCGACTGGCCGAGGTCACCGATGTCGGCTGTGAACGCGTCGCCTACCGGCCGCTGACCGATTTCGACACCCGGTGACTACGGCAGGACGTAGTTGCGCTGCTCCATCAGGTCCACGCCGCAGGGCAACTGTTCCAACCAGTCGAGGAACATGCCGATCACCTTGCGGCCGCGCAGAGGCGCGCCGTGTTGCGGCGCCATGATCTCCGGCCCCAGCTGGCGCACCATCTTGACCCAGAACCGGCAGGTGCGGTTGGAGTTCATGTAGCGCTGATGGAACCCCTGCATGCCCAGGGCTTCGGGGTCGAAGTTCTCCTCCGTGATCTCGTCCACTTCCTCATTGGTGGAGGCGCCGACATCACCGGAGAACAGGATGCTGCTGATGGGGTCGTAGAAGCTGAAGTTGCCCACCGAGTGGAGGAAATGGGCGGGCAGGGCGCGCAGCGGCGAGTCGCCGAGGGGAATGTCCATGCCCTCGTCGGGGATCGGCACAATGCGTTCGTCGCCCTTGAACACCATATAGCCCGGCACCAGATGCGGCAGGAACCGTTCCCACAGCCGGGAAATCGCCACCCGGCAGTCGGTATACAGCAGCCAGCGGTCGAGCGAGGCGATGATGTCAGGATCCTGGTGGGAAGCGATGACGTAGTCCAGCTGCCGCAGGTTGATCATCTTGCCGATCGCCAGCGACAGCGGGATGTAGGTCAGCGCCCCACCCGGGTCGAGCAACGCCGTGTGCTCGCCGTGGATGACGAGAAACTGGTTCGATTGAATGCCACCGCCCGTAACTAAGTCCTTGTATAGAAATACGCGGTGCTCGCCATCGTTGTGCAGCTCGGTTGGCATGTTCGGGCCTTTCCTCTTTGCCAGAGTCTAACTTAGATAATCGTACGCGTTGGCGACCGTCACGTATTGATACAGGTCAAACAATTGACGGTCGGCCATCCATCCAGTCACCTACTGCCTGAACCAGCGCGTGGCCAGTGCATCCAGGACCCGGTCGGAGTACCAGCGCTGGCCGATACTGCCGTTGTAGCGGGCCAGCGCCTCGCGCAGGCTGCCATGGGACTGATCAAGGTAATACTTGAGTATCGTGCAGCCAATGCGCAGGTTGGTCTGCACGTGAAAGAGGTTGGCGTGGGGCCGACCGATCTCCTTCAGCCAGAAGGGCATGACCTGCATCAGCCCGCGCGCCCCGGCCTTGGAGATGGCGAAGCGGTTGAAGTTGCTTTCCACGTCGATGACGGCCAGCACCATTTCCGGGGGCAGCCCGGCACGGGTGGCTTCCCGGTGCACCAGGCGCAACAGCTCGATCCGGCGGTGGGGGTCGGGCAGGCGGTGCTTGAGCCGGTTCGACATATCCATGAGCCAGATTTCGCCCAGATAGCGGTCATGGAAGCTGCCGGAGTCCGCAACCGCCTTTTTCACCAGGGCGCGCAACTCGGGCGTCGGCGCCTGGGGTACCACCGCCGCCGCTGGCAGCGCGATCAGGTACAAGACGGCCGCGCCGGCCAGCACCAGGGCACGGCTTGCGGCCGGTGGCGGGAGCGTGGCGGCGTTACCTGGGCCTGCGGTTCTCGTCCTCATACTCCTTTGTTTACGTTCGCCCTTCCTGAATCTTTAGCTGAATGGAGGAAACAATTTCATCCAGTCCGATGAGGGTTGTTTCCTCGTCGCGGCGCCCCTTGTATTCGACCTGGCCGGCATCCAGGCCGCGCTCGCCGAGGACGACGCGATGGGGGATGCCGATCAATTCCATATCAGCGAACATTACGCCGGGGCGGGCGTTGCGGTCGTCGAACAGCACTTCCAGCCCGGCATCGGTGAGCCGCGAATACAGGTCTTCCGCGGCCTGTCGCAGCCGCGCTGATTTGTGCATGTTCATGGGCAGCAGCGCCACCTGGAACGGCGCAATGGGATCCGGCCAAAGAATGCCCCGGTCGTCGTTGTTCTGTTCGATGGCGGCGGCCACCACCCGGGAGATGCCGATGCCATAGCAGCCCATGGTCATGACCACGGCGTGGCCGTTCTCGTCCAGCACGGTGGCATTCATGGCCTCGCTGTACTTGCGGCCCAGCTGGAAAATGTGACCCACCTCGATGCCGCGGGCGATGGACAGCGTACCGCTGCCGTCGGGGCTCGGGTCGCCCGCCACCACGTTGCGGATATCGACCGCGGCGGGTTTCGGCAGGTCGCGCCCCCAGTTGACGCCGGTGAGGTGCTTGCCGTCGACGTTGGCGCCGCACACGAAGTCGGCCAGATGGGCCGCTGCGTGGTCGACGATGACGGGGATGTCGAGCCCTACGGGACCCACCGAACCCACGTTGCAGCCCGTGGCCCGGTGCACCTCGTCGGGACTGGCGAAGGTCAGGGGCGCCCGAACCTGGGCCAGCTTTTCCGCTTTCACGGCATTGAGCTCGTGATCGCCGCGCACCACCAGAGCCACCACCGGCGCATCGCTGCCGTGCACCAGGAGGGTCTTGACGCACTGCCGGGCCTTGACGTTGAGGAACGCGCTCACCTCGTCGATGGTGTGCTGGTTGGGGGTGTCGACGCTGCGCATTGCCTCCGCGGCAGCGGGGCGCTCCTGCGCCGGCGGCAGCGCTTCGGCCAGCTCGACATTGGCGGCATAATCGCTGTCGGAGGCAAACGCGATGGCGTCCTCGCCGGAGTCGGCCAGCACGTGGAACTCGTGGGAGGCGTTGCCGCCGATGGTACCCGTATCGGCCTGCACGGCGCGGAAGTCGAGGCCCAGGCGCGAAAAAATGCGCGAATAAGCCTGGAACATCCGCTCGTAGGTTTCGTCCAGGGATGCCTCGTCGGCATGGAACGAATAGGCGTCCTTCATAAGAAATTCCCGCGCCCGCATCACGCCAAAACGGGGACGGATCTCATCGCGGAACTTGGTCTGGATCTGGTAGAACGTCGCCGGCAGCTGACGGTAGCTGCGGATTTCGTCGCGGATCAGCGCCGTGATCACCTCTTCGTGGGTAGGACCGAAGCAGAACTCGCGCTCGTGCCGATCCTGCAGGCGCAGCAGCTCCGGCCCGTATTGCTCCCAGCGGCCCGATTCCTGCCACAGCTCCGCCGGCTGCACTGCCGGCATCAGCAGCTCCAGGGCGCCGGAGCGGTCCATCTCCTCGCGCACAATGGCCTCGGTCTTGCGCAGCACCCGCAGCCCCAGCGGCAGCCAGGTGTAAATTCCGGCCGCCAGCTTGCGGATCATGCCACTGCGCAGCATCAGCTTGTGGCTGACAACCTCGGCGTCGGCAGGCGTCTCTTTGAGTGTGGAGAGGGGGAATCGTGATACGCGCATGAGGTTTCTTTCGTGTCCGTCGTTTCTATCGTGGGGCTAGCGCCGGTCCTGCTTCGGCGCCGGCAGAACGTTGGTGTTGTTCAGGTATTCCTGTTTTTGATAGGGCGTGCCTTTCGGCGGCGGCTCGTCGGTCACGTGCCAGACGCCGCTTTTGTCCTGCCATTTGTAGACTGTGGACGACTGGTCGGTTCCGGACCTGTGGCGCAGCCAGGTCAGCAGCTTGGGGTTGAAATACGCGGCCACCCCGACCGCAATGGCGATCAACAGCAGCAAGGTCAACAGCTTTTTCATGGGCAGGTTCCTGGAATTGGGCCCCGCGCCGGTGGCGGGTATCATCCGGCGACAGTTTACTATGATGCACCAATCGGGCAACGTTTCCAGGCGCCTTTGGGGTGACCGGGGAGTCCCACGGCGACGTCAGGTGTCCCGGATGCGGTCGGCGACGCAGGGTTTGCCGTAGTAGTACCCCTGCCCCCAGTGGACGCCGATGTCCTGGAGCACCGCCTCGATCTCGCGACTCTCGACGCATTCGGCCAGCGTGGTCAGCCCCAACTGTTGCGCCGTGTCCTGGATGCCCTGGACGATGGCGCGTACCTTGGGCTCGTTGAGACGGCGGACCAACTGCCCGTCGATCTTGAGAAAGCTCACCGGCAGATCGGCCAGGTATTGATACGACGAATAGCCGCTGCCGAAGTCGTCCAGCGCCAGGCGCAGGCCGAATTCGATGAACGGCTGCAGCAGCTCGCGCGCTGCATCGATGTCGCGGACCAGCTCGCGCTCGGTGATTTCGATGATCATCGGTTTCACCGGTCCGGTCAGCTCCTCGCAACCGGCGCAATGGGCGCGGGCGCTGCCGAGCAGGGAGCGGACCAGGTCCTGGTGGCGCAACAGGTCGGCCGACACATTGACGAAGTGGTTGAGGACGTTGGCGCCGGTTTTCAGCCCGGCGACGCAATGCTCGAACCCCTGCTGCATGATCGTCTGGTCGATGCGATGCAGCAACTGCAGCTGGCTGGCGGCCTCGATGAACTGGCCGGCTTCGATCAACGCACCGTCAGGGGTGAGTACCCGCGCCAGGGCCTCCTCGGCCACGGTCCTGCCGCTGGCGAGTTCGACGATGGGCTGATAGGCCGGGACGATGCGCCCCTCGCGCAGGGCGGTGTCCAGCATGCTGCCCACGCTGTAGAGCGGTTGGGCCAGGGTGTGGGCCGCGGCGGTGCGGTTGCGTCCTGAGCTTTTCGCCTGGTACAGGGCGGCATCTGCCGCCGCGACCAATTTGTCCAGATCCGGCCCGTCATCGGGGCAGGTGGCGACGCCGAAGCTTACCGTCACGTTCTGATTGCCGCCGGGAATCTCCAACGGCGATTCCTCAATGGCGTGGCGCATGCGCTCGGCCACCGCCCAGGCGTGGTCACGGCCGGTTTCCGGAAGCAGGCACAGAAACTCCTCGCCGCCCCAGCGGGCCAGAACGTCTTCCTGGCGCAGCAGTTGCTGCGCTGAGGCGGCCAGCCGCTTCAGCACCGCATCGCCGCGGCGGTGACCCAGGCTGTCGTTGATCAGCTTGAATCGGTCCACATCGAACAGGGCGATGCTGAATGGCTCCCGATGGCGGCGGCTGCGCGCCAATTCGCGTTCCAACAATTCCTCGATGCCGCGGCGGTTCAGCAGGTCGGTGAGCTGGTCGTGGTTGGCCAGGTGGGACAGGGTTTGCATCAGCTCGGATTGCTCCAGCGAAGCATTGACTACATGGGCGAAGGCGCTGAAGAGATCCTGGCCGATCACGGAAAAATAGTCCGGGCGGTCGGCGTAGATGCTGACCAGGCCCGCACGGGGCGATTTGCGCCGGCCCAGCGGCAGCGTAAGCACCGATTTCAGTGACCAGTGCTGTGCCTGGAGGCGCATTTTGTCGAACGAAGGATCGTCGGCAATGACGGAGGTTTGCGGTTCCCATTGGCCGACGGCGCGCCGGCTCGGTGCTTCCGCAGCGGGTGTGCCGCGCTCGATGGCCAGCGACTCAGTGTATTCGCGCGCCGGGCCGGATGCGTATTGGGGGCGCAACACCTCGGCGTCCAGGTCACCGAGGACCATCCATGCCAGACGAATGTGCGATGTGGACGCTGACAGCGCATCGCATACCATGCGCAGGATGTCGTCCGGCTCCCGCCCGCGGGCCAGGGCGGCGGTGGCTTCCAGCAGCGCCTGACTGAGGCGATTGCGCTCCTCAGCCACCACCAGGGCGCTGTCGCCGGCGGCGGCACGGGTATCAGGAATGTCGCGGGTCATTACTGCTCCGAACCAAACTACTTGCTGCGGCTCTGAGCCGGGTCGGCGCGGCGCCGCCTCCAGCGGCGCCTTTGGCGCGCTTCAGAACGTGCCGCCGTTCCAGCCCCACATGGCGCGGGCGGCGTCGTGAAATTCGATATAGACCCGTTCGGGATCGATGCCCAGAACCTCGTGCATCAGCGAACACAGGCCGGCGGATAACTTGCCCGTCAGGGATTCGGGTAGACCGATGCTCTTCAATTCCAGGTACGCGGCCGGCGCGTCGCCGCCGGCGAAGAGCATGGGGGTGTCGGCAACCATGGCCACCATGACATAGCGTTCGGGTTTGCCGAGCAATTCGGCCACCAGCCGTGACGCGCGGGGCAGCAGCGCCGCGGTCTGCTCGGCCGCGAGGGTCTCATTGGTCTGGATTTTCAGGTAGGGCATATATCGGCGCTGGGTCGGGCGGCGCTACTGCGCGGCACAGTTCTTGTCCAGGTACCGCTGCAGCTTGTCGACCGTCGTGGCTCGCTCCTCGGTGGTCATGGTGTGGACCGTGCCACCCGCCGACACTTGGATTCGATTGCGCGTCTGCAGCAGGTGCAGCTGCTCGCGGGCCTTGCGGCAGTTGTCGGCCTGGGTGCGCTGCTTTTGCGCTTTGCGGGCCGCTTCCTGTTCCTGTTTATTGCGGTCCTTCAGACGCTTGTCTACGGCGTCCACCTGCGAGTTGAACTGCTGGGCGGCCTGCCCGGTGCCGCTGGGCGGCGGCGGAGGAGGCTTGATTTCCTGGCTCGGCTGTCCCGTGGGCGGCTGCGAGCCGTAGTGGGTGACTCCGTCCTGGTCGACCCATTTGTAGGCTGCCGCCACGCCCAGGGCCGGGGCCAGCAGCAGCAACAGTGCCGTCACGGCAAGTAGGGATTTGGCTGATCTGGCCATTGCTCACTCCGGACAACGGCCCAGGCCGTTGGATTAGCGGTGTTTTCGTAGGTCTATTATGCGACTTCGAAGACGAATGACAAGCGTGCCGGCGGTGGGGCGCGCGAAGTTGGGCACTGCGGCACACGGCGCCCGGAGGCGGCGGGGAAGTTCATGCTTTTTCTTGACCTGCTCCTGGAATATCAGTAGCTTTTGAAAATTACGCCGATCACGCCCGTTTCGCCCCTCTGTGGGCGTTTTTCGTGGAATTTTCCGCGCAAGTCGATGCCTCGGTCACAGAGGGTGCAGCGCGGGTGATCGACCAGCCCATTCGAGTGAGGAGAACGTTGCTGTGGAATTGACCGGTGCCGAAATCTTCGTCCGATGCCTGAAGGATGAGGGGGTGGAGTATCTGTTCGGATACCCCGGTGGCGCGGTATTGCACATTTACGATGCACTGTATAAGCAGCAGGAGGTCAAGCACGTACTGGTGCGGCATGAACAGGCCGCCGCCCACGCCGCCGACGGCTATGCTCGGGCGACCGGCAAGCCGGGCGTGGTCCTGGTCACTTCCGGGCCGGGGGCCACCAACGCCATTACGGGCATCGCCACGGCTTATATGGATTCCATCCCGCTGGTCGTGTTCACCGGCCAGGTGCCCACGCACCTGATCGGCAACGACGCTTTCCAGGAGGTCGATTCGGTCGGGATCACCCGCCCATGCGTCAAGCACAACTTCCTGGTCAAGGATGTCAGGGACCTGGCGACGACCGTCAAGAAGGCGTTCTACGTCGCCATGACCGGGCGGCCCGGGCCCGTGGTGGTGGACATCCCCAAGGATGTGACGGCCGACCGTGCCGAGTACGCTTACCCCAAGAAGGTCTCGATGCGCTCCTATAACCCGGTGGTCAAAGGCCATACGCGGCAGATCAAAAAGGCGGTGGACCTGATGCTGGGCGCGAAGCGGCCGATCTTCTACACCGGCGGCGGCGTGATCCTCGACAATGCATCCAAGCCGTTGACCGACTTGACCCGGGCATTGGGCTTTCCGATCACCAATACCCTGATGGGCCTGGGCGCCTACCCGGCTACCGACAGGCAGTTCGTGGGCATGCTCGGGATGCATGGCACGTATGAGGCCAACCTGGCGATGCACAATTGCGACGTGTTGATCGCCGTCGGGGCGCGGTTCGATGACCGGGTCACCGGCAACATCGACAAATTCTGCCCCACGGCTACGATCATCCACATCGACGTGGATCCCGCATCTATTTCCAAGAACGTCAAAGTGGATGTGCCGATCGTCGGTTCGGTCGGCAACGTGCTCAAAGAGATGAGCAGGCAGATCAAGGAAGGCGGGCGCAAGCCGGATGCCGCCGCGCTCAAGGAGTGGTGGAAGCAGATCGAAGAATGGCGCTCCATGGACTGTCTGAAATACGACCACAGCAGCGAGGTCATCAAGCCCCAATACGTGGTCGAGACCTTGTACAAGGTCACCAAGGGCAACGCCTACGTCACCTCGGATGTCGGGCAGCATCAGATGTGGGCGGCCCAGTTCTACAAGTTTGACAAACCGCGCCGCTGGGTGAACTCTGGCGGACTCGGCACCATGGGCTTCGGCCTGCCGGCGGCCATGGGCGTGCAGTTTGCCTATCCGGATGACACGGTGGTGTGCGTGACCGGCGAAGGCAGCATCCAGATGAACATCCAGGAGCTTTCCACGCTGCGCCAGTACGGGCTGCCGGTGAAAATCGTCAACCTCAACAACCGTTACCTGGGCATGGTGCGCCAGTGGCAGGAGTTCTTTTACCAGGGCCGTTACGCCATGTCGTACATGGAATCGCTGCCGGATTTCGTCAAGCTGGCGGAGAGTTACGGCGCGGTGGGCATGCTGATCCAGAAGCCCAGCGACGTGGAAGGCGCGCTCAAGGAGGCGATGAAGATCCGCGACCGAGCGGTGTTCCTGGATTTCATTACCGATCAGACCGAGAACGTTTACCCGATGATCCCGGCCGGCGCGGGTCAAAACGAGATGATCCTCATTTGATGGAAAGCAAGCTGGCCACAGAGGGCACAGAGAACACAGAGGTGAAGGTGAAAAGAAAAGGCAACATTGCTTGTTTTCTCGGTGTTCTCTGTGCCCTCTGTGGCTCAGGTCTTTTTCAGTTCTCGCCTTTCCGGATGGCAAACGGGCTTTGAGTGTTAAGGACTGCTGATGCGTCATATTATCTCCATTCTCATGGAAAACGAGTCGGGCGCCCTGTCGCGCGTGGCCGGGCTGTTCTCGGCACGGGGGTACAACATCGAGTCGTTGACCGTCGCGCCGACGCACGATCCGTCGTTGTCGCGCATGACGCTGGTGACCAGCGGCACCAACGAGATCATCGAGCAAATCACCAAGCAGCTGAACAAGCTTGTCGATGTGGTCAAGCTGGCGGACATGACCGAGGGCGTGCACATCGAGCGCGAGATGATGTTGATCAAAGTCCGCGCCACGAGTGAGCAGCGCGAGGAGATGAAGCGCCTCGCCGATATCTTCCGCGGGAGGATCATCGACGTCACGGAGGATATCTACACCATCGAGCTGACCGGCACCGGCGAAAAGCTCGATGCATTCATCAGCGCCGTGGGCCGCGTGCCGATTCTCGAGGTGGTGCGATCCGGCGCCATCGGCATCGCGCGTGGCGACAAGGCGTTGGCCATTTAGGGGCGCCTGACGCCCGGTCAGGCGGTTCCAACCGTTGCGAAACTCCAAGAAATAGGACAGCAGGCAATGAATATTTTCTATGACAAAGACGCGGACCTCTCCGTCATCCAGGGCATGCAGGTTACCATCATCGGCTATGGCTCTCAGGGGCACGCCCACGCCAACAATCTGAAGGAATCCGGCGTCAATGTCGTGGTCGGTCTGCGCGCCGGATCGGGCTCCGCGGTCAAGGCGCAGAATGCCGGTCTGACCGTCAAGGATATCCCCGAGGCGGTCAAGGGCGCAGACGTGGTCATGATCCTTGCCCCGGACGAGCATCAGGCCAAGCTTTACAACGAACAGATCGAGCCCAATCTGAAGGAAGGCGCGAGCCTGGCCTTTGCCCACGGGTTCAACGTGCATTTCGAGCAGATCGTTCCGCGTGAAGACCTCAACGTGATCATGATCGCACCCAAGGGGCCGGGGCACCTGGTGCGCTCGACTTACACCCAGGGCGGCGGCGTCCCCTGCCTGATCGCGGTCTATCAGGATGCCAGCGGTCACGCCAAGGACATCGCCTTGTCGTATGCCTCCGCCAACGGCGGCGGCCGCGCCGGCATTATCGAGACCACCTTCCGCGAGGAAACCGAAACCGATTTGTTCGGCGAACAGGCGGTGCTGTGCGGTGGCACCACGGCGCTGGTGCAGGCCGGATTCGAAACCCTGGTGGAAGCCGGTTACGCGCCGGAAATGGCTTACTTTGAGTGCCTCCATGAGTTGAAGCTGATCGTCGACCTGATGTATGAAGGCGGCATCGCCAACATGCGTTACTCGATTTCCAACACAGCCGAGTACGGCGACTTCACCCGCGGGCCGCGCATTATCAATGATGAAACCAAGGCCGAGATGCGGCGGATCCTGGATCAGATCCAGACCGGCGACTTCGCCCGCGAATTTATCCTGGAAAACCAAGCGGGGGCAGCCAAGCTCAAGGCCCTGCGCCGTATCGGCCGCGACCACCAGATCGAACAGGTGGGCGAGAAGCTGCGTGACATGATGCCCTGGATCAAGGCCAGCCGCATCGTCGACAAGAGCAAGAACTGAGCAACGCTCCGCGGCGTTCGCGGACGGCCTCATATGCTCCCGCGCCCGGCGCCGGTTTCCGGTTCCGGGCGCTGTTTTGTCGACGGGGTGCTCGGCCGCCATGGTGCACCGGGCGTTGCGGCAGAGAAGCCGATCCGGGTGACGACCTGGTGCCTTCTGCGCGACGCGCTGTGGAGTCCGGCGAGCGGGCGGCCTGCTGCAGCGTGCAGCTGCATTGCCGCGCGAGCGGGTGCGCACGGCAAGGGCCGGCAATTGCATTTGCACGGCGGGGCATTACACTCATACGCAAGTTCAGGCTGGTTGCCCAAATCCATGGATCCCGAAACCGTAGAAGCCAATCGACGCCGCAAGGCGATCTACCTGCTGCCCAACCTGCTCACCACGGCGGCGATGTTTGCGGGTTTTTATGCCATTGTCGCCGCCATGGCCGGCAAATTCACCGCCGCCGCCATTGCCGTGCTGGTCGCCATGTTGCTCGACGGAGTGGACGGCCGCGTGGCGCGCCTGACCAACACCCAGAGCGAGTTTGGCGCCCAATATGACAGTCTTTCGGATCTGGTGTCTTTCGGTATGGCGCCGGCTTTGGTGATGTACAAGTGGTCGCTGATGAGCATGGCCGACCTGGGTTGGCAGTGGGGCAAAATCGGCTGGCTGGCGGCGTTTTTCTATGCGGCCATGGCGGCCATGCGGCTGGCGCGTTTCAATGTCCAGATCGGGAAAGTGGATAAACGCTATTTCCGCGGGCTGGCCAGTCCATCGGCGGCCACGGTAATGGTGGCATTCGTGTGGGCCTGTGACGACCTGGGATGGCAAGGCGCGGATTTGTGGCTGCCGGCGTTCGCGCTCACTATTCTCGCCGGCGCATTGATGGTCAGCCCTTTCCTATACCACAGCTTCAAAGCCGAGCGGCGCAAGGACCGTATCCCGTTCATCGGCATCCTGGTGGTGGTACTGGCCCTGATCCTGGTGGCCATCGACCCGCCCAAGGTCCTTTTCGGGGTGTTCTTCCTGTATGCGCTCTCCGGGCCGGCGCTGATGGTGCTGCGCTGGCATCGCAAGCGCAAGCGTAACCGCCCCGGTGACAACGGGGCGCAGTCGCCCCCGGTTGGCGACGCCTCGTCGGATGAGGGCCGCTAGCCACCGCTGAGGCGGGCGGCGCCAGGGTACCCAGGTCGCTGCACCCGCATCCGGGGACTTGCCTGACGCGCTGGGCGCCGCCGCCGGTTTCACGGCCGCGGCGGTGTCGGGTAAACTGGCGGTCTGGAATCCGGAGCACGAACATGAGCGACAAGCAGCAACTCATTATTTTCGACACCACCCTGCGCGACGGCGAGCAGAGCCCCGGCGCCTCCATGACCCGCGAGGAAAAGATTCGCATAGCCAAGGCGCTGGAGCGCATGCGGGTGGACGTGATCGAAGCAGGATTCCCGATTGCCAGCCCCGGCGACTTTGAGGCGGTGCAGGCGGTGGCTGCGGCGGTGCGCGAGTCCACCATCTGTGGGCTGGCCAGGGCGCTGGACCGCGACATCGACCGGGCCGGGGAAGCGCTGAAGCCGGCCGCATCGGCGCGCATCCACACGTTCATCGCCACCTCGCCGGTGCACATGCAGAAAAAGCTGCGCATGGAGCCGGACCAGGTACTGGAACAGGCGGTGCGCGCTGTCAAGCGTGCCCGCCAGTTCACCGACGACGTGGAGTTTTCACCGGAGGACGCCGGCCGTTCCGAGCTGGATTTTCTCTGCCGGATCATCGAGGCGGTGATCGACGCCGGCGCCGGCACGGTCAACATCCCGGACACCGTGGGCTACAACGTACCCGAGCAGTTTGGCGGCCTGATCCGCAACCTGATCGAACGGGTGCCCAATGCGGACAAGGCGGTGTTTTCGGTCCATTGCCACAACGACCTGGGCCTGGCGGTAGCCAATTCCCTGTCGGCAGTGATGAACGGCGCCCGTCAGGTGGAATGCACCATCAACGGTCTCGGCGAGCGGGCCGGCAACGCAGCGCTGGAGGAGATCGCCATGGCGGTGCGCACCCGCCGGGACATCTTTCCCTGCGACGTGGACCTGGACACGATCCAGATCGTCACCTGTTCGCGCCTGGTCTCCAACATCACCGGGTTTCCGGTGCAGCCGAACAAGGCGATCGTGGGGGCGAATGCGTTCGCCCACGAGTCCGGCATCCACCAGGACGGCGTGCTCAAGAGCCGTGAAACCTACGAGATCATGCGCGCCGAGGACGTGGGCTGGAGCGCCAACCGCATGGTGCTCGGCAAACATTCCGGGCGCAACGCCTTCCGCACCCGGCTGGGCGAGCTGGGGGTGGAGTTTGCATCGGAGGAAGAGCTCAACGAGGTTTTTTCGCGCTTCAAGGAACTGGCGGACAAGAAGCACGAAATCTACGACGAGGACCTCCAGGCGCTGGTGACGGAAACCAATCTCGCCGAGGAAAACCAGCGCATCAAACTGGTGGCGCTGAAGGTGTGCTCGGAAACCGGGGAAGTGCCGAGCGCCGACCTCACCCTGAGCATGGACGGCGGCGAACGCAAGGCGTCGGCGACGGGCGGCGGGCCGGTCGATGCGGCGTTCAAGGCCATCGACGCCATTGTCGACGCTGGGGCGCAGCTGCTGCTGTATTCAGTCAACAACATCACCAGCGGCACCGACTCGCAGGGCGAAGTCACAGTGCGGCTGGAAAAGGCCGGCCGCATCGTCAACGGACAGGGGTCGGACACCGACATCGTCATGGCGTCGGTCAAGGCCTATCTGAACGCGCTGAACAAGATGCTGTTCCCGGTGGAACGGGCACACCCCCAGGCGGCCGATGTGTGAGCCGACCGCCAAACGACCGCTGACCGGGCCGAACCTCGCGGCTGTACGCCACCTTCGCAACCCATCGACCGGAGTCTGATCGTGGATCCCGCCGCCCGCCAGGCTTATCTCGCCGCCATGGGTATCCAGGCCTGGGAGTTGCGCGGCCCCGCCGCGCCGGAGCAGCCGGCGGCTCCCGTCACGGATGCCGTACCGGCATCTGCCGCCGGGCCGGGCACCGTCGCGGTGGCAGGCCTGGACTGGGAGGCCCTGCGCGAGCGGGTTACGCACTGCCGCTTGTGTGAGCTACATAGCACCCGCACCCAGACCGTATTCGGCGTCGGTAATCCGACGGCCGACCTGATGGTGGTGGGCGAGGCGCCCGGTGCCGACGAGGACCGCCAGGGGGAGCCGTTCGTGGGACGCGCCGGCAAGCTGCTCAACGAGATGCTGCTGGCCATCGGGCTGAAGCGTTCGCAGGTCTACATCGCCAACATCCTCAAATGCCGCCCGCCCAACAACCGGGACCCTCGGCCCGGCGAGGTGGCGTGTTGCGAGCCTTTCCTCCAGCGCCAGGTGGAACTGGTACGTCCCCGGGTAATGCTGGCGCTGGGCCGTGTCGCCGCCCACAATCTGCTCAAGACCCAGGACAGCCTGGCCCGTCTGCGCGGTCGGGACCACCGCTACGGTGAGGAAAGGATTCCGGTGGTGGTGACCTATCATCCGGCCTACCTGCTGCGCTCGCCCCAGGACAAGCGCAAGGCCTGGCAGGACCTGCTGCGCGCGCGCGGTCTGGTTACCGGTGCGACGGAGTCGCCATGAGCGCCATCCTGCAACGCGGCGAGGTGCAGTTTCGCGCCATGCAGGAGTCCGACCTGCGGGCGGTGATGGACATCGAGCGACGCGGTTACCCACAGCCCTGGACCGAGGGCATATTCCGCGACTGCATGCGGGTGGGTTACTACTGCAGGGTATCGGAGCTCCACGACACCATCGTCGGCTACGGCGTCATGTCGTCCGGCGCCGGCGAGTCGCATATCCTCAATATCTGCGTCGATCGGGACTGGCAGAACCAGGGGCTCGGGCATCTGCTCATGGAGCATCTTCTGCAGGCGGCCCGGCGGCTGCACTCGCACACCGTGCTGCTGGAAGTGCGCCCCTCCAACAAGCCTGCCGTGGCCCTGTACACGAGCTTGGGTTTCAACGAGGTCGGTGTGCGCCGGGCCTACTATCCCGCGGCCGACGGTCGCGAGGACGCGTTGATCATGGCCCGGGTGCTGGTCTGATCCACCGGGGCCCGCTGCCGGAGCGAAGCGGGCGCTGCGTAAACTGTCCTGCCAATGGTACAATGCCCGTCTTTTCGCTTCGTACGATTCTGTAGGTACCATGTCCTCCCTTGCTTCTGAAACGGCCAAGCGCCGTACCTTCGCCATCATTTCGCACCCGGACGCCGGCAAGACCACCCTGACGGAAAAGCTGCTGTTGTTCGGTGGCGCGATCCAGTTGGCCGGCACCGTCAAGGGCCGCAAGGCGGCGCGCCATGCCACCTCGGACTGGATGGAACTCGAGAAGCAGCGCGGCATCTCCGTCACCTCGTCGGTGATGCAGTTTCCCTACGGCGGGCGCATTGTCAATCTGCTCGACACCCCGGGCCATGAGGATTTTTCGGAAGATACCTACCGTACGCTGACCGCCGTCGATTCCGCCCTGATGGTCATCGACAGCGCCAAGGGCGTGGAGGAGCGCACCATCAAGCTGATGGACGTGTGCCGGCTGCGCACGACGCCGATCATGACCTTCATCAACAAACTGGACCGGGAAGGCCGCGATCCGATGGAACTGATGGACGAAGTGGAGGAGGTATTGAAGATCCGCTGCGCGCCGGTGACCTGGCCGATCGGCATGGGCAAGTCGTTTAAGGGCGTCTATCACCTGTCCCAGGACAGCGTACACTTGTTCAGTCCCACCCACGGCGGCAAGGTGCAGTCCGGGGAAGTGATCCAGGGCCTGGACAACCCGCGCCTGGACGAAGTGCTGGGCGCCATGGCCGCGTCGCTGCGCGAGGAAATCGAGCTGGTCAAGGGCGCCAGCAACGACTTCGATCCGCAGGCGTATCTGGCCGGCGAGCTGACGCCGGTGCTGTTCGGTTCGGCAATCAACAATTTCGGGGTCAAGGAACTGCTGGATACTTTCGTCGAGCACGCGCCTGCACCGCAGGCCCGGGAGACCACCGCTCGAAGGGTCGATCCCGGCGAAGACGCGTTCAGCGGTTTCGTTTTCAAAATCCAGGCCAACATGGATCCCCAGCACCGCGATCGCATCGCCTTCCTGCGCGTGTGTTCCGGAACCTACGAAAGGGGCATGAAGATGCGCCACGTGCGGATCGGCCGTGACGTCAAGGTGAGCAATGCCATCACCTTTCTCGCCAGCGAGCGCGAACACATCGAGACCGCGTATCCGGGCGACATCATCGGCCTGCACAACCACGGCACCATCCAGATCGGCGATACCTTCACCCAGGGCGAGGATCTGCAGTTCACGGGCATTCCCAACTTTGCGCCGGAGTTGTTCCGCCGCGTGGTGCTGCGTGATCCGCTGCGCCTCAAGGCACTGCAAAAGGGGCTACAGGAGCTGAGCGAGGAGGGCGCGTCGCAGTTGTTTCGCCCGTTGCGTAACAACGATCTCATCGTCGGCGCGGTCGGTGTACTGCAGTTTGACGTGGTGGCGTTCCGGCTGAAACACGAGTACGGAGTGGAATGCGGGTTCGAGAACGTCAACGTGGCCACCGCCCGCTGGGTTACCGGCGACGATGCCAAGAAGCTGGCCGAGTTTCGCCGCAAGGCCGCGGATAATCTGGCCCTGGACGGCGGAGGCAATCTCGCCTATATCGCACCCACACGGGTCAATCTCGAGCTGGCCATGGAACGCTGGCCGGAGATCCGGTTCCATTCCACCCGCGAGCACGGCCTGACCCTGTAGCCGGCCGTCGCCGGCGCGCCGTTCGAGTGGGTGTGATTGACCTGTGATACGGTGTTTATTTAATGTCGCTGTGACACAGATATCGTTTACGGACCCATGGGCACACGCGGCGAACACGGCTGGGACGAATGGCGGGCGGCGGCCGGCCGTGGGTGCAGGCGTGCAATATCGGCTCGGGCAATCCGAGCGGGGGCCGTGACGATCGTCGCGCCGCCGCGGCGCCGGCGGCGCGACGCGCACCGGGCCGATACCGGCGTCCCGCTCCTTCGGGTGCGCCCCACATCGGATACGACGGCGGAAGGGTAGCCGGGTGACCAAACCAACCGCGCGGGCGACATTGGCCTGGGCTTTCTACGACTGGGCCAACTCCGCCTATGCGGTGGCGGTGATGTCGGCGTTTTTCCCGATTTTTTTCAAGGAATACTGGAGTCACGGCGTTGCCGCTGTGGAGAGCACGTTCTATCTTGGGGTCGCCAACTCCGTTGCCAGCCTGGTGATCGTTGTCGCGGCGCCGGTGCTGGGTGCCATCGCTGACCGGGGTGGGACGCGCAAACGCATCCTGCTGCTGTTCGCCACGCTGGGCGTTGCCATGACCGCGGCCCTTTACTGGGTGGCCAAAGGCGAGTGGTTCGCGGCGGCGGCGTTGTACGTCGCCGCCACCGTCGGTTTTTCCGGCGCCAATGTCTTTTACGATTCGTTGCTGGTGAGCGTGGCACCGGAGAAGCGGCTGGATTACGTTTCCGCGCTTGGCTATGGGCTCGGCTATCTGGGCGGCGGGATTCTGTTTGCGATCTGCGTGTTCATGACCGTATCGCCGCAACGCTTCGGCCTCTCGGGACCGGGCGAGGCCGTACGGTTGTCGTTCATCATGGTGGCGGTATGGTGGGCGGTGTTTTCCCTGCCGATCTTTCTTTGGGTGCCGGAAACCCGCGTGCGCGGTGGGCCCCGCGGCGCAGCGGCGGTGGCCGCAGGCTTTCGGCAGCTCGCGCACACCTTCGACAAGGTCCGCCGGTTGCGCGTCGTGTTTCTGTTTCTGGTCGGATACTGGTTGTACATCGACGGCGTCGACACCATCGTGCGCATGGCCATCGATTACGGCCTGTCGCTGCACTTCGACCCCGACAGCCTGATCGTTGCGCTATTGATCACCCAGTTCGTCGGTTTTCCCGCGGCGCTGGCGTTCGGCCGTCTGGGCGAGCGCTACGGGCCGAAGGCCGGCATCCTGATCGGGATCGGAGTCTACATCGGTGTCGTGCTTTGGGCTTATCGGATGCAGCACGTCTGGGAGTTCTACGCCCTGGCCGTGGTCGTGGGCCTGGTACAGGGCGGAGTACAGTCGCTGAGCCGATCGTTCTACGCCCGCATCATCCCCCGCGACAAGGCGTCAGAGTTCTACGGTTTCTATAACATGTGGGGCAAGTTCGCGGCGGTGCTGGGGCCGGGGATGATGGGCTGGTTCGGGGTGCTGACCGGCAGTTCTCGCCTGGCGATGCTTTCGATCATCGTGTTGTTTGTGTTCGGGGCGGCGTGCCTGTGGGTGGTGGACGAGCAGAGGGGGCGCAAGATGGCGGCCGAATTGTAGGCGCCCGTGTGGCGGTTGGTAAATGGCTCGTCGATCTGATATATATGAGCCGCTGTGCGGGGGTACGATCACAATAACGCGGAATTCTAATATGAGTGAAGAGGACAAAGTCGGCCTGGGCAGGGTCGTGATGAGCGTGTTGGCAGCGATGTTCGGCGTTCAGGGGGCCAGGGCCCACGAGCGGGATTTCACCAAGGGCCGGCCCGCGGCCTATGTCATCGTCGGGTTGATCTTCACCCTGTTGTTTATTCTGACCATTGTCGGTGTAGTTACACTAGTCATGCATTTCTCCGCCAGTTGACGGCCAACTGACCGGCGATCCAGCCGCGGCCGGTTGTGACAAAGCGAAGGGCTGCGTTCGCCCGACTTCCCTGCCGGCTATCTCTTGCGCGGGCGCTGTGGCGCGCGCCTGCTCCGCCCTGTGTATTGCCGGTTTCGGACTCCCGTCGAGGCCGGAATGGGGGCCTTCACAGTTGACCGCACCATCCGTTTGGTCTTTTATTGGCGTTAGGATGCGGGGCGCGCGTCGGCAACGTGATTTGGAAGTCGTAACGGTACGGTGTGTGCATGCATCCAGGCTCCGAGATTTTGGACAGGGAAGTCGCGTCGATTGGCGCTTTCCCCTTTGACCGTCCGAATCAGCGGCGCAGTACGTGCGGCTCGGCCGATTGTAACGATCTTGGTCGGGTGTCCGCCGTATCATGGAAACGTGAGTTCGGTCACGGCCGCTCGCGGAATGGATAGCAGACTAGAAACACTTGACCCGGTACCCGTCACAAGAGAACCCAACGCACTGAGACAGAGAGGTGAAGTCCAATGAAACCCATGACATCTGCGGTCGACGGACCGATTCCACAATACGAGCAACTGGCCACGCAGTATGACGCAGAGCGCGAAGCGATCTGGTGCTACATGCACTCGGGTCCGAGGCCCTGTTTCACGCCGACCCTGCTGGCCGATCTCAAGGAATTTCAGCAGTCGGTGGCCGCTCATGTTTTGGACGAACAGCGCAACTCCCAAGCGCCGATACACTATCTGGTGGCGGCGTCCAACGTGCCGGACGTGTTCAACCTGGGCGGAGATCTCAATTTGTTCATCCGCCTGATCAACGCACGGGACCGTCAGGGCCTGTTCGACTACGCCCGTGCGTGCATTGACGTGTTGTACATGAACGCCGTGAGTCTCGAAGTGCCCTTGACCACCATTGCGCTCGTGCAGGGCAACGCCCTTGGCGGCGGGTTCGAGGCGGCGCTGTCCTGCAATGTGCTGGTGGCAGAGCGAAGCGCTCAAATGGGGTTGCCGGAGATCCTGTTCAATCTGTTCCCCGGCATGGGCGCCTACAGCCTGCTTGCCCGCCGGCTGGACATGAAGACTGCCGAGAAACTTATCCTGAGCGGCAATATCTATGATGCCGAGGAGCTGTACGAGATGGGTATCGTCGACGTGTTGGCCGAGGATGGCGAGGGCGTGCTGGCGGTCAACAAATACATCAAACGCAACAGCCGGGCACGCAACGGCATCCAGGCCGTACAACGGGTGCGCCAGCGCTACAATCCGCTGCGCTACGAAGAACTGCTGGATATCGTTACCATCTGGGTGGATACGGCCCTGCAGCTGGAGCCGAAGGATCTGCGAATGATGGAGCGGCTGGTCCGGGCGCAAAACAAGCGTACCGAAGGTGGCCCGGCCGTGGCTGCGGGGCGCCAGGATGTGGCATGACCGGCCCACTCGGGCGCCTTTCCTTCGGGTCGGAGGGTGCGCCAGGGTCATTCGGTGGGTTGGGAGCGATGGGGTTCAATCCGAACCCGCAGCCGCAGCTGCGGCCGCGGGTTCGGATCAGCTTCGAACGTCGTTGTTCCCTACCTGTTTGGAGTAGGCAATCAGTGCTGAACAGGCGCGCTTGAATTCGTCCTGAACGGCCTGGACGAGCCCCGATCCCCGGGCGTCGAATTCTCCGCGCTCGATTCGCTCGGCGTCATAACATGCCTTGTACAGGCTGATGGCGCCCACACTCCCGGCGTTGCCCTTGAGGGCATGCGCTACGTCCCGGAACGAGGAAAAATCATGCTTGTCCTGGGCGCGTTCCATTTCCTCCACCAGGGCATTGCCGTCAGTAATGAAGCCCTGAATCAGGTCCAATAGGAAATCGCTGCCATAGCCGAGTTCCTCCAGGTCTTTGAGGCTGGTTTCGTTGAGCACCGGATGATCTTCGTCACTGACCGCGTTGCCTGCCAGCGCCGATGGTACCGCCGCCATGGTTTTGCGCCTGGCCGCCGGCCGGGTTGCCTCGGTGACCGAGCCGATCACCTCAAGCAGCTTGCGTGGTTCCACCGGCTTGGTCAGGTACGCATCGATACCGGCTTCTTCGCATTCCTTCATCGCCTCGGTGGTTGCGTTTGCAGTGAGTACCACGAACGGCAGCTGCTTGTTGTCCGGATGCATAAAGCGGTATAGCTTGGCGGTCTGAATGCCTCCCATGACGGGCATCTGCATATCCACGATGACCACGTCGTAGCGGCGGTTCTCAAGGCAATCGAGCGCTTCTTCGCCGTTGGCAACAAGATCGGTCTCATGGCCTTCACGTTCCAGAATCTTGGCGATCACCTTCTGGTTGGTGGGGTTGTCTTCCGCGATCAGGACCGACAGGCGGCGCTTTTTCTTGTGCTGGGCGTAGTGGCTGCTCAACCGCACCACGCGTTCGTCTTCCTGGGCTTCCATCAACGGTGCCGCGTGCAGCGCGTTGAACAACAGCGTCTTGTCAACCGGGGCCTGCAACACGCACGAATACCCGGCATGAAGCAGCCGTGCGGTGGCGGCCCGGTCCAGTCCGCTCGCACTGTATATCAGCGCAATATTGTTGAGCACCGACTTCGCACGCAAGCCATTGGCAAATTGTTCGGCGTCGATGTCGATCAACGGCTTATTGATCAGTACGACATGATACGGCGAGCCGCGCTTGACCATGGCATCGATGTCGCGAAACGCCTCACTGGCCGATGAAACCACGGTGGTGGCTACACCCCAGCTGCGCAGGTGTCCCATCAGCACGTCATGATTTTCGTCATTGGCCGAAACGAGCAGCACGCGCGCGCTTTCGAGGCTGTGAAACGGCTGGCTTGTGTGAACCTGTTTGCCGAGCGGAATCTCGAACCAGAAGGTGCTGCCCTTGCCGACCTTGCTTTCAACGCCGATGTTCCCGCTCATGGATTCGACGATCCGCTTGGCGATGGTAGTGCCCAGCCCGGTTCCGCCGTAGCGCCGGGTAGTGGAGTCGTCGGCTTGGGCGAAGCTGTCGAAAATCCGGGCAAGCGCCGGTTCGGAGATGCCGATTCCGGTGTCCTGGACCTCGAATCGGAGTTTGGTGGTGTCGGCATTGTCGCCAATCAGCGCGACGCGTACGTCGACCTGACCGGTCTCAGTGAACTTGATGGCGTTTCCTATCAGGTTGATCAACACCTGGCGCAGGTGATGGGGGTCACCCCGCAGCAGGAAAGGCACCTCCGGAGAGATGTGCAGCTGCAGCCGGACACTCTTTTCCGCCGCCTGCGTGCGCAGCATGCGGCAGGTGCCGTTCATGAGTATGTGCAGGTCGAAATCGGTGTCTTCGATGACCAGCTTGCCGGCTTCGATCTTGGAGATGTCGAGGATGTTCTCGATCAGCGACAGCAGCGTATAAACGGAGTAGTTAATGGTTTCGGCGAACTCGCGCTGTTCGGCGTTGAGGGGTGTCTCCTTCAACAGGTCGCTCATGCCGATGATGCCGTTCAGGGGCGTACGCAGCTCATGGCTCATATTGGCCAGAAACTGGCTTTTCGCCTTGTTGGCTTCCTCGGCCCGGGTGACCGCCTCCTTGAGGCGCCGCAACAGCGTGGAGACGTACAGCGGCAGCACCAGCAATGCGGCCAACAGGCCGATGGAAAGGGCCGCGTGCCGATCCCAGAACGGTACGGTATTGATGACGATGGAGTAGCCGACCAGGCTCAGGAAGCTGCTGGCGTAAAGATACGGACTGCCGAAGCGGAAGCCGTTGCCGAACGTTACCCACAGGTAGAGGGGGTACAGCGGGGCTCCGGTGTCGCCGACCAGATACATGGCGCTGGAGATGGCGGTGGTATCGACCATGATGCTGACGATGCGCCGTACCACCGACTTCTGGGGATAAGCGAAGATCGCCGCCAGGATCAAGATGCTGATCAATAGAAACGAGGAACAGAACGCAAGCAGAGCGGGAAAGTCCTGTTCAGCCGTCGTGGAATGACTAACCAACAGATAGACGAAGACCCCGGAGACGATTAGGATGCGAATGGTCGCCTGTTCCAGCTCGCGCCCCGGGCACCTGCGCGCCTTTCTCCAGAGAGTGCGCAGGGGATGTCCGGTCTGGGTACGCTGGTCCTCGGATTGCACCATGGCTCGGGTCAGTTGGTCTGCTGTACCGGAATATCCCGCAGGTCATTGTAGATGTCGATGACCTTATTGGTTTGGCCGAGGAACGCGTCGACGCACTGCGGGTCGAAATGCTGGCCGCGCTCCCTGCGCAGGTAGTTCAGCGCATCCTGGATCGACCAGGCGGGTTTGTACGGGCGCACCGAGGTAAGGGCGTCGAAAACGTCCGCTACCGCGACGATCCGCGCCGGCAAGGGGATGCTGTCGCCCTTAAGTCCGTACGGATAGCCGCTGCCGTTGAACTTTTCATGGTGGCCCAGGGCGATGACCGCGCCCATCTGCACGTACTTTGACGGGCTGTCCTTGAGGATTTCGTAACCGATGAGGGTGTGTCGCTTCATCTGTTCGAATTCTTCCCGCGTATGCTTGCCGGGTTTGAGCAGGATATTGTCGGCAATGCCGATCTTGCCGATGTCGTGCATGGGCGCTGAGGCCTGGATGACGCGGCAGTCGTCTTCCGGCAGTCCCAATTCTTCGCAGATCAGGCCGCAGTACTGTGACATGCGCACGACATGGTTGCCGGTTTCCTCGTCACGGTATTCACCCGCCTTCGCCAAGCGCAGCAGCGTTTCCTGCTCGCGATCGCGGACTTCGCGGGTCGCTTCCGAGACCTGATATTCGAGCCAGGCGGCGCGGTCCTTGATGATTTGCTGCTGTTTGCGCAGCGTCAGCAGGTTCCTGCAGCGGGCCCGGCACTCCACGTGGTCCACCGGCTTGGTCAGGAAGTCGGTGGCGCCCGATTCGAGCGCCTG
Source organism: Gammaproteobacteria bacterium (assembly GCA_037385045.1). Taxonomy (GTDB): domain Bacteria; phylum Pseudomonadota; class Gammaproteobacteria; order JASBUN01; family JASBUN01; genus JARRNJ01. The sequence goes on along the minus strand of JARRNJ010000004.1, from coordinate 4,595 downwards.
GTAGCGCACCTGGCGGTCCTCAATGCAGGTGACCACCACCAGCGGCACGTCGTCACAGCCGGGGATCTGTCTGAATTGCTGGGTGAAGTCGACGCCGTTCAGGACGGGCATCTTATAATCGGTCAGCACCAGGTCCGGAGGATGTTTGCCCGCCCACGCCAGCGCGTCGCGGGCGTCCGCGAAGGCGTTGATCTCGGCCGCTTCGTCCAGGGTGCTGACCAGCTTCTCCAACAGCTTCCGGCCGATGGACTGATCGTCGATGATCATGATGCTCGACATGGGCAATACTCTTTTGGTCTGACACCCGAGGATACCCGGGCCGCTGGTCTCCGCGCCACCATAAATTTAACTTATGGGCCGCGGCGCAACGCCCCGCACGCAGCGATAGCCAGCTGTCCTTAGTCGGCTCTATCGGCAGCGACGGTGAGACCTGAAGGCGGCCGCAGATCCATCGGTGGCCGCAGCTGCCAGCGGGCGGGGCTAGAGCGCCCGCACCCGCTCCAACTGATGCCGCAGTTGGGTCAGGGACGCCTGAAGGTTCGCGACTTTGGCTTTTTCCTTGGCCACCACCGCGGCCGGCGCCCGTTCGACGAAACTGGCGTTCGCCAGTTTGGCCTCGCCCCGTTCCAGGTCCTTGCGCAGCCGCTCCACCTCCTTGTTGAGTCGCGCCAACTCCGCTTCCTTGTCGATCAGGCCGGCCATGGGGATCAGCACTTGCATTTCACCCACCAGAGTGGTCGCCGACTCCGGCGCCTCCTCGGCGGGCTCGAGCCAGCGGATGGACGCCACCCGTCCCAGGGATTCCAGGTATTGACGGTTGGCGTCGAGCCGGTCGCGATCGGTGTCCGAACCATTGCCCAGCAGGATCGGCAGGGGCTTGCGGGGATCGATGTTCATGCCGCTGCGAATTTTGCGTACACCGAGGATTACATGCATCACCCATTCCAATTCCGCCTCGGCACCCGGATCGACGCGCTCGGGCTCCTCGTGCGGATAGGCGCTCAGCATGATGGTCTCTCCCTGTATACCCGACAACGGCGCTGCCCGCTGCCAGATCTCCTCAGTGATGAACGGCATGATCGGGTGGGCGAGCCGCAGCAGCGTTTCCAGGACCCGCACCAAGGTGCGGCGCGTGCCGCGGCGGGCGGCGGCGGAACTCCCGGGGTTGTTCAATACCGGTTTCGAGAGTTCCAGATACCAGTCGCAATACTCGTCCCAAATAAAGGAATAGACCGTCTGGGCGGCGTGGTCAAATCGGTATTGTTCGATCGCCTCGCGGGTCTGCCGAACGGCGCCTTGCAGCCGCGAGACAATCCATCGGTCCGCCGGGCTGAGTTCGATGTCCCCGCCGTGCGCACCGCAGTCGTGTCCCTCGGTATTCATCAGCACGTAGCGGGCGGCGTTCCACAGTTTGTTGCAGAAATTGCGGTATCCCTCGATGCGGCCAAGGTCGAAATTGATGTCGCGGCCGGTGGAAGCGAGCGCGGCAAAGGTGAAACGCAGCGCGTCGGTGCCGAACGCGGGAATGCCGTCGGGAAACTCCTTGCGCGTCGCCTTCTCGATCTTTTTGGCCATCTGCGGTTGCATCATGCCGGTGGTGCGCTTTGCCACCAGCGCTTCCAGGCCGATGCCGTCGATCAGGTCGATGGGGTCCAGCACGTTGCCCTTGGACTTGGACATCTTCTGGCCGTGCGCGTCGCGCACCAGGCCGTGGATGTAGACTTCGCGGAATGGCGCGTCGCCCATGAATTTGAGTCCCATCATGATCATGCGCGCCACCCAGAAGAAGATGATGTCGAATCCGGTGACCAGCACGCTGGTGGGATAGAAGGTTTCCAGTTCGCTGGTCCTGCGCGGCCAGCCGAGGGTGGAGAACGGCCACAGCGCCGAGGAGAACCAGGTGTCCAGGACATCCTCATCCTGGCGCAGTGCCACGTCCGGGCCCAGCTGATGGGTCGCGCGGACCTCCGCCTCGGAGCGCCCCACGTAGACGTCGCCCTTGTCGTCGTACCAGGCCGGAATGCGGTGTCCCCACCAGATCTGGCGGCTGATGCACCAATCCTGGATGTTGCGCATCCACTCGTAATAGGTGTTCTTCCAGTTGTCCGGCACGAAACGAATGGCCCCGGTTTCCACCGCTTCGATGGCCGGGTGGGCCAAAGGCGCGACTTTCACATACCACTGATCGGTGAGGAAGGGTTCGATCACAGCGCCGGAGCGATCGCCCCGGGGCACCATCAGCTTGTGGTCCTCGGTCTTGTCCAGCAGGCCCTGGGACCCCAGTTCCTCGACCACCAGCTTGCGCGCTTCATAGCGGTCGAGCCCGCGGAAGTCCGCCGGTATCAGGGCGCCGTTGTCGTCGCCGGCTGCGACGACCCGGGCGTCGGCGGTGAAGATATTGATCAGCCCGTTGTGGGGCAGTTCCTGCAGGGGCAGGGTGTCGCGGTGGCGCAGCCACACCTGATAGTCGTTGAAATCGTGCGCCGGGGTGATCTTCACGCAGCCGGTGCCGAACTCGGGATCGACGTAGTCGTCGGCGATGATGGGGATCCTGCGTCCGGTCAGCGGCAGCTCGACCAGTTGCCCCACCAGTTGCTTGTAGCGCTCGTCGCCGGGGTGCACGGCGACGGCGGCGTCGCCGAGCATGGTTTCCGGCCGGGTGGTGGCCACCACCAGGTGACCGGAGCCGTCGGCCAGGGGATAGCGCATGTGCCACAGGAAGCCGTTCTCCTCCTGGGACAACACCTCGAGATCCGACACCGCTGTGTGCAGCACGGGGTCCCAGTTTACCAGGCGCTTGCCGCGATAGATCAGGCCCTCCTCGTGCAGACGCACGAACACCTCGCGCACCGCCTCGGACAAGCCTTCGTCCATGGTGAACCGCTCCCGTGACCAGTCCAGGGAAGCGCCCATGCGCCGCAGCTGGCGGGTGATGGTGCCGCCGGACTGCTCCTTCCACGACCAGACCTTTTCCACGAAGGCTTCACGGCCCAGGTCGTGGCGGCTCCTGCCTTCGGCCTCGAGCTGGCGCTCCACCACCATCTGGGTGGCAATGCCCGCGTGGTCGCTGCCGGCCTGCCAGAGGGTGTTGCAGCCCTTCATGCGGTGATAGCGGGTCAGCGCGTCCATGATCGTGTCCTGGAACGCATGGCCCATGTGCAGGCTGCCGGTGACGTTGGGCGGCGGGATCATGATGCAATAGGCCGCCCCTTCGCCGTGCGGCGCGAAGTAGCCGTTGCGTTCCCAGGTCTCGTACCAGCGCTGCTCGATCGTATGCGGGTTGTAGGTCTTTTCCATCTCGATCCTGTGTTACGTCTGCCCGTTGCGAGATCCGGGCTGCAGCGCTGCATTATACCGGAGGCGGGCGCCGCCTTGGCGCCGAAACGGGCATCAGGGCTGGAAATCCGCTGGAGAGGCTGCCTGCGTTCTGTCAGAGCGTGTGGGTCCGGAGATCGTAGCCGCGGTCCCGGTAGAAACGGAAGCGCGAACGGGCCTGCCGTTTTTCCTCTGTGTCAGCGCCGACCGTTTCCGCGACCCGCTCGAAGCGGCTGAAGAATGCCGGCACCTCGTCGGCGAGATTCACCAGCACCTCGGTGGCCTGCTCGGGCGCGGTATCGTGGCCCACCAGCACCGGGAGCGCCTCGTCGGCGGCCGGATACAGTCCATGGGGCACGAAGCTGCCGGCGCGGAATGTCCACAGCAGATCGTCGACCGCGGCCGCCTGCTGGGGCGATGCGGTGTGTACATAGACCCGGTGCCCGAGTTTATAGGCCTTCTCCACCAGGCGGCAGGCGAGCCGCTCGCGGCTGATGCCGTCCGGCGTCCCAACGACATAGAAATCGACCCGGGTCATTGTGACTGCTTCGGACTTTCCGCGGACACGGGACTCAGCCCTCCTGTCTGGCATGGGTGGCGGCGATACGGTCGAGCAGGAACTGCACCAGCAGCCCCACCGGCCGGCCGGTGGCGCCCTTGTTCTTGCCGCTCACCCAGGCGGTGCCGGCGATATCCAGATGCGCCCAGCGGAATTTCTTGGTGAAGCGCGACAGGAAGCAGCCGGCGGTGATGGCGCCGGCTTCGCGGCCGCCGATGTTGGCCATATCGGCGAAATTGCTGTCCAGCTGCTCCTGGTACTCGTCCCACAACGGCAGCTCCCAGGCCTGATCGCCGATGGTCTTGCCGGCGTTGAGCAGGTCGTGGGCGAGCGGCTTGTGGTTGGTCATCAGGCCGTGGGCGTGGTTGCCCAGGGCGATGACGCAGGCGCCGGTCAGGGTGGCCAGATCCACCACTGCGGCCGGTTCGAAGCGCTCGGTGTAGGTGAGGGCGTCGCACAGAATCAGACGTCCTTCGGCATCGGTATTGAGCACCTCCACCGTTTGCCCCGACATGGTGGTGACAATGTCGCCCGGTTTGTTGGCGTTGCCGTCGGGCAGGTTCTCGGAGCTGGGAATCACGCCCACCAGGTTGACGGGCAGGTCGAGCTCCACGCAGGCGCGCATCGCGCCCAGCACGCCGGCGGCGCCACACATGTCGTACTTCATCTCGTCCATGGCCTGGGCCGGCTTGATGGAGATACCACCGGCATCGAACGTCAA
>JARRNJ010000003.1:0-59675 GCA_037385045.1 Gammaproteobacteria bacterium | reverse complement strand
CAGCGCATCAAGGCGCGCGAGCAGTTCGGAAAAGGCGAACGGTTTGGTGAGGTAATCATCGCCGCCGGCACGCAGCCCTTCGACTCGCGCGTCCACTTCGCCCAGCGCGCTGAGGATCAACACGGGAGTGTGCACGTCCGCGGCACGCATGGCCGTGATGACCGACAAGCCGTCACGGCACGGGAGCATGCGATCGACGACGTCGACATCGTAGGCCCCGGTCAGCGCCATATGCAGCCCGTCGTCACCGGTGAGCGCGTGATCGACCACATGGCCGCTTTCGCTGAGCCCCTTGACCAAGTAGCTGGCAGCCTCCTTGTCGTCCTCAATAACGAGTATTCGCATGGCGTTAGATGATAGAATGGCGCGCGATTCAGTACATTAAATTTTGGTAACTCGGCCGAAACGTTGGGGCAAGGTGGAATCCGGACAATATCGGAGACCGGTAGACATCCATACGGGCCGAGCGGTGCACAGTTGGCCTATTATCCCGCATTCACAACCACAACGACAATATTTGGGTCCCTGTCAGACCCGCTCCGGCCGGCCGGCGCATGTGCGCCGGTTTGGCCGTCGATGCGGCCCGGGGCCCGGACAAGATCCGGACGCCACGGCGCAAGGCACGGTATGCCGGTCGTGTCCCGTCAAGCCGTGACCACAAGGCGGCGGAAAACTGAAGACGAAACAGAGGGGAGCAGTAATGCAACTGTCGGTGGTAATCCCCATGTACAACGAAGTCGACAACGCCGCTTCGTTGCTGCATGAGGTGGGCGCCGCGCTGCGTGGACGTTTTGCCTACGAGATCGTCGTGGTCGACGACGGCAGCAGTGACGGCACCGGCGAGCGGCTGATGGAACTGAAGCGTGATATCGCGGAGCTGCGCGTGGTCCGCCATCGCCGCAATTTCGGCCAGAGCGCCGGCATATTCAGCGGCATCCGCGCGGCCACGGCGCCGCTGGTCGCAACCCTTGACGGCGATGGGCAGAATAATCCCGCTGATATTCCCGCGCTGTACGAGGAAGCCCAGCGCCAGGCCGGTTCCGGAGCATCGGTGCTGGTGGCCGGTAATCGGCACAAGCGCAACGACAATTGGCTGCGGCGGTTGTCGTCCCGGGTTGCCAACGGCGTGCGCCAGGGGCTGCTGCAGGACGACTGCATGGATACCGGCTGCGGGTTGAAGGTGTTTCCGCGGCAGACGTTTCTGGAACTGCCGCACTTCGATCACTTTCACCGCTTCCTGCCGGCGCTGTTCAAGCGAGCCGGTGGTCGTATTGTCAACGTGCCTGTCGGCCACAGGCCCCGCGCCCACGGACAGTCCAAATACGGGATCTGGAACCGCCTGTGGGTCGGTATCATCGACTTGATGGGGGTGAGATGGCTGCAGCGGCGTCCCTGCCGTCCGGAGTGGGAATATGAATCCGAGTGAGCTGACGAGCTACGAAATGGTCTGGCTGGGGGTCGGCTTCGCCGGTCAGGCGCTGTTCTCGATGCGGTTCCTGATTCAATGGCTGCAGAGCGAACGCCAGCGCCGCAGCGTGATTCCGGTGGCGTTCTGGTACTTCAGCATCGGCGGCGGGCTGACGCTGCTGGCCTACGCCATCTATCGGCAGGATCCGGTATTCATCCTCGGGCAGGCGACCGGGATCTTCATCTACAGCCGCAATCTCTACTTCGTCGCCCAGGAGCGCCGCAAACCGAGCAGCGGGGCCCGCCATCCATGAGTCGCCAGTTCCTCCTGCGTCGCGGCTGGGCGCTGGCATGGGCGGCGCTGGTGCTGGTGTCCTACGCCGTGCGTACGCCGGTGCCCATCGACGAGACGCGCTACCTCAGTGTGGCGTGGGAAATGTGGCTGCGCGGAAATTTCCTCGTTCCCTACCTCAACGGCGCCACATACAGCCACAAGCCGCCGCTGATGTTCTGGTTGTTCCAGTTGGGATGGGAAGTGTTTGGCGTCAACGGCTGGTGGCCGCGGCTGGTGCCGCCCCTGTTTGCCCTCGGCGCGATGTTTCTCACCGCCGCGCTGGCGCGGCGCCTGTGGCCGGAGCGCCCCCAGGCGCGGCTGCTGGCGCCGTGGCTGCTGGCGGGCAGCTTTTACTGGGCCTTCTATACCTCGGCGACCATGTTCGACATGATTCTCACCGCGTTCGCGGTCGCCGGAATGCTGGGCATCTGGATCGCGGGACAGGGCCGCGGCGTGGCCGGCTGGCTGTTGACGGGCGTGGCCTGCGGCCTGGGCATTCTCACCAAGGGTCCGGTGATGCTGCTGCTGATCGCCTTTGGCGCCCTGTTGGGGCCGTGGTGGAGCGATTATGCCCGCCGCCGGCCGCTGCTCTGGTATGGCGGCCTGGTGGTGGCGATCGCCATCGGCGCGGGGCTCGCCCTGAGCTGGGCCCTGAGCGCCGGCTATCGCGGTGGCGCGGCCTACGAAGAGGCCATTCTCTGGCACCAGACCGCCGATCGCGTGGTGGACAGCTTTGCCCACCGTCGTGGTTGGTGGTGGTATTTGCCGCTGCTGCCGGTGATGTTATTTCCGTGGCTCATGTGGCCGCCCCTCTACCGGGCGGTGGCCGGTCTGCGCGGGAAGCTGGACCGCGGTCTGCGGTTTGTGATCGCGTGGGCGGTGCCCACCTACATCGCCTTTTCGCTCATCAGCGGCAAGCAGCCCCACTACCTGTTGCCGATATTCCCGGCATTCGCGTTGCTGGCGGCACGGGCGCTGGAGCAAAGTCCGGTGCCGGCCGGCCGCTGGTCGCAGGCGGTGCCTGCGGCGTTTCTCGTCGTCGCCGGGATCCTGTTGCTGGCGGTGCCGCTGCTGCGCCTGGACAGCCTGCCGGCGTGGGTAGCGGAGATCCGTCCCCTGTGGGGTGTCATGCTGGCGGGCCTTGGGGTGTTGATCGTGCTGCGCACCTGGGATCGGGCCACGGATGCGGTGATGTCCCTGGCGGTGGTGAGCGTTGTCGCCACCATGGTGTTCGTCGGCGGATTTTTCCAGGCGGCTCGCGGCGCCTATGACGTCACCCCCGCCGCGCGCTACCTTTCGACTCTGCAGCACGAGGATCTGCCGGTGGCCCATATCGGCACCTATCACGGCCAATTCCAGTTCTTCGGCCGGCTGCGGAAACCGCTGGTGGTGCTTCGCCACGGGCAACTGCACCACTGGGCGGAGCAGCATCCCAACGGACGGGTGGTGGTCTACAGCAGCGATCCGCCGCCCAATACCGGACCGCAACCGGATTTCCTGCAGCGCTACAAGGGCGAATGGCTGGCGATCTGGGAAGCGAGCGTGCTGTGCAGCATGCCGCAGTGCACCCCCGGTGGTTTTCTTGGTCACGGTGCGGCGCTGCCGGCCTCCCAGCAGGACCGAGGCCTGGAACAGTAGGTGCCCGTGTGCTTCTCAGCCGGTATTGCGCATCCCGGCGGAGATGGCGTTGATGGAACGCAGCAGCGGGTCGCGCCAGACCGATTCGTCGGTGTCGCCGCGGTAGCGGCGCAGCAGGGTTACCTGGATGTAGTTGAGTGGATCCAGGTAGGGATTGCGGCGGCTCAGTGACAACGCCAGGGGCGGGTTTTCCTGCAGCAGTCCCTGGGCGTCGGCGACATTCAGTACCTGCGTCACGGTGCGCAGGTACTCCTCCCGCACCTGGTCGTAAATCCGCCCCCGTGCCTCCTTGTCCGCGCACAGCCGCGAATATTCCCGTGCGATGTCCATGTCGGCCTTGAACAGCGCCATTTGCGTGTTGCCCAGCAGTGAGCGGAAGAACGGCCACTCCATGTACATGGTCTGCAACTTGCCCAACCGTGACGGGTCGTTGCCGCGCCACCGCTCCAGCGCCGCGCCGATGCCGTACCAGGCAGGCAACGTGTGACGGGACTGGGCCCAGCCGAACACCCACGGTATGGCGCGGATGGAGCTTTTTGAGCGGTCGCTCTTGGCGCGGTGCGACGGCCGCGAGCCGATGTTGAGCAAGCTGATTTCGCTCACCGGCGTGGCTTCGTAGAAATAGTCCAGCAGCGCCGGGGTGCGGTCGGTCAGATCCCGGTAGGTCTGTTCGCCGACGCCGGCCAACTCGTCCATGATCCCCATGTAATCGTTGCGGTCCTCGGGCACCGGCTGCACCACGCAGCGGCTGGCCTTGAGCAGGCCGGTCACGCCCATGGTCAGCTCGTAAATGGCGGTCTCGGTGTTGCTGTACTTGTACGACAGCACCTCGCCCTGCTCGGTGAACTTGATCTGTCCGTGTACCGTGTTGGGCGGCTGGGCGACGATCGATTCATGGGTGGGGCCGCCGCCCCGGCCGATGGTGCCGCCGCGCCCGTGAAACAGCCGGCAGCGGATTCCGTGGCGGTTGGCCTGGTCGATGATTTTCTTCTGCGCTTCGTAGAGATTCCAACCGGAGGCGAGAATGCCGCCGTCCTTGCATGAATCCGAGTAGCCCAGCATGACTTCCTGCACGTTGCCCGAGGCCTTCAGCAGGGCAGCGTAAACGGGGTTGTCCAGCAGGCTCGACAGCACCCGGTCGATGTGCGACAGATCCTCAATGGTCTCGAACAGGGGCGAGATGCGGATATCGCAATACCAGTCGTTGCCGTCGTACCCCGCCAGTCCCGCATAACGGGCCAGGTACATTACTTCCATAACGTGGCTGGCATTGTGGGTCATGGAGATGACGTAGCTGCCGAACGCCTTGCGGCTGATCTCGCGCCGCATGCGCCCCATGACCTGGAAAACCTCCAGGGTTTCGCGGGTCGCATCACTGAGCTTGTCTTCGTTGAGTGACGAGACAGAGGATTCCGACAGGGCGTCGGACAGCAATTGCAGCCGTTCCGGTTCGCTGCGTTCGCCGTAGTCCTCGCAGACGCCGATCTGGGCGAACACCTCTGCCACCGCGTCGCTATGACGGCTGCTCTCCTGCCGCAGGTCGAGCTGCACCAGGTAGAAGCCGAAGGTTTCCACCAGTCGGATCAAATCCTTCAGCTTGCCGTCGGCGATGTTGCCGTCGCCGTGGCTGACCAGCGAATCGCGGATCCGGTACAGATCCTTAAGGAATTCCGCCTCCGAGGTGTAGGCGGCCTTGGGGGTCTTGTAGGCCTCGCCGTCCAGGCGCTTGCGCACCGCACGCAGGTTGCGCTCCAGACGGTAGTACATCAACTGCAGCTTGCGCCGGTACGGCTCGTGGCTGAACTGATGCGGCTTGTCGCCGAACGCCTTTTCGCACGCCTGCTCGTCGTTGGCGATGCTCTCCATCAGTTCCTGAGACGGCTGCACCAGGTCGCTGGAGTAGGTGAGAATGCGGCCCAGCTCGCTGATGCATTCCATATACAGCACCAGAGCCTCACGGCTGTTGAGCCGCAGCGCCACTATGGTGGTTTCCGGCTTGACGAAGGGATTGCCATCCCGGTCGCCGCCGATCCAGGAGCCGAATTTCAGGAAACTCGGCACCCGCACATTGGGCCGGCCGTCGGCGTCGACACCGTAGGTGTTGCGCACCGCCCGTTCCACGTTGCGGTAGACCACCGGAACGGCCTGAAACAGCGATTCACGGAAATAAAACAGGCCGTGGCGGATTTCGTCTCGGACCTGGGGCCGGTGGATGCGCACCTCGTCGGTTTTCCACAGGATCTGGATCTGATTCTGGAGTTCCTGGGTCAGCTCGCGCCGCTCGTCCTTGCCCACGCGCCGCTCGTGCAGACGCTCGCTGGTGACGAAGATACGGCGCAGGGATTCCATGATGGTACGGCGTTTCGCCTCGGTGGGGTGGGCGGTGAACACGGGCACGTAGGCCAGCTGATCCATCACCGTCTGCAGCTGCCCGGGGCCGACCCCTTGGGCGAGCAACTGGTTGAGGGTGTCGCTGAACGAACCGGTCCACAGCGGTTCTCCGGAAACGACCTGACGCCGGCGTTCCTGGTGGTGAAATGCCTCTTCGGCAATGTTGACGAGGCTGAAGTAGACATTGAACGCCCGCAGCACGTGGGTGGTGGTTTCGGGGTCGAGGTCGTCGATCAGCCGCGAGAGCCGTTGGCGCAGGCGGGGGTCATCGGTGTCGCGCAGCCGGATATAGCCTTTGCGCAACGCTTCGACGGTCTCCAGCACCTGCTCGCCCGCCTGGGCGCGCAGCACGTTGCCGAGCAAATTGCCGAATAGTTTCACGCGCGTGCGCAGCAGCTTGTCGCGTGGTTGGGTCAGGTGCAGCGTTTGTATATTCATGGCGCAAAAAAGCCATCCGGCTGCCGGGGCCGCGGCCAAAGCGCGGTCCAGGCGGCGGATGGCTTGGCTGATAACGTCTCCATCCGAGATGCCTACCGTACCGAACCAGGTGCCGGCTGGCCATTGTGAGAAACGCGGCATTATAGCGCGTGCGGCGCGAAAATGGAGGCTGGTTGCGTTGCAACCGCCCGGTCCACCTGGAACCTTAGTTGTTCAATGGTGATCTTCCAGTGCGTCCCGGTAAAGATCCAGATAATTCTTGGCGCTGTGTTCCCAGCTGAAATCCTGCGCCATAGCGGTGTTCATCATTCGCCGCCAGGTATCCGGTTTGCGGTGGAGCGCCAGCGCCCGCTGCAGGCAGTCGTACAGCGCTTCGGGTTCGGCCTCGTCGAAGACGAAACCGGTGGCGGTGCCGGCCTCGAGATGGTCCCGGTCGGCATCGACCACCGTGTCGGCCAGCCCGCCGGTGCGCCGCACCACCGGCAGCGTGCCGTAGCGCAGGCTGTACATCTGGTTCAGGCCGCACGGCTCGAAGCGCGAGGGCATGAGAAACAGATCGCTACCGGCCTCGATCAGGTGCGCCAGCTGCTCGTCGTAGCCGATTTGCACCCCCAGGGAGGGATAGTGCTCCGCGGCGCCGGACAGCGCGTCCTCGAAGCGTTTGTGCCCCGAACCGAGCAGCGCCAGTTGCACGCGCTGGCCCAGCAGCCGGTCCAGGACGGCCACCAGCAGGTCGATGCCTTTCTGCTCGACCAGCCTGCCCACCATACCAAGCAGAAGCACGTCGCGGCGTTCGGGCAGGCCCAAACGGCGCTGCAGTGCGGTCTTGTCACCGGCTTTGCCGGCCAGCTTGCCGGCATCGTAGTTGTGGGGAATCAACGGGTCGGTGTCCGGATTCCAGGCTGCGTAATCGACCCCGTTGAGGATCCCGTGCAAGTGATGACCACGATGTTCGAGCAGGCCTTCGAGCCCGCAGCCGAACTCCGGGGTGCGGATTTCCCGCGCATAGGTGGGGCTGACGGTGGTCAGCCGGTCGGCGTACACCAGGCCGCCCTTGATGAACGACAGCTGGTTGTAGAACTCCATGGTATACATGGACCACAGCTCGTAGGGCAGTGCGAGTTTCTGGAATACGTCCCAGGGAAACAGGCCCTGATAGGCCAGGTTGTGGATGGTGAACACGGTGGCCGGACGCGGCGCGTCGAGTTCCAGCAGGGCAGGGATCAGGCCGGTCTGCCAATCGTTGCAATGAACGATTTCCGGTTTCCAGTCGATGCCGGCCTGGCCCTGGGCGATGGCACATGCGGCACGGCCGAAGACGGCGAAGCGTTCGGCGTTGTCCGGCCAATCGTGCCCGTCGGTGCCGCTGTAGGGGCCGCCCGGCCGGTCGAAGTGGCGCGGCGAATTCACCAGGTACAACGCCACGGTGCTGCCCGGCAACCGGCTCTCCAGGATCTCCACCGGCGCATCGGCGCCTGGCAGGCTGAGGGCTGCCACCGATGTCGGGTGCTCGCATTTGTCGAGCGTTCCGCGGTAGGCCGGCAGGATCAGGCGCACGTCCTGATCCAGGTGATTGAGCGCCACCGGCAGGCTGCCGCTGACATCGGCCAGGCCGCCGGTCTTGATCAACGGCTGGGCTTCGCTGCTGGCAAATAGAATCTTCACGTCGGTGTCCTGTATGAAGCTCGAAGAGCGCTTGGCCGGTTGCTGCACATTATGACCGCTAACCGGATCGATTGCATGGACGCCACACGCGGCGTCTATACTTGGAACCCAGTTGCAGCGGCTTCCAAGGGATGAGACACGATGCGCATGGCCATGATCGGATTAGGTAAGATGGGCGCCAACATGGCCCGACGACTGCGCCGCGGCGGGATCGAGGTGGTCGGCTACAACCGGAGCCGGGAAATCGTCGACCAGCTGCTGCGCGAGGAGGGCATGCTCGGCGCCGATTCGCTGGCCGACGTGGTCGGCCAGCTCAGGGCGCCGCGGGTGATCTGGCTGATGCTGCCCGCCGGTGAGGCCACCGAGCAGACCATCGATGCGCTCTTGCCGCTGCTTGACCCTGAAGATGTCGTGGTTGACGGTGGCAACGCCAATTATCACGACGCCCGTCGCCGGGCCGGCGAGCTGGCGCGCCATGGTGTGCGATTTGTCGACGCCGGGACCTCGGGTGGTGTGTGGGGGCTGGAAAACGGCTATTGCCTGATGGTCGGCGGTGAGGACCAGGCGGTGGCGGCGGTGCGCCCGGCTCTGGAGGTATTGGCGCCGGCGCCCGAACGCGGTTGGGCGCACGTTGGCCCGGTGGGTGCGGGCCATTTCACCAAGATGGTCCACAACGGGATCGAATACGGCATGATGCAGGCCATGGCCGAGGGCTTCGCATTGATGCGCAGCAAGCACGAATGGAACCTGGATCTGGCGCAGATTGCCGAGATCTGGCGCCATGGTTCGGTGGTGCGCAGCTGGTTGCTGGACCTGACCGCCGACGCGCTCAAGGGCGACCAGGTGCTCGAGCATGTGGCGCCCGTCGTTCCCGACTCCGGCGAAGGGCGCTGGACGGTGCAGGAGTCGGTGGACCAGGGCGTGGCGCTGCCGGTGATCACGCTGGCTTTGCAGATGCGCTTTGCCAGCCAGGACGGCGATGGCTACGGTGCGCGGCTGCTGTCGGTGATGCGCAACGCCTTCGGCGGCCACGCCGTCAAGCAAACCGATTAGGGGGCCGGCCACCGATGCCCGCGCTTCAACCCTGCACATTTGTCATCTTCGGCGCCAACGGTAACCTGGCGCGCCACAAGCTGCTGCCGTCGCTGTATCACCTGGAACACGCCCAGCGTCTTCCCGACGGCATGCGTATCGTCGGTTTCGCCCGCCGCGACTGGGACACTGAAGGGTGGCGCAGTGAAGTGGAATCGCTGCTGGCCGGTGCGGTCCGGGGCGGGTTGGACCGCGAGGTGTTCGCGCGGTTTTGCGACCGGCTGCACTATTTCCGCGGCGATCTGACCGACGCCGCGGCCTATCAGCGGCTGCGGGAACTGGTCGCCAGCCGCGATTTCTCCGACAACGTGGTGTTTTACATGGCCATCCGGCCGGCGGAGTTTGGCACCGTGAGTCATAATCTCGCCGCGGCCGGGTTGAACGGCGACGACGGCGGCTGGCGGCGGCTGGTGATTGAAAAGCCGTTCGGTTACGACCTGGAGAGCGCCGAGATTCTGGACCGGCGCCTGCATCGGGATTTCGACGAAGACCAGCTCTATCGCATCGACCATTACCTGGGCAAGGGTACGGTGCAGAACATTCTCGTGTTCCGCTTCGCCAACCTGATGCTGGAGCCGCTCTGGAACCGCAACTACATCGACCACGTGCAGATCACCCACGCCGAAAGCCGCGGACTCGACGGCCGGGCATCGTACTATGACGGCGCCGGCGCCCTGCGCGACATGGTGCAAAGCCATCTGCTGCAGCTGTTGACCCTGGTGGCCATGGAGCCGCCGGCCTGCATGGACGCCGAGGCGCTGCGCGACGAGAAGGTCAAGGTGTTGCGTTCCATCCGTGCGATTCCCCAGAGTGCGGTCCACGCCCATGCATTTCGCGCGCAATACGCCCGCGGCCGCAGCGGCGGCGAGCGGGTCGGAGGCTACCTGGAGGAGGATGGGGTGCCCACGCAAAGCAGCACCGAGACCTTCGCGGCGCTGAAGCTCTACATCGACAACTGGCGCTGGCGCAATATCCCGTTCTTTCTGCGCACCGGCAAACGCATGGCCCAGGACAATTCGCTGATCAGCATCCGCTTCAAGCATCCACCGCAGCAGTTGTTCCGGGAAACGCACATCGAGCAGCTCAAGCCCAACTGGCTGTTGTTGAACATACAGCCCAACGAATGCCTGCGCCTGGAAATGCAGGTCAAGCAGCCGGGCCTGGAAATGCGCACCGAAACCACGCGCTTGGACGCCAGCTATTGCGCCATCCAGGATACCCAGCTCGACGCCTACGAGGCGCTGCTGCTGGATGTGGTGGAAGGCGATCACTCGCTGTTTCTGCGCTACGACGAGGTGAAGTGGGCCTGGACGGTGGTCGATCCCATTCTCAAGGTCTGGTCGACGGAGAGGGATTTCATTCACACCTACCCCGCCGGCAGCTGGGGCCCGCGCGAGGCCAACCGCCTGTTCATCCGCGAGGATCAGCGTTGGCGCAACACCCTCGATGAAAGCACCGAATAGCGGCGCGGCCGCACCAAATGTACCAACCGATATATAGAGGCAGGTCATGTCACAGTTGACCAATTCACCGGCGTGGAATGCGTTGCGGCAGCATTTCGACGATGCATGCCGGCTGCACATGCGCGACCTGTTCGAACGCGATCCCCGGCGTTTCGAGCGGTTCTCCCTGCAGGTAGGCGAAATCCTGCTGGACTATTCCAAGAACCGGATCACCGAGGATACCCGGGCGCTTCTGCTGGATCTGGCCCGTGAGCGCGAGGTGGAGGCGTGGCGCGAGCGCATGTTCAACGGCGACAAGATCAACGTCACCGAAGACCGGGCGGTGCTGCACGTGGCGCTGCGCAACCGCGGCGAGCGCCCCATCCGCGTCGACGGCGAGGACGTGATGCCGGCGGTGCGCTCGGTGCTGGCGCACATGCGCGAGTTCAGCGAACAGGTGCGCAGCGGCGAGTGGCGCGGCTATACCGGCAAGGCCATCACCGACGTGGTCAACATCGGCATCGGCGGGTCCGATCTCGGGCCGGTGATGGTGTGCGAGGCGCTCAAACCCTACGGCCGTCCCGACCTGCGCGCGCATTTCGTCTCCAATGTCGACGGCACCCATATCCTCGAGACGCTGAAGGGGCTGAGCCCGGAGACGACGTTGTTCCTGGTGGCCTCCAAGACGTTCACCACCCAGGAAACCCTGACCAATGCCCATACCGCCCGGGACTGGTTCCTGGCCGAGGCCGGCGACGAGGCGCACATCGCCAAACACTTCGCGGCCCTGTCTACCAACGCCGAGGCGGTCAAGGCGTTCGGCATCGACGAGCGGCACATGTTCGAGTTCTGGGACTGGGTCGGCGGGCGCTATTCGCTATGGTCGGCGATCGGTTTGTCCATTGCCCTGTACATCGGCATGGACCGGTTCGAGGAGCTGTTGTCGGGCGCTTACGCCATGGACGAGCATTTCCGCACCGCGGCGCTGGATGCCAACATGCCGGTGCTGATGGCGCTGCTGGGCGTCTGGTATGACAATTTCTTTCACGCCCAGACCCACGCCATTCTGCCCTACGACCAGTACATGCACCGGTTTCCCGCCTATTTCCAGCAGGGCGACATGGAAAGCAACGGCAAGAGCGTGGACCGCGACGGACACCGGGTGGACTACAATACCGGCCCGGTGATCTGGGGCGAGCCGGGCACCAACGGGCAGCACGCCTTCTATCAGCTCATTCACCAGGGCACCCGGCTGATCCCGGCGGATTTCATCGCGCCGATGGAAAGCCAGAACCCCATCGGCAAGCATCACAAGCTGCTGCTGGCCAATTTCTTCGCCCAGACCGAAGCCCTGATGAAAGGCAAGACCGCGGACGAAGCGCGCGCCGAACTGCAGCAGCAGGGTTTGAGCGGCGAGGCGCTGCAGCGGTTGCTGCCCCACAAATGCTTCGAGGGCAACCGGCCCACCAATTCGATCCTGGTCACCAAGCTCACGCCGCGCACCCTCGGCAGCCTGATCGCCCTCTACGAGCATAAGATTTTCGTCCAGGGCATTATCTGGAACATCAACTCCTTCGATCAGTGGGGTGTGGAGCTGGGCAAACAGCTGGCCAAAGGCATCGAGCCGGAGCTGGAGCGTGGCGCGGCCGTGTCCGGCCACGATGCCTCCACCAACGGCCTCATCAACCACTACCTCGATTTTCTCCGCCGGCACGAGCCGTCCTGAAACCGCTTCACCGCGGTCCCAGGTATTTGAGGTGGCTGCCGCAGCCGGCGCGGCAGTCGCCGGCGCCGAACCGCGCCACAACGATGGTGCCCGGCGTGCGGGCGTTGACCGTGCATTCGGGTTCGCGGGACAGCTGCACGCCGGTGATCCCGGCTTCGGGCTGCGCCAGCAGATAATCGATGTGCCAGCGCAGCTTCTTGTCTCTGGACCGATGGCGGCGCACCCGCGCCTCGATGTTGCGTCGGGCGCTGCCGGTGTAGACATAATCGCCGGCGGGAAACCGGAAACGCCCCAGTTTCCCCACCTGGATCACGCGGGTGCGGTGCAGACGGATGTGCAACTGGTAGGTGCGCATTATCGGTGCTGCTCCAGCGCCCACGCTACGTGCTCGCGGACCAATGGCGAGGGGTGTTCGGCACGGGCGCGCAGGGCGGCGGTCACGGTTTCCGAGGTGGCGCAGTTGCCCAACGCCACGGCAATGTTGCGCAGCCAGCATTGGTGGCCGATACGGCGGATGGGGGAACCTTCGGTGCGTCGCAGGAACTCCGGCTCGTCCCAGGCGAACAACGCCGCCAGCTGTCCCGCGTCGAGGCCGTTGCGCGGCAGAAAATCCGCTTCCGCCGTCGGGACGGCAAAGCGGTTCCAGGGGCACACCAATTGGCAGTCGTCGCAGCCGTAGATCCGGTTGCCGAGCAGCGGGCGCAGTTGCACCGGGATGCTGCCGCGCAGCTCGATGGTGAGATAGGAAATGCAGCGGCGCGCGTCGAGCTGGTACGGTGCGACAATGGCTGCGGTGGGGCAGGCGTCGATGCAGGCATGGCAGGTGCCGCAATGATTCTCGCCCTCCCGGTCCACCGGCAGCGGCAGGTCGGTGAAGAGTTCGCCGAGGAAAAACCAGGAACCGGCCTTGTCATTGAGCAGGTTGGTATGCTTGCCGATCCACCCCAGCCCCGCCTTCGCGGCCAGGGCTTTTTCCAGTACCGGCGCGCTGTCGACATAGGCGCGGTAGCCGAACGCGCCGATGACGCGTTCGATGCGTGCGGCCAAGCGCTGCAGCCGGCGGCGCATCACCTTGTGGTAGTCGCGGCCGAGCGCATAGCGCGAGACGTAGGCCAGCCCCGCATCGTCGTCGAGCACCCGGTGCGCATCGCGCGCCGGCTGCGGCCAGTAGTCCATGCGCACGGAAACGATGCGCAGGGTACCGGGCAGCAGTTCCTGCGGGCGGCTGCGCCGGGTGCCGTGGCGGCCCATGTAGTCCATCTCGCCGTGATAATTGCGGCCCAGCCAATTCAGCAGATGGGTCTCGTCCTCACCCAGGTCGGTGTCGGTGATGCCCACCTGCTGAAATCCCAATGTCCGGCCCCAGCGTTTGATGTCCGCGGCCAGTGCGTGGTAGTCGATGGACGGCGTGTGGTGTTCCGCTGCCATGACCGCTACTGTAACATCGCTGCGCAGCCGCCGAGGCGGTCGCCGCGCAGCCTCATCCAGGGCCTATAATCTTGACCATGACCGGATTGCCCCACTCGCTGTATCGTGCCGCGCAAGTGCGCGAACTGGACCGCCGGGCCATCGAGGAGCACGGCATTCCCGGCTACACGCTCATGACCCGCGCTGGCGCGGCGGCATACGCCTGTGTGCGCCGGCGCTGGCCCGAGGCACGGCGCATTGTGGTGTTGTGCGGGGCCGGCAACAACGGCGGCGACGGCTACGTGCTGGCGCGGCTGGCACGTCAGGACGGTTTGGCGGTGAGCGTGGCGCAGCTGGGCGAGACCGACCGGCTGGGTCCCGACGCCCGACGGGCCCGGGAGGCGTGGCTCGATGCCGGCGGCACCGCACAGCCGTATGGCGCCGGTGTGACCGAGCGCGGTGACGTGCTGGTGGACGCCGTCTTCGGCACCGGCCTGCAGCGGGACGTGCAGGGCACATGGGCGGAGGCCATCGAGGCGATCAACCGGTCCGCCCGGCCGGTGCTGGCGCTGGACGTGCCGTCGGGCCTGGACGCGGATCGGGGATCGGTATTGGGCACCGCGGTGCGCGCCGCCGCCACGGTGACCTTCATCGGCCTCAAGCAGGGGCTGTTCACCGCCCAGGGCCCCGACGCGTGTGGCGACATCCTGTTCGACGACCTGCAGGTGCCCAACGACATCTACCTGGGCATGGCGCCTTCGGCGTCGCGCATCAGCCACGACATTCTGCCGAGCCTGCTGCCGGAGCGCGCACCCTCCAGCCACAAGGGACGCAACGGTCATGTGCTGGTGATCGGCGGTGATCACGGCATGATGGGTGCGGCGCTCATGGCCGGCGAGGCGGCGGCGCGGGTCGGCGCCGGCTTGGTCAGTGTCGCCACGCACCCGCAACATGCGCCGTTGCTGGCGACCGTGCGTCCGGAACTCATGGGTCACGGGGTGAGCGGTCCCACCGACCTGGAACCGCTGCTGCGGCGCGCCAGCGTCATCGCCCTGGGGCCCGGGCTGGGCCAGTCCCGGTGGGCGCAACTCCTTCTGGCGCGGGCTCTGGACAGCCGGCTGCCGTTGGTGGTGGACGCCGATGCGCTGAACCTGCTGGCCCATGAACCGGTAGCGCGGGGAAACTGGATTCTGACTCCGCATCCGGGCGAGGCGGGGCGGCTGCTGGGCTGCAGCGCGGCGGAGATTCAGTGTGACCGGTTCGCGGCTCTCGATGCCCTGGTCGACGCGTTCCAGGGCGTATGCGTCTTGAAAGGGGCGGGCAGTCTGGTCCATGCGCCGGGCGCCGGCGTCCATCTCTGCGACGCCGGCAACCCGGGCATGGCCAGCGGCGGCATGGGCGACGTGCTCACCGGAGTGATCGCCGGGCTGCTGGCGCAGGGGCTGGACCTGGAGGATGCTGCGCGCGCGGGTGTTTACGTACATGCGGCGGCGGGTGATGCCGCCGCGCGGCGAGGCGGCATGCGCGGCCTGCTGGCCACCGATCTGCTCGCCGAGCTGCGCCGGCTGGTGAATCCGCTGGTCAAGGAGGCCGGATCATGAACACGATCCGGATCGGGCCGGTTGCCGACGCCGAGGCGACGCAATCCCTGGGCGGCGCCCTGGCCCGCGCCGTGGGCCCGGGCTGCCGCATCTACCTCCACGGTGAGCTGGGCGCCGGCAAGACCACCCTGGTGCGCGGCTTCCTGCGGGCGCTGGGACACCGGGGTGCGGTCAAGAGCCCCACCTATACGCTGATGGAGGCCTATGCGCTGGAGCGCGGGCCGGTTTATCACCTCGACCTGTACCGGCTGGCGGACCCCGAGGAACTGGAGTACCTGGGGCTGCGCGACCTGGAGGGTCCGGGCGTGGTGCTGCTGGTGGAGTGGCCGGAGCAGGGCGGAGGGTCGTTACCCGGGGCCGACCTGGACGTGGCCATCGATTACGCGGACGGGGGCCGCCGGGTGGCGCTGACGGCCCGCACCGCGGTGGGCGAGCAGCTGCTGGCGTTGGTGCACTTGGCGGGGGATCCGCGCCATTTCTAGACTCGGATGTAAGTTTACCTTCTATCCCGCGGATTCTATGGAAATTTATTGAAATTATGCCTAGAATGAGTGTATCGTTGCAGCAATGGCCACCATGGAGACCGCTCCATGAGAACAACAATCGGCGTTCTTCTGCTCTTCTGGGTGTCATCCGTGTGTGTGGCCGGCTCTGTCACCATCGAGGGCGCGCGCCTGTGGGCGGCCCCCGATCAGACGCGCGTGGTGTTCGATATCAGCGCTCCGGTGCAACACTCCGTTTTTACCCTCAGCAACCCTGACCGGCTGGTCATCGATCTCACCGACACCAAGCTCGCCGGCAGTCTCAAGAACCTCGATTTCACCAAGGGCCTGGTCAAGGCAATTCGCAGCGCGCCGCGTAACGGCCACGATCTGCGTGTGGTGCTGGACCTGAAAGCCGCGGTGCAGCCCAAGAGCTTCGTGCTGAAGCCGAACAGCAAATACGGCAACCGGCTGGTGATCGACCTGGAACCGAAACAGGCGCGCCGGGCGCCGGTAAAGACCGCCAACGCGGACAACTCCAAGGCGCGTGACGTGGTGATCGCCATTGACGCCGGCCACGGCGGCGAGGATCCCGGCGCCACCGGCCCCCGGGGTACCCACGAAAAGGACGTGGTGCTGGCCATTGCCCGGCGGCTGGAGGCGCTGGTGCAGAAGACGCCCGGCATGCGGCCGCTGATGATCCGCGACGGCGACTACTACGTGGGTCTGCGCAAGCGCGTGCAGATCGCCCGCAAGAACAAGGCGGACATTTTCATTTCTATCCATGCCGACGCCTCGCGCAGCCGCCGGGCCCACGGCGCTACAGTGTACGCGCTGTCCCAGCACGGGGCCTCCAGTGAGGCGGCGCGCCTGCTGGCGGAGCGGGAAAACGCGTCCGACTTCGTCGGCGGCGTCAGCCTGGGGGACAAGGACGATCTGCTGGCGAAGGTGCTGGTCGACCTGTCCCAGACCGGTACCATCGAAGCCAGCCTGGAGCTGGGCAAGGACGTGCTGTCGCAGCTCGAAGAGGTGGGTGCGGTGCACAAGCGCCGGGTCAATCAGGCCGGCTTCGTGGTGCTGAAGTCGCCCGACATTCCCTCGATCCTGGTGGAAACCGCCTACATTTCCAATCCGCGCGGCGAGCGCCGCCTGCGCAGCGCCCGCTATCAACGGAAGCTGGCCCGTTCCATCATGCGCGGGGTCGACATGTATCTGACCCAGAATCCGCCGCCCGGCACGCTGTTGGCGCTGCGGCGCCGCAACCGGCGTCACATCATCGTGCGCGGCGATACCCTGTCGGGCCTGGCGCAACGCTACGACATCAGCGTCGATCAGCTGCGCACCGCCAACGGTTTGGACGACGATACCCTGCATCCCGGCGACGTGCTGAAGATTCCTTCCGACAGCAACGGCTGATCCGGCACGGCCGCGCCCATGCGCACGCCGGGTCTGGCCGCGGTTCGCGCAAAGGTGGCACAATACGCCAATAGGCCGCCACCTGACGCCCGCGTCCACGCCCGCCATGTCCGCACGTATTCAAACTCTGCCGCCGCAGCTCATCAACCAGATCGCCGCCGGTGAAGTCATCGAGCGACCCGCGTCGGTGGTCAAAGAACTGTTGGAAAACAGCCTCGACGCCGGTGCCCGGCGCATCGAGGTGGATATCGAGCAGGGCGGCAAGCTGCTGATCCGGGTGCGCGACGACGGCGCCGGCATCCAGCGCGATGACCTGGGGCTGGCGCTGCGCCGTCACGCCACCAGCAAGATCCGCACCCTTGAGGATCTCGAGCGGGTGGCCAGCATGGGGTTCCGCGGTGAAGCGCTGCCCAGCATCGCTTCGGTGGCGCGCCTGTCGCTGGTTTCGTGTGCCGGCGGCGAAGGCGAGGCCTGGAAAGTGGAAGGCGACGGTCGCGAGGGAGACGTGAGCACGCAGCCGGCGGCCCATCCCCCCGGCACCACCGTCGAGGTGCGGGACCTGTTTTTCAATACGCCGGCGCGGCGCAAGTTTTTGCGCACCGACAAGACCGAGTTCGGCCACGTGGACAGCACGGTCAGACGCCTGGCCATGAGCCGCTTCGACGTGGCGTTCACCCTGCGCCACAACCGCCGTGCCGTATGCAATCTGAGCCCGGCCTCGGACGCGGCGGCGCAGGACCGCCGCATTGCGGAGCTGTGCGGCGGCGAATTCCTGCAGCAGGCGGTGCGGCTGGATTACGAGGCCGCCGGGCTGCGGCTGTGGGGCTGGATCGGGTTGCCGACGTTTTCGCGCAGCCAGCAGGACATGCAGTACTTCTTCGTCAACGGCCGCACGGTGCGGGATCGCCTGGTCAGCCACGCCGTGCGCCAGGGTTATCAGGACGTGCTTTATCATGGCCGCCATCCGGCCTACGTCCTGTACCTGGAACTGGCGCCAGAGCTGGTCGACGTCAATGCTCATCCCGCCAAGTACGAGGTGCGCTTTCGCCAGGGGCGGATGGTCCACGATTTTCTCTTCCGCACCGTTCACGAAGCGCTGGCGGAGGTGCGCCCGGGCGCCCACCAGCCGGCGCCGCTGGCACCCGACGCCGCCGCCATGCCCGGGGACGCCGGAATCCAGCTGGCGGGCGAAAGCGGCGCCGGCCGCATCCCGCAGCAGGGTGCCATGCCGCTGTCGGTGGCCGAACAGGTGGCCGCCTATGGGGCGCTGCACGGCGCGCCGGCGCCGGCCCTGCCGAGGGGGGGCGCCGACGAGGCGCCAACGGACGCTGGGGAGTTGCCGCCCCTGGGCTACGCGCTGGGGCAGCTGCACGGGATCTATATCCTGGCGCAGAACGCCGACGGCCTGGTGGTGGTGGACATGCACGCCGCCCACGAGCGTGTCACCTACGAGCGGTTCAAGGGTGCCCTCGAGGGGGACGGCATCCGTGCGCAGCCGCTGCTGGTTCCCGAGTCGCTGCACGTCAGCGCCCGCGAGGCGGAAGCCGCAGAGGCGAACGCCGGGATCTTCGCCGAACTGGGATTCGAGGTGGACCGCCAGGGGCCGGAAACGCTGCTGGTGCGCCAGGTTCCCGGCCTGCTGCGCCACGCGGACGTGTCGCGGCTGGTGCGCGATGTGTTGTCCGACCTCATTGCCCACGGCAGCAGTCGCCGTTTGCGCGATGCCCTCAACGAGGTGCTCTCCACCATGGCCTGCCACGGCTCGGTGCGCGCCAATCGGCAGCTTACGCTGCCGGAAATGAATGCCCTGTTGCGCGACATGGAACGCACGGAGCGCAGCGGGCAATGCAACCACGGCCGGCCCACCTGGCGCCTGTTGAGCGTGGCGGAGCTGGATCGGCTGTTCATGCGCGGACAGTGATTCCCCGGCCCGCGAGGGCGCCCGGTTGGTGCAGGACGCGGTTAAACTTTGTTAACTGAATCTGTGACTGCTTTTTCCGACATTCCCATGTGGATACCATGCCCGTGTCAATGACCGGCGGGCGTTCCCCGCACCCGGACTGGCCCGCTGCAGTGCTGCTCATGGGCCCCACGGCCAGTGGCAAGACGGACCTGGCGGTGGAGCTGGTGCGCCGCCTGCCGTGCGACATCATCAGTGTCGATTCGGCGATGGTGTACCGGGAAATGGACATCGGCACGGCGAAACCCCCGCCGGAGGTGCTCGAAGCCGCGCCCCACCGGTTGATTGATTTCCTGGATCCGCCGGAGCCGTATTCCGCCGCGCGCTTTTGCGCCGACGCCCGCGCCGAGATGGCCGCGGTCGCCGCCGCCGGACGGATACCGCTGCTGGTGGGCGGCACCATGATGTATTTTCGCGCCCTGCAGCAGGGGCTGTCCGCTTTGCCGTCGGCCGATCACGAGGTCCGCCGGCGGCTGGACGCCGAGGCGCGCCGTGAAGGCTGGCCGGCGCTGCACCGCCGTTTGGCGGGGATCGACCCGCAGGCGGCCCGGCGTATTCATCCCAACGACCCGCAGCGCATCCAGCGGGCGCTGGAGGTCCATGAGCTGGCGGGCGAGCCCATGACCGAACTGCTGCGCCGGGGCGCCGAGTCGGCGCTGCCCTACCGGCTGGTCAAGCTGGCATTGGCCCCGGCGGCCCGGCCGGAGTTGCACCGGCGGATCGAGACCCGTTTCCGGCACATGCTGCGTGCGGGGCTGGTGGAAGAGGTGGAGCGCCTGCGGGCGCGGGGCGACCTGCATCCCGGGCTGCCGTCCGTGCGGGCGGTCGGTTACCGCCAGGTTTGGGAATATCTGGCGGGGAACTATCCTTACGAGGAAATGTTCGAACGGAGTGTCAGGGCCACGCGGCAGCTGGCGAAACGCCAGATGACCTGGTTGCGCGCCGAGCCTGACCTGACTTGGTTTGACGCCGCGGATGGAAAAATTCTCGCCGAGGTGCTGAACTTTGTGCGGGGCAGCGGCTTGTAACCGCGGACGACCAGCCCAATATGGTATAATCAGGTGTCGCTTCATTGGTGGCTGTACATAAAAAGGATTGTTTTTTCAGGGAAAATCCTGGATTTTTTGACACGTGGTGCAACTGTGACCAATAAAAATACAAGAAGGAGATCGGCTTATGGCTAAGGGGCAATCGCTACAAGAACCATTCCTGAATGCCCTGCGCAAGGAACGTATTCCTGTCTCGATCTACCTCGTGAACGGAATCAAATTGCAGGGTCAGATCGAGTCGTTCGACCAATTCGTCGTGCTGCTGAAGAACAGCGTCAGCCAGATGGTCTATAAACACGCCATCTCCACCGTCGTACCTGCACGCAACGTGAGGTTATCCAATAACGATGAAAGCGCTCCCGAGCCCGGCAACTTCTAACCGGAAGCACGACTGCACGCGCAGCGAGGGGGCGGCATTTGTTTGAGCGCCCCCGCAGCGGCGAGGCGGCAATCCTCGTGCATTTGGATCTCCAATCGGAAGGACAGCGGGAACAGCTCCAGGAGTTCGAGGAACTGGCGCGCTCCGCCGGTGCCCGTATCGTGGGCACGGTGACCGGTTCCCGTCATACCCCGGAGCCCAAATACTTTGTCGGCAGCGGCAAGGTCGAGGAGATTCGCCAGGCGGCCGCGGCCTCAGGCGCCCGGCTGGTGCTGTTCAACAATGCCCTGACGCCGTCCCAGGAACGCAACCTGGAACGCGCGCTCGAATGCCGCGTGCTGGACCGTACCGGATTGATTCTGGATATCTTCGCCCAGCGGGCGCGCTCGTTCGAAGGCAAGCTGCAGGTGGAGCTGGCGCAGCTGCGCCATCTGTCCACGCGCCTGGTGCGCGGCTGGACCCACCTGGAGCGCCAGAAGGGCGGTATCGGCCTGCGCGGTCCCGGTGAGACACAGCTGGAGACGGACCGGCGACTGCTCGGCAATCGGATCCGACAGCTCAAGAAGCGGCTACACAAGGTGCACGAGCAGCGCAACCTGGGCCGGCGGGCACGGCGCAAGGCGGAAACCCCGACCGTATCCCTCGTGGGCTACACCAACGCCGGCAAGTCGACGCTGTTCAACCGCCTGACCGACGCCGGCGTGCTGGCCGCCGACCAGTTGTTCGCCACCCTCGACCCGACCCTGCGGCGCATCACGCTGCCGGGTGGCGATCCGCTGGTGCTGGCCGACACGGTGGGGTTCATCCGTCACCTGCCGCACGACCTGGTGGAGGCGTTCCAGTCCACCCTCGAGGAAACCGCGCAGGCCGGTCTGCTGCTGCATGTCATCGATGCCGGGGACGAGGAGCGCGACGCCTACATGGAACAGGTGCAGGCGGTATTGCAGGAGATCGGCGCCGATCAGGTGCCGCAAATCCAGGTGTACAACAAGATCGATCTGGCCGGTATGGCGCCGCGCATCGACCGCGACGGCGACGGGCGTATCGTGCGCGTGTGGGTATCGGCCGCTACCGGCGCAGGCATGGACCTGCTGCTGCAGGCGCTGAGTGAATATTTCAGCGCCGAGACTGTGCACGGCTGGTTGCGCCTGCCCGTGACCTCGGGACGCCTGCGGGCGCAGCTGTACCAGCATGGCGACGTGTTGACCGAGGAGATCAACGACAGCGGCGAATGGCTCCTGGAAGTACAGTTGCCGCGCCGTGATCTGGATCGGCTGATGAGTGGCGGCCGCACCGGCGTACAGTTCCGGCCGGTGCACGAGGAATGCCTTGCGACCGGGGTCCAGGGCCCATAAAATGCACCGTTTGCAATGAAACTCGGCACGATTCACCAGTCAAGACGGAGTGGTTGATGGCTTGGAATGAACCGGGCGGCGGTCGGGACCAGGATCCCTGGGGCGGGCGCAAGAAGGAAGACGGTCCCCCTGATCTCGATGAACTGGTCCGCAAGATGCAGGAAAAGTTCAGCGGGCTGTTCGGCGGCAAGGGTGGTGGTGGCGGTGGCGGCGCAGCGCGCGGCGGCTCGTCCATGCCCTTCGGTGTCGGCGTGCTGGTGGCCATTGCGTTGCTGGTCTGGGTCCTGTCGGGTATCTATATCATCGATCCTGCCCAGCAGGGAGTGGTGCTCCGGTTCGGCAAGTATGAGAGCACGGCTGCCCCGGGCCCGCATTGGCATCTTCCGTATCCCATCGAAACGGTGTCCAAGGTCAACGTTGAACAGGTCCGCCGCAGTACTCCGGTCAGCACCCAGATGCTTACCAAGGATCAGAATCTGATTCGTATTCAGTTGACGGCGCAGTATCAGGTCAGCAACGTGGAACAATATCTGTTCAGCGTGGCCGATCCCGACCATACCCTCGACGAAGCCACCGAGAGCGCCTTGCGTGATGTGGTGGGCAGCATGAACATGGATGACATTCTCAGTGTCGGTGGCGGGCGCGAGGTGCTGGTGAAGGATACGCGTACCCAGATCCAGGCGATTCTCGACCGCTACAAGACCGGGTTGCGGGTGACCAAGGTCAACCTGGAAAGCACCCAGCCGCCCCAGGAAGTGCAGGCGGCGTTCGAGGATGCCATCAACGCCGAAGAGGACGAGGACCGTTACAAGAAGCAGGCCGAGGCTTATGCCAACGACATCATCCCCAAGGCCCAGGGTGACGCCCAGAGTATCCTGGAACAGGCGTACGCCTACCGCCAGCAGATTGTCGACCGTGCCAAGGGCGAGACCAGCCGCTTCCTGCAGACGCTGAAGGCCTATCGCACCGCGCCGGAGATCACCCGGCAGCGCATGTACATCGAGTCCATGGAGTCGGTGCTGAAGCATTCCAGCAAGGTGATCGTGAAGGTGCCCGAGGGCAACAACATCATGTACATCCCGCTGGACCGTCTGATGCAGCAAAGCAGCGGCACGTCGTCCGCCGAGCAGGCCGCCGCGGCTGGATCGTCGAGCCAATCGTCGAGCCAATCGTCGAGCTCGGCGGCCCACAACAGCAGCTCGACGTCGTCCTCAACGTCGACGCCGATACGGCCCGAAAGCCGCGACAGCGGGCGTGAACGGGAGGGACGCTGACCATGAGCAGATCAGCGATCGCAGGCATCATCGCCGTGCTGGTGGCGCTGTGGATCGGTTCCATGTCGATGTTCACGGTCAGCGAAACCCAGCTCGCGATTCTGTTGCGCCTGGGCAAGATCGTACGCGCCGACTACAAGCCGGGGCTGCATTTCATGGTTCCGTTCGTCAACAGCGTGCGCAAGTTCGACAAGCGCATCCTGACGCTGGACGCCAACCCGGAGCAGGTGCTGACCGGCGAGAAGAAGAACGTCATGGTCGACTACTACGTCAAGTGGCAGATCCAGAACGTCGAGGCCTATTACCTGGCCTATGGGGGGCTGGAGAAACGCGCCCGCGACCGGTTGTCGGACATCATCAAGGACGGACTGCAATCGGAATTCGACAAACGCACCATACGCCAGGTGGTGTCGGACGACCGCGCCGAGATCATGCACAGCCTTGCCGCGCGCGCCAACACGGAGATGGGCAAGTTCGGCATCCAGATCATCGATGTGCGCATCAAGCAGATCGAGCTGCCGCCAGGCGTGCGCCGCTCGGTGTTCGAGCGCATGCGCACCGAGCGCGACCGCATCGCCAAGGAGCACCGCGCCAAGGGCCGGCGCGAGGCGAAGATCCTCGAGGCGCAGGCCAACCGCAAGCGCACCGAAATGCTGGCCGAGGCGCGCCGCAAGGCCGAGGAGATCAAGGGTGCCGGTGATGCGCTGGCCACCGAGGTCTACGCCAAGGCCTATGGTCAGGACCCCGAATTCTACGAGTTCTACCGCAGCCTGATGGCCTACCGGGACGCCTTCGACAGCAAGCGCGACGTGTTGGTCCTGCAGCCGGATTCGGAGTTCTTCAGGTACTTCAATTCGACCACGCCGGCGGCGGCCGGCAAGGGCAGGTAGCCGAGCCGCGTTGCGGGCAGGGTCGGGTTCCCGTTGCGAGCCGCAGCCACCGCCCGGGCGTTGCGGCTTCGTGCGGCAGGGCGTTCTCTCGTGGCGTCAGCGGTAGTGCGGGATCGGAGCGGGCCGGCAGGCGCACGCCGCGGGGGTGAACAGCTGCACGGCCCGTATTTTTTGGGGACGGGTTATGTGGCATGATCTGCTGGTTGCCGTGGCGCTGATGATGGTGATCGAAGGCGTGCTGCCGTTTCTCAGCCCCCACAACATGCGCAAGTTCATGATCCAGGTCGCCCAGACCGACGACCGGACACTGCGCGGCATAGGCCTGGTCAGCATGGTCCTTGGCGTGCTGCTGCTATACAGCCTGCACTGACTTTCATGATGCGGTCACCCTGGTGAGCCGCAGCGGAACCCGCGAGCAATGACCACGATCGACATGAGCCAAACCGAACGTTGGCTGCTGCCCGAAGGCATCGAGGAGCTGCTGCCCGAACAGGCGCGGGTGCTCGAGGACCTGCGCCGTGCGTTGCTCGACTGTTATCGCGGTTGGGGCTACGAGCTGGTCATGCCGCCGTTTGTGGAGTATCTCGAATCGCTGCTCACCGGGGTGGGCAAGGACCTGGACCTGCAGACGTTCAAGATCATCGATCCCATTACCGGGCGCATGATGGGCGTACGTGCCGACATGACCCCCCAGGCGGCCCGCATTGACGCCCATCAGTTGAAGCGCGAGCAGCCGGTCCGACTGTGTTATCTGGGCACGGTTCTGCGCACGCGCCCCGACGGGTTCGGGGCGTCCCGCGCGCCCCTGCAGGTGGGCGCGGAGCTCTACGGCCATGCCGGCGTCGACAGTGACCTGGAGATTCTCGAACTGATGCTCGAGACCGCGGCCATCGTCGGGGTCGACAACGTACACGTGGATCTGGGCCACGTGGGCATTTTCCGCGGGCTTGCGCGTCAGGCCGGGCTCAGCGACCGGTGCGAGGCGGCGTTGTTTGACGCCCTGCAGCGCAAAGCCGTGCCCGAGATCCGCGAACTCCTGGCCGGTGAGGATCTGGCCGGGGACGCGCGTGCCATGCTGGCGGCGCTGGCCGAACTCAACGGCGGCGACGAAGTGTTCGGCGAGGCGCGCACCGCGCTGGCCGCCGCGGCGCCGGAGGTGCGCAGTGCGCTGGACGAGCTTGAGCACATTGCCGCGCGCCTGCGCCAGCGCGAAGTCGAGCTGCCGCTGCACTATGATCTTGCCGAGCTGCGCGGCTATGAATATCAGACCGGCGTGGTATTTGCCGCCTTCGTTCCCGGTCACGGCCAGGAGGTCGCCCGCGGGGGGCGCTACGACGAGATCGGCAGCATATTCGGGCGCGCGCGCCCGGCCACCGGCTTCAGCGCCGACCTCAAGACCCTGATCGAATTGTCGAGTCGGTTGCCGTCCTACGGGCAGGTGGAGCGGATTTTCGCGCCGGCGGTGGACGATCCGCAGCTGCGCGCCAAGGTGCGAGAGCTGCGCGCGGCGGGCAGGCAGGTGATCTGCGAGTTGCCCGGCCAGTCCGGCGGTGCCGTCGAAATGGGCTGCACGTGGGTGCTGGATCAGCGCGACGGCAAATGGATGGTGATCGCCGTAGGCAACGGCAAGTAATGCCGGTTGACGGCGCCAGGTAGTGGTCCTGCCGGCGCGCGGCGCGGGCGGATTCCAGTAACGCAACCGGGAACGTTCCAGACGGGAATTGGAAAGATGGGCAAGAACGTAGTAGTGATCGGCACTCATTGGGGTGACGAAGGCAAGGGCAAGGTGGTGGACCTGCTCACCGACCGGGCGAGCGCCGTGGTTCGGTTTCAGGGCGGACACAATGCCGGCCATACCCTGGTGATCGACGGTAAGAAGACCGTCCTGCATCTGATTCCCTCGGGCATCCTGCGCGACGACGTTTCGTGCCTGATCGGCAACGGTGTGGTGGTCTCGCCGGAGGCGCTGCTCGAAGAGATCGCGATGCTCGAAAACAGCGACGTGCCGGTGACCGAGCGGCTGCGCATCAGCCCCGCCTGTCCGCTGATTCTGCCTTATCACGTCGCCTTGGATCACGCGCGCGAAAAGGCGCGCGGCAAGGCGGCGATCGGCACCACCGGACGCGGCATCGGGCCGGCCTACGAAGACAAGGTATCGCGCCGCGGCCTGCGGGTCGGGGACCTGTTTCACCGCGAGCGGTTCGCCGCCGCGCTGGGCGAGGTGCTGGACTACCACAACTTCGCCCTCAAGAATTATTTCAAGACCGAGACGGTGGATTTCCAGCAGACGCTCGATGATTGCTTCGCCATGGCCGAGCGCATCGAGCCGCTGGTGGCCGACGTGGCGGAAATCCTGTTCCAGCATCACCGCGACGGCAACAGCGTGCTGTTCGAGGGCGCCCAGGGCACCTTGCTGGACATCGATCACGGCACCTATCCGTTCGTCACCTCGTCCAACACCACGGCCGGAGGGGCGGCCTGCGGCACCGGGCTTGGTCCGCGCTACATGGACTACGTGCTGGGCATTACCAAGGCCTACACCACCCGCGTCGGCGCCGGGCCCTTCCCGACCGAGCTGTTCGACCATATGGGCGAGCATTTGGCCAAACGCGGCCACGAGTTCGGCGCCACCACGGGCCGGGCGCGGCGCTGCGGCTGGTTCGACGCCGTGTCGTTGCGCCGCGCGATCCGGGTCAACAGCCTTTCGGGCCTCTGTATCACCAAGCTGGACGTGCTGGACGGCCTGGACAACATCCGGGTGTGCGTCGGCTATCGGTTCAAAGGCCAGGAGTTGGAGACCGCGCCGGTGGGCGCGGATGCGTTTGCCGAGTCCGAGCCGGTGTACATCGACCTGCCCGGCTGGAAGGAATCCACCGTCGGCCTGCGCAGCTACGATCAGCTGCCGCCCAATGCGCGCAGCTACCTCAAGCGCATCGAGGAGATCGTGGAAACGCCCATCGATATCATTTCCACCGGCCCGGACCGGGCCGAGACCATCGTTCTACGCCATCCCTTTGATGCCTGACGGGCGGCGAAGACAAGGACGTCTTTGCACAATGGATTGGGATGAATCAAGCTTGGGAAGGAAGGATGGTGCCGAGGAGAGGACTTGAACCTCCACGGGGTTACCCCCACTAGCACCTGAAGCTAGCGCGTCTACCAATTCCGCCACCTCGGCATCGACTGAGCGCGCAGGACAATTGCTCAGCGAGACGCGAACTTTACCCATTGCGCTGACCGTTGTCAACGCAGCACATCTGGCCCCAGGGCCGGCAGATACCCCGAACCGGATACGACCATTACATGAACAAAAAGACACGCAACCGGCGCCCGGTGCGCCGGGATCCCTTTGAGGAGCGCGAGGCGCAGAAATACGAGCGCCCCATTCCCAGCCGCGAATTCATCCTCGAGCATCTGGCGCTGCGGGGCGAGGCGCTGACCCGCGAACAGCTGGTGGAAGATCTCCATCTCGAATCGGAAGAGGAGCAGGAGGCCCTGCGCCGGCGCTTGCGGGCCATGGAGCGCGACGCACAATTGATTTACACCCGGCGCGGCGCCTACGCCCCCATCAACAAGGTCGATCTGGTGCGCGGCCGGGTCATCGGCCATGCCGACGGCTTCGGTTTCCTGGTGCCCGACGAAGGCGGGCCCGACCTGTTCCTGTCGCCGCGCCAGATGCGCTCGCTGATGCATGGCGACCGGGCCCTGGTGCACGTGATCGGCGTCGATCGCCGCGGGCGCCGGGAAGGCGCGCTGGTGGAAGTTCTGGAACGCAATACCCAACAGGTGGTGGGGCGTTATTTCGAGGAAAGCGGCGTCGGTTTCGTGGTGGCGGAAAACAAGCGCATTACCCACGATCTGGTGGTGCCGCCCCAGGAAAAGGGCAGTGCGCGCAGCGGGCAGATCGTGGTGGCGCAGGTGCTGGAACAACCCAGCAAGCGGGCCCAGCCCATCGGCCGGGTGGTGGAAGTGCTCGGCGACCACATGGCGCCGGGAATGGAAATCGACGTAGCGATCCGCGCCAACGGGCTCCCCCACGAATGGCCTGAAGCAGTAATGGACGAGATGGCGCGCTTCGGCGTCGAGGTGCCGGACGGCGCCAAGCAGGGGCGCGGCGATCTGCGTGCGGTGCCCCTG
This sequence comes from Gammaproteobacteria bacterium, assembly GCA_037385045.1. GTDB lineage: Bacteria > Pseudomonadota > Gammaproteobacteria > JASBUN01 > JASBUN01 > JARRNJ01. The sequence goes on along the minus strand of JARRNJ010000003.1, from coordinate 31,592 downwards.
GTCACCATTGACGGTGCCGACGCCCGTGATTTCGACGACGCGGTGTACTGCGAGCGCACGTCGAAAGGCTGGAAACTGCTGGTGGCCATCGCAGACGTTTCCCACTACGTGGCGCCGGATACGGCCCTCGATCAGGAGGGACGCGAGCGCGGCAACTCGGTGTATTTTCCGGAGCGGGTCATTCCCATGCTCCCGGAGGGCCTTTCCAACGGGCTGTGCTCCATCAACCCCAAGGTCGACCGCCTGTGCATGGCCTGTGAGATTCTGCTCGACCGCGAGGGCAAGATCGTCCGCTCACGGTTCCTGGAAGGGGTGATGCGCTCCCATGCGCGGCTGATTTACGATGATGTGGCAGCCATGCTGGTGGACGGTGATCCGACGCTGAGACAGCGTCACGCCGACCTGCTGCCCCACCTGGAAGAACTGTACGCGTTGTTCAAGGTGCTGCGCCGGGTGCGCAGCAAGCGCGGCGCCATTGATTTCGAAACCACCGAGACCCGCATCGTGTTCGGCGCCGATCGCAAGATCGAACGCATCGTGCCGGTGCAGCGCAACGACGCCCACATGATCATCGAGGAATGCATGATCCTCGCCAACGTGTGCGCGGCCCGGTTCCTGGAGCGTCACCGGATGCCGGGCCTGTATCGGGTGCACGAACGCCCCGATGACGACAAGCTCACCGAGCTGCGCGAGTTTCTGGGTGAGTTCGGTTTGACGCTGAAAGGCGGTGCCCACCCGGATCCGCGCCACTTTGCCGAGGTGCTGGACAAGGTCAGGAATCGCCCCGATGCGCATCTGATCCAAACCGTTATGCTGCGTTCCCTCAAACAGGCCCAGTACACTCCGGACAACATCGGGCACTTCGGTCTGGCCCATGCCGCCTATGCGCACTTCACCTCGCCCATCCGCCGCTATCCGGATCTGTTGGTGCACCGGGCCATCCGCCATGTTCTGCGGGGCGGCAAGGCGCGGGATTTCCGCTACGACCACGACGCCATGGTCACCTACGGCGAGCACTGCTCGATGACCGAGCGCCGCGCCGATGACGCCACCCGCGACGCCGTCAGCTGGCTTAAATGCGAGTACATGACCGACAAAGTGGGCGAGGAGTTCGACGGCACCATCTCGGCGGTGACCTCATTCGGCATTTTCGTGGAGTTGGACGACATCTACGTCGAGGGGCTGGTGCACGTCACCGCGCTCGGCAACGATTTTTTCCACTACGACCCGGTCGGGCATCGCATGCAGGGTGAACGCACCGCGGTGTCTTACCGTCTTGGTGACCGGGTGCGCGTACAGGTAGTACGGGTCGACCTGGACGAGCGCAAGATCGACTTCGAACTGGTGGGCAGGCCGAAAGTCCTGGCCGAGCCGGAGGGAAGGACGAAACGCCGCCGCGGCGCAGGGGCACAGGCCAAGGCCACCGGTCGGCGTCGGGGAGCCGAACCGCGCCCGACCAAGGCCGCGGCAGGGACCAAGTCCGGCAAAGGGTCCAAGGAGCGGAGTTCCACCAAACCCAAGTCCCGTGGTCGCCGGTCCCGGTGAGCCGCCGCGTTACCGTGAACATGCACGTGGTCTTCGGCCTGCATGCAGTTTCCGCGGCGCTGCGCCATCAACCGGATGAATTGTTGGAGCTGTGGGCCGATCGCGGCCGGCACGACCGCCGCCTGGAAATGCTGGTGCGGGAAGCCCAGGAACAGGGGGTGACCGTGCACCGCACCGCGCGTCGGGAACTGGATCAATTGGCGCCGCCCGGGGCGCGCCACCAGGGTGTGGTGGCGCGCGTGCAGGCACCGGGGCTGGCGCCCAGGGAGGATTTGCTGGCGTTGGTGCGGCAATTGCCGGAACCGGCGCTGGTGCTCGCACTTGACGGCGTGCAGGACCCCCACAACCTCGGCGCCTGCCTGCGCAGTGCCGACGGCGCCGGCGCTCACGCCGTCATAGCGCCCAAGGACCGCGCCAGCGGCCTCACGCCCACGGCGCGCAAGGTGGCCAGCGGCGCCGCCGAAACGGTACCGTTCTACCCCGTCACCAATCTGGTGCGGACCCTGGAGCAGCTGAAGCAGGCGGGCGTCTGGACGGTGGGACTGGCGGGCGAGGCGGACCAGGATCTGTATCAGGTGGACCTCAGCGGGCCGGTCGTGCTGGTGCTGGGTGCCGAAGGCGGCGGCCTGCGGCGCCTGACCCGCGCGGCCTGCGACTGGCTGGTCCGGATCCCCATGCACGGCGGCGTCGGCAGTCTGAATGTATCGGTGGCCGCCGGCATCTGCCTGTTCGAGGCGCGACGTCAGCGCGGCGCCGGCGCTGTCGGCTGATTGCATTACCATTTCCAGTTGAGTAAACTTCTCGGTTTCATGCGCCCGTGAACCGGGCGTACTCCTTGCCTTACCGTCGCGAGCGGAAGGCATTATCCATAGGGAGCGACAATGCGACACTACGAAATCGTGTTTCTGGTCCATCCGGACCAGAGCGAGCAGGTCTCGGCCATGGTCGAGCGCTACCGTTCCTCCATTGAGGAGCGCGGCGGCAAGATCCACCGGCTGGAAGACTGGGGCCGGCGGCAGTTGGCCTATCCCATCCAGAAGCTGCACAAAGCCCACTACGTGCTGATGAACATCGAGTGCGATCAGGAAGCGCTCGACGAAATCCAGAACGCTTTCCGGTTCAACGACGCCGTGCTGCGCAACCTGGTGCTGGTGCGCAAGGAGGCGGTCACCGAGCCGTCGCCAATGGCCAAGGCGTCGGAGGACAAAGACAAGGAAGGGCGCGGCAGCCGCGAGGGCGACGAGCGTGGCGAAGGCCGCGGCAGCCGCGAGGGCGGCGAGCGTGACGAAGGCCGCGGCAGCCGCGAGGGCGGCGAGCGTGACGAAGGCCGCGGTTCCCGTGGCCAGGGCGACGAGGACACGGCGCAAGCCGACGAGAGTCAGGAGAGCGCCTGAGAGCCGCGACGATCCAGGCGTTGGCGGCGCAACCGGTCAATCGCCTGGCGATCGCGGGGCGCATCTGTACCGAGCCCGACACGCGGGTTTCGCCGGCCGGAGTGCCGATTACCCGCTTCACCCTGGAGCACGAATCGCAGCAGCCCGAGGCCGGGGGCAACCGTCAGGTGCGCTGCAGGATCCGCGTGGTGGCGGCGGGGCCGGAGTGGCAGCAGGTCGCGCAACAGCCGCGCAACGGCGACCGGATCCGGGTCGAGGGCTTTGTCAGCCAGGCCGGCTACCGCAGCGCGGAATTCAGCCTGGTCCTGCACGCCCAGCGCATCGAAGTACTGGATGATTGAAGGTTTAACGAGAGGACAACCAGCATGGCACGTTATTTTCGCCGCAAGAAGTACTGCCGTTTCACGGCCGAAGGCGTCAAGGAGATCGATTACAAGGATCTGGCGACGCTGAAGAACTACGTCACAGAGACCGGCAAGATCGTCCCGAGCCGCATTACCGGCACCAAGGCGCGGTATCAGCGCCAGCTGGCTGCCGCGGTGAAGCGGGCCCGCTATCTGGCGCTGTTGCCGTATACCGATCGCCATTAAAGCGGCTCCGCCGCGCCGGGTACCGGCGCGGCCTGCTGCGTTGAGTTGATGCGCGCGCTTGCGACCTATGTCCTGAAGGGGCCATGGCAGGCGATTCTGGTCACGGTGGTCTTTACCCTGGTCAGTGTCGTGCTGCCGTTTGTCTCGACGCTGAGCGGCGCGGTGGTGGCGCTGGTGACGCTGCAGATCGGGCCCCGCCAGGGCATCCTGGTCACGGCTGGCGCCACGGTCGTGGCGGCGGTGCTGGCGCAGTTGCTGCCCCTGCCGGCAGTGGCCGGGGTGTTGATTGCGGCGGCCATGGCGCTGACCCTGTGGTTGCCGGTGTGGCTGCTGGCCGGAGCCCTGCGTGGCACCGGATCGCTGAAGTTGACCATGGAGGCGGCGGCGCTGCTGGGCGTGGTGGTGGTGCTGTCGGTATTCGTGGTGACTGGCGATCCGGCGCAAGCATGGGTGCACATGATCGACCGGTTGCACGATGCCGTGGCCAAGTCGACGCAGTTCGCCAGCGCGGCGCGGGTGTATGAGGAGTTGAAGCACGAGGCGGCGTACCTGACCGGGTCGGTGACGGCGCTGATGATGATGAGCCTGATGGTGACCGTGTTGATCGCCCGGGCGGCGCAGGCCATGCTGTACAACCCGGGCGGGCTGCGCGACGAGTTCAACGCGCTGCGCTTCGACCGCGTCGCCGCGATCATGACCCTGGTGCTGATTGCAGCGGCATTTGCCACCCGTGCGGAAGTGCTTGCCAACGTCGCCATCGTGCTGTTCATGATGTACATGTTCTACGGCCTGGCGGTGATCCACGGTGCATTGGCGCGCTCCGGTGCGAGCATCGGCTGGCTCATCGGGTTGTACGTGGTGATGATGTTCGCTATGGCGCAAGTCGTGCTGGTGTTGGCGGTGTTGGGCTTATTGGATACGTGGATCGATTTTCGTGCGCGGGTGCGCGACCGACGCGCCTGATGAGGCGGCGCGGTGTCCGCCGTCGGAAAACTCAACGTCTATTGAAGGGTGTTTGCGATGGAAGTCATATTGCTCGAAAAAGTGGAAAACCTGGGCAACCTGGGCGACCGGGTCAAGGTGCGCGGCGGTTACGGGCGCAATTTCCTGGTTCCTTCCGGCAAAGCGACGCCGGCCACCGAAGCCAACGTCAAGGCTTTCGAGGCGCGCCGCGCGGAGCTGGAAAAGACCGCGCAGGACGCGATTGCGGCCGCCGAGGAACGCCGCCAGGCACTCGAAGCCCTGGGTTCGGTGACGATCGCCGCGAAGGCCGGTGACGAAGGCAAGCTGTTCGGCTCCATCGGCACCAGCGACGTCGCCGATGCCGTACATGCGGCGGGCGTCGAGCTGGAAAAGAAAGAGATTCGCATGCCGACCGGCCCGATTCGTGTTACCGGCGAATATGAGATCGGTGCGCACCTGCACACCGATGTCAACACGACCTTGAAGGTCGTGGTGGTCGCCGAATAGGCGATTGTCGTTCGCGTGAACACCTGCACCCGCGGCACCGCAATGGCGCCGGTGTCGCGGGTTGGTTACCCGCTCGTTTCCTTCCGCACGCCGTTCAGCGGTGTTGCAACATCGGCGCTCCGTTCATTTTTCGACGCATGATGTGCCGGCTTTGCAGGTTTGGCGCACAAGCCTTTGAAGCGTCGCCGGTTCCGAAATAACAGACTACCAAACGCAGAAATTCCTTCTTCGGCCGCGCGCTTTGCGGCAGGAAAATTTGTGTGACAGGTGCTATTGTCAGTACTCGTTTCCCGGTGCATCATTGGACGCACATTAGGCAGCAGTGTGATGCGCGCAACCGCGCATGTGCCGATGCCGTTCAGGGCAGGGACGCGAATCGCACGGCGTGCAGTCCATTACAATAATGACCCACAGTGGTTCACGGGAGCCTGGAGTCTCATGCCCGAGTTAGTCCATCCGTCGGCACCGCAGGATTCGCAAACCGCGGCGCTGAAGGTGCCGCCTCATTCCATCGAGGCGGAGCAGGCGGTGTTGGGCGGATTGATGCTCGACGACAGCGCCTGGGATCAGGTCGCCGACCGGGTCACCCAAGACGATTTCTACCGCCGCGACCACCGCACCATTTTTCACGCCATTGCCGATCTGGTGGAAACCGGCCGGCCCTGCGACGCAGTGACCTTGTGCGAGTGGTTGGAGCGCAATCAGGTGCTTGACGAGGTCGGCGGACAGGCCTACATCGGCGCCCTGGCCAAAGACACGCCGAGCGCGGCCAATATCAAGGCGTATGCCGATATCGTGCGCGAGCGCTCGGTGGTGCGCCAGCTGCTGGCGGTGAGCACCGAGATTGCCAACGCCGCCTACCAGCCCGAGGGACGCACGTCGGCGGAGCTGCTGGATCTGGCCGAGCAGAAGGTGTTCGAGATCGCCGACCAGGGCGCCCGCGGGCGCACCGGGGCCGTGGGTATCAAGGCCCTGCTGGCGAAGGCGGTGGACCGTATTGACGCGCTTTACCAGCAGGACGATCCGATCACCGGCGTCGGCACCGGGTTCTTCGATTTTGACGACAAGACCTCCGGGCTGCAGCGATCCGACCTCGTTATCGTTGCCGGGCGCCCCTCCATGGGCAAGACTACGTTCGCCATGAACGTCGCCGAACACGCGGCCATCAAGTACAAGTACCCGGTGGCCGTGTTCAGTATGGAAATGCCCGGCGAGCAGCTGGCCATGCGCATGATGTCGTCGCTGGGCCGCATCGACCAGCATAAAGTGCGCACCGGCAAACTGGACGACGACGACTGGGCGCGCCTGACCTCCGCCATGGGGCTGCTGGCCGAAGCGCCGATATTCATTGACGACACGCCGGCGCTCACCCCCACCGAGCTGCGTGCCCGGGCCCGGCGCCTGGCCCGCGAGCATGGCCTGGGACTGATCGTGATCGATTACCTGCAGCTGATGCAGACCCCGGGCGGCGGCGAAAACCGGGCCACGGAAATTTCGGAGATCTCCCGCTCGCTGAAGGCCCTGGCCAAGGAACTCGAGGTGCCGGTGGTCGCGCTTTCGCAGCTCAACCGCAGCCTCGAGCAGCGCCCGAATAAACGCCCGGTGATGTCCGATCTGCGCGAGTCGGGCGCCATCGAACAGGACGCCGACGTCATCGTGTTTATTTACCGCGATGAGGTGTACAAGGAAGACAGCCCGGACAAGGGCATTGCCGAGATCATCATCGGCAAGCAGCGTAACGGCCCCATCGGTACCACCCGCCTGGCCTTCCTGGGCCAATACACCCGCTTCGAGAATCTTGCCGAGGAGTATCGCGGCGAAGGTGTCGAATGAGCCGCGGCGCCCGGGCGCTGATCGACCGCGACTCCCTGCGACACAATCTTCGTCGCGCGCGTGAAGCGGCTCCCGGCAGCCGCGTGATGGCGGTGATCAAGGCCGACGGCTATGGCCACGGCATGGCGCGGGTGGCCGCGGCGCTGGACGATGCCGACGCATTCGCCGTGGCTTGTGTGGAGGAGGCCGCGACCCTGCGCGAATACGGCGTAACCTGCCGTATTGTGCTGCTGGAAGGCGTGTTCGCCGAGTCGGAGCTGGTCTATGCCGCCGAACAGCAGCTGGATGTGGTGGTGCATGCCGAAGAGCAGCTTCAGCTGTTGGAGCGGACATCGCTGCGTCGTCCGCTGCGCGCCTGGCTCAAGCTGGACACCGGCATGCATCGCCTCGGGTTTCCACCCGGGCAGGCGGCGCGATTGTGGGAGCGGCTCACCGATTGCGCCGCCGTCGACGGCGCCCCGGGGCTCATGACCCACCTTGCCAACGCCGACGTCCCCGGTCATGCCGCCACCGACACCCAACTCCGCTTGTTTGCTGACGTTACCGACGCGCTGCCGCAGGGCGAACGCTCAGTTGCCAACTCCGGCGCCGTGCTGACGCTGCCGGCGGCACACTACGACTGGGTGCGTCCCGGCATCATGCTCTACGGCGCGGCGCCGTTTCCGGACCGGACCGGCGCCGATCTGGCGTTGCGGCCGGCCATGACCCTGTCCACGCGGTTGATTGCCGTCAACCGCCATCGCCGCGGCGAGGCCATCGGCTACGGCGGCACGTGGACCTGCCCGGAGGATATGGCGGTCGGGGTGGCGGCCATCGGCTATGGCGACGGCTACCCGCGCCACGCCGGGAGCGGCACCCCGGTGCTCGTAAACGGCCGCCGTGCGCCGCTGGCGGGGCGGGTCTCCATGGACATGATCTGCATCGACCTGCGCGGCCACCCCGAGGCTGCCGTCGGCGACCCGGTGGTGTTATGGGGTGAGGGACTGCCGGTGGAGGAAGTCGCCCGCCACGCCGGCACCATCGGTTACGAGCTGCTGTGCCGGGTCACCCGGCGAGTGCGGTTCGTGGAAGTATGAAATTTCTTTGGCCACAGAGGGCACAGAGAACACCGAGAATTTCAATTCCTCGCGCAAAGGCGCAAAGGCGCCAAGAGGCGCGAAGAGGAAATAAGTTGAATGATGAACGCGTTTCATTGGGTTTCCGGGCCGTTGTGCCGGATCACCCGGTTGGCGGGCTCCGGGCACGTCCGACGTCGTAGCCACAGAGAGCACCGAGAGATTCAATTCCTTTCGCAAAGTCGCGAAGGCGCCAAGAGAAGAGCGCATTCATAATTCGAAAAAATCCTTGTTTGTCTTGCTTTGCGCTCTGCGTCTTCGCGCGAGATGACTGTTTTCTCCGTGTCCTCTGTGATCTCTGTGGCTAAAATGAAATCCTATGGCCAAGGAAAAACTTCTCTACACCTGCACTGAATGCGGTGCCCAGTCGCCCAAATGGGTCGGGCAGTGTCCCGACTGCGGGGCCTGGAACACGCTGGTCGAGACCGTTGCCCCCAAGGGCGGGACCACTGCGCGCCTGGCCGGCTACGCCGGCGAAGGCGAAGCAGCGGCGGTGGAACGGCTGGCCGACGTGGAGACAGTGGCCGACGCACGCACGCCCACCGGCATGCGCGAACTGGACCGGGTCCTGGGCGGGGGCCTGGTGGCCGGTTCGGTGACATTGATCGGCGGTGATCCCGGCATCGGCAAATCAACCATCCTGCTGCAGACGCTGACCGACCTGGCGGCGCGCATGCCCACCCTGTACGTCACCGGCGAGGAGTCCAAACAACAGGTCAGCCTGCGTGCCCGGCGCCTGGACCTGCCCGGCGACCATCTGCGGCTGCTGACCGAAACCTCGGTGGAGCGCATGCTGGCGGTGGCGCGCCGGGAACAGCCCCGGGTAATGGCGGTGGATTCGATTCAGACCGTGTTCACCGATGTGCTGCAGTCGGCGCCGGGTTCGGTGGCGCAGGTGCGGGAAAGCGCGGCGCACCTGGTGCGCTTCGCCAAGCAGCACGACACCGCGTTGTTTCTGGTCGGACACGTGACCAAGGAAGGGACCCTGGCTGGCCCCCGGGTGTTGGAGCACATGGTCGACAGCGTGCTGTATTTCGAAGGCGAACACGGCTCGCGCTTCCGCGTCATCCGCGCGGTAAAGAACCGCTTCGGCGCCGTCAACGAGTTGGGCGTGTTCGCCATGACCGACAAGGGACTGCGCGAGGTCAGCAACCCGTCGGCGATTTTTCTGTCGCGCCACGAGCAGCCGGTGTCCGGCAGCGTGATCATGGTCACCCGCGAAGGCAGCCGGCCGCTGCTGGTGGAGGTGCAGGTGCTGGTGGACGAAAGCCACCTGTCCAATCCCCGGCGCGTGACCCTGGGCCTGGAGCAAAACCGCCTGGCCATGCTGTTGGCGGTGCTGCACCGCCATGGCGGCATCGCCATGTACGATCAGGACGTGTTCGTCAACGTGGTCGGCGGCGTGCGCGTGGGGGAGACTGCCGCCGATCTGCCGGTGCTGCTGGCGGTGCTGTCCAGCTTCCGCGACCGACCGGTGCCGGCCGACATGGTGGTATTCGGCGAAGTGGGGCTGGCGGGCGAAATCCGGCCGGTGCCCAACGGCGAGGAGCGCCTGCGCGAGGCGGCCAAGCATGGCTTCAAGCGGGCGGTCGTACCCAAAGCCAATGCGCCGAAGACCGGCGCGGTGCATGGTCTTGAAGTCGCCGGCGTAAGCCGGCTGGGCGAAGCCATCGAACGTATGGGGTGGTGAAGGGTAGGGCAAAGAGCAAAGATGAAAGAGCAAAAGTAAAGACCTTCTTTGCTCTTTCCCCTTTCCCCTTTCCCCTTTCCCCTTTTCCCTTTCCCCTGCGACTAACGCTCCAACCGCCCGTCGATCCCATCGCGCAACAGGCGGCGGAAGGCGTCGAAGATCCGGTGCATCTGCGGCGGCTTGTAGGGATACATGTCCACCGGGTCCATGGCGTGGACTACCAGGGCGCTGTCGATCTCGAAAATCAGCAGCTGGCCGTCGCCGGTTTCGGCACAGTCGATGCCGAAATAGTCCAGTCCCACCCGCTCGGTGATCTGGCGCAGGGCGTCGGCGTGGCGGCGTGCGAAAGTGGTGTCGAACTCGGCCATGAACCGGGCTTCGGCGGCGCGTTTGTCGGCGCTGTCGGTCATCCCCGCGTTGAGGTAGTGCACCATCCAGTTCTGCGATACGGCCAGATGGGCCGCGAACGGCTTGCCGTCGATGAGGGCGATGCGGGCCTTGCGATACAGGCCGTCCGCTCCGCGGTAGTCGACGAAGCGGGCCAGGAAGAATTTGTCCTCCGGTACGGTCTGCAGATATTCCCGGACCGCGGCCGGGTCATCGAGGCGGTGCAGGCCGCGGCCGGCGTGGGACCCCACCGGACGGGCGATGACGGGGAAGTCGCCGTCGCCGAGCACCTCGGCGGCGCTCAGCTGCCCGTCGGCGATCTGTTCCAGCGTGTCGCGCGGCACCCGCACCGAGTTGGGCATGACCAAGCCGGGCACCGAGCCCAGCAGCCGGCAGGCGCCGTCGCGGGACAATTGGGCGACGGCCATGGCGTTGTTGAGCACCGGCCGCGGCCAGGACTTGACCAGGGTCTCGATGTGCGCCAGCAGGACGTGGTTCTGGTCCGACTCCGCCGCGGCGACGAAGGCGATGTCGTGCTCGGGCAACGGGTCGGGCAACGGCAGGTCGGGGCCCACGTACAGCAGCTGCAACTCGACGTCAGAATTTTCGACCAGAAATTCCAGCGGGGTGTTGGACATCAGGTCGCCGGCTCCCATGATGGCCAGCAGTCGGATGCGTGGACGGTCATCGAGTGCCGGCAGGCGGTACAGCTGTTGGACTGCCAGTGCCTGGGCTTGCACCGCCAGGGCGGTGTCGCGGTCGCCTTTGAGCTGGAGGGTGATCGACAGGTCCAGCAGTGCCTCGGCGTCGCCGGTGTCGGCCTCGGCGCGTGCCAGCAGCCGCTGGCCCACGGGTGTGAGGTCGGCGCCGGAAAAGGCCAGGCGCATCAGGGCGGCGAGGCCCATCAATGGTTCGCGCCGGGCGCTATTACCGGAAGCCGATGCGGGATCGCTGAGTATCATGATGTTTTCCTTTGTGGATCGGTCGAGGCGCTGGCCGCGCCGAAATCGACAGTGGTGCGGAGCAGGGTATCCACGTCCTCGGTGGTGGTGCGGTGGTTGACGATGGCGGCGCGAATCGCCAGCCGGCCGTTCACGCAGGTGGTGGACGGTGCGGCAAGGCCGGATTCGTGCAGGTCGCCGACAATGCGGGCGTTGACCTCGTCGTCGGCACGATAGCGGAAGCAGACGATGTTGAGCGACACCGGCGCCAGCAGTTCCAGGGCCGGTTCGGCCTCGATGCGCTCGGCCATGTAGCGGGCCAGGGCGCAGGTGCGGGTGATGACGCGACCGAGCTTTTCGGTTCCGAAGGCTTTCAGGGTGAACCAGGTCTTCAGGGCCCGGAAGCTCCGCGACAGGTCGGGGCCGAAATCGCAAGGCCACGGTGAGCCGGCCGCCAGGCCCCGCGGGGCGCGTTGCAGATAGGCCGCCGGTGCGGCAAAGGTGTCGTGGTGCAGGCCCCCGTCGCGCACCAGCACGAAGCCGGCGTCGTAGGGAACCTGGCCCCATTTGTGGAAATCGAAGGCGAGCGAGTCGGCCTGTTGGATGCCGTCAAGCCGCGGCGCGATTTCCGGCGCCAGCATCGCCAGTGCGCCGTAGGCGCCGTCGACATGAAACCACAGTCCCTCGCGGTGGGCGAGGTCGGCCAGGGCTGCCAGATCGTCCACGGCTCCGACGCTGACCGTACCCGCGGTGCCGGCGATAAGAAACGGGCGCAGGCCGAGGCGCCGGTCGGTGTCGATACGCCGCTGCAGCGCCGCGCTGTCCAGCTGCCCGCGGTCGTTGACGGGAATCAGGCGCAAGGCGTCCGTACCCAAGCCCGACAGGTCCATGGCCTGGGCGATGCAGCCGTGGGCGGCGGTCGAAGTGTAGGCGACCAGCCCGGCATCGGCATCGCCGACGCCGCTGCGGCGGACCTGTGTTCCCAGCGCCGCGGTGCGGGCGACCCAGACCCCGATCAGGTTGCCCATCGACGTGCCGGTGACGAACAGGCCGCTGGCGGTATCGGGAAAGCCGAACAGCTCGCGCACCCACTGCACCACCTGGCGTTCCAGCTCGACGGGCATCTGGTCGCGGCCGCCGAGATTGGCGTTGAGGCCCGCGGCCAGCATCTCCGCCAGCATGCCCACCGGCGTGCCGCCGCCATGCACCCAACCCATGAAGCCGGGATGCGTATTGCCCGCCGCGTAGGGCAGGACGTCGTGCATGAAGGTGTGATGCAGCGCTGCAAGACCGGCGGGCTGTTGCGGCAGGGGTTCGCGCAAGGTGTTTCTGACCGCCTGCGGAATAGGCTGCCACACCGCGCGGGTGCGGACCTGCTGCAGATAGTCCAGCATGTCGTCCAGCATGCGGTGACCCTGGGCCCTGAGCTCGTCCCAGTCGCCCGGGTCCAGTGTTTCCTCGGTGGTCAATACTACCCCTTTGTGCAGGTTCGGCCGGTGCCATGAATTCGGCGAATGCGGTTTTCAAGCAAGCGCCATGCCACCGCCGGCGCACGGCGAACATGGCGCCCGGCGCCGGTTGTTGTGCCGTTCACGGCTGCGGTGTGCGGAATCCGGTTGCCGGGCGGCCGGCACCGTTTGCCGCGTCCCCCATGCCGGGGCGCCGCAACGGCGGCGGCATTCGGCGGCAGGCTCGGGTTACGATACACGCTGCGGCCGGGGCCGTCAGCGGTGCGGCGGGGCGGCCGGCCTCACCCGATTGGGCGCAGTGGGGAACGCAGATATGTCCGACGACGATATCGATTGGGACCGGGAGTTCGCCGACGATCCGGACTACCAGGCCATGACCCCGGAACAGCGCCGGCGGCTGCTGGCGGTCATGGAGCGCATGATCGACCTGGGCATGGCGGCCGTGTACGGCGATGAGGAGGACGGGCTGCCGGAGGCCCGCGTCGACTGTACCCGCTGTATTCCCCGCTGCCGGGCCAAGTGCTGCACCCTGATCTTCGCCCTGACCAAGGCGGAAGTGGCGGCCGGCCACGTGCGCCACAATCCGCGCCGGCCGTATTTCATTGTCCGGGACGAGGACGGCTATTGTCCGCACCTCGACCGGGCGACGCTCGCGTGTACCATCTGGGAGCGGCGGCCCCTGCGTTGCCGCCGGTACGATTGCCGCAAGGACTCCAACATCTGGCCCCGGGGCGTGCCGGTGCAACTGGTCCCCGCCTTCCCCGGCCTGGGCGGTGGTGACGACGATGGGCAGTAACCGCCCTGTTGCCATGGGCGCGCCCGGCCGGCCTTGGGCGCCGGTGCGGCGGCTCAGTGTTCCTGGCGCGTGAACTCGATCAGATCCGGCACCTGTTTGTTGATGGCATTGTCCACCACCCGCGGCACCAGTGCGTTGACTGCGGCGAACAGGCGTTCGGGGAACCCGAGATAGGCTTCGTCCCGCTCCTGTTGGATGGCTTTCACAATCCGCGCCGCCACCCAGTGGGCATCGTCCATGCGCATCATGCCCCGTTCGGCCATGTGATGGACCACGGGTGGGTTGAGCGCGGTCTTCACCGCCCGCGGCGCGACGTAGGTGACGCCGATGCCGGTGCCGGAAAGCTCCCGGCGCAGCGCCTGGGAAAAGCCGCGCAGGGCGAACTTGCTGGCCGAATAGGCGGCAAAACAGGGAAAGGCGATGCTGCCGAACATGGAACCGATGTTGACGACGCGCCCGCCCCCCTGGGCGGTCATCTGTGGCAGCACTTCCCGCGTCAGCAGCATCGGCGCTTCGACATTGACCTGGAGAATCCTGGCGATGATGGCGGGGTCGGCCTCTTCGAACGGGCGGAAGTCGAGAATGCCCGCCAGGTTGATCAGCACGTCGATGCCGCCGAACGCCTGGTTCATCTCGCGCACGGCGCGGCGCCGGTCCTCGCTGCCGGTGATGTCGGCGTCGATGATGATGCTGTCGGCGGGGAGGTCGCGCGTGTCGCGGTTCAGTGCGGCGACGGCGCCGGGGCCGCGGTCGAGCAGGCCGAGACGGGTCGAGTGCCCGGCCAGGATGGTATACAGACGCGTGCCGATGCCGCCGCCGGCGCCGGTGAGCAGGATGCGTTTCGATTCCAGATTCATCGTTATGGTGTCCCGTTTGGTGGTGGCTGTCAGCTGTTGCCGCGGATCTCGCGGATCAGGGCCCGGATTTCCCGGCGGCGCCCGCTGTCGGCGAGGGAGCGCTGCGGCCGGGGTGGCGCCCGTAGAGCTTTGCTGAGCGCCGCCAAGGCCTCCTGATCACGGCCCTGGCGGTGCAGGTAGTCGCCGTAGAAATAGTTGGGATCGATGCCGTCGGGGTTGAGCGCCAGGGCCTTTTTCAGGTAGGCCTTGGCCTTGTCGTCGTCACCGAAGCTCAGGGGCCACCCCGGCACCTGGTAGTAGAGACTGCCGAGACTGGTGTAGATCGCCCCGTGCAGGGTGCTCGGGTCGATCTTGCGCGCCGCGAGCAGCAGATCTCGGGCGTGGCGGACCATGGACAGGGCGCCGAAGCCGCCGTGGACGCCGGCATGGGTGCTGATGACGATTGCCTCCCAAACTTTCGGCTCGGCCCGCCGCGGATAGCGTTCGGCCAGTGCCTCGGCCTGCGCTTCCAGCTTGGTGAACGCCGCTTCCTTGGCTTTGTCCGGCAACTGGTAGTTGATATGGGCCCATTGGTGCGCAATGGTCAGCAACTGTTGTGCCATGGTGTTGCCGGCGGCCGACGCCGCCAGGGCGCCGGCACACAGCGTCGCCGTAAGCAGGCTTTTCACTGCGCGCATGTGGCAACCTCCGCGGCGGTCGGCACGGATGACGGAAGGCTGTCGAAGATGGCGCCGTAGAGGCCGTAGAAGATGTTGGCGCTGTGGATCAGCGTGTCCTGGTCTCCGGGCTCCTCGAGGCGGTCGACCAGGGTGCGGTAAAAGGCGATATGGTCCTGGTCCAGGGTTCCGTGGGAGGTAAGGTAGCGCAGCGCCTCGTCGGGCAGTCTCAGGCAGCCCTGCAGCACCTCGGCGGCCAGGGTCGCCAATTGGGCGCTGGTGCTTTCGAGCACGAACACCATGCCCAGAAAGCCCACCGGGTTGCGGCGCGTCACCATGTCGTAGGCGTAGGCGACCATCACTTCCGTGGCCGGCGACGGGGTCGCATCGCGCGCGGCGTCGGCGTCGCCGCCGGTGGCGCGGATGTCGTCCAGGATCCAGCGCTCGTGGCCGGTTTCCTCGGCGATGTATTCGCCCATGGCGTCGCGCAGCCAGTCCAGCCGTTGCGGGAGATGCTGGCCGCAGGCCATCAGCAGCGGCACCGTGTGCCGGACGTGGTGATAGGCCTGGCCGAGGAACGCCAGGTATTCGTTGCGGCTGACACTGCCGTGCAGGGCGCGCTGCAGGACGGGTATTGCCATGAACCGCCGGCGCGCGGCGCCGGTTTCGGCCAACAATCGTTCATACAAGGACATCGGTTTCCTCTCGTGCATACAGGTTTTCGATCTCCGCCGCATAAGTGTTGGCGACGGCACTGCGATTCACGCTGCCGCTGCCGCGGCTCAGGCCGTTGGCCGGCGTGAAGACGTCGTTGGCGATAATCCAGCGGGGCACCCGCGCGTAGTCGGGCAGGCGCCGGTTGGTTTCCGCCATGGCCCGGAAGATGGCACCGGTGGTGGCACGCGGGTGCGGCACCAACACCGCGACGTTGTAAGGCCGGCCTTCGCCGAATACCGCCGCCTGCATCACCGCGCTGGTGGCCAACAGCTCGCCTTCGACCCAATCGGGAGAGACGTTGCGGCCGTAGGCCGTGACGTAGGCGCTGCGTTTGCGGCCGGTGATGTGCAGGTAGCCGTCCGCGTCCAGGCGCCCGAGGTCGCCGGTGCGCCATTCACCCGCGGCAGGTCCGGGCCGGCCGAGATAGCCGGTGAACAGGGTGCCGCCGACCACCACCTCGCCGTCCTCGGCGATACGCACCCGGGCGTGGGGTAATACGCGACCGGCGCTGCCGACGTGGTCGCGGTCCGGCAGGTTGAGGCTCACCACCGAGCAGGCCTCGGACAGTCCGTAGCCTTCGTAGACCGGCAGGGACAGGCGCCGCGCGCGTTCGATCAGCGCCGGCGCAGTGTGCGCCCCGCCCACGGCGGCGAAACGCAGGCTGCCCGGCACCGGTGCACCGTGCTGGGCCGCCTCCACCATGACTTTGAGCAATTGCGGCACCAGGATGGTGGAGGTCGGTCGGAAATGATCCAGGGCGGCTATCACCTGTGCCGGATCGGCCCCGCTGGACCCGCGCAGCCCGCAGTCGGTCAGATCGGGCAGACAGGCCTGGGCGCCGCTGTACAGGGGGGCGTAGACGCCGCCGATGTTCTCCAGCAGGGTCGACAGGGGCAGCAACGCCAAGCTGCGGTCGTCGGGTGTCGCCTGCACGGCTTGGCTGAGGCTCATGGTGACTTGCGCCAGCGCTGCGGCCCCCAGGCATACGCCCTTCGGCCGCCCGGTGGTGCCGGAAGTGTAGGTGAGTTTGGCGGTGTCCCCGGGCAGCGGGGCGGTGTCGGCCGCGGCCAGGCGGAACCAGCTGAGCCGGCGGCCCGCCACCCACAGTTCCACCGCCGGCGACATGTGCAGCAGGCCGATCAACCGCTGGGGTTGATCAGTGACCACCAGGTCCGGCCGGGCGTCGCCCAGCACGTGCTCCAGTTGGGCGTCGGAAAAGAACGGCGGTATGGGTATGCCCACCGCGCTGTTGGACTGAACCGCGAGGTCCAGCACCGCCCAGGCACAGCTGTTGCCCATCAGCCAGGCGACGCGGCGGCTGCGCAGCAGCCCCGCCAGGCGCCGGATTTCGCTGTCCAGCTCGCGGTAGGTGAGGCTGCCGCCATGGTCGAGCACGGCTGGCTGGGTCGGGCGCTGGCGTGCGTGCGAGGTGATGCGTTGCAGGATCTGATTCATCGCGCACCTGCTTTCGCAGTCTTGGCGCAGTGCGAGCAGGGCAGGCTCGCACGTACGGCGTCGCCCAGCAGGCGGCGCAACATGGGCTGGCCGTCACGCACCGAGCGACTGAGCTTCGCGTAGCCGGCCTGGACGTCGCCGACGCAGACCACCGGCCCGCCGTCGTAATAGCTTCCCCAGTCGCGCCCGCCATCGGGCAGGCGGGCCGGATTGGCCGGGCCCAGCGCCACCGGGTTGAGGCCCAGTCGCCGGAAGGCGTTGAACAGGGGCCGGATGGCGGTGAACAGCACCCAGCGGTAGCCGCGGGCGTGCAGGAACGTGGTCACCGCGGCGATGAGCCAGCGTGCGTCACCGGGGCTCGCCAGGGCCAGGTTGCCGACCTCCGCCAGCCGGCTGCGGGCCACCGGTTGATTCCAACGGGCGGCGATCAGGCGCTCGGCCGGGCCGGGCAGGTAATACTCGGCGAAGGTACTCCCGCCAGCGGCGGCGCGGACGCCCACCGCGGCGCGTAGCCGGCGCCCCGTATTGAATGACAGCAACGTCGGGTAAGTCCCGCTGAGCGTGGCACCGTAGTGGCGCAGAAACACCCGGCGGACAAAATCCTCCACCGGACCGCGTTGCGGATCATCCGGGCAATGAACCCACAGGCTTATGGGCTGCTTGAGTTCGCTGAGCAGAGGCTGGACACCCGGGACGAGGCAGGGATCGGACGATAACAACTTGTCGTCGGTCATGGACGGACTCACATCGGTGGCAACAACTGCCGGTCATCGAGCGAGATTCGTGCCAAATCAGTAACTGATTGAAATTATGTTAATTGACGATCAAGATGCGGATGCGGGCAGCGCGCAAGGGCTTGCACCCTGCAAAATTTTTCGCACCCTTTTTGCGGACTTTGCGCTGGAATGGCGGCGGCTGTGCTGGTGTCCGGGGGCGGCGTCAGGAGCCGTCCCCGGCGGGCGTGCCGGGGCAGAGCCGGTCGACGGCCCTGCTTTCGGCGGCCGGCAGGGGCAGCAGCAGAATGCGGCGGACACTGGAGTCGACCCGGCACGGCGCCACGTAGCCCACGGCGCCCGGGGTGCGGGCCACGAACCGCACCACCGCGGTCTGGGAGCCGAGCACGTACGGCGGGCGCACGCCGTGAAAGTAACGCTGGTTCCAATACGCCTGCAGTTGGTCGCCGGACTCGTGCAGCAGGGCGCGGGAAAAGGCCCGGCGCAAAACGTGGTCCGGCGGCAGATTGACGGGAATGAACGCGACGCCGCGGGCGCTGACGAAGACCTTTTTCAGATAAATGTCCCGCAAGGTGGCGCGGTCGAGTTCCAGGCGCGGCCCGCTGCGGGCTACGATGACGGCGATGCCGGCGGCCCGGGCGCCGCCGCCTCCGGCCCATAGCGCCGCCGTCAGAGCCGCATACAGGAGCAGACGATGGCGGGCGCGGGCCATTGCTCAGAACAGGATCGCCAGCGAGCCGAGCCAGCCGCTGGGGGCGGCCTCAGCATTGTTGCGGCCGGTGCGGTATTCGAGCTTTAGGGAGATGGGTGGGCGCGGCCGGTAGGTGATGCCGAAAGTGTTGAGGGTCGGCGCAGCGGCCAGAACGGCGGTGTGATAATGCTCGTGCCGCGCCACCAGGTACAGGTGGTGCGGGACCGGCACCACGGCCTGAATGAAGGCGCCGCGTTCATCCGAGCGGGACGAGCCGGCGATGGTACGGTAGACCGCTTCACCGCTCAGCTCCACGTAGCGGGTGTTCCAGTAGAAGTCGGCGCCGAGGAGACTGCGGTCCTCCCGGGGTTTCTGCATCTCGAAATACAGATAGGACGCGCCGACACTGAAGCGGTCGCCCATGAAGTGGTATTGCAAACGCCCGCCCGCGGCGCGGTTGAAGTTGTTGGTCAGGGTCAGGCTGGAGCCCGGGGTGTCGAACGCGGGCTCCTTGCGCTGCAGCGGGTCGAGCTGTGCGGTGTCGTCGGCGAACAGCCAGTAGTCGAGGTCGCGGCCGGCCGCCGGCAGGGAGCCGTAGATCATCGCCCCCGTGGCGTGGCGCGCGAATGCCGCTGCCGTGGTCAGCGGGCGTGACACGGTCCAGACCAGCGGGTCGGCGTGAATCATGTTCCAGCGGCCCACCGGGGTGAGGAATTTGCCGAAGCGCAACGTTACCGCCGGGCTGACCCGGTAGTCGGCGTAAAGGCGTTCGATATCGAACTCGGCGTGATGGCTGACGTCCCCTTCTTTGGTGACGCTCAGGGCATCGCCGACCTCCATTTCGGTGAATACGTTCCAGCGGCTGCCGAAACGTTTGTTCACGAACAGGCTCAGATCGTGAACACTGAAGGCCGATGTCCGCCGCCGCAGATTCTCATACTGCAGGCTCAGATAGCCGCCGAGGTCCAGGCCCCGGTCGGGGAAATGCAGTCCCTGGCCCAGCTGATAAGGTGCATGGTTCCAGGGGTCCGGGGCGGCATGGGCCGCCGGCAGGATGAGGGCGGCGAGTCCCAGGGCGGCCTGGGCCAGTAGGAAGCGGAACCGTGGCATATTAGCCCGTATATCTCACCGGGCGGCCGACGGCTGCTGGAGAAGTAGTGGAAAGATATCGCAAAAATTGGATCATGGCAGTCCGTGACGTGATGACACATGGTCTTCGCCGTCGTCCTATCGCGGCTCAGGCTGGGCTGCGCGCCCGTAGGCTTGCTCTTCCTTCAGGTGGTAGCTACAGCTACCACGTTCAGTCCAGAGCGGCGCCTACGGCCCCGAATCCCGCGCCTGCTCCCGCGATCCCGGTAAGATATGCGGGCTAAGATCGCGAACGTCCAGGTGACCGGCGGCGTCAATCGGCGCGATATTCGTTGTTCAGGTTCGGTCCGGAGTGACGCCTGGTCCACGGGCGGCCCGGGCCCGGCACGACGCCCCTGGCCGGGGAGCCCGGCGATCCATTCCGGCGATCCGGGATTATACCCGTCCATGTACGCGCGCACCTTTCCGAACCGTATGGGCGCGTACCCTCCCACATTACGAGTTGGAAAGGTCGGGGGCTGCCGGCGCGGCCCGCAGGGAGGTATCCTGCGGTCGTGACGATCCGTAACGCCTTGCTGCGTGCTTTTTTCTGGCTTGTATTGGGTGCCATTATGTTGATGGGCGCACTGTCGTTCTATGAGGTGCGTATCACCCTGCAGTCGGAGATTGCCGGCAATCTCCAATCCGGCGCCAGCGCCGCGATGCAGCGCATCGACACCTTCCTCTTCGCCCAACTGGAAAACATCCGCATCTGGCGCCGCCTGGAAGTGATGCAGGACATCCGGGTCAACGACGTCGATAAGCGCCTGTCCAGCTTCCTGTCCCGATTGCGCACGGGCCAGGGTGCGACCTACACCGCTTTGTTTTGCACCGACCGCCAGGGCCGCATCGTCGCCTCCAGCGACCCGGCGCTGATCGGCCGGCAGGCGCCGGCCATTGCGCACTGGAGCCGGGTGCCCGGCGACGCCGCCGCCGAGGTCCAGATGCAGCCGGTGGCCGACCGTGCCGGCGGCACCGTGGCCCTGCGCACGCCGGTGCCCGACGCGTTCGGCAAGGGCGACGTGGGCAGTCTCT
The DNA here is from genome assembly GCA_037385045.1 of Gammaproteobacteria bacterium. Lineage (GTDB taxonomy): Bacteria > Pseudomonadota > Gammaproteobacteria > JASBUN01 > JASBUN01 > JARRNJ01. Next base: position 11,089 of record JARRNJ010000003.1, on the reverse strand, counting down.
ACGCCATGTTGGACTGGAACGCGGTGCTGGCGCTGCTGGATGATGCCGCCGGCGGCCCGCGCGATACGGTGCTGATCGACGCCCGCGGCCGGGCCATCGGCGCGTCCCGGCGCCTGCGGGCGCGCACCGACGTGGCACGGTTGGACCTGGGTTCCTGGGTGGCGCGCGGCGATGCCGCGCCGACGGCGGTGCGCGATGGAAATCTGTTGGGTGAAGGCTCCCTGTTGGTGGGTACCGCCGCATCCGGCGGCTACCAGCACTTCCCGGGGTTGGGCTGGCACATGCTCATGGTCGAGCCCACCCGCGACGCCTATCGACCCATCTGGCGACTGCTGTGGGCCATGGTTACGGTGCTGTTGTTGACCCTGGCGGTGGCAGTGTGGACCTCCACCCGCCTGGCGGGTCGTATCGCCCGGCCGATCGTCGCCCTGACCCAATTCACCCGCCGTTTTCGCAAGGACCAGGTGCCCCAGGCCGAGCCCATGCCGCCCACGGCAATTTCGGAGGTGAGCGAGCTCAATCGGGCCTATATCGATATGATCGACGCCCTGGAACAGTCGCGCGAGCAGATCGTACGGGCGGGCAAGCTGGCGGTGGTGGGCGAAATGGCCGCCATCATGGCCCACGAAGTGCGCACGCCGCTCGGGATTTTGCGCAGCTCCGCGCAGCTGCTGGAGCGCCAACCGGACCTGGGCGACAAGGAGCGCGAATTGTCCGGCTACATCGTCAGCGAGACCGACCGGCTCAACCGGCTGGTGACCATGCTGTTGGAGTGCGCCAGCCCGCGGCCGCCGGACTTCAAGCTGCATGACTTGCATGACATTGCCGGCAACGTCCTCAACCTGCTTGATTCAAAGGCGCAAAAGAAGGGTGTCACCATGCTGCGCGAGTTTGATGCCGCCGACGCCGTGCTCGCCTGTGACCGGGAGCAGCTCACGCAGGTGTTTCTCAACCTGGTGCTGAACGCGCTGCACTTCGTCCCCGAGGGCGGTCGCGTAGGTATCCGCACCAGCGATGAACCGCAGGCGCTGCGGGTGCAGGTGTTCGACGATGGGCCGGGCATCGCGCCCGAGTCGCGCCAGCGGGTGTTCGACCCGTTCTTCAGCCGCCGCGAAGGCGGCGTCGGCCTGGGGCTGACCATCGTCCAGCAGATCGTCCAGGTCCATCGCGGCGTGATCGCCGTCACCGAAGGGCCCTGGGGCGGGGCCTGCTTCGATATGCGTTTTCAACGGCAATGGCAGAGTGACCAATGACTGAGGTGAAGCGGATTCTGGTGGTCGATGACGAGGTGAAGATGCGGCGCCTGCTGGAGCTGTCGCTGAAGAACATGGGCCACGAGGTGTGCCTGGCGGCCGACGGCGAGGCGGCGCTGGCGGCGTTCGACCAGGGTTCGTTCGATCTGGTGCTCACCGATTTGCGCATGCCGCGCATGGACGGGTTGGCGTTGTTGCGGGCCCTGCGTGAGCGCGGAGAGGAAGTTCCGGTCATCGTCCTGACCGCGTTCGGCACCATCGAGTCGGCGGTGGAAGCCATGAAGCTGGGCGCGGCCGACTACATCATCCGCCCGTTCGAGATGGAAACGGTGGAGTTGGCGGTCACCCGTGCCCTGGCCGTGAGCGCGGTGCAGCGGGAAAACCGTTTCCTGCGCGACGAGGTCGCCAGGGGCTGGGGTGAATTCGTCGGCTCGAGCCCGCGGATGCAGGAGCTGTACGCGCTGGTCCGGCAGGTGGCGCCGGCGCGCAGCAGTGTGCTCATCGTCGGCGAAACCGGCACCGGCAAGGAACTGGTGGCCCGCGCCCTGCACCAGGCCTCGGAGCGCGAGGGCCTGTTCGTGCCCATCAACTGCGCCGCCATTCCCGCCGACCTGCTGGAGAGCGAGTTGTTCGGCCACCGTAAGGGGGCGTTCACCGGCGCCACCAGCGACCGGACCGGCAAATGCGAATTGGCCAGCGGCGGCACCCTGTTTCTTGACGAGATCACCGAGATGCCGCCGGCGCTGCAGGCCAAGCTGCTGCGGGTGGTGCAGGAGGGCACGGTGGAGCGTCTCGGGGGCCATAGGCCGGTGCCGGTGGATCTGCGCATTGTCGCGGCCACCAACCGCGATCCCCAGCAGGCGGTGGATGACGGCGTGTTGCGCGCCGATCTGTACTTCCGCCTCAACGTGGTGCGCATCGACGTGCCGTTGCTGCGCGAGCGCCGGGAAGATATTCCGGCACTGGCCGGGCATTTTCTCGCCAAGTATGCCGCCGAGCTGGGCCGCCCGGCGCCGGGCCTGGCCCAGGCCACCCTCGATCGGCTGCTGGCCTATGACTGGCCGGGCAACGTGCGCGAGTTGGAAAACCTGATGGAGCGCGCCGCGGTCTTGTGCCGGGGTTCCCAGGTGCTGCCCGAACACCTGCCGGCTGACGTTTCCAGCGCACCGGCGGCCGCGGCCGCGCCCGTGTTTTGCGGGCCGGAATCGCTGGCGTTGCGCCCGCAGGTGGAGGAGCTTGAGGTGGTGCTGATCGAGGAGGCGCTGCGGCGTACCCATGACAATAAAGCGGCTGCGGCACGATTGCTGGAGATCAGTGAGCGGGCGCTGTGGTACAAGCTCAAGCGCTACGGGTTGTAGCGGTGTCTGCTGGCCGGCCCGCGCCGCGGCGGCTGCCGTCGCGAGCGGTCAGGACGAAATGCTGGCCGGCCGTGCGTGAAGCCGGTAGGCTGGTAACCCGCGCCGCCGGGCTGGCGCGGAGGCTTGCATCGCGTGAGTGACTCAGACTCCCGCCAAGCACAGCGACACGCAGCGGCGCAGCTGCGCCGCGCCGACGACGCGCTCTGCCGGGCCAAGGACGGCGGCCGCAACCGAATCGAGAGCGGACCCTGAGGGCAAGGGCCGGTGCCCGGGCTCCCGTAAACATCATGAAGAAGACGCTGATCATCATTGCACTGGGTCTTACGGCGTTTGCCAGCGGCGCGTTGGCCCAGTATCTCGCGCCCGGACAGTTCTATTCCCCTTCGGACGCGCCCCTGCGGTTCCTGGCCGTCACGCTGCTGTTTCTCTGGTACCACCTGGACTCGGAGCAGCGGGGCTACCGTCGCAGCGGATGGTTGAACGTGGCGGTGGTGTGCATAGCGGTGGTGGCACTGCCCTATTATCTGTTCCGTTCGCGGGGCGCACGCCGCGGGGGGGTGGCCCTGCTCCTGGCGCTCGGCGGCGTGGGCGCCTGCTGGGGCCTGCAGTGGGCGGGGCACGACCTGGTGTACTATGCGATACAACGCTGAACGCAGCTGCCGCAAACCGCACTGCGGCCGGCAGGCGGCGTCCGTCGGCGCGGGAAGGCGCCATGCAAGGGGAGTGCGGTATGCAAGTGAGTCTCAACGACCTCGAGGCGGCAGCCGATGAGGGCATAATCACCGGGCCCCAGGCCCGTCAGCTGTGGCAATACCTCGGCACGCGGGCGCAGGACCTGCCGCGGTTCAGTTTCACCCACGTGCTCTACTATCTCGGCGGGCTCATCGCCATCGGCGCCATGACCTTGTTCATGACCCTCGGCTGGGAGCGCTTCGGGGGCTGGGGCATTGTTGCCATTGCGCTGGCCTACGGCGCAGTCGGACTGTGGCTGACGGAATACTTTCTGCGCCGGCGACACCTGCAGATTCCCGCCGGGATCATGGCAACGTTCGTGGTGGCGTTGACGCCGCTGGCCATCTACGGCCTGCAGGTGGCACTGGGATGGTGGGGAGGGGAGCATGCTTACCGCGCCTACCACACCCGCGTCGACTGGAGCTGGCTGATGATGGAGCTTGGCACCCTGGCGGTGGCGGCGGTGATGCTGTGGCGCTACCGTATGCCGTTCTCGGTGCTGCCGGTGGCTGTGACCCTGTGGTATTTGAGCATGGACCTGGTGCCGTTTCTGTTGGGCGGGCGCCTGCCGGGCGACTGGGCCGGGTATTGGGAACTGCGCAAGTTTGTGTCGCTGTGGTTCGGGCTGGCGATGGTGTTGTTGGCCCTGTGGGTGGATATCCGGTCACGCCATGGTCGGGACTATGCCTTCTGGCTGTACCTGTTCGGCGCGCTGACCTTCTGGGGCGGCCTGTCGCTGCTGCGCTCCGACAGCGAACTCGACAAGTTCTTTTACCTGTGCATCAATCTCGCCATGATCGGCGTAGGCGCGGTGCTGTCGCGCCGGGTGTTTGCCGTATTCGGCGGCCTTGGCGTGGCCGGCTACCTGGGATACCTGGCCTACGATGTGTTCAAGGAAAGCGCCCTGTTTCCGTTTGTTTTGACGTTGATCGGCCTGGGCGTGATCTATCTCGGAATTGTCTGGCAGCGTCGCGAGGCCGCCATCACGTCCCGGCTGCGCGCGCTGCTGCCGACGGCACTGCGTGAATTGATCGAGCAGCGGATGTAGCCCCGAGGCTTGCAATGCCGCCCGCGGTGCGGTCTGCTGTCCGCTGGCGCAGACTTCGACAGGGAGCGGATATGCACGTGGATATCCGGCGGCCGTGTCCGGACGACCTGCCGAGCTTCAATGCAACCCTCAACCAGATCTGCCGCGAGGGCACGTACCTGGGCTGCAGCGGAGGATTCAGCCTGGAAACCCACCGGCGCTTTCTGGCCCGGGTGCTGGAGATGGGTTACCCGCAGCTCGTCGCCGTGGACGCCGGCGGGGTGGTGGGATGGTGCGATATCGTGCCCCGCGCCGAGCAGTGGGCGGTCCATATCGGACGCCTGGGCATGGGCCTGCTGCCGGGCTACCGGGGGCTCGGATTCGGTGGGCGGCTGTTAGGCGAGTGCCTGGAACTGGCGCGCCGGTTCGGGTTGGAGAAGGCGGAGCTGGAAGTGTTCGCTGACAACCCGCGGGCGATTCGCCTGTACCAGCGATTCGGATTCGTCATTGAGGGCCAGCGCCGCAATGCGCGCAAACGGGATGGGATCTACCAGGACGCACTGCAGATGGCGTTGACGCTGTAGGCGCACAGGAGGCCACGGAATCATGAGCGAGCCGACGTTTTCCGACCACTTTTCCGGCCACGCCGCCCAGTACGCGCAGTTTCGGCCAGTTTACCCGCCTGCGCTGTACGCCTATCTTGCATCGGTCTGTCCGCGGCGGGTACGGGCCTGGGACTGCGCGACCGGCAGCGGCCAGGCGGCCGTGGCCCTGGCCGGATATTTCGATCAGGTGGTTGCCACCGATGCCAGTGCCGAGCAGGTCGCCCATGCCGAGGCCGCGGCCAAGGTGGAATACCGGGTGGCCCCGGCCGAGGTTTCCGGCATCGAGGCAGGCTCGGTCGATCTGGTGACCGTGGCCCAGGCGCTGCACTGGTTCGACCTGCCGGCGTTTTATGCCGAGGTGGAGCGGGTGCTGAGCCCCGGCGGCGTACTGGCCGTGTGGTGTTATGGGCTGTTCCAGTGCTCGCCGGAGGTGGACGCCTGGGTGGAGTACCTCTACTCCAGACTGGTGGGTCCCTACTGGCCGCCCGAGCGCCGTTTGATCGAAGACGGGTACCGCGGCCTGCCGTTTCCTTATGTCGAAGAGGAGCCGCCGTCCTTCGCCATGGAAGCACAGTGGGATCTGCCCCGGACCACCGGCTACCTGCGCACCTGGTCGGCGGTGCAGCGCTACGTCGAAGCCCAGGGACAGGACCCGGTCGCGGAGATCGCGTCGCAGCTGGGCGAGGCCTGGGGCGAGGCGGGACAGCTCAGGACCATCCGCTGGCCGCTGCACCTGCGCGTGGGCCGCAAACCCGAGTAGCGTGCCGCGCAAGCGGCTACGGCAGCGGCCGGCCGCTGCCCGCCGCCCGCAGCGCCGCTACGATGGATGCCTTTGGCGGGACGCCGCGTTCCCCCGCGTTGCCGTCGGCGTAGATGCGACAGCAGGCATCGGTTGCGACCGGCGCTTCGCCGGTGACATCCCGACCGTCCACAAGAATGGTGGGTGAACCGAAGCCGCGCACCCGATCGGGCGTTTCGGCGCTGCGGGTGTCCCATTCGGTCCAGGCGGGGACGCGGCCCGCTTCGGCGATGGCGTGCCGCAGTTGCCGCCGGGCGGCAGCCACGTTGGGGCAGTCCCGATCGTAGACCAGCTCAATCCGTGTCACCTTGGCGCTCCTCCTCTCGTTCCAATGCCTCCAGAATCGGGCACTCGCTCAACGGTGTTTTGGTGTCGCATTCGTCGGCCAGCGTCTGCAGCGCGTCGCGCATCTGCGTCAGTCGGCGCAGCTTTTGATCGATGCCGGTGATCTTGTCCGTGGCCTGCTGGCGCACATCGGCGCAGGAAACGCCGGGTTCGGCCCGCAGAGCCAGCAACTCCCTCACTTCCCGTAACGTGAATCCGAGGTCCTTGGCGCGCTGGATGAAGCGCAACCGGCGCACGGCTTCAAGGGAGTATTGGCGATAGCCCGATGCATTGCGCACGGGTTTGGCAAGCAGCTCCTGCTTTTCGTAGTATCGAATCGCTTCGACGCTGATTCCGGCCCGCTGGGCCACCTGGCCGATGGTGAGTGGTTTCACGGCGCCCTCCGTATCCGCTGCCACTGTAGAGCCTGTAGCATAGTTCAGGGTCAAGGGGCGGATCGTGCCGGGGCGGGGCGGAAGGAGCGTCAGCGGTGAGGGACAAGGAAACGGTGAAGCAGGAACTGCTGGGTGCTTTTCGGGCAGCCGGTGCCGGCGCCGGGGCGCTGCTGCCGCCGAAATGGCTGCAGCGCCACTATCTGCCGACGTTCGCCCCGGCGGAGGAGGCGGCCTTCGAACAGGCGGTGCGGGAATTGATCGACGCTGAGCTGGTGGAGTATGTCGAACGGGGCTCGCCCAATCTGCGCCTGACGGACAAGGGTGCGGCCGCGATCCGTTGAGCCGCGCCGGTGATTCGCTGCAAGCGGCGTGGATCGGGTAGAATAACCGGCCCGAGACCAATTGCCCGCTGGGGATGGAGCACATGCCGGTACCCCGTGCCAAGACCGTTGAAGAATACGTTGATCTGGTGGACCAGGCGCTGTTCGAGATCGAAGAGCTGCGCATGGCCGCCGAGTACGATATGGACAGCATGGGCGCAAGCCTGAAGTTCGTCGACAAGCTCGAGCGTCAGGTGCGTGAGCTGCGCGCGTCCATGGGCGACGGCAGTTACCATTTCGCCGATCGCGACCTGCCGTTCATGGACCTGGTGGAGGACACCAGTGATGACCATCTGCCGTTCAAGTACCTGCTGCGCATGATCAACGAGACCCATCGAAAGGGACTCGACGTGGGGGATGGTTAGCCCGATTGCGAACCCGGCACGGTTTGACCGGTGTCATGGCTGCGCCGCCGTACTAGGGTCATGATTACTCGGACCGGCTCCCAGGGTGACCCATACCGCAGACAAACGGAATCCACGCAATGGAACAGTTCGTCCAATTCGATGCCGACCTCATTCGCCGCTACGACAAGGCGGGGCCGCGCTATACGTCGTACCCCACGGCGGTGCAGTTCGATGAGGCGTTCGGCGAGGCCGAATACCGGCGCATGGCCGAACGCAGCAACGAGTGCGGCGGGCCGCTGTCGCTGTATTTCCATTTGCCGTTCTGCGACACGGTGTGTTTCTACTGCGCCTGCAACAAGATCGTCACCAAGAACCGCAAGCGGGCGCAGCCGTATCTGGCGCGCTTGTACCGCGAGATGGAGCTTCAGGCCGAGCTGTTCGATTCCCAGCGCCCGGTGGATCAACTGCATTGGGGCGGCGGTACGCCGACCTTTATCAGCGACGCCGAAATGACCGAGCTGATGGAGACGACGGCGCGGCACTTCCGGCTGCGCGACGACGACAGCGGCGAGTACTCCATTGAAGTGGATCCGCGCGAGGCCGATGCCGCTACCATCGGCCTGTTGCGCGACCTGCGCTTCAACCGCATCAGCCTCGGTGTGCAGGATTTCGATCCGCGGGTGCAGACTGCGGTCAACCGCATTCAGTCGGAACAGCAGACTTTCACGGTGATGGAGGCGGCGCGCCGGCTGGGCTTCCGTTCGGTGAGCGTCGATCTCATCTACGGCCTGCCGTTGCAGAGCGTCGAGAGCTTCGGGCGCACCCTGGAGCGGATCATCGACGCCGCGCCGGATCGGCTGTCGGTGTTCAACTACGCGCACCTGCCGGACCTGTTCAAGACCCAGCGCCAGATCGACGCCGCGCAGCTGCCGTCGGCAGCCGAGAAGCTGGACATCCTGCAGCTGACCATTGAGCGGCTCACCGGCGCCGGCTATGTCTACATCGGCATGGACCACTTCGCCCGCCCCGATGACGAGTTGGCGGTGGCCCAGCGCGAAGGCACGCTGTACCGCAATTTCCAGGGCTACTCGACCCACGCCGAGTGTGACCTGGTGGCCCTGGGCATCACCGGCGTGGGCATGGTGGCCAACAGCTACAGCCAGAACGTGCGCGACATGGATGAGTACTACGCGCGCCTCGACGCCGGCCGGCTGCCGGTGTTTCGCGGAGTGGAGCTCAGCTCCGACGATCTGCTGCGCCGGGAAGTGATCAGCCAGCTGATCTGTCATTTTGTGTTGGACATCCCGGCACTGGAGCAACGCCACGGCATCCGCTTCGAGGACTACTTCGCCGCCGAGCGCCAGGAGTTGGCGCGTATGCAGGCCGACGGGCTGCTGATCGCCGATGACCGGCGCATCGAGGTCCGACCCGCCGGGCGTTTGTTGATCCGCAACATCTGCATGGTGTTCGACCGCTATTTGCGCGAACAGCGTGGGCGGCGCTTTTCGCGCGTAATCTGATCGGCGCTGCCCGCGCCGTCGCGGCCGCCGGGACGCAAAACCCGGGGACGCCGGACCGATAAGCCGGTACAATAGACGCCCATGTCCGGCAACTCCATCGGCAAACTGTTCTGCGTCACCAGCTTCGGCGAAAGTCATGGGCCGGCGCTGGGCTGCATCGTTGACGGTTGTCCGCCGGGGCTGGAACTCTGCGAACAGGACCTGCAACGGGACCTGGACCGGCGCAAGCCGGGCCAGTCGCGCCATACCACCCAGCGGCGCGAGGCCGACCGGGTGCGGATCCTGTCGGGCGTGTTCGAGGGCCGCACCACCGGTACGCCCATCGGGCTGCTGATCGAGAACACCGATCAGCGTTCCAAAGACTACGCCGACATCATGGACCGGTTCCGCCCCGGCCACGCCGACTACACCTACCAGCAGAAATACGGCGTGCGGGATTACCGCGGCGGCGGACGGTTGCGGAACTGGAAGCGTACATGGACGCGCTGCGCAAGTCGGGTGATTCCATTGGTGCGCGCGTCAACGTGGTGGCAACCGGCGTGCCGCCGGGGCTGGGCGAGCCGGTGTTCGACCGGCTGGACGCCGACATCGCCCATGCGCTGATGAGCATCAACGCCGTCAAGGGGGTGGAGATCGGCGCCGGCTTCGCGGCCGTGGAGCAGCAGGGCACCGAGCATCGCGACGAGATCACCCCCGAAGGTTTTCTCAGCAATCACGCCGGCGGTGTGCTCGGCGGCATTTCCACCGGCCAGGACATTGTCGCGTCCCTGGCGCTGAAGCCCACCTCCAGCCTGCGCCTGCCGGCCCGTTCGGTGAACCTGCAGGGCGAACCGGTGGAGGTGGTGACCAAAGGCCGTCACGATCCCTGCGTCGGCATCCGCGCCACGCCGATCGCCGAGGCGATGCTGGCCATCGTGCTGATGGATCACCTGTTGCGGCACCGGGGGCAGAATGCGGATGTGGCGTCGCCGGTGCCGGTGATTCCGGCGGATATGCAATAGCCATTTGACCACTGCCCGCACAGGCGACGGCGCTGGCTGTGCGGGCGCGGGCTCCTTGCCGCGCCGCGGCGCCTGATCCGTTATCTTCGATGACGACGACCAACCAATCGGCACCGTACTGGCGTTTGTCCGGTTTCTATTTCTTCTACTTCGCCACCCTCGGCGCGTTGGTGCCCTATTGGAGCCTGTATCTGCGCTCCCTTGGCTTCAGCGACGTGCAGATCGGCGAGCTGGTGGCCATCATCGCCGGCACCAAGATCATTGCGCCCAATGTCTGGGGCTGGATCGCCGACCACCGGGGCCACCGCATGACAATCGTGCGCCTGGCCTCACTTGGGGCGCTGGTGATGACCGGTTTCAGTTTCTTCTGGAACGCCTCGCTGCCCCAGTTCGAGGCCACCACCATGAATCACCTGGGCGAACGCACCCAGCGCTACAGCATCATCCGCCTGTGGGGCTCCGTCGGTTTCATTGTCACCGTGGTGGGGCTCGGCTACCTGTTCGACTGGCGCGGCGTCGGTTGGTTGCCGGTGGTGCTGCTGGCGTTGTACGCCGGCATCTGGGTCAACAGCCTGCTGGTGCCGGAACGCGCTGCCGGTCACCGGCCGTTGGAGAACCGTCCGTTGCGTGAGGTGCTGGGCCGGCGCGAAGTGGTGGCACTGCTGACGGCGTGTTTTCTGGCGCAGGCCAGTCACGGCCCTTACTACACCTTCTACAGCATTTACCTGGCCGACCACGGTTATCCGGCCAATCTCATCGGCGGGCTGTGGGCCTGGGGCGTGGTGGCGGAAATCGGCGTTTTCCTGTTCATGCACCGGCTGCTGCCGGGATTTGGGCCACGGCGCCTGCTGCTGGTGGCCCTGGCGCTGACGGCCCTCCGCTGGTGTCTGATCGCGCTGTTCGTCGCGCATCCGGCAGTATTGGTGTTGGCGCAGATTCTGCACGCGGCCAGCTTCGGAGTCGTCCACGCCGTGTCGATCTATCTCATTCACCTGTATTTCACCGGCCGTCACCAGGGACGCGGGCAGGCCCTTTACAGCAGCATCAGTTTCGGGGCCGGCGGTGCTGTCGGCAGTCTTTACGCCGGTTACCTCTGGGGTTCCGCCGGAGCCATTCCCACCTACCTGACCGCGGCAGGGCTGGCGCTGTTGGGATGGGTTGTGGCGTGGTTCGGCATCCGCCGCCAGGGTGCCGCCCCGGCGCCGTGACGCTACAGTTTTCATGGTAGCCGGGCATTGCGGGACCGACCGACCCGAGGGGAATACCATGATGGCGAATCGCTTTCCACTGCCGGCGTTGCTGCTGGGCGCCTTGTTGCTGACCGCGCCGGGGGTGTCCGGTGCCGCTG
>JARRNJ010000002.1:0-80561 GCA_037385045.1 Gammaproteobacteria bacterium | reverse complement strand
TTCATTTGAACGTCACCCTTTCCGGTACCGGCTTGGTCTTGTCGAACTTCGAGTAGAACGGCATCAGCAGGAAGAACGCGAAGTACAGGATCGCGAACACCCGCGCGATGTTGGTTCGCTCCGGGGTGGGCGGAAGCATGCCCATCCAGCCCAAGATGAACAGACTGACCACGAAGATCGCCAAGGCGAGTTTGGAAATGACACCGCGGTAGCGCATGGACTTCGCCCTCGCGCGATCCAGCCAGGGCAGCAGGAACAGCAGCACGATGGACGACGCCATGGCGAGCACGCCCAGCCCCTTGCTCGGCACCGAACGCAGGATGGCGTAGAACGGCGTGAAATACCACAACGGCGCGATATGCATCGGGGTCTTCAGCGGGTCGGCAGGGAAGAAGTTGTCCTTCTCCAGGAACTTGCCGAAGAACTCCGGCTTGTAGAACACCACGAAGGCGAACAGGATCAGGAACACGCCGACGCCGACAATATCCTTGACCGTGTAATACGGGTGGAACGGAATGCCGTCCAGCGGAATGCCGTTTTCGTCCTTGTGTTCCTTGATCTCGATGCCGTCCGGATTATTCGATCCCACTTCATGCAGCGCGATGATGTGGGCGACCACCAGCCCCAGCAGAATCAGCGGCACGGCGATCACGTGGAAGGCGAAGAAGCGGTTCAGGGTGGCGCCGGAAACCACGAAGTCGCCGCGGATCCAGGTGGTCAGGGCATCACCCACATAGGGAATGGCGCCGAACAGGGAGATGATCACCTGCGCGCCCCAGTAGGACATCTGCCCCCACGGCAGCAGATAGCCCATGAATGCCTCGGCCATCAGGCACACGTAGATGAGCATGCCGAATATCCACACCAGCTCGCGGGGCTTACGGTAGGAGCCGTACATCAGGCCGCGGAACATGTGCAGATAGACGACTATGAAAAAGGCCGACGCACCGGTGGAATGCATGTAGCGGATCAGGTTGCCCCAGGGCACGTCGCGCATGATGTATTCCACCGATGCGAACGCCTGGGCCGAACTCGGCTGGTAGTTCATGGTCAGGAAGATACCGGTCACGATCTGATTGACCAGCACCAGCAGCGCCAGGGAGCCGAAGAAGTACCAGAAGTTGAAATTCTTGGGCGCGTAATACTCGGACAGATGCTCCTTCCACATTTTGCTCAGTGGGAAGCGAGCGTCGATCCAGCCCAGGAACGTAGAACTCGAATTACTCATCATGCGGCTCCTTTTTCTTCACTATCTTCGCCGACCCGGATCGTGGTCTCCGTCAAATAGCGGTAGGGCGGAATCTGCAAGTTGAGCTGGGCTGGCACACCTTCAAAAACACGCCCGGCAAGATCGAAGCGCGACCCATGACAGGGGCAGAAAAACCCCCCCTTCCATTGGGGGCCGAGATCGGCAGGAGCAATTTCGGGCCGGAAGCTCGGCGAACATCCCAGGTGGGTACAGATACCGATCGCCACCCAGTACTCGGGCTTGATGGAGCGATACTCGTTCTTGGCGTAAGCAGGCTGTTGACTGGCGACTTCGGACTTGGGGTCCTTCAGGAGAGGATCGAGCGTAGGCAGATTGTCCAGCATTTGCTTGGTGCGACGCAGGATCCAGATCGGCTTGCCGCGCCACTTCACCGTTAGCCGCTCTCCCTCTTCCATCTTGCCGATGTCGGCTTCGACGGGGGCGCCGGCAGCACGCGCCCGGTCACTGGGAGTCATGTAGGTCACGAACGGCACGGCTGCCGCCACCACTCCGGCACCACCGACAACCGTCGTAGTGGCCGTGAGAAAGCGGCGTCGGCCGACATCCACGCCTTCTTTACTCATGCATCGTCTCCTGAACAATCGAAAGCAATATCAAGCGGGCCTGAGCCCCACAACGGCCACAGACTGGGCTGTTCCACGCCACGAGAAGCGCCGAAATTCTATCAGAATATTCCAATGATTCACACTCCGCACGAGCGCCGCCGCCTTGGGCAAAGATCATTGACGCAGATCAATGCCGGTCGGGAAAGACCGTGGACGGCCGAGCCGCGGCCTTTACACCGGGTTATCAATGTCGATGAAGCGGAACGCCAAACCGAAATGTGCCGCCAAATGGCCGCCTAACGCTTCGGCACCGTAGCGCTCGGTGGCGTGATGTCCCGCCGCAAAGTAGTGGATCCCCAACTCCCGCGCCGCATGCACGGTGGGCTCGGAGACCTCCCCGCTCAGGTAGGCATCGAGCCCCAGGGCGGCGGCCCGCTCAATGTAACCCTGCGCTGCACCCGTGCACCACCCGATGCTGCGGATCGTCTCGGCGCCGCCGGCGATATGTAGCGGCTCGCGTCGAAGCACCGCACCGATATGCCGGGCCAGCGTCGCACCGTCCATGGGCTGAGACAACACGCCTTTCATGGCAATCTGCTGGCGTTCATCGGTTCCGAAGCGTCCTTCAAACGCCAATCCCAGGCGCGCTGCCAGTTGCGCATTGTTGCCGTAGACCGGATGGGCGTCCAAAGGCAGATGATAGGCCAGCAGACTGATGCCGTGGTCGAGCAGCGCCTTGAGCCGGCGGCGCTTCATACCGGTCACGGCGGGATGCTCACCCTTCCAGAAATAACCATGGTGCACCAGCAGCGCGTCGGCGCCGGCTTGAACCGCCGCATCCACCAACGCCTGGCTGGCGGTGACGCCTGCGACCAGCGAGCGCACCTGCTCGCCGCCCTCCACCTGCAGGCCGTTGGGGCAGTAGTCCTGAAATGCCGGTGCATTCAGCAGGGCGTCAGTGTAGTCAACCAGTTCTCGCAACGCGACCATCGGATTTCTCCCGCACCCCGGGCCGGCGCCAGTTCACGCTCCTCCGGCCCCGTGCTAGTGTAACCGCTGGTCCCGAGTAGACAAGGCTATGCGCGCCCCCAAGATCATCGGCTTCGTGCTGCAATTCGTCACCATCGGCTTGGCGACCGCCTTCCTGGTGATCATGTTCAAGCCGCAGTTGCTGCACCAGCGGCCGGTGGTGCAGATCCGCGAAAGCGCCCGCCACCCGGCGGGGCCTGCGCCGGCCCCGGCCTCCGTCCGCACCGGCGGCCTGTTGTCCTTTGCCGCGGCGGTGCGGCGGGCGGCCCCGGCGGTGGTCAACATCTACAGCGCGCGGCTGGTCGACAACCCCCGGCAGCCGGCCGAGCCCCCGGCGCACTCCCAACACCCGGGCCGCGCTCAGCCGCCCTCCGACCGCGTCGAAACCGGACTCGGCTCGGGGGTGATCTTCAGCAGCCAGGGCTACGTACTCACCAACGACCACGTCATCGCCGACGCCGACGAAATCCAGGTGATGCTCACCGACGGCCGCAGCGCCGAAGCCGAGGTGGTGGGAACCGATCCCGACACCGATCTGGCGGTGCTGCGGATCAAACTCTCCGGCCTACCGGCCATCACCCTGGGCGACTCCGACGCCCTGCAAGTGGGCGACGTGGTGCTGGCCATCGGTAACCCCTACGGGGTCGGACAGACGGTGACCATGGGCATCGTCAGCGCAACCGGGCGCAAGCGCCTGGGTTTGAGCACCTACGAGAATTTCATCCAGACCGACGCGGCCATCAACCCCGGCAACTCCGGCGGGGCCTTGATCAACACCCGCGGCGAGCTGGTGGGTCTGAACACGGCCATCTTCTCGCGCACCGGGGGCTCCCAGGGCATCGGCTTTGCCATCCCGGTGAAGCTGGTGCGCCACGTGCTCACCGAGATCGTCACCCACGGCCACGTGATCCGTGGCTGGATCGGCATCAGCATGGCCAACGTCAGTGCGGATACCGCGCGCAAGAGCGGCCTCGGGCATCCCTACGGCGTCATGGTCGTGCAGCCCATTGAGGGTAGCCCCGCCGACCGGGCAGGACTCAAGGCCGGCGATATCCTGACGCGCCTGGGCGGCCAGCCCATCCGGGATCCGCGGCAGATGCTGGACCTGGTGGCCAACCAACGGCCCGGCACCCGGATCAAGGTGGAGGGCCTGCGCGACGGCCGCGCGTTCAGCGTCGAACTGCAGATCGCCGAACGCCCGCCACTGGGCCAGCAGTGAGCGTCATAGCTGCGCCAGCGCCCGGCCCAGAGCGGCCAGGAAGGCATCGTTCTCGTCCGGCCGCCCCACCGTCACGCGCAGGCAATCGGCCAACAACCCACCGGAGCCGTTGAGGTTCTTGATCAGCACCCCATCGGCCCGCAGCTGTGCGAACAGCCGGTCGGCGGTTCCCGGCGGCGTGCGAAACAGGATGAAATTGGCCTGGCTGGGGAACGGCTGCACGCCGTCCAGCCGTTGCAGCGCTTGCTGCAACGGCTCGCGGTCCCGGCGAACGGCGGCGGTCTGCCGGTCGAGCACCGCCTTGTGCCGCAGCGCGAATTCGGCGCTGGCCTGGGTCAGCACGTTGATGTTGTAGGGCAGGCGGATCTTGTCGAGCTGCTCGATCCAGGGTTGCGCTCCCGCCAGCAGGCCCAGGCGCAGGCCGGCCAGGCCCATCTTGGACACGGTGCGCATCACCAGCAGGTTGTCGTAACGATGCAGCTCGTCGAGAAACGAATGGTCGGCGAATGCCGCGTAAGCCTCGTCCACCACCACCAGGCCCGGCGCCGCCTCGATGACGGCGTGGACGTCGTCTTGGGCGAATTGGTTGCCGGTGGGATTGTTGGGATAGGCGAGAAATACGATCGCCGGCTGGTGGCGTGCGATGGCTTGCAGCATCGCCTCGCGGTCGAGACTGAAGTCGGCCGCGCGCAACGGAACGCCAATATACTCCATGCCCACGAAGGTGGCGATCATGCGGTACATGACGAAACCGGGCTCGGGCGCCATGATGGTGCGTCCGGGTTCGGCCACGGCCATAGCGAGCATCTGGATCAGCTCGTCGGAGCCGTTGCCAAGCAGCAGCCCCATTCCGTCGGGAATCCCGAACGCCGTTCCCAGCCGCTGCCGCAGGGCCGCGGCGCCGGGGTCGGGATAGCGGTTCAAGGGCACTGCGGCCAATGCGTCCAGCCAGTCCCGGATCAGGTCGTCGGGCCAGGTGTAGGGATTCTCCATGGCGTCCAGCTTGATCAGCCCGGCCGCATCGGGCACGTGATACGCCGACAACGCCCGGATTTCCGGGCGGATCCATTGTGCTATCCGCTGGTCAATGCTGGACATGGAGTTCCCGTCTGCGGTGACAACACCGCCCGCCGGTCATTTCTTGATGCGATACTCGGCCGAACGCGCATGCGCGGTGAGACTCTCGCCGCGGGCCAACACCGAGGCCGTCTTTCCCAGCTCCGAGGCTCCGGCCGCCGAGCACATGATGAGGCTCGAGCGTTTCTGGAAATCGTACACCCCGAGTGGGGAGGAGAAGCGCGCCGTGCGCGAAGTGGGCAGGACGTGATTGGGTCCGGCGCAATAGTCGCCCAGGGCTTCGGCCGTGTAGCGCCCCATGAAAATGGCGCCCGCGTGGCGAATGCGGGACGCCAGCTGCGCGGGGTTTTCCACCGACAGTTCCAGATGTTCGGGTGCGATGAAGTTGGCCACCGCCACCGCTTCGTCCATGTCCCGCACCCGGATCAGCGCCCCCCGGCCCGAGAGCGATGCGCCAATGATATCGCGGCGTTCCATTTCCGGCAGCAGGCGCGCGATGCTCTCGGCGACGCGGTCGAGAAACACGCCGTCCGGGCTGACCAGAATCGACTGCGCGTCCTGGTCGTGCTCGGCCTGGGAAAACAGGTCCATGGCGATCCAGTCCGGATCGGTTTGGCCGTCACACACCACCAGGATCTCGGACGGACCGGCAATCATGTCGATGCCCACGGCACCAAAGACCATGCCCTTGGCCGTGGCAACGTAAATGTTGCCCGGCCCGACGATCTTGTCGACCTGCGGCACGCTTTCCGTGCCGTAGGCCAGGGCTGCCACCGCCTGGGCGCCGCCGATGGCGAACACACGATCCACCCCGACAATGGCCGCCGCCGCCAACACCAGTTCGTTGACCGCACCGTCAGGCGTCGGCACCACCATGACCAGTTCACTGACGCCGGCGACCTTGGCGGGCACCGCGTTCATCAGCACCGACGACGGATAAGCCGCCTTGCCGCCGGGGACGTAGAGCCCGACCCGGTCCAGGGCGCTCACCTGCTGGCCCAGCACCGTGCCGTCGGCCTCGGTATAGGTCCATGATTCCAGCTTCTGGTGCTCGTGGTAGATGCGCACCCGCTCGGCGGACTGCTCCAGGGCGCGGCGCTGATCGGCGGGCAACGATGCCAGCGCATCCTCGAGCCGCCCCAGCGGAATCTCCAGATCGGCCATGGACGCCGCATCGAGCCGGTCGAAGCGGTTGGTAAATTCCACCAGCGCCCGGTCGCCGCGCTCGCGGACCTGCGCCAGAATATCGCGCACCGTTTGGTTGACCGCATCGTTGGATACGCCTTCCCAGGCCAGGCGCTGTTCCAGCTCGGCCCAGAAATCGGCATCGTTCGTATCGAGTCGCTTGATTTCGGTCATGACTGTCATCTCGGTTCGCGGGTGGAAAACCGCGATAGTGGCATGAGTTCTCAGCGGCGCCCGCTCACCGCCTGCTCCATCAGATGCACGAACTCCTTGATGCGCGCGTGCTTCATCTTCATGGCCGCCTTGTTGACCACCAGGCGGGAGCTGATGTCGGCGATGTGTTCGAGGGCGGCAAGCCCGTTGGCCTTGAGCGTGTTGCCGGTGTCCACCAGGTCGACGATAAAGTCGGCCAACCCCACCAGCGGCGCCAACTCCATGGAGCCGTACAGCTTGATGATCTCCACCTGCTTGCCCTGCTGGGCAAAATAACGCCGGGTGCTGTTCACGTACTTGGTGGCAATGCGCATGCGCCGGCCGGCGACTACCGCGTCCGGCGGCCCGGCCACCATCATGCGGCACTTGGCGATATCCAGGTCCACCGGCTCGTAGAGGCCCTCGCCGCTGTGCTCCATGAGCACGTCCTTGCCGGCAACCCCCACTTCCGCGGCACCGTATTGCACATAAGTGGGAACGTCGGCGGCGCGGATGATCACCAGCTTCACGTCGGGCCGGTTGGTGTCCAGGATCAGCTTGCGGCTGGTCTCCGGATCGTCGACCGGCTCGATGCCGGCGTGCGCCAGCAACGGCAGCGTTTCTTTGAAGATCCTGCCCTTTGAAAGGGCGATTGTGAGTACGTTGTCCATGGGGTTTGGCAGCGCAAAGAGAAAAGGGAAAAGAGCAAAGCAGAAATGAAGCGTACGAACGCAGGACGGGCCGCGTTGCTCTTTATTCGATCCTTTCCTCTTTGCCCTTTCCTCTTTGCCCTTTCTTACGCCGGCACCCGGCGGATCCGGGCGCCCAGCTGCTGCAGTTTTTCCTCGATGTTCTCGTAGCCGCGGTCAATATGGTAGATACGATCGACCACCGTTTCGCCCTCGGCGACCAGGCCGGCCAGTACCAGGCTGGCCGAAGCCCGCAAGTCGGTGGCCATCACGGGCGCGCCGGTCAGCCGCTTCACCCCCCTGCTGATCACCGTGTTACCTTCGAGGCGGATGTCGGCGCCCATGCGCTGCATCTCCTGCACATGCATAAAGCGGTTCTCGAACACGGTTTCGGTGATCATCCCCACCCCTTCGGCAACCGCGTTCAGCGCCGTGAACTGCGCCTGCATGTCGGTTGGGAACGCGGGGTACGGCGCCGTATGGATGTCCACGGCGGTCGGGCGGCGCCCCTGCATGTCAAGTTCAATCCAGGTCTCGCCACTGCTGACCGCGGCGCCCGCTTCCTGCAACTTGCGCAGCACCGCATCGAGCAGCTCAGGCCGTGTATCCTTCACCTTGATGTGTCCACCGGTCATCGCCGCCGCCACAAGGTAAGTGCCGGTCTCTATGCGATCGGGCAGCACGTTGTAGCGGGTGCCCTCGAGCCGTTCAACACCCTCGATGACGATGGTTCCGGTACCGGCACCGCTGATGCGCGCGCCCATGGCATTGAGGCAGTTGGCGAGGTCCAACACCTCCGGTTCACGGGCAGCGTTCTCGATCACCGTGGTGCCCCGCGCCAGGGTCGCCGCCATCATCAGGTTCTCGGTACCGGTAACCGTAACCAGATCCATGACCAGGTTGGCCCCTTGCAGGCGCTTGGCCTTGGCCTTGATGTAGCCGCTTTCCACCGAAATCTCGGCGCCGAGTTTGCACAGGCCTTCGATATGCAGGTTCACCGGACGCGAACCGATGGCGCACCCGCCCGGCAGCGACACTTCGGCGCGGCCATAGCGCGCCAGCAAAGGCCCCAACACCAGGATCGACGCCCGCATGGTCTTCACCAGATCATAGGGCGCATACAGTTCCTTGATGTGGCTGGGATCAGCCTCGATATTCAACCGCTCGTCAACGGTCAGCTCGACCCCCATGCGCCCGAGCAGTTCCATGGTCGTGGTCACGTCGTGCAAGTGCGGTACGTTGCCGACGGTCATGGGGCTGTCGGCCAGCAGCGTCGCCGCCAGAATCGGCAGGGTGGCGTTCTTGGCGCCCGAGACCCAGATCTCGCCTTCCAGGGGAATGCTGCCGTTTATGAGCAATTTATCCATCGGAAATGCTTTACCGCCAACGCTGGTGACAAGAACTTCACTCTGTCCCGCCATGGTGCCGGCGGTATCCGGGCGCAAGCACCCGATCGAGCGGCTCATGCATTCTTTGACGCCCACTCCTGCGGCGTATAAGTGCGCAGCGCCAGAGCGTGAATCTCGCCGCTTTGCATGCGGTCGCCCAAGGTCGCGTAGACCATCTGGTGCTGCTTGACCATATTAAGGCCCTGGAACTCGGCACAAACGACATCGGCTTCGAAATGGGCACCGTCGTCGCCCCGAACCGCGGCCTCCGCCCCGGGCAGACCTTGTTCGATCAACTTTTTGATATCGTCACGATGAATCATATGCGTCACCTGAGTCAGTTGGCCGCGCGCTTGGCACCCCGCGCGGGCACGCCCCCCGTCGCCGGCAACGCCAGTGCGCCGTTGCCGCATACCGCGGCCGTGCAGACAATCGCGCTGGAGGCCGAGCGGGGCGCTCGCCGGCACTGGCGCCTGGCCAGGCCCGGGCGTCAGCAGTTGGGCCCGTCCGCCCGGCGGCGCAAACCGAACCCCGGGCGAGGCGCGCTGCGAACTGCGTATGATATAAGAAACTGGCGCAAAACGGGAGATCGGCGGCCGCCGCCGGCGCCAACCTAGTCCTTGGCCAGCGGCAGGATGTGGTCCAGGCTGCTCACCCGGGCAATCGACAGCATCTGGGCCGGAATGTTGAAATAGCGCATACTGAGATCGCGCGCCCGGGCCGCACGCATCCACTCCACCAGCAGCGCCACGCCGGCGCTGTCGGAATGGCTTACATCACGCAGATCGATCTCCAGCTCCGTTGCCTTTCCGAACAGCGACTCGCTTTCGCGCCACAGCTTCGGCACGGTGTAAAACGATAGGACGCCGCTCAAGCGAAACCGCCCCCCGGGGTCGCGTTCCAGCCTCGCCTCGCTCACTGGCCGGCCTGCTTATTGCGCTCGGCGAGCTTGTTGATCAACCCGTCTATACCCTGCTGGCGAATCTCCACGCCGAACGAACTCCGGTAGTTGGTCACCAGGTTGAGATTATCGATGGTGACGCCGATGACCTTCCATTCCCCATCCTGACGCTCCAGGTCATAGTCGACGGGAACCGGAAAACCGCTCTTCTGCTGGATCTGGGTGCGGATGGTGACTTCATTGGGGTCGCCGCTGGGCCGCACGGGCAGATACTCGACCTTCTGGTCGTCGTATTGAGCCAGGGACGAAGCGTAGGTGCGCACCAGCAGGGTCCGGAATTCCTTGACGAAGCGCTGGCGCTGCGCCGCGCTGGCGCGGCGCCAGTAGATCCCCAGCACGCCCCGTGCCATGCCTTCGAAGTCGAAGTGCGGCAGGACGATCTTGTCGACCAGGCCATAGATCCGGTCCGGATGCTTGGCAATGACGTCATGATTGGCGTGCAGCGCCGCAAGCATCTGTTCCGTGGTCTGCTTGACCAGCGCTTCCGCCGACTGAGCGGCCGCTGACGCCGGAGCGGCAGGCAGCAGCGAAATTGCGAACAACGCGATCAGTAACGGTCTCATTGGTCCTCACCTGCAACACTTTTCATTTTCGTCACGGAGAAATTGTAATCGTTGAGGGTGGAAAGATAGTCAGCGCGGGTGGTCACATAGCCCTTCAGTGCGGTCATCACCTTGTTGGCCTCCTCAAGGCCCGCCTGATAGTCCGCATAGCGGCTGATCATCCAGCGCCGCGCCGCGACGCTGCCGCGCGCCAGGTCCTGCACCGATTGATGGGCGGCGATCATTTTATGATAGGCCTCGGCAACCTGAAACGGGATGCCCTGACGCGCGTACGCCGCCTTTTCGACCAGCGCGTTCATCTGTGCTTCGGCCCGCGCGACCTTGGCCGGCTGAACGCCGCTGTCCCATTGCCACTTGATGCCGACCACCGGCGTTACTCCCGCGTGATTGTACGGATCGTACAGATAGGGATTGTCCAGCCGGTCACGGTTCGGCGCGTAAGAAAGGGAGCCGACCAATCCCATATAAACATTGGGCTTCTCATCCGCCTTGTGGGCCGCGACCAGCGCCCGGCGGGCCCGCAGGCCGGCGTCGAGCTGGGCGATCTCCGGCCGCTTGGCCAATGCATCGGCCCGCCATTGCGCCAGGGTCTTGGTCGGCAGCGGTACCGGGCGCAGGTGGTCATCGGCCAGGGTCAGTTCATGGTCCAGACCAACCCCGGTCAGGACTTTCAGCCCATCGAGCGCGATGGCCTCGACCGACTTCGCCTGAGCCAGATACTTGGCCACCAGGGCTTCGCCGGCCTGGAGTTCGTAGAGGTCCGACTGCTTGACGTCGCCCTTGCCCTCCTTGAGCCAGCGCCGCGCCAGAGTTTCGGCGCTGGCAAGACGCTGTTGCGCGTCCTCGAGCACGTAGCGCGTATCGCGGGCCGCCAAGTAGCCGTAGTACGCCTTGGTCACCTGCAGCCGGGTCTTGTCGCGCTGGATACGCACGTCGGCCCGTTTTACGTCCACGTTGCCCTGGGCGGCCTCGCTGTAGTTTTCGATCTTTCCAAATGTGTACAGGGGTTTGATGATGCTGAACTGGACCCCGGTCCACAATGAGAGTCCGTCATGGAATTTGTAGGAATCGGATCGGGGCTTGCACGGCGAAACACACGAGGTGGCGCCGTTTTCGAAGAATCCGCCGTCCACGCCCGGGGCCAGACCGACAAAGGCGTTCACATCATAGTGCAGCTGATTCTCCCCCAACGCCTGTTGCAACAGCGCCCGGGCCGCATCCACCAGATGCTTGCGTTCACCAATCCGAGGATCGGCATGCAGGGCGCGATCGATGGCCTGATCCAGGTTCAGAGTTTCGGCGCGCACCGCCGGCACAACGGACAGACACAACAATGCGATCAACACCAGCCGTTTCATTTCTGACCCCCCTCTGCCGCCTTGCTGAAAAGGAACTGTCCGATAAGCTGCTCGAGCACGAGCGCGGATTGGGTTTGCTTGATCCGGTCGCCGTTGGCCAGGAACTTTTCCGACGCCCCCGGTTCCAGGCCGATATACTGCTCTCCCAGCAGACCCGAGGTGTAAATGCTGGCATGGGTGTCGGTCGGCAGCCGATTGTACTTGTCTTGTATGGTCATGGTCACCACGGCCTGATAGGTGTGCTCGTCGTAGGAAATTGCGGTCACCCGGCCGATACGCACGCCGCCGATGCGCACGGGCGAACGCACCTTGAGGCCTCCGATGTTGTCGAACGCCGCGGTCACAGTGTAGCCCGCGCCCTCGGAGAAGGCGCTCATGTTGCTCACCTTCATCGCCAGCATCAACAGCGCGGCCAAGCCCGCGGCAACGAAGATGCCGACCGCCACTTCCATCGACCTTATCTTGAGCATGTCAAAAGTCTCCGAACATCAATGCTGTCAGCACGAAATCCAGGCCCAGCACGGCGAAGGCCGTATGAACTACCGTGCGGGTGGTGGCGCGGCTGACACCCTCGGTGGTCGGCACGGCGTCGTAGCCTTCAAAGACGGCAATCCAGGTCGCCACCAGCCCGAAGACAATGCTTTTCACCACCCCATTATAGACATCGGCATAGAGGTCCACTTTGTCCTGCATCTGGGACCAGAATGCACCGGAGTCGACGCCGAGGAGCCCGACACCGACGAAATAAGCCCCCAGAATTCCGACCGCGCTGAAGATCGCTGCGAGCAGCGGCACCGAGATCACACCCGCGAGAAAGCGTGGCGCCACTACCCGTTTGAGCGGGTCTACCGCCATCATTTCCATAACCGACAGCTGATCGGTGGCCTTCATCAAGCCGATCTCGGCGGTCAACGCCGAGCCCGCGCGGCCCGAAAACAGCAAGGCGGTCAACACCGGCCCGAGCTCGCGCACCAGGGACAGCGCGACCACCGGACCCAGGGACTGCGCCGCGCCGAAGTCCACCAACGTATTGTACATCTGCAGGCCCAACACCATGCCGACTGCGAGGCCGGAGATGCCAATGATAGCCAGCGACATCACCCCGACCGAATACAGCTCCCGCACCACAAGCCGGAAATGCAGAAAGACCTCGGGCACGCCGGTGAGCACCTGCAACAGAAACACCGTCGCCCGGCCAAGGCGCTCGAAGAACCGCAGACCGGCACGGCCGAGAATCTGGAGCCAATCGATTGCAATCATGTAACAGCGAACAAGTCGTCAAGGTAATCGGGAGCCGGATACTGAAACGGCACGGGTCCATCGGGCAGGCCGTGCAGAAACTGTTGCACCCACTGGGTCGAGGAACGGCCCAGATCAACCGGGGTACCGCTTTCCACCACCTTGCCTTCGGAAATCATGTAAATCAGGTCGGAAATGGCCGACACTTCCTGCACATCATGGGAAACGATAATGCTGGTGATCCCCAGGGAATCATTCAGCAGGCGGATCAACTGCATGATGACGCCGACGGTGATCGGATCCTGGCCGGTGAACGGCTCGTCGTACATGATCATCATCGGATCGAGCGCGATGGCACGGGCCAGGGCCACCCGCCGGGACATACCGCCGGAAAGCTCGGCCGGCATCAGATCCCGCGCACCGCGCAGCCCGACGGCCTGCAACTTCATCAGCACCAGGTTCCGGATCACAGCCTCCGGCAGTACGGTGTGCTCCCGCAGCGGAAAGGCAACATTGTCGAACACCGACAGGTGCGTGAACAGCGCACCGCTCTGGAACAACATTCCCATGCGTTTACGCAGGCGGTAGAGATCCGGTCGGCGCAGGGTGTGCACGTTCTGGCCGTCCACGTGGACGGTGCCGCCAGTGGGTCGCCACTGGCCGCCGATCAGCCGCAGAAGGGTGGTCTTACCGGTCCCGCTCGGCCCCATGATCGTCGTGACCTTGCCGCGGGGGATGTCGATGTCCATCCCCTTGATGATGGCGCGCGTACCAAACCCGAATTCGAGCCTGCGAAGGCGGACAAGCATATCGGTGTCATTCTGCACGTTGGTATCGTTGTTCATGCAATATGATTCCGGTGGGTGGCGCGCTCCGCGGCAGGAGTGGCCTCGCCAGGAAATCGGTTCATTATACGGATCGCGCCTGCTGCTGGCGACCGGATTTGCCGCGGCCCAGAATCGATGCACGCGCCCGCGCCGGGCCCTACCAATCCGGTCAGGCAATGGCGCGACGGGGCCGCCGACCTACACGCCGAGCAGGGACGCGATAACCTTGGCTTCGTTCATGGCATCGAGGGCCGGGGGGCTGCCCTCGAACACCAACAGCAACTCATCGGTAGCCGGCGCCTGGCCGAGGAACTCCTCGATATGGGCGCGCAGTTGACGCAGGCCGTGGGTCACCTCATCTGCCTGCAACAGTCCAAGTCGGCGAGCAGCGCCGGCACGGGCCGGACGCCAGCACAGTCCGGCGCCCGCCTGGCCAATCAGCTCGGCACATGCCCGTTCCAGCGAAGGGTCAGCATCCACGTACACCGCCACCGGTTGGTCCACGGCACGACGCAATGGCACAAACGCAGCGCGCGCCGAGGCCGGCATCGACACCAGCACCCCGCCCAGCAGAGCGCCAAGCCCGTCCTGCAGCCGCTGCAGTTGATGGGCATCGGGCATTTGCTGATCGGCATCGATCCGCAGCTCGATCAGGAACCGGAACTGCGAATGAACGTCCTCGCGCCATTGCGCGATGAGCCCGGCGTCCGCCGCAGCGGCCTGCCGGGCCGGCACCAATACCCGGTGAAACTCATTGCTGTAGTAAGTCAGCCGCCACTCTGAAGGCAAGGTCTCAGGATAGAATTGCCCGTTCCAGCCGGCGTGATCCCAACCGCGGGCAGCGACTTCCAGATGCAGGTTCGGTGACGGTGCCATGCGCGCCGGCCCGGCTATTGCGCCAGCGTACGGGAGGCGGGCGCAGAACAGGTGCGCCTGCACGCCGCTTTCGAGCGCTCGTACCCGAAAGGGTGCTCGTACCCGAAAGGGTGCTCGTACCCGAAAGGGTGCTCGTACCCGAAAGGGTGCTCGTACCCGAAAGGGTGCTCGTACCCGACAGGGTGCTCGTACCCGACAGGGTGCTCGTACCCGACAGGGTGCTCGTACCCGACAGGGTGCTCGTACCCGAAAGGGTGCTCGTACCCGACAGGGTGCTCGTACCCGACAGGGTGGCGATCATAGCCGAAGCTGCCGCTGGCGTGACAAATCGGCCGCGCGTAGAAGCGGATGGAGCCACGACAGGGACAAGGCCGGGGGACTGACGGAGTAACGGCAAGCCCAACTGCGCCGGGACCAACGAGGGCCCGGACCGGGCGTGGATCCGGTTCAGCCCGCATTGTCGATATTTCGCTGATCGTCGCCAAGTTCATCCACACGATCCGTCACTTCCGGGCCGGACTGCGGCCGGCTGGCGCAATAGGCGGGCGGCTACGTCCTTCGACTGGCGGGCGCCGCCGGGCCGTCGGTTGGAATGGCCGGGATTGTAACCGCTCCGGCCGGGGGTTTCATCGCCAACACCGGCCCGTCGCACCGCGAACGGCACTCGTTGCGCGTCCGGGCCGCAGCAATTACAGTGGCGTCCTGGCCTGTCCGCGCCGCGGCCGGCGCCTGAACCGAACGCGAAACGAGACCGGATACCGTGGGTGAGCTGCTCAAATTCAAAAAGCCGAAGGCCTCGGAAAAGCACCGGGGCAAATCCCTGTGCAGGAGCGGGTTTCACAAATGGGAGGCGCTCGCCGCTACACCGTTCGACGTCAAGCAGGGCAAACTGGTAACCCGTTACCGGTGCGCGCGCTGCGGCACGGTCCGCACGGAAGTGAAATGAATCCGACCGCCAAACCCGTACCCCTGCCCCCACCCGGCTGAGTTCGCGCCGCCAATCGAGCACGTTGCATATGCTGCATGCCATTGCCGCGGTTATCCTGGGCTTCGTCCTACTGCTGTGGGGCGCCGACCGGTTCGTCACCGGAGCGGCGGCGCTGGCGCGCAACCTGGGCGTGTCGCCGCTGATCATCGGCCTGACCATCGTCGGCTTCGGGACCTCGGCTCCGGAAATGCTGGTCTCGGCGGTCGCCTCGTGGCAGGGCAACACCGGCCTCGCGGTGGGCAACGCCATCGGTTCCAACATCACCAACGTTGCATTGATCCTGGGCCTGACGGCATTGATCACGCCGCTGTCGGTGCGCTCGGAAACCCTGCGCCGCGAGTTCCCACTGCTGTTCGTGGCCATGCTCGGCACTCTGGTGCTGCTGCTCAACGGCAGGCTCGACCGGTGGAACGGCATCATCCTGCTGACTGCCATGGGCGTGATACTGTACTGGATGTTCGCCCTGGCCATGCGTGGACGGCGCGATCCCATGCTTGCTGAGTATGAGGCGGAGATTCCGGCGGGCATGGCCAACGCCCGGGCGGGCGTCTGGTTGGCCGTGGGGCTGACGCTGCTCCTGGCGAGTTCCAAGATGCTGGTCTGGGGCGCGGTCAGCATCGCCCACACCCTGGGCATCAGCGATCTGGTCATCGGCCTGACCGTGGTCGCCATCGGCACCAGCCTGCCGGAACTGGCCGCGTCGGTCATGAGCGCGGTGAAAGGTGAGCACGACATCGCCATCGGCAATGTGCTCGGCTCCAACATCTTCAACCTGCTGGTGGTGCTGGGGCTCCCGGGGGTCATCCGCCCCGGCCCCATCCCCCCGGAAGCGTTGGAGCGGGACTTCCCGGTGATGATCGGCCTCACGGTGCTGCTGTTCGCAATGGCCTACGGATTCCGGCGCCCGGGCCACGTGACCCGGCTCGAGGGCGTGATACTGCTGGCCGCGTTCGTCGGTTATGAGGTGCTGCTCTACATGACCGCCCGGCAATAATGTTGGCCCCGCGTTTGGGGGCGCGTCGGCCACCGCCCGGTGAAATTATGGTATCTTATTGATTCTTCAGATAACACGGAGGCGCATCCGCGCCCGCTGAAAGGCGTCGATGGACGCGACACACATGAACCAAGACAGCCTCAAACAGCTCGCCCTGGCGGTCATTGAAACCGAGGCCAAGGCGGTTGCCGACCTCGCCCAGCGGGTCGACGAGACGTTCGTGCGGGCCTGCGAGTACATGCTGCAGTGCGACGGCCGCATCGTGGTAATCGGCATGGGAAAGTCCGGGCACGTAGGCGGCAAGATTGCCGCCACCCTCGCCAGCACCGGCAGCCCGGCGTTCTTCGTGCATCCGGGAGAAGCCAGCCACGGCGACCTGGGCATGATTACCGCCAAGGACGTTGTGCTGGCGATTTCCAATTCCGGGGAGACCCAGGAGATTCTCACCATCCTGCCGCTGATCAAACGCCTTAACGTGCCGTTGATCGCCATGACCGGCAGTTCCGCCTCAACCCTGGCGCAGGCGGCCTCGGTACGCATCGATGTCAGTGTCCACCAGGAGGCGTGCCCGCTGGGCCTGGCTCCCACGTCGAGCACCACCGCCACCCTGGCGATGGGCGACGCGCTGGCCATCGCCCTGCTGGAGGCCCGGGGTTTCACCGCCGAGGACTTCGCGCTGGCCCACCCCGGAGGCACTCTCGGGCGCCGGCTGCTGCTCCTGATCGAGGACATTATGCACAGCGGCAGCGCCATTCCCCGGGTCGGCGAGGCCGCCAGCCTGAGCGAAGCCTTGCTGGAGATGACCCGCAAGGGCCTGGGCATGACGGCGGTGGTGGACGAGCAGAATCGGGTCGCTGGAGTATTCACCGACGGCGATCTGCGCCGTATGCTCGACAAGGGCATGGATGTGCACGCGACGCCCATCACCGCGGTGATGACCCGCGATTGCAAAACCATCGCGCCGCATGTGCTGGCCGCCGAAGCCCTGCAGCTTATGGAACGGCACAAGATCAATGCGCTGCTGGTCACCGACGACGAACGCCGCCTGATCGGTGCACTCAACATGCACGACCTGCTCCGCGCCGGTGTGGTCTGAGCGCAAGTCGCGACGAATAACACGGAATAGGACAATCACCGGGCCCGGGCCGCCGTTCGCCTGCCGCTACGGGGACAACAACACTGGATCGAGGCAACTATGCAGGACATTCTGCAACGGGCGCGAGCCATACGCATGGTGATTTTCGACGTGGACGGGGTTCTCACCGACGGCAGCCTGTTTCTCGGCGACGATGGGCAGGAGTACAAGGCGTTCCACAGCCGCGACGGCCACGGCATGAAAATGCTGCAAGCCACCGGGGTCGAGATCGCCATCATCACCGGGCGCTCGTCGCAGGTGGTCGAACACCGGGTCGCCGATCTCGGAATTCAACACGTCTACCAGGGACAGCGCGACAAACTCGCCGCACTCGAGGATATACTGGACACGCTGAAAATCGATCCACCCGCCGTCGCCTACGTCGGCGATGATGTGGTCGATCTCCCGGTCATGCGCCGGGTTGGACTGGCGGTGGCGGTTCAGGACGCCCATCCCCTGGTCAAGCAGCACGCCCACTGGCAGACGCCGCACAGCGGCGGGCGCGGCGCGGCCAGGGACGTATGCGAACTGATCATGGAGGCCCAGGGCACGTTGTCGGAACAGATGCAACACTATCTCTGAGGTGAAATCGTGACCCGGTCGTCAACGCAATGGCCCCGACGATGAATATCCGCGCCGCCGTGTCATTGGTGGGCGTAGCAGCCGTAGTCATGCTGGGCTGGTGGCTGCAGGAACAAATCACGCGCCCGCCACAGCCCGCCGCGAGCCGTGCAGAGCGGGCGCCGGACTACTACCTGGACGACTTCACCCTGATCGATATGAACCGCCAGGGCCAGCCCCGCAGCCGCCTGTCGGCCGAGCGCATGACCCACTATGCCTACGACGATCATGCCGAACTGACCCAGCCACGCCTGCTGTTCTACCCGCACGGCGGCGCGCCGTGGCACGTGCGCGCCGAACGGGGCCGCGTGTCGGACAACAACAAGCTGGTCGACTTGCTCGGGCCGGTGCACATCGAGCGCCCGGCTTCGACCGACAACCGGCCGGTGACCGTCGACACCCGGGACCTGGCCGTATACCCGGCCGACAGCTATGCAACCAGCAAGGCGCACACGGTGATCCGCAGCCAGGCCTCCATGCTCGAAGGCGTGGGGATGCGCGTCTGGTTCACCCAGCAGCGGCTGGAACTGTTGTCCCAAGTTCGAGGAAGCTATCGGCATGCGACACCCTGATTCCCATTCGCGTATTCGCCTGGCGTTGGTCGCGTTGACGTTGGCGACGACGCTGCTGCCTGCCGTGTCCCGGGCGCTGACCTCGGACCGCAACCAGCCCATGAAAATCTCGGCTGACCAGGTCACCATCGACGACAAGGCCGGGCGCAGCGTCTACACCGGGCACGTGGTCGTCGTTCAGGGTACCCTGCGGGTCACCGCCGACCGGCTGGTGGTCTACACCGACAGGCGCCACACGCTGCAGAAGCTCGTTGCCACCGGCGGGCCGGTGACCTATCGGCAGCGTCCCGACGGTAAGCAGCAGGATGTCCATGCGAAGGCCGCGCGCATGGAATACTTCGCCAGCCGCGATCAGGTGGTGCTGACCAAGGATGCGCAACTGCGCCAGGGGGGCAACGTGTTCAACAGCCAGCGCATCGTCTACAACGTCAAACGCGACCAGGTGGAAGCCGGAAAGAAAGCCGGCGGCGGCCGGGTCGAAATCGTCATTCAGCCAAAGCCGAAACAGCCTGCCGGGAAGCCATGAGCACGCTGCGCGCAGTCGATCTGTCGAAGCAATACCGGTCGCGCACCGTTGTCGACCAGGTTTCCATGGAGGTCAACGGCGGCGAGGTCGTCGGCCTCCTGGGCCCCAACGGCGCCGGCAAGACCACCTGCTTTTACATGATCGTGGGCCTGATTCCCTGCCAGAACGGGAGCATCGAACTCGACGGCAACGACATTACCCGCTTCCCCATGCATGCCCGCGGCCGGGCCGGCATCGGCTACCTGCCCCAGGAACCGTCAGTGTTTCGTAAACTGAGCGTAGCCGACAACATCATGGCGGTGCTGCAGACGCGCACCGGGCTGTCACGGGCCGAACGCGAAGAGCAGCTGGACTCTCTGCTGCACGAGCTCCATATCGGCCACCTGCGCGACCACGTCGGCATCAGCCTGTCCGGCGGC
This sequence comes from Gammaproteobacteria bacterium, assembly GCA_037385045.1. GTDB lineage: Bacteria > Pseudomonadota > Gammaproteobacteria > JASBUN01 > JASBUN01 > JARRNJ01. Next base: position 60,888 of record JARRNJ010000002.1, on the reverse strand, counting down.
GAGCGGCGGCGGGTGGAGATCGGCCGGGCCCTGGCGATGCAGCCGCGCTTCATCCTCCTCGATGAACCGTTCGCCGGCGTCGACCCGATTTCGGTGATCGACATTCAGCGCATCGTCGAGCATCTCTGCGACCGCGGTATCGGCGTGCTGGTGACCGATCACAACGTGCGCGAGACGCTCGGCATCTGCGCCCGCGCCTATATTCTCAACGAGGGGCGCGTCATCGCCGCCGGCGACCCGGACGAAATTATGAATAATCAGCAAGTTAGGGAAGTGTACCTGGGCCACCATTTCCGCTTGTAAAGACGCCCCGTTGAGCGCACAATCCGTCCTCTGACGTAATGGCACAATAAATGCAGTACCATTACACTAGTAGGCATGACTCACGAACGAATTAATCCCCTGACCCCCTGTTACCGGATATGAAGCAGTCCATTCAACTCCGGCTCGGCCAGAATTTGACCATGACGCCGCAGCTGCAGCAGGCTATTCGCCTGTTGCAGCTCTCGACTCTGGACCTGCAGCAGGAAATCCAGGGCGTCCTGGACTCCAACCTGATGCTCGAAGTCGCCGAGGAAGAAAGCGAGGAAGGCGGACAAAACAACGAAGAGCCGGCGGCCCAGGACAGCACCGAGCAGGCCGAATCCAACGAGACTGCCGAACCCGAACCCCCTGCCCTGTCGGAAAGCGAAATCCCGGACGAACTGCCCGTCGACAGCGTGTGGGAGGATATTTACGACGGCGCCACCTCCTATTCCCAGGCGGCGACCGACGATGACCGGCAGGACAGCTTCGAAGTCCAGCGCGGCGGCGGCGAGTCGCTGCAGGAACACCTGACGTGGCAAATGGGACTGACGCCGTTCAGCGAGACGGATCAGGCCATCGCAGTGGCTATCATCGATTCCATCAACGACGACGGCTACCTCACCACCACGGTGGAGGACATCCACCAGAGCCTGTCCGCGGACCTGGAGATCGATGTCGATGAGGTGGAGGCGGTGCTGCATCGCATCCAGCGCTTCGACCCGGTAGGGGTGGGTGCCCGCACCCTGTCGGAATGCCTGCTGATCCAACTGCAGCAGTATCCGCGCGACACCCCGCTGTTGGACAAAGCGCAGGAACTCGTCGGACAGCATCTGGATCTGCTCGGCTCCCGCGATCTGACCACCCTGATGCGGCGCATGAAAATCACCGAGCAGGAGCTCCAGGACGTCATCCACCTGATTCAGACCCTGAACCCCCGCCCGGGCGGCGAAGTATCCAACACCAACCCCGAGTACGTGGTTCCCGACGTCATCGTCACCAAACACAAGGGCGCGTGGCGGGTGGAGCTGAACCCGGAGACCGTACCCAAGCTGCGCATCAACAGCCATTACGCCAGCCTGATCCGGCGTGCCGATAACAGCGACGACAATACTTATCTCAAAAACCATCTTCAGGAAGCGCGCTGGTTCCTCAAGAGCCTGCAGAGCCGCAATGAGACGCTCCTCAAGGTGGCCAGCTGCATCGTGGAGCGCCAACGCGGTTTCCTGGAGTACGGCGACGAAGCGATGAAACCACTGGTTTTGCGCGACGTCGCCGAGGCAGTGGGCATGCACGAATCCACCATCTCCCGGGTGACGACACAGAAATACATGCATACGCCGCGCGGGATCTATGAATTCAAGTATTTCTTCTCCAGCCACGTCGGCACGGCGGACGGCGGGGAGTGCTCGGCAACGGCGATCCGGGCGATCATCAAAAAACTCATAGCCTCCGAGAATCCCTCCAAGCCGCTGAGTGACAGCAAGATAGCCGAAATTCTATTCAAGCAGGGAATCAAGGTGGCGCGCAGAACGGTAGCGAAGTACCGGGAAGCGATGTCACTGCCGCCCTCCAACGAACGAAAACGCCTGGCATAGGCACCGTTACAAGAGGAAGTGTTCATGCAGATCAACATCACCGGCCACCACGTCGAAATCACGGCAGCCCTGCGCGACTATGTAACCGGAAAAATGGACCGCCTGGAGCGCCATTTCGACCACGTTACCGACGTTCATGTCATCCTTAGCGTGGAGAAATTGCGCCACAAGGCCGAAGCGACCATGCACTTGAGCGGCAACAGCGTCTACGCCGACGCAACCGAGGATGACATGTACGCCGCAATCGATGCACTCGCGGACAAGCTGGACCGTCAAGTGAAGAGGCATAAGGAGAAGCTTACCGACCACCATCGGCGCTGAACTGGACACTGGGTCGGCAACCGCATGATTCCAATTCATGCCCGGCGAGCCTCGGCAACCGTGCCACCCCGGTGCGGAAGTCGGCATGATTCGTTGCTAGAATTAGGCGCAGAGCCAATAGGGTCTGCAGCTCTGGCCACACCACAGCAAAACGGTTTGCACATACCATGAAGGTAGAGCAACTCATCTCCCCCGAGCGGATCACATCCGGCTCGCACGCAGCCAGCAAGAAGCGGGCTTTGGAAGAGCTCAGCACGCTGATGGCGGAAAACACACCCGATCTGACCAAGGAAGAAATCTTCGAAAGCCTGATCGGGCGCGAACGACTCGGCAGTACCGGGCTCGGCCACGGGGTCGCAATTCCCCATGGCCGGGTCAAGGGCCGAGATCAAGCCGTCGGCGCCTTCCTTCAACTCGCCGAGGCGATCGATTTCGACGCCGTGGACGGCAAACCCGTCGATCTGCTGTTTGCGTTGCTGGTACCCGACCACTTCACCGACGAACATCTCGAGGTGTTGTCACAACTGGCGGAAATGTTTGCCAATGAGCAATTGTGCGAGCGACTTCGCAAAAGCGGCAGTCGCGAGCAGGTATTCGACACCATCACCCATTGGCAGTCTGGACAGCAGACGCAGTCGGCATGACCGAACCGATCACCGCGCGGCGCATGTTCGACAGCCTCCAACTCAGGCTGGGGCTGACCTGGGCCGGGGGCAAATCGGGCGGCGAACGCACCGTTAACCCGCTGGGCGTGGATGAGACCGGCACCACGCTGGTCGGCCATCTGAATTTCATTCACCCCAGCCGCGTGCAGGTACTCGGCGAATCGGAAATCGAATACCTGCACAGCCTCGACCCCAACTCCTACAACGACGCCATCCGGCGCCTGTTCTCCAGCACGACGGCCGTTGTGCTCATCGCCGACGCAAGACCGGTTCCGGAGGAATTTTTCGCCACTGCCGACGAAAACAACATCCCGCTCTTCGCCTCCCAGCTGGACAGCAATCTGCTCATCACCAACCTGCAGTATTTTCTCAGCCATCTGCTGGCGGAGAAGATCACACTGCACGGCGTGTTCATGGAAGTCATGGGACTCGGCGTGCTGCTCTCCGGCGAGGCCAGCATCGGCAAAAGCGAGCTGGCACTGGAGCTGATCACCCGCGGGCACCGCCTGATCGCGGACGATGCCCCCGAGTTCTCCCGTGCGGCGCCGGACCTGGTCAGCGGCACCTGCCCGGACGTACTGCGCGAATTCCTCGAGGTCCGCGGGCTGGGCATCATCAACGTCCGCGCCATGTTCGGCGACAGCGCGATCAAATCGAGCAAATACCTGCGCCTGGTCATCCGGCTCGAGAATATGTCCGACGAACAGCTTCGCGACATCGACCGCTTGCAGGGCAACCGGCGGACGCGCCGCGTGCTCGGCGTCGAGATTCCGGAACTGACGCTGCCGGTAGCTCCCGGGCGTAATCTCGCGGTTCTGGTGGAAACTGCGGTGCGCAATCACGTCCTGAGCCTGAAGGGCTACGAAGCATACCGCGACTTCATGAAGCGGCAGAGCAAAATGCTCAACCGGGGTGCCCAGTGAAGCTGTTTATCGTCACAGGCCTGTCCGGCTCGGGCAAGAGTATCGCCCTCAATACGCTGGAGGACCTGGACTACTACTGCATCGACAATCTGCCGGTCGGCATGTTGCGGGCGTTCACCGAGCAAATGGCCGGCGAATGGGGCGCCCACCGGTCCCAGTTTGCCGTCGGCATTGACGCTCGCAACAGCTCGTCTGACCTGCAGCATATTCCAGACCTGCTCGATGGGCTGACCGAACAGGGCATCGACTGCACGGTCATCTTTCTCCAAGCCGAAGATGACACGCTGTTCAAGCGCTTCAGCGAAACGCGGCGCAAACACCCCCTGACCCACGGGAAAATGTCGCTGGCCGACGCGATCCGGCTGGAACGCGAACTGCTCGAGCCCATCGCCGCCAGCGCCGACATGTTCATCGACACTACTCACACAACCGTGCACGAGCTACGCGACCTGATACGCGAGCGGGTACTCGACCGCGCGCCGGGGGCCATGTCGCTGTTGTTCCAGTCATTCGGCTACAAACACGGCATTCCCAGCGATGCCGATTTCGTATTCGATGTGCGCTGCCTTCCCAATCCCCATTGGGAGCCCGCGCTGCGGCCGCTGACTGGCAAGGACCGCGATGTAGCCGACTATCTCGAAAACATGCCACAGGTACGGCAGATGTTGGAGCAGTTGGAACAATTCCTGGATTTCTGGATACCTTGTTTCGAAGAGGAAAACCGCAGTTACATGACGGTGGCTCTAGGCTGCACCGGCGGCCAACACCGCTCCGTTTACCTCGCCGAAGCATTGACCAATTATTTCCGCGGACGCCGCAGCAACGTTCTGGTCCGCCATCGGGAACTGCCATGAGCGTCGGGCTGTTAATCATCACTCACGACCAGTTGGGCGCAAACCTGCTGCAGACCGCGACCGCGATGCTCGATGTCTGTCCGCTCGATGCCAAGGCGCTTGCCGTGCACAACAAAGACGACCCCGACAAGCTGTTGGAGCAAGCCAACGAACTGGCGGGCGAAATAGACGACAGCGACGGCGTTCTGGTGCTGACCGACATCTACGGTTCGACGCCCAGCAACATCGCCGTACGGATGCTGAAAAACGGCCACACCATGGTGGTGGCCGGCGTCAACCTGCCGATGTTGATCCGCATCCTGAATTATCCCCGCCTCAATCTCGAGGAGCTGGCGGAAAAGGCGCTCAGCGGCGGCCGCGACGGCATCCTCTTATGCAAGAACGATCCGTGGAGCTGAGTATTGCACTCGGCGTCAGAGCGTCCTCGGACATTACGGCGGCCAACGATCCGGGTTATTCGACCTCGTGGAAGCAAACGTGATCAGAAAAGAAGTGACGATCGTCAATAAGCTGGGCCTGCATGCCCGCGCGGCGGCCAAGTTCGTTACCCTTGCCTCGGCGTTCTCAAGCGAGATATCCCTCGCGCGCAACGGCCGGGAAGTCAACGGCAAGAGCATTATGGGCATCATGATGCTGGCCGCGGGCAAGGGAACGAATCTGACGCTAGGAGCCACAGGCGAGGACGAACATGAAGCGGTTCGCCAACTTGAACAACTCATCGCGGAACGTTTCGGTGAAGACGAATAACATCGGATACCGGTCACACAGGAACCACCGAGCGACATGAGCCTGGCACTTTCCGGAATCGGCGTATCCCGCGACGTTGCCATCGGCCGGGTCCACGTGATCGAACGTGGCCAACCCGAGGTCAACGAGCACACCATTCCGAGACGCCGCTTGGATGCCGAGATTCACCGCCTGCATACGGCGCTGGAAACCGCGCGCGAACAGCTGAAAGACATCCGCAACCGCATTCCCGCTTCCACACCAACGGACATCACCGCATTCATAGATACGCATCTGCTGATGCTGGAAGACTCCGCGTTGATCACCGCTCCAGCGGAGCTGATACGCAAGCGCCATTGCAACGCTGAATGGGCCTTGAAACTGCAGCGCGATGCCATGGTCGAGGTGTTCGAGGAGATGGACGACGCGTACCTGCGTACGCGCAAGGACGATGTTATTCACGTCGTCAACCGGGTCTTGCGTATCCTTCTCAACCAGGACAACCACCCGCACGACGGGGCGACGTCGCTGAAGGGCAGCATTGTCGTCGCTGACGACCTGACGCCGGCCGACACGGTGCTGCTGCAGCACCAGGGCATTGCCGCGTTCGTCACGGAGTACGGCGGCCCGCTGTCCCATACTGCAATCATGGCGCGCAGTCTGCGCATACCCGCCGTGGTCGGCGTACACCGGGCCCGCACCTACCTGCGCAACGACGAACAGGTGATCGTCGACGGACGCCAGGGTATTGTGCTGGCCGACCCCGATGAGCGCAGCCTGAAGCACTACCGCAGGCAACAGCGCGCGGAGAAACAATATTCCGCCGGACTTCGCCGGCTGAAGCGTGCTCCGGCCATCACCCTCGACGGCCACCCCATCACGTTGCAGGCCAACATCGAGCTGCCCGAGGATGTGAAGCCGGTGAATGACGCGGGTGCCGCGGGTATCGGCCTGTTCCGCACGGAGTTTCTGTTCATGAACCGGACTTCGGTCCCGGACGAGGAAGAACAGCTGGACAATTACGTCCGCGTGATCAAGGCGCTGAAGGGACGTCCCGTCACCATTCGCACCCTGGATCTCGGCGCGGACAAACCGGACAACGGCTCCCGCGCCGGCCCGATGCCGACCAACCCCGCGCTGGGGCTGCGGGCCGTGCGCCTCTGCCTGAAGGACACCGCACTGTTCCGGCCGCAACTGCGGGCGATCCTGCGCGCTTCGGCGCAGGGACCCACGCGCCTCATGATCCCGATGTTGTCCAACACCCAGGAGTTATTCCAGGTCCTGCACTTGATCGGCACGGTCAAGCAGGAACTGAGGAGGGAAGGTGTGGAATTCGATGAAACCATGCCGGTTGGAGGAATGATCGAGGTTCCGGCCGCCGCCATCTCCGCTCACCTGTTCGCCCGTCACCTGGACTTCTTTTCCATTGGCACCAATGACCTGATCCAATACACTCTTGCCATTGACCGCATCGACGACGAGGTCAACTATCTCTATGATCCGCTTCACCCCGCGGTGCTGCGGCTGATCCATTTGACCATCAGCGCCGGACGGCGCGCCCGTATTCCGGTAGCCATGTGCGGGGAGATGGCTGGCGACAGCCGCTACACCCGAATGCTGCTGGGACTGGGGCTGCGGGAGTTCAGTATGCAGCCATCCGGACTGCTGGAAGTGAAAGACGCGATCAACCACGCGCGAGTCAGCGATCTCATCCGGCCTGCGCGCCGCATCCTGCAAAGCACCCATACCGACGAGACGCTGGCGTTGCTGCAGCAGATCAACGAGCTGTGACGCGAGCGGTCGGTTTCGGCGGACGCTGGCGCACCCGCTGAGCTGCCCGAGCGGCGGCACGTCGCTTCAGGCTCCCGACACGGACTTCGCCCGAAACCACCTCACCGAAACCGTACGCCGCCCCGACGGGCGCGCCCGCAAGCCGAGTTCCCGCGCCATCGTCGCGGGCTACGTCCATTTCCTGCCGGTCCCGTTTCCATGTGCTGTGCACGCGCCCGGGACAAACGCCCACGGCAGGCTACCGAAATGTCATGGACCGCACCCCCGATAATCGCTAAACTGAAGCACCGTCGAGACCAGGGAATCTCCGCACGGCGGCTCCACGGCGTCTCATCAATCCGGAACCCCTCCGGCACAGCGTTTTGGACAACTCCTTGGGAAGCCTCGTTCATGCCCGAAGCCGCGCCGCAACAGCAACCCGAGAACACGCTGCACGCTCTCGCCAAAGCGCTGGAGACGGGCAAGCTGCAGCATGTCTGGAAGATGCTCAACGGCTTGCATCCCGCCGAGATCGCCCAGCTACTGGAGTCACTTCGCCCGGCTGAACGCGAGCTGGTCTGGAATCTGGTCGATCCCGAGAACGACGGCGAAGTGCTGCTGCACGTCAACGACGAGGTGCGTGCGGCGCTGATCCAGGACATGGAGCCCCATGAGCTGGTCGCCGCCACGGAAGGCATGGACATGGACGACTTGGCGGACCTCATCGAGGATCTGCCCGATGCGGTAATCCGCGAGGTCCTGTTGTCCATGGACAAGCAGAACCGCCGGCGGCTGGAGTCGGTACTGTCCTACACCGAGGACAGTGCCGGCGGCCTGATGAACACCGACACCATCACGGTGCGGGCCGACGTCACGCTGGATGTCGTGCTGCGTTACCTCCGTCTCCGCGGTGAAATCCCCGATCTGACCGACAGCCTCATCGTCGTCAACCGTTTCGACAAATTTCTGGGCACGCTGTCGCTGTCGAAACTGCTGACCAGCGATCCTAGCCTGACCGTGGCCGAAGTCACGGACCGCGAGTTGGAAGGGATTTCAGCCACCATGTCGGCGGTCGAAGTGGCCCGCATGTTCGAGCAGCGGGACCTGATCTCGGCGCCAGTGGTCGACGAGAACGGCAAATTGCTCGGCCGTATCACTATTGACGACGTGGTGGACGTGATCCGCGACGAGGCCGACCACTCACTCATGAGCATGGCGGGCCTCGACGAAGAGGAAGATATGTTCGCCCCGGTGGTCACCAGCAGCCGGCGGCGCGCCGTATGGCTGGGCACCAATCTGCTCACGGCGTTCCTCGCCGCCTGGGTGATCGGCCTGTTCGAAGGCACGTTGCAGAAAGTGGTGGCGCTGGCCGTATTGATGCCGATTACCGCCAGCATGGGCGGAATCGCCGGAACCCAGACGCTGACCCTGGTCATCCGCGGTCTGGCGCTGGGCCAGGTCGCCAAGGCCAACGCCCGCTGGCTGATGATCAAGGAACTGGCCGTGGGCGCCTTGAACGGCCTGGTTTGGGCGGCGGTGGTGGCCGTGATCGCCATTGCCTGGTTTCACAACCTGATGATCGGCGCCTTCATCGCCGCCGCCATGCTGATCAACCTGATCTGCGCGGCATTGGCCGGCTTCACCATCCCGCTGCTGCTGCGCCGGATCGGCATCGACCCCGCATTGGCCGGCTCGGTGATCCTCACCACCATTACCGATGTGGTGGGCTATCTGGCGTTCCTGGGGCTGGCCGCGCTGTTTCTCCACTAACCGGCATGCGCCATGCGTACGGCGGGTCAACCGACCGCATACGGTGCGCCGCCTGCCGCCGGCGCACCCTACCGCGTCGATCCGAGTAGCGAGTAGCGAGTAGCGAGTGGCCAGTGGCCAGTGGCGAGGATGGCAATTTCGGCCTCGCTACACGCAACCAGCAACTCGCCTCTGCCGCTGACCAGCGGCCGACCGCTCACTCTCCCGCGATCATCATGTTCCCGATCAGCAGTGAGCCGGTATGGATGTTACCGCGGCTGTCCACGTCGGTACCCACTTCCGCCAGCTGCATGAACATGTCGGCAAGATTTCCGGCGATGGTGATCTCCTCCACCGGATATTGGATCTCACCGTTTTCCACCCAAAATCCCGCCGCGCCGCGCGAGTAGTCGCCGGTGACGTAGTTGATGCCCTGCCCCATGACTTCGGTAACCAGCAGCCCGGTGTCCATCTGCTGCAGCAGTCCGACTGCATCGTAGGACCCCGGCTCAATCACCAAATTGTGCACGCCGCCGGCATTGCCGGTCGTCTCCATACCCAGACGCCGCGCCGAATAGCTGTCCAACACGTAACCGTTGAGCACGCCGTTGCCGACCAGTTCCCGGTCGGTGGTGGCGACGCCCTCGGCATCGAAGGCCGCACTGCCCAGAGCTTTTTTCAGATGCGGCCGCTCGCGAATAGTGACGAATTCGGGGAAGATGCGTTTCCCCAGGTGGTCCACCAGAAACGAGGCATTGCGGTATAACTTGCCGCCGCGCACGGCCGCCACCAGGTGGCCCAACACGCCGCTGGCAATCTCCGCGGCAAACAACACCGGAGCCTGGCGCGTCTTCAGCCGGCGCCCGTCCAGGCGTCGCACGGTACGCTGGGCCGCGTGCCGGCCGACGGCCTCGGCGGCTTCCATATCGGAGGCATCCCGGGCAATGGTGTACCAATAGTCACGTTGCATGCTGTTGCCGTGGGCGCCGATGACCGCGCAGCTGACGCTGTGCCGCGTACCGGTATAGCCGCCGACAAACCCGTGGCTGTTGCCGTAGACCGTAACGCCCTGGTGGCTGGAAACGCTGCCGCCTTCGGAATTGGTGATGCGCTGGTCGGCTTCCAGGGCGGCGCCTTCACAGGCGCGGGCAATCCCTATGGCATCCTCCGCAGTCAGCGGCCACGGGTGAAACAGATCCAGATCGGGAACTTCCGTCGCCATGCGCTCGGCATCGGCCAACCCGGCGCACGGATCTTCGGCGGTAAGACGGGCAATGCTGCACGCCGCGGCCACCGCTTCACGTACCGCGGGCTCACTCCAGTCGGAAGTGCTGGCCGAACCCTTGCTGTGTCCGAAATACACCGTGACCGAAAGGCCGCGGTCGCGGTTGAATTCCAGCGTATCCACCTCGCCCTTGCGGACCGTCACCGAAAGTCCGGCGCCAAAACTGACGCCCGTCTCCGCGGCGCTGGCGCCCCGGCCGCGAGCCTCCTTCAGCACGAAAGCCGCCAGCTCTTCGAGCCTGGCGCGCTCGGGAAACGCCCTTTCCACCACGGACTCGGCCGTTCTCGACATAACAGACCACTCCATCTCCCAGTTGACACACCGGCGACAGGCACCGACACACAGTCGCGCGACCTCCCCTTCCGGGCTAGAATATCCGCACTTAACCCTTCCCGGCAAACGACCCGCCAGGTATCAAAGCGGGCACGGCAGGCGCACCATCGCGCATGCAGGATGCAGCGGACCAATGGACGATTCGCAGGAAGAAATCAGCAAATCACAACGCAAACGCGACGCCAGGGCGCTGCAAGCGCTCGGCCTCGAACTCGTTGAGCTCAACCCGGACCAGCTCGCCCGCCTTGCGCTGCCCGAGGACCTGCACACTGCGGTCGAGCTGGCGCGCACGATCCGCCAACGTGGCGGCCGTAAACGTCAACTGCAGTACATCGGCAAGCTACTGCGCCACGTGGATGCCGATCCGATTCGCGAACAGCTCGATATCCTCCACCAGCGCAGTCAGGCGGCAACCGCCCGTTTCCATCTGCTGGAACGTTGGCGGGACCGCCTGATCCAGGCGGACGACGCCGCAATCGACGAAATCCTGGCGACGTTCCCCCACGCCGATCGCCAGCAGCTGCGGCAGCTGGCACGCAATGCCCACAAAGAAACCCAACAGCAGCCCCCTTCGCAGCGCTCCGCCAGGGCATTATTCCGCTATCTGCGCCAACTGCAGGAAAATGAAACCTAGGCGCCGGCGGTTACTTTTCCCTTTTCCCTTTTCCCTTTTCCCTTTTCCCTTTTCCCTGCCTCATCCATTGCTGGTACCGCCCACCGTCAGCGCATCCACGCGCAGCGTCGGTTGACCGACGCCCACCGGCACGCTCTGCCCCTCCTTGCCGCAGGTGCCGACGCCGGTATCCAGTTGCAGGTCGTCGCCGACCATGGAAACCCGTGTCAGCACATCGGGGCCGTTGCCGATCAGCGTCGCGCCTCTCACCGGCCGCGTCACCTTGCCGCCTTCGATCAGGTAGGCCTCGCTGGCCGAAAACACGAATTTGCCCGAGGTGATGTCCACCTGGCCGCCGCCGAAGTTGACCGCATACAGTCCGCGATCGACCGATGCAATGATTTCCTCGGGACTGTGAGGACCCGGGAGCATATAGGTGTTGGTCATGCGCGGCATGGGAAGGTGCGCAAACGACTCGCGCCGGCCGTTGCCGGTGGCGGCAACCCCCATCAGCCGGGCATTGAGGCGGTCCTGCATATAACCCTTGAGCACTCCGTTCTCAATCAGGGTGGTGCACTGGGTGGGCGAACCTTCGTCATCGATATTCAGGGAACCACGGCGGTTTTCCAACGTACCATCATCGACCACCGTACAATGTTCCGAGGCAACGCGCTCGCCGATACGGCCGCTGAATGCGGAGGTGCCCTTGCGGTTGAAATCGCCTTCCAGACCGTGGCCGATGGCCTCGTGCAACAGCACACCAGGCCAACCAGGCCCCAGCACCACCGTCATGGTGCCGGCCGGCGCCGGCACCGACTCCAGGTTCACCATCGCCTGGCGCACAGCTTCGCGCGCATAGCCCAGAGCGCGGTCGTCTTCCAGGAAATAGCCATAACCGACGCGGGCACCGCCGCCGGCCGAACCCTGCTCGCGGCGCCCGTTATGCTCGGCGATGACATTGACATTGAGCCGCACCAGGGGCCGCACGTCGGCCGCCAGGGTGCCGTCGCTGTTAGCCACCAGAATCACGTCATGGGTCGACGCCAGGCTCACCATTACCTGCTTCACGCGCGGGTCCTGGCGCCGTGCCTCGGCGTCCACCGCTTCCATGAGGCGCAACTTTTCCGCCTCTTCGAGACTACCCAACGGATCCAACGGCGCATACAGATTCCGGCCTTCGCGCGCTCTCCAGGCCTGCAGCTGTCCCTGGCGGCCGGCGTTGGCGATTGCCTTGGCCGCCTCCGAGGCCTGCAGCAGCGCCGGTAGCACGATCTCATCGGAATAGGCGAAACCGGTCTTGTCGCCGCTGATGGCCCGGATACCCACACCCTGATCGACGCCGTGGCCGCCTTCCTTGACCGTGCCGTCCTCGAGCAGCCAGGACTCGTGACGGCTGACCTGAAAATACAGGTCGGCGCTGTCCACGGCGTGGCCGAGAATGCCGTCCAGAACGCTGTTGAGCTCCGTTTCGCCGATGCCTGCCGGAGCAAGAATGCGGCGACGCGCAATATCGATCGGGTTTTCCATGGGGACCAACAAGGGTTGAAATGTGGTTCAAGTCTAGCCGAGTACCGGGCGCGAAATAAAGACACAATTAGCGCGCGGGTAACGACCACCTGGCCGTCGGCAGTCCGGCCGCGTAACCTCAGCCGCAGTGCAGACGGCGGTGCTGAAGTGCGGGAAACGCCTGACGCGTGCGCTCCAGGCGGGCGCGATCAATGTTCGCACCCACCACGCCCGAACCGCGCGGCAGGCGATCGAGCACCGAGCCCCAGGGCTCGACGATCATGCTGTCGCCGTGGGTTTCCCTCCCATTGGCATGGTATCCACCCTGTGCCGCAGCAATCACGTAGCACAGATTCTCCACCGCACGGGCGCGGAGCAAGGTCTCCCAGTGCGCCTTGCCGGTGATGGCGGTAAACGCCGACGGCAGCGCCAGCAGTTCCATACCCTGGTCGAGCATGTGTCGGAACAATTCCGGGAAACGCAGGTCATAACAAACCGCCAACCCCAGGCGCCCGAACGGCGTATCCACCACCACCGTGCCCTGGCCAGGCTGGATCGTTTCCGACTCGACGTAGTTTTCCCCGCTTTCCTGTACCTGCACGTCGAACAGGTGCATCTTGTCATACCGGGCAACCTGTTCGCCGCCTGGATTGATCAACAGGCACGCCGCGCGGATCCGGGCAGGATCGTCGCTTCGAAGGGGAATCGTACCGCCCACCAGCCAGATCTGGTGTTGGCGAGCCTGCCGCGCCAGGAACTGTTGCATCGGCCCTTCTCCGGGCGTTTCACAGGCCTCCACTTTGTCTGTCTCCCGCATCCCCATGATGGCGAAGTTTTCCGGGAGCACCACCAGCTGCGCACCCGCAGTGGCGGCATCGGCAATCAGGCGGGCCGCCTCGATAAGGTTCGCACCCACGTTCGGGCCCGAGGCCATCTGGATCGCGGCAACGCTGGTCATCAATACAACTCCTCGGGACGGCGCAACTCAATGCCGACCTGGTCGCGCCGGGCGTAGCCGGGGCTGGTGACAATCTTGCTCGAAGGTACCCCCAGGGATACCAGCCAGTCCTGCAACTCACGCGCCCACAATGTACCTTCCTCGCCACCGGGATATTCGATGACCAGGTGGTCGCGGGGCTGCTTCATCCACGCCGCGACGCTTTGCGCGACGGGCTGCAGCCGGACGATCATGCCGCCGTCGCGCGGCGCGAACCATTGGTCGGCCGTGATGTGCCACTGCCGCCCTGCACCATGCGCCGGATCGAAAGCGCACAGCAGAAATACCAATGGAAGGATGCGTTTCATTGCGGCTTCAGCATATCACATCCGCGTCCCCGCCGAGCAGCCGCCGCTCCCGCCGGCAAGCGACTCCGCTACGGACTGGTGCCGGACTTGGATTCGCCTGCGCCCATGCGCTCGACCTTCGGCTTGTCCCAACTGCCGGTGATCGTATAGTAGGAACGCGACATTCGATCGATCTTCTTGCCAAACATCCGTTCGGCCACCCATAACCCGAGTCCGACGCCGGGTCCGCCGGCCAAACCGCCGACCAGGGGGAGACTCGAGGTGACCTGGGGCGTCACCACTGCCGTTTCGTCATAGTCACGGGCCGCCAGACCGATGCGCCCGGAAATGTCGATCTTCGCCGCCGGCCCGGTCATGTACAGATCGTTGGTGAACGCGTCGCCGTCGGAGATGGCGAAATTGCCCTCGATGCGGTCGAAGCTGAAACCCTTGCCGAATAGATCGCTGAAATCCAGCGACAGCCGACGCGGCAACGCCTGCAGACTCAGCAGGCCGAATACGCGCCCGCCCCCCGGGTCAATATCCAGCAGTCGGCCCCGGGCCACCGACAGACTGATGCGGCCATTGAGGTCCTTCAACTGGAAGGCGGCCGGTTGGCCGGGCCAATCGAGCTCAGCCTGAGCGGTTGCGCTGCCGCCGTTGATGCCCGATGCGTATCCCAGCCGCTTCAACGCCTCGCCCAGGTCGTTGGCCGATGCCTTCACGTACAGACGGGTCCGCTGGGCGCCACCCTGAATGGTCCATGCCCCCGTCGCCTTGATATCGAAATACGGTGACGTCACCTGCACGTTCTCCAGGTCCAGACCCTTCGCCTGCCGTCGGGCGAGAAGTTTCAGCCGCCCCAGGTTGAGCTCATTGTATTGGAACGATTTGCACGACACCCGCAGCGGCGGCATGTCCAGCGGCGACGGCAGCTTGCCCGCCCCGCCGGCCAGTGCCAGATGCAGGCGGTCCAGATCCAACACCAGCGGGTCGCTGCCCGACAGATCATCCGGTATCAACACCCGGCCGGCCAACTCCCGGCTGTGCACGGTTGCACGCCAGCCCTGCGCCTGGTCCCTGGCGTTCAACGTCACCTGATGAAACTGCCGGTTGAACAGTTCGAGCCGTTGCATCCGCACATCGAGCGCCGACACCAGAGGCAATACACCCTTTTGGCCGGCATTGTGGCCGTACTTCCCATCCCAACGCTGCCAGCGGCTCAGTGAGAAGGCGTCCATGTCACCCGCGATCACCAACCCCGGTTGCGTGGGCGCCGGTGCCGGCTTGCCGCCGAATTGCAGCGTGCCCCTCTTGAAGCCGCCGCCGCGGTCGAACACCAGCACCGATCGCAGTCCCTTGCCATAGTCGAGATGCACGGGGCCGATACCGCCCGCGCTGATCGAGGTACTCACCGACAACGTCCGCGCCTCATTGGCGGGTTTCGCCAACCACTCGGGGAGATTGACGCGAATGCCCCGCAGCGGGCTGGTGACCTGCAGACCGACCCCGATTCCGGCGCCGTCCCGGGGATGCCGCACCCGAACCTGCACGCGCCAATCGGCTTCTCCGCTCATGTACGCTGGCAACGGTCCCGCATCGGTGCCTGCGAGGAGGGCCGCCGACGAGTGGGTATGCAGCGTCAGGTCGCTGTACCGGTCACCCTTATCCGTTACAGTGGAAATGTCCAGGTGCCCGGGACGCTGGCGGAATCGCACCGCGATCCGTTTGGCGCGAAACGCGACGCCGGAACGGCTGGCATCAAACCCCAGCATACCCTGCAGGCCCGACAGTTTGACTTTCCATTGCGGCAGCCCGAACGCCGCGTCCTCCAGCCGCACTTTCCCGGTGACGGTACCGTCTTCCACGGCATCGATGGGAAGATGGATGTCGGCGTTCAGACGCGCCTTGCCCGCAGTCTTGAACGCGGACAGGTGTTCACGAGGGGCGCCCGTGAGCGGGTTTTCCCGCAGGTAGCGCATAAAGTCCTTCATGGGACCGTCAACGTTGGCGTGCACCTCCACCGCACCGCGCTTGCTCAGATCATCGACCACCACGCTCGAGGGCTGAACATCCAGATCAAAGATCTTGCCGTAGGCAATCTTGGCCTGCATGGATCGATTGTGGAACGATACCTCCGCGGCCAGGTCTTCGGCCCGCGGCCAGCCGGGATGATAGTCCAGGATGCCGTCTTCGACCCCGAAGCTGGCTTCCAACACTCCCTGGCCGGCATCGAAGGGGAAATCGGTCACCTTGCCGAAATACAACAGGCGGCCGCTGGTCAGTCGTCCGCCGGCGAGGGCCCGGTCGAGCCAGGCCACCACCTTTGGTTTCATGACCCGGCGCGGCAGGTATTTATATGCCTGACTGACGTCACCGTCCTGATAAGCCAGTTGCAGATCGAGAAACGGCATGCCTCCGCCCAAAGGGACTTCCATGTTAAAACGCCCATGGCCTCGAATATCCTGGTTGCTCGCGTGAAGATTTCGGCCCCCCAGCCGCCAATGGCTGGCGCGCCTGCGCCAATACACCTGTCCGCCGAGCTTGGTCACTGCGATGGGCGTCGCGAACAATGCGGGAACGTCGACCCGGGTGTCGTGGCTGTCGAGCATCATGAAACCACGGTCCTGGTTCATGACGAAGTGGCCGTCCAGCCCCGAAACGGCCGGCAGCCTCCCCCATCGATCGACGCCGAGACCCTGGAAACGGGCGCGCAGGAAGAACTGCGGTACGACCGCGCCCGGATTGGGCGGATCGCGTAGGTCGAAGACAAAATCCCGCAAGTCCCCGCGTGGCCGCATCGCCGACAGCGCTGCCCGCACCGAAGCGTCGGTCCCGGCCAGCGCCTGCAGGAAAGCGCTGAGATCCTGCAGCCGCACAAAGCCGAAGCGCCCCTGGAGCTGCCGCCGGCCACCGGGTTGCGACCGGCGGTAAACCACACGGGCGTTGGATTCGGGCCACCGGAGACCGCCGCGTGCGACCTGCAGACCCTCCAGGTTCACGACCCATCCGTCGCCCAGCTTGTGCCAGAACAGGCGCGTGGACAGCCGGTCGAGACTGAAGGTTGAGGGTGACACCAGCGACGGCTCGTGGGTGACCGGCATGGTATGGCTCCATTGCAGGTCATGCACGGCAACGGTCCCGGCAAGGTGTTCAAGCTGATCGCCGCCCTCGCCCCAGAGCTTGAAATCCAGTTCCCCGCCGGTGACCCGGGTTTTGGACAGGATCGAGCCGTTCAGCCATGGGCCCAGCTCCAAACCGCCCGAAAGATAGAAGCGGCTGCGCAGTGTTTCCGGACGACTGGCGTCACCCGACAGGTAGAGAATAAATGAAAGCTCCCGGGTTCCCTGATTCGCCAACCTCGCAGCGCCGTCAAGCCGGTATTGGTCACCGACCTTGTCCATGCGCAAATCGACTTTGGTGAGATGCAGTGTTTCCCGACTCAAGCGCGGGTCTTTCCAGCTGATGTCGCTGTGCAGGATGCTGATGCGCTCGCGCGCCACCAGCCAGGCAAGCAGTCGCTTACCGCCATAGCCGGCGAACCCGCCGCGGCCGGTCTTGAATCCGGAAACGGCATAGGCACCGTCACGGTCGCGCTCTATGTTGACGTTCAGTCCCTCGACGTCAATATGACCGGTCTCGATGCGCCGGTTGACAATGCTGCGAAGCAGATCGACGGATGCCTGGATCTTACCGACGTGCAACCACACCGCCTTGCCGTCCGGCCGGTAGATGGTCACGTCAATGAAGCTCAGCCGTGGATCGAGCCCGCTCCATCCACCCGTGACGCGCCCAATGCGGACCGGGCGGCCCAACTGCTCGCTGGCGATCTTCTGGATGTCATTCCGGTAGTCGTCCAACAACGGCATCAGCATCCGCGTAACCGCCACGAGCAGGCCGACAAGAATCACCCCGCTGGCGAACAGCAGCCAGCCGACTCCGATCACGTGATGATGTATCTTTTTCCGGGAAGGCATCGATAAGCCGGTTACGAAGTGAAGGAAGCGGCGTGCGCCGCTCCCGCATCACGATTATGGTTCAACAAATCCCGCCCGCAGGATTGACGGCTGCGCCCGCACCGACCCCGATGCCGGGAGCGCTCTGGCCGCTGGAGCGTGCCGCATGACCAGCTGATCGAGCATAACCCTACATCAGCACCACGTCGAACTGCTCCTGGGTGTAGAGCGCTTCGACCTGGAACTTGATCGGGATGCCGACAAACGCCTCCAACTCCGCCAAGCTGGCCGACTCTTCATCGAGAAGCAGGTCGACCACCTCCTGCGACGCCAGCACCAGCAGCTGCTTGGCATCGTACTGGCGCGCTTCACGAATGATGTCGCGGAAGATTTCGTAGCAGACGGTCTCCGCCGTCTTCAGCGATCCTCGCCCGCCGCAGGTTGGGCACGATTCGCACAGTACGTGCTCGAGACTCTCGCGCGTGCGCTTGCGTGTCATCTCCACCAGGCCAAGCTGCGAGACTTCGGTAATCTGGCTCTTGGCGTGATCCCTTTCCATGCTCTTCTCCAAAGCGCGCAACACCTGGCGTTTGTGCTCATCCACCGACATATCAATAAAGTCGATGATGATGATTCCGCCGAGATTGCGCAGCCTCAGTTGCCGCACGATCGCCTGCGCCGCCTCCAGGTTGGTCTTGAAGATGGTTTCTTCCAGGGTCCGATGCCCCACGTAAGCACCGGTATTGACGTCGATCGTGGTCATGGCCTCGGTCTGGTCGAAAATGACGTAGCCGCCCGATTTCAGCTGCACCTTGCGTTCCAGTGCTTTCTGAATCTCGTCTTCGACACCGTAGAGATCAAAAATCGGCCGCTCGCCGGGATAGTATTCCAATAGCCCGGTCATGCGCGGAACGAACGCTTCGGCGAAATCCACCAGCCGCTGGTAGGTTTCGCGGGAGTCGACCCGCACCTTTTCCAGCTCATCGCCGACCAGGTCGCGCAGAATCCGCAGCGGCAGGCGCAGATCTTCATGCACGACCGCGCCTGGAGCCACCCCCGCCGCGTTCTCCTGTATTGAGCCCCATAGCTTGCTCAGGAAGAAGCGGTCCGCTTCGAGCGCTTCGGCGCCGGCTCCCTCGCCTGCAGTACGGACAATGTAGCCGCCGGGGCCGTCCGCCGACACGAACCCGCTCACAATATCCTTGAGTCGCTGGCGCTCGTCTTCGTCCTCGATCTTGGTGGAAACACCCACCGTAGCTTCACCCGGCAACAGCACCAGGTACCGGGAAGGCACCGTGATATGGGTCGTCAGCCGGGCACCCTTGGTGCCCAGCGGTTCTTTGATCACCTGCACCAGCAGCTCCTGACCCTCGGTCAGCAGTTCAGTGATGTTGTCGTTGCGCCGCGGTGTCCCGCTGCATTCGACATCGGGAAGGCTGAAGATATCCGATGCATGGAGAAAAGCCGCCCGCTCCAGGCCGATGTCCACGAAAGCCGCCTGCATCCCCGGCAGCACCCGGCAAACCCGACCCTTGTATATGTTGCCGACCAGGCCGTATTTGCTGGTCCGCTCAATGAAAATCTCTTGTAAAACGCCATTTTCGACCAGGGCAATCCGGGTCTCCCGAGGCGTTACATTGATCAGTATCTCTTCGCTCATATAACAACGGTCACTGCGTATGCCGACGCCTCGGCGGAAATGCCGGCATCGGCAGGTCTATTTAACCACATCGACACCAAATCGACCCAGCAGCACCGCGGTCTCGTAGAGCGGCAAACCCATGACGCCGGAATAGCTGCCCTCGAGATGGCGGACGAAAACCGCGCCGCGCCCCTGGATCGCGTAGGCTCCCGCCTTGTCGGCCGGCTCGCCGGTGGCCCAGTAGCGGCGGCAGTCCGCGTCCGTAAGCTGGCGAAATTGCACCGTGCTGACGCTCAAACCCACCTCGCGACGCGCCCCGCGCACCACCGCCACGGCGCTCAATACCTGATGGCTGCGGCCCGCAAGACGGCGCAGCAGTTCGAGGCCGTGACTGCGGTCGCGCGGCTTGCCCAGCACCTGCCCGTCCAGCACCACTTCGGTGTCGGCACCCAACACAGGCAACTCGTGGCGACGCTCCGGCGCATCCCAGCCGGTCCGGGCCTTGTCCAGCGCCACCCGCCGCACGTAGTCCTCCGGCGACTCGGACGGTTCCACCGCCTCGTGCACGTCGATGGGCAATTGCTGGAAGCACACGCCGATCTGCTGCAACAGCTGCCGACGCCGGGGGGAGGTGGAGGCCAAATAGATCTCTATTGGAAGCGTCATGCTCTGGCGGCACTTGGCGGCTGCAACTGCGGCATCATGGCCTGCTTTGCACGGTAGCCCGGCTCATCCCGCAGGGTCAAGGGCTGTGGCATAGGGCGGAACACCCAGCCGAAGCGTCAACGATGATAAGGGTGGCCCTCGAGCACGGTCCAGGCGCGGTAAAGCTGCTCGGCCACCACAATCCGCACCAACGGATGAGGCAGCGTCAGCGGCGACAATGACCACAAGCCCTGCGCCCGTTCCCTGCAGGCCGGCGCCAGCCCCTCGGGTCCGCCTACCAGCAGCGCCAGGTCCTGCCCGCCCTCGAGCCAAGCGCGGAGCTGGCTGGCCACTTGCGCCGTACTCCACGGGCGCCCACCGATGTCCAGAGCCAGCACCCGGCATCTTTCCGGCACCGCTGCCAACATTCGCTCGCCTTCACGGCGCGCGATGCGATCGAGATCCGCGCCCTTGCCCCGCTTCAGCGCCGGAATCTCGGTCAACTCCAGCCGGCACTGCGCCGGCATGCGCCCGGCGTACTCCTGGTAGCCGCGCTCAACCCAGTCGGGCATACGCGTACCGACAGCGATCAGATGAATTTTCACGGCCGGAGGCTCCCAACGGCAGGCGCCGCCCTAATGCGCCTTCATGCGCTCGGCGCCGTCCTGCTCCCCCGTCGACCAGAGCTTTTCAAGATTGTAGAAATCCCGTATCTGCGGTTGCATGACATGAACCACCACTTCCCCGAAGTCCACCAGAATCCATTCCGCCGTGCGTTCGCCTTCACTGCCAAGCAGCGCGACGCCGCTTTTCTTGGCCTTCATCATCACGTTATCGGCCATTGCCTTCACATGACGGCTCGATGTGCCGCTGGCGATCACCATAACGTCGGTGAACGATGAGCGGTCGCGCACATCGAGTACACGAACGTCCACCGCCTTCATCTCATCGAGGGCATCAACGACCAGCTTGGTCAACTCGTCAATGTGCATGCGTCACGCTCTTGCTGGACATAGATCAGTTCTCCCCTTGCCTGTCTGCGGGAATCCCCGCGGCACTGTAAATGTTCTCCTGTTCAATGATCTCCCGCACCCGCTCCGGAACCAGGAAGCGGGCGCTGTGGCCCGCGGCGACCCGGGTCCGGATTTCCGTTGCCGAGATCTCCAGCCGTGTCACCGCCCGGAACAGGATGCGGCCGGCGGGCCGGGCGCGAAGGTCCTCTACCCGCTCGGTGACGCGCTCTGCCACCAACCCGGCGAGCGCACCCCGTTGCGGGCGCTCCCACCCCGGCCGCTCGGCGACCACGATGTGAGCAAGATCGAGAATTCGCCGCCACTCGTGCCAGCCGCTGAGACCCAGAAATGCATCCATCCCCAGCAGCAGGCACAGAGGCTCGCGCACCAGCTCCTGGCGCAGCGATTCCAGCGTGTCGACCATGTAGGAAGGACCCTGGCGGCGCAGTTCGCGTTGGTCGGTGTGGAATCCCGGAACACCCTCGACGGCAGCCTGCAACATACGCAGCCGTTGCTCGGGGGATGCGACCGGCTGGCCCCGGTGGGGCGGCTGGCGGCAGGGGATCCAGGCAACACGGTCCAAACCCAGCGCTTCCGTCAATTCCAGGGCCGGGCGCAAATGGCCCAGGTGCACCGGATCGAATGTCCCGCCGAACACGCCGATCATGCGCAGCCGCACCAAGGGCGCCAGGCGCTCGCCGGGAACAAAGGCAAGCCCGCGATCCGCTGCCGTGGACACGAATGACGAGCGGAGAGGTCAAACCGGGACGCTTGCATCGGGAAATCGCGACGCCAGATTGACCGGACGAAGACGCACGCGAACGGCGCGCTAGCTCCGGATGTGTCCATCACCCAACACCACGAACTTCTGCGTGGTCAGTCCTTCCAGCCCCACGGGACCACGGGCGTGAAGCTTGTCGGTGCTGATCCCGATCTCGGCGCCAAGGCCGTACTCGAACCCGTCGGCGAAGCGCGTTGACGCGTTGACCATCACGGAGCTTGAATCCACCTCGCGCATGAAGCGCCGCGCGCGCGTGTAATTCTCGGTGACGATGGCGTCGGTGTGATGGGAACCGTGCCGCTCGATATGCTCGATGGCCTCGTCCAGATCCTTCACCACCCGCACCGCCAGGATCGGCGCCAGGTACTCGGCGTCCCAATCGGCGTCGGTGGCGGCGGCCATGCCCGGGGTCAGCGTCCGCGCCGTATCGCAACCACGCAGCTCGACGCCCACCTCCTGATACATGCGTCCCAGCTCCGGCAGCACGTCGGCCGCCACGCCCTCGGCCACCAGCAGCGTCTCCATGGTGTTGCAGGTGCCGTAGCGCTGGGTCTTGGCGTTGAAGGCGATTTGCACGGCCTTTTCCAGGTCGGCCTCATCGTCGATGTAGACGTGGCAGACGCCGTCCAGGTGTTTGATCACCGGCACCCGTGCGTCGCGGCTGATGCGCTCGATCAAGCCCTTGCCGCCCCGGGGAACGATGACGTCGACGTATTCCGGCATAGTGATCAGCTCGCCCACGGCGGCCCGATCGGTGGTCGCCACCACCTGCACCGCGTCCAGGGGCAGGCCCGCCTGGCGCAAGCCCTCGCGGATGCACTCGGCAATGGCTTGGTTGGAGTGAATGGCTTCCGAGCCGCCGCGCAGCACAGCCGCGTTGCCGGCTTTCAGGCACAGCGCGGCAGCATCCGCGGTCACGTTGGGACGGGATTCGTAAATGATGCCGATGACCCCGATGGGCACCCGCATACGCCCCACCTGGATGCCCGACGGGCGGTAGCGTAGGTCGGCGATCTCGCCCACCGGGTCGGCCAGGGCGGCCACCTGCCGCAGGCCCGCGGCCATGGCGTCGATGCGGGCATCGGTCAACTCCAGGCGGTCGAGCAGCGCCGCGCTGAGGCCGCCTTGCCGGCCGGCCTCGAGATCCTGGACGTTGGCGCTGCGCAGCGCCTCCCGCGAACGCTCCAACGCGTCCGCCATGGCCTCCAGGGCGGCGTTCTTGGCCGCGCTGTCAGCCCGCGCCATGGCCCGTGCGGCCGCCCGCGCCTGGCGCCCCACGGCCGCCATGTAGGCGTGAACGTCCAGGGTTATGGATTCAGGACTAGCGCTCATGTTTCCCGCTTCTCCGGGCCCGTAGGGCCGCTCATGGCAGCCGGCAGCGAGTCCCACAACCCCGCGCGCAGGCCCCCGGCTCCGGCCAATTCCAGGCCCAATTGTAACAGTTCGTCCCAGGGGTTTCCTACTGCGGCGCCCTTGGCCACGCGCTCGGCCAGGCCGCAACGGCGCAGCAGGCCGTACCAGCCGGCCGCCGTACGCCGTTTCAGCGCTGCACGCAGCAACGGCTTGCGGCGCTCCCAGACCTTGTGCCGCGCAAAAACCTGCTCGATGGGAGTACCGCCCGCCGCCTCGGCCGCCATTTCCGTGAGCGCGCGCACTTCGCGGGTCAGGGCCCAGACCACCAGCGGCGGCGCCACCCCTTCGGCGCGCAGTCCGCCGAGCATGCGCACGGTGCGCTCGGCCTTGCCGGCCAGCGCGCTGTCGACCAGTCCGAAAACGTCAAAGCGCGCGCTGTCGGCCACCGCCGCCGCCACCGCGTCGGCGTCGATCCGGCCGGCGCCGCGGAGCAGCACCAGCTTCTCGATCTCCTGGGCCGCGGCGAGCAGATTGCCCTCCACCCGCTCGGCCAACATGGCCACCGCCTCCCGCGAGGGGCGCAGGCCCCGCGCCTGCATGCGGCGCTGGACCCATTGGGGCAGCATCCGTTCGTCCACCGGCCAGACCTGGATCACGACGCCGATCCGGTCCAGCTGCTGCACCCATTTGGCACGGCTGATCACCGCCTTGTCCAGCTTCGGGCAGGTAACCAATAGCAGGGTGTCGGGAGGCGGAGACTCGCCCCAGGCGAGCAGCGCCCTGGCGCCCGCTTCCGGCGGCTTGCCCGCCAGGCGCAGGTCAACCACGCGACGCTCGGCAAACAGCGACAGGGAACCCGCCGCCTCGGCCAGCGCGCCCCAATCGAAACTCCGATCGGCGTTCATCACCTGACGGTCGACGTACCCCGATTCACGCGCCCGCCCGCGGATGGCGTCGGCCGCCTCCAGCAGCTGCAATGGCTCATCGCCGCTCAGCAGGTATACAGCCGCAAGTTCCGCGGCCAGATGCCCCGGCAATTGTTCGGGCTTCATGCGCATGGACTGAGCGCGGATTCCCGCGATGCGGGCCGCAAACCTTCACTTGGCTTCGACATAACGCAGCCGTCGCAGGATGCCACGCGCGGCGTCCCGCTCCATCTCTTTGCGCAGCAGTTCCTTCTCGTTGGCCTTTGCCAGCGGATTGTTGGGATCGAAGGTGTAGTTGCGCACCACCACTACGCGCTGCGGCGCGGCCAGCTGCGCGCCATGGGCGCCGGTCAACACATACCGGACCGCGAAGCTGAGCTCATACTCACGCACCTGGCCGGTCGCGTCCACCGACAGCACCCGGCTGGTCTGGCGCGCCTCGATGATGCGGAGGATGGCGGTTGCCTGGATCGGCTCGCGCACCACTTGCACGCCCCCACCGCGCAGGCCAAGCTTGAGCTCCCGCACCAGAGTGGTGGTGGAATCGCCGTCCACGTAGGTCTTGTGCATCACGGCGGGAAGGGGCACTGCGCCCCGCAGGTGAAAGCCGCAGCCCGCGAGCGCCGTGACTGCAGCCGCGAACCACAGCCGCCGCAAGGCACCGGCCGCCCGGTTTCCGCGTTTCCACTCAGGCTTTGTCATCATCACGCCCATGGCATCAGGTGGCGACAATGTTCACCAGCTTGCCCGGCACGACGATGATCTTGCGCACGGTCTTGTCGCTCAGGAAGCGTTGAACGTTGTCTTCGGCCAGCGCCACCTGCTCGATTGCGCCACGGTCACTTTCCGCCGGCACCGCAATACGTCCGCGCAGCTTACCGTTGACCTGGACTACGAGGTCCAGGCTGTCCCTGACCAGCGCGGCCGGATCCGGCCGCGGCCAGGGCGCGTCCACCACGCTCCCGTCATGACCAAGCGCGTTCCACAGGCTGTGGGCGATGTGCGGAACGATGGGCGCCAGCATCAGCACTGCGGATTCCAGCGCCTCCTGCACCACGGCGCGCCCCTGAGGAGATGCGTCATCGAAACGGCCGACGGCGTTGACCAGCTCCATATTGGCCGCCACCGCGGTGTTGAAGGTATAGCGACGCCCGACGTCGTCGCCCACCTTGGTCAGGGTTTCGTGAACCTTGCGGCGCAGCTCGCGCTGGGCGTCATTCGGTTGCGCCGTGTCCGGCGATGCGACCGGGCCTTGGGAGACGTGGGTGTAGACCTGACTCCACAATCGTTTGAGGAACCGGTACGCTCCCTCGACGCCGGAGTCGGACCACTCCAGGGACTGATCCGGCGGCGCGGCAAACATAATGAACAGGCGCACCGTGTCGGCGCCGTAGCGGGCAATCAGCTCCTCCGGGTCGACGGTATTACCCTTGGACTTGGACATCTTGGAACCGTCCTTGGTCACCATGCCCTGGGTCAGCAGGCGGGCGAACGGCTCATCACCCTGGACCAGGCCTTCGTCGCGCATCAGCTTGTGGAAGAACCGGGCATAGAGCAGGTGCAGGATCGCGTGCTCGATGCCGCCCACGTACTGGTCCACGGGCAGCCAGTAGTCGGCGCGCTGATCCAGCATGGCGTGGGCGTTGTCGTGACTGGCGTAGCGGGCGTAGTACCAGGACGATTCGAAGAACGTGTCGAAGGTGTCGGTCTCGCGCTCCGCCTCGCCGCCGCAGGCGGGGCAGGTGGTGCGGTAGAACTCGGGCATCTTCTTGATCGGCGACCCCAGTCCATCGAAAGTCACGTCCTCCGGCAGCACTACCGGCAGCTGTTCCTCGGGCACCGCCACCGAGCCGCACTTGCTGCAGTTGACGATCGGGATGGGCGTGCCCCAGTAGCGCTGGCGGGAGACGCCCCAGTCGCGCAGGCGGTAATTGACCCGCCGCCTGCCTTTACCGCGGGCCTCCAGCCAGCCGGCGATGGCGGCGAAGGCCTCGCCCGAGCTCAGGCCGCTGAACTCACCCGAATTGATCAGCACGCCCTTGTCAGTGAACGCCGCCTGTTCGAGATCGGTCTCCTCGTCACCGGCCGGCGCGATCACCTGGTTGACCGGCAGGCCGTACTTGCGGGCAAATTCGAAGTCGCGCTGATCATGCGCCGGCACCGCCATCACCGCACCGGTGCCGTAACCCATGAGCACGAAATTGGCCACCATGATCGGAACCTGCTCACCGCTGACCGGGTGCACGGCGCTCAACCCCGTGGCCATGCCGCGCTTCTCCATGGTCTCCAGGGCTTCCTCGGCGGTCTCAGTGTGCCGGCACTCGTCAATGAACGCCGCCAACGCCGGATCACTTTCAGCGGCGGCCAGCGCCAGCGGATGCTCCGCCGCCACCGCCACGTAGGTCACGCCCATAAGGGTATCGGGACGGGTGGTGAACACGCTGAGGGACTGGTCCCGACCGGCGACCTGGAACGTCAACTCCACCCCCTCGGAGCGCCCGATCCAGTTGCGCTGCATGGTCCGCACCGCCTCCGGCCAGCCCTCGAGCCGATCCAGGTCGCCGAGCAGCTCCTCGGCATAGTCGGTAATGCGCATGAACCACTGCGGAATCTCCTTGCGCTCGACCACTGTGTCGCAACGCCAGCAGCGGCCGTCGATGACCTGCTCGTTGGCGAGCACCGTGAGATCGTTCGGGCACCAGTTCACCGGGGCCGTCTTCTTGTACACCAGGCCTTTGCGGAACAGCCGTGTGAACAGCCACTGCTCCCACCGGTAGTAATCCGGGCTGCAAGTGGCGATCTCCCGTGCCCAGTCGTAGCCGAAGCCCAGCCGTCGGAGCTGGCCGCGCATGTAGTCGATGTTCTCATAGGTCCACTTTGCCGGCGCCACGTTGTTCTTGATGGCGGCGTTTTCCGCCGGCATTCCGAACGCATCCCAGCCCATCGGCTGCATCACGTTCCTGCCCAGCATGCGCTGGTAACGGGCGATGACGTCGCCGATGGTGTAGTTGCGCACATGCCCCATGTGCAGACGCCCGCTCGGATAAGGGAACATGGACAGACAGTAGAATTTTTCCCTGGCGCCGTCCTCGACGGCCGCGAAAGTGCCGTTGGTCTCCCAATAGGTCTGCGCTGCGGATTCGATTTCCGATGGGTTGTAGGACTCGTGCATTGCCTGTCGTCGTCGCGGATTGGAGAATTCGGATGCGGATACAAAAGGATACCGTAGGCTGCGGACTTTGAACAGCAAGCGGGCGGCGTCCTGCGGATGACACGGGCGGCCATTTGGGCCACACTATGCCGTAATCCCACACGGCAGTCGAAACCGATGGACAATAACGATTCGCACAAACCCAACGAACGGCTCGAAGGCGCCTACCACGCGATGATGCAGCGGGTGCAGGAAGCACTGAGCCGTGCCGATGATGGCGTCGACACCCTCAACCAGGCGCTTCGGCACGCCCGTGACACGGCGGTCAATCTCGGTGAACTCAGCCGTGAAGAAGCCGCCCGCGTATCGGACTGGGTGCAGCGCGACATGCAGGACGCCGGCAGCTACCTGGCGCGCACCGGGCACGAGCTGCGCGACTGGCTGCACATGGACCTGGAACTGATCGAGTATTCCCTGCTCGACCTGCTGACCTCGGTAGCGGACAAGACCCGGCTGGAAATGCTGCAGTTCGAGGAAGACCTGAGCCACCAGGGGGAGTACCACAGCGGCGAGATTGCCGGTCCCGGCACGCTGGAATGCCGTGAATGCGGCGAACAGCTGCATTTCAAGCAGGCCGGACACATCCCCCCCTGCCCCCGCTGCCACGGCACCAGCTTCGGGCGCAAAAGCCGCTAGCCTGCATGTTGCACCAGCATCCGGGATGCCGGTGCAGGACAGGCGCGGCCGGGCGCCGCTCTGGAGGGTTTATACCCGAGAGGGTAAAAGTCATAGCCGTAGCTATGACTTGAGTGACAAATTTGCCTGAAGCAAATTTGGCCAACGCGATCGCGTTGGCCCCGACAGGGGCGGGGCCCAGGGACGGGGCCGATCAACAGCAAGCACGGGCGCGCCTGGACCAGCCAGGGCCCGGATAGAGCGCAGGCCGGTTACGAACTGCACGTTCAACGTTCCGCCAATCGGTAACACATTCATCAGCTCAGTCAGTCACTTCCAAGCCGGCCTGCAGCCGGCTGGCGCAACATGCAGGCTAGGCGCGTCCGCGCCCGCGACGGGTCGGCCACCATCCCACTGCCAGCACCAGCACCAGGGCCGCCAGCACCGGCTTGTCACCGGCCAACACGTAGGGGGTGGCGCCGGAGCGGGGCTGCACCCGCCCCGTCAACACCGTGACTACGGACCTGGGGGCCTCATGCCGTACCCGCCCGTGGTCGTCGACGATGGCGGTCATGCCGTTGTTGGTAGCGCTGAGCAGATAGCGCTGGGCTTCCAGTGCCCGCATGCGGCCCATTTCCAGCATCTGGTAAGGCGCACTGGAATCACCGAACCAGGCATTGTTGCTGGCGTTGACCAGGAACGCCGCCCGCGGGAGGAAACTGCGCAATTCGTCGCCGAAGGCGATCTCGTAACAGATGGCCACCGCCACCGGATAACCGGCGGCCCGCAACGGCGGCTGGTCCGCGGCGCCGCTGCTGAAGGCGGACATGGGCACATGCAACACGTCCAGCAGATTCTGCAGCACACCGCGCAGCGGCACGTATTCGCCGAACGGCACCAAGTGGCGCTTATAGTAGAAATCCCGCTGGCTCCCCAGGCTCATCATGGCATTGTAGTAATGCCCTGAGCGGGGATCCTGGACCGGCAACCCGATCAGCAGGTCGCTGTGGTGAGCGCGGGCCAGGGCAGCCAGCGGATCCAGAAACGGCCGTTCAACGTCGCGGTAGAACGCCGGCACCGCCGTCTCGGGCCACACGATCAGGCGGCTGCTCCAGTGCCGCTCGGTGGCCCGGGCATAGCCGCTGAGAATGGCATTGAGCTGGCGGGCATCCCACTTCAGCCTCTGGGGGGTATCGCCCTGCACCAGGCTGGCCTGAAACGCGGGGCCGGCGGGCCGGGTCCACTCCACCATACCCACCGCCCAGGCGCCGCCCCACAGGGCAATCGCCACGCCCGAAGCAATCAGTGCCTGGCGTGCGCGGGGCCAACCCACCAGCAGCGCCACCACCCCGGCCGTGAACGCCACCGCCCAGGTGACACCGTAGACGCCGGTGATCGGGGCCAGCCCCTGCAACGGCGCACCGACCTGGCTGTAGCCCAGGTCCAGCCACGGGAACCCGGTCAGAAACCAGCCGCGGAACCACTCGATCAGCGTCCATACCGCCGGATAAAGAATCAGCAGCCGGCCGGCCGCGGCCGGGATCGACCAGCGGTTGCTGATGTAGCCGGCCAGGGCCGGGTACAGCGCCAGCAACATGGCGAACACGGCGGTGAACAGCACGGCCACGGGCGCCGCCATGTGACCGAACACATGCATGCTGTGGTAAACCCAGTGCACACCGGCGCCAAACAGCCCGAACCCGAACAACCAGCCGCGCCAAAACGCGCGCCGGGGACTGGCATCACGCCAGAGCAGGAACAGTATCGCCAGAGACGGGATTGCCAGCAGATGCAAGCCCAGGGGAGCGAACGCCGCCGGCGCCACCAGGCCCGCGGCCAGGCTGGCGCCGTCGCCTGCCCATGATCGCCAGCGGACGGGCATCAAGTCACCGGTCGTCGATTGCGTCGCATGGCCGCCCCGGGCGCCGCGAACGGGCAGCCCGCGGCGTGCGGTCGGCCGGGAGCGGTAGCCACCGTCGGTCTATCCTTGCGGCTCAGCCGGCGGCGGTTCTACCGTCACCTGCAAAAGATGGACGCGGCGGTTATCGGCGCGCAGCACCTTGAAGGTGAGTGCATCGACTTTGATCAGCTCGCCCCGTTTGGGCATGTGACCGAGCCGGTTCAACAGCAATCCCCCGACCGTGTCGAATTCCTCATCACTGAAACGGGTGCCGAAATGCTCGTTGAAGTCCTCGATGGGCGTGAGCGCCTTGACCGTGTAGTGGCTGCTGTCGTGCTCGAGGATATAGGCGCCTTCCTCGATGTCGTGCTCGTCCTCGATTTCGCCGACGATCTGCTCGATGACGTCCTCGATGGTGACCATGCCGGCCACCCCGCCATACTCATCGACCACGATCGCCATGTGGTTACGGCTCGCGCGGAACTCCTTGAGCAGCACATTGAGCCGCTTGCTTTCCGGGATAAAGGCCGCGGGGCGCAGCATTTCGCGGATATTGAAGCCGCTGCTTTCCCCTTCCATGTAGTACCAGAGCATGTCCTTGGCCAGCAGAATGCCCACCACCTCGTCGCGGCTGTCGCCGATGACGGGAAACCGCGAATGCCCGGAGCGGACGATGATCGACAACACTTCCTCCACCGGCGCATCGCGTTCCAGCACCACCATCTGGGACCGGGGAATCATGATGTCGCGCACCTGCATTTCGGAAACCTGCAGCACGCCCTCGATCATGGCGAGCGCGTCCAGATCGAGCAGATTGCGTTTCTGCGCGTCATGCAAAACATCGAGCAGCTGCTCACGGTCCCGGGGCTCCCCCAACAGCGCGTGGCTGACGCGCTCCAGCCACGAGCGGACCCCGGAACCGTTGGTACTAGGTCGGTCGTCGTTCATAGTGTTTCAATGATCTCCCTGTCACGAGTCGGATGCGGACTCCCGGTACGGATCGGGAAACCCCATGGTCGCCAGGATATCCGTCTCCAGCGCCTCCATCTCCAGCGCCTCACCTTCTTCCTGGTGATCGTAGCCGACCAGATGCAGCACCCCGTGCACCACCATATGCGCCCAGTGCGCACGTGACTCCTTACCCTGCTCCCGCGCTTCGCGGGCCACCACCGGGGCACAGATCACCAGATCGCCCAACAGCGGCACCCCCGCACCGGGCAGCGGCTCGTAGGGAAACGACAACACATTGGTGGGCCGCGCCTTGCCCCGGTAGCGCTCATTCAGTGCAGCGCTCTCAGCGCTGTCCACGATCCGGATGGTCAACTCCACGGGCCCGCTGCGCCCGTCCAGCGCACGGGCCACCCAGGCCCGGAAATCCGCCGGGCGCGGCACGTCGTGCGCCGCATACGCATATTGGACTTCGACGCCGGGCGCAGCGGCGGCCGGGTCCGGCGCGGCGTATTCCTCATCCATGGCCTATGCTCCCACCGGATTCGCGCCGCTCAATCGTCCGACCTGCTTTGATCGTATTCGTCATAAGCTGAAACAATGCGCTGCACCAGCGGGTGCCTGACCACGTCCCGGGCATTGAAGAAGGTAAACGAGATCCCCTCGACTTCCTTCAACACGTCGACAACATGGCGCAAACCCGAGCGGCGGTTGTCGGGCAAATCGATCTGGGTCACGTCACCGGTGACCACGGCGGTGGAGCCAAAACCGATGCGGGTGAGGAACATCTTCATCTGCTCGACCGTGGTGTTTTGTGCCTCGTCGAGAATAATGAAGGAATCGTTCAGCGTGCGCCCGCGCATATAGGCCAGCGGAGCCACTTCGATCACGTTGCGTTCGATCAGCTTTGCCACCCGTTCGAATCCGAGCATCTCGTAGAGCGCGTCGTAGAGCGGGCGCAGGTATGGATCGATCTTCTGGGCGAGATCACCGGGAAGGAAGCCGAGGCGCTCGCCCGCCTCGACGGCCGGCCGCACCAACACCAGACGCTGCACCCGTTCGTGTTCCAGAGCGTCAACGGCACAGGCTACCGCCAGATAGGTCTTGCCGGTACCCGCGGGCCCGATGCCGAAGTTGATATCGTGACTGACAATGTCGCGCAGGTAACTGCGTTGATTCGGCCCGCGCCCCTGGACCCGCGACTTGCGGGTCTGGATCACCACTTCCGGCTGCCGCTCGTCGCCTTCGTGCAGACGATCGGCGCCCGAGTCCTGGAGATGCAGGTGGACGCGCTGCGGCGACAACTCCTCCTGGTGAGCGGCATCGTAAAGCCGCTTCAGCACTTCCCCGGCAGCGCGTGTGGCACGCTCCTCGCCGATCACCTGAAAGTGGTTGGCGCGGTTGTTGATCTCGACGCCGAGGCGGCGCTCGAGCTGGCGCAGGTTTTCGTCGAACAGCCCGCAGAGATTCGCAAGCCGCTCGTTGTCAGCCGGCTCCAACATCACATCGAGGGTCTTCGGGTGCTCGGTCAAGGGGATAACCAGACTGGATCAAAGGCAGTTGGCGACAACCGGCGCACCCCGGCCTGACCCGCAATTGCGCGTATCACCGCAATGCTCATAGAGCGAGTATGGTTGGCCAACGGCGGCGGCGCAAGCAAGACCAACGCCGACCCGACGGCACCGGCGCATGCGATTGATTGAGGGACAGGGGTACACCGGTGGCTCTCAGGCCCAGTTGGCGACACCGCCGCGGTCCTGCAACCAATCGCCGCGCAGGGAGTTGGGCAGCGCCTCGGTGATGCGCACATCGACGAACTGGCCGATCAGGTCGGCAGGGCCAGCGAAATTGACGACCCGGTTGTTTTCCGTACGCCCCGCCAGCTGCGCCGGGTCCTTGCGCGACGGGCGGTCCACAAGCACCCGCTGCACGCTGCCCATCATGCCCGCACTGATGGCATTCGCCATCGCGCCGATGCGCGCCTGCAGCCGGGCCAGACGTGCCTTCTTGACCTCCAGCGGTACATCGTCGGGCAGGTCGGCGGCCGGCGTTCCGGGCCGGGCACTGAAAATGAAACTGAACGAGTGGTCAAAGCCCACCTCCTCGATCAGCTTCATGGTGGCTTCGAAATCGGCGTCCGTTTCGCCGGGAAACCCGACGATGAAATCCGACGACAGGCTGAGGTCCGGACGCGCTTGCCGCAGCCGCCGCACCTTGGCCTTGTACTCCAATGCCGTGTGACCGCGCTTCATCAACGCCAGGACACGGTCCGAGCCGCTTTGCACCGGCAGATGCAGATGGCCGACCAGTTGCGGCACCTCGGCGTAGGCCTGGATCAGGCTGTCGGTCAGCTCCACCGGATGGGAAGTGGTGTAGCGGATGCGTTCGATGCCGTCGACTGCCGCCACGTAATGGATCAACAACGCCAGATCGGCAATGTCGCCATCGTCCATCACGCCCCGGTAGGCGTTGACGTTCTGGCCCAGCAGGTTGACCTCGCGCACGCCCTGTTCGGCCAGGCGCACCACCTCGGTCAGGACGTCGTCGAACGGGCGGCTGACCTCCTCGCCGCGGGTGTACGGCACGACGCAGTAGGTGCAGTACTTGCTGCAGCCTTCCATGACGGAGACGAATGCCGTGGGCCCCTCGGCCCGTGGCGCCGGCAGACAGTCGAACTTTTCGATTTCGGGGAAAGTGACGTCAATCACCGCAGCGCGTCGGCGCCGCACCTCGTCGAGCATGCGCGGCAGTCGGTGGAGGGTCTGAGGACCGAAGACGATATCCACGAAAGGCGCCCGCTCCCGCAGAGCTTGGCCTTCCTGGCTCGCCACGCAGCCGCCGACACCGATGACCAGGCCCGGACGCTCGCGCTTGAGGTCCTTCCACACACCCAGCTGCGAGAACACCTTTTCCTGGGCCTTCTCGCGAATGGAGCAGGTGTTGAGCAGCAGCAGGTCCGCCTCCTCGGGCGTGTCTGCTCGCTCGAAACCGTGGGACTCACGCAGCACGTCCGCCATCTTGGCGGAATCGTACTCGTTCATCTGACAACCATGGGTCTTGATGTATACCTTACCGCCCATCCAGTCCTGTCTGTGTTAACCGATCGGGTCGGCTAACATACTACTTCCGCTGGAAAATTACCAGTTACGGGCGCGCGGGCGACGGCACCGCAAGGCGCGCTCACGGTCGGCAGCGGGCCTCGCCACCGGGCCCAGCGGCCCGCATCCGGACGGCGCAAAAGAACGGGACTCTCAATTCTGGGCCGCCGGCAGCACCCCGCGGACACGCAGCAGGTCCAACACCTGGGTCACACAAGCGTCGAGTGGCTGGCCGGCAGTGTCGACCACCAGCTCGGGATTCAGAGGTTCTTCATAAGGTGATGAAATCCCGGTGAATTCAGGAATCTCCCCGGCGCGCGCCCGGCGGTACAGGCCCTTGACGTCGCGCTCCTCACAGACCTCGATGGGACAACGGCAGTAAATCTCGATGAAATCGCCGTGGGGCACCAAAGTGCGCACCCGCTCACGATCGTCGGCAAACGGCGAAATAAAGGCGGTCAGGGACACCACCCCGGCCTCGAGAAACAGCTTCACCATCTCTCCGACCCGCCGCAGGTTCTCAGAGCGGTCCTCGGCCGAAAACCCCAGGTCAGAGCACAGGCCGTGGCGCACGTTATCGCCGTCGAACACGAAGGTACGGCACCCGCCCTGGTGCAGATGTTCCTCCACTGCGTGGGCCAGGGTCGACTTGCCGGCCCCCGAGAGGCCGGTGAACCACAGTACTGCTGCCTTGTGACGGTTCAGCGCCTCACGCCGCTCCCGGGTCACCGTGGCGTGATGCCAAACCACATTCGTGCTCTTGCCCATTTGTAATCCCCTGTTCCTGCACCGCGGCCCTGGCGCGCCCATCACTGCATCGGCGGCTGGCCCTCAATCCTGAGCCCCGGCCAGGGCGGTGTCCAGCGCCTCCAGCCAATCGGGCAGCCCGATGCCGAATGTCTCGGCCAGGCGCGTGTTGTCCAGCACCGCATGAGCCGGCCGCGCTGCCCGGGTCGGGTACTCGGCACTGGCAATGGATTCCAGCCGTGCCACCGGCTCGCCGGCAGCGGCCATGCGGTCCCGGATCGCCGCGGCAAAACCATACCAGGACGTCTCGCCGCCGCAGGTCATATTGTAGAGCCCGCTATGGCCGCCGAGCGTTGCCGCCGCATCGTCGCCGGCGCCCGACAGGATCGCCGCACTGGCGGCGGCAATCGCCCCGCACCAGGTTGGCGCGCCGAACTGGTCACCCACCACCCGCACCTCCCGGCGCTCCCGCAACAGGCGCTGCATGGTCAGCAGAAAGTTCCGGCCCCGCAGACCGTACACCCATTGGGTGCGAAAAATCAGGTAAGCCGCGCCCGACTCCTGAATCGCCAGATCACCTTCCAGTTTGCTGCGTCCATATACACCCAGGGGCGACGGCGGATCGTCCTCGGTGTAGGGCGAACCTTTGGTGCCGTCGAACACGTAGTCGGTGGAGTAATGCACCAGCAACGCGCCAGCGCCTCGGGCCGCCTCGGCCAGCACCGCCGGGGCCCGGGCGTTGACCGCCAGCGCCGCCTCGGCGTTGTCTTCCGCCTGATCCACCGCCGTGTAGGCGGCAGCGTTGATGATCACCTGCGGTTGTGCCGCCCGCACCACGGCGCGCAATTCCTCGGGCCGGGTGAAGTCCGCGTCGGCGGAGTCCAGCGCCGTCAGAGGAAAGTCGCGCTGCAGCCGCCGGGCCAGGGCCCACCCCACCTGCCCATTGCAGCCGAACAGCAGAATACGGCTCATGGGAACACTTCGGCGGCGCCGAATTCCGCCCCCTGCCGGTCCTTTTCCGAAACCAGCGGCGCCCCATCCAAGGGCCAGTCGATGGCCAACCGGGGATCATCCCAGCGGATGCAACGTTCATGCTCCGGCGCATAGAAATCCGAAGCCTTGTACAGGACCTCGGCAAAATCGGACAACACGCAAAAACCGTGGGCGAACCCCTCGGGAATCCACAGCTGGCGCCGGTTTTCCGCCGACAGCATGATACCCACCCAGTGCCCGAAGTGGGGCGAACTGCGCCGGATATCCACCGCCACATCGAAGATCTCGCCGCTGAGGACCCGCACCAGCTTGGCCTGAGGCTGTCGGATCTGATAATGCAGGCCGCGCAGCACGCCGCGGGCCGAGCCGGACTGGTTGTCCTGCACGAAGCGCACGTCGCGGCCAATGGCGTCACCCAGGCGCGCCTGATTATAGCTTTCAAAAAAATAGCCCCGCGCGTCGCCGAACACCTGCGGCTCGAAGACAACGATATCCGGGATGCTGCTCGCCTCGGCTCGCATCAGCCCTCTTCCAGTATTTGTAGCAAATATTGGCCGTAGCCGTTCTTTCTCAGCGGCTCCGCCAGCGCGGCCACCTGCTCGGCGTCGATGTAACCGGCCCGGTAGGCCACCTCCTCCGGGCAGGCGATCTTCAGCCCCTGACGGCGCTCGATGGTCTCGATGAACGCGGAGGCCTCCATCAACGTCTCATGGGTTCCGGTGTCGAGCCAGGCCATGCCCCGGCCCATCAGTTCCACGGTGAGCCGGCCGGCCTCCAGATAGCGGCGATTGACATCGGTGATCTCCAGTTCGCCCCGGGCCGACGGGCGCAGGTCGGCGGCAATGGAAACGACGTCATTGTCGTAGAAGTAAAGTCCGGTCACCGCAAAGCGTGACTTGGGCCGTTGCGGTTTCTCTTCCAGGCTCACCGCACGGTGGTTGCGGTCGAACTCGACCACACCGTAGCGCTGCGGATCGGCCACTGGGTACGCGAACACGCTGGCACCCTGTTCACGGTCGACGGCGCGCCGCAGCAACGCGATCAGGTCATGGCCGAAGAAGATGTTGTCGCCCAGTACCAGGGCGCAGGCGTCATTGCCGATGAATTCCCGCCCGATCAGAAACGCCTGCGCCAAACCTTCCGGGACCGGTTGGACGGCGTAGTCGATCGCCAGTCCCCATTGGCCGCCGTCCCCCAGCAACTGCCGGAAACGCGGCGTGTCATCCGGGGTGGATATCACCAGGATCTCACGAATGCCGGCCAACATCAGGGTGCTCAGGGGGTAATACACCATGGGCTTGTCGTACACCGGCAACAGCTGTTTGCTGACCACCTGGGTAACCGGGTACAGCCGGGTGCCGCTGCCGCCGGCCAGTATGATCCCTTTGCGCGCTGTCATGGGCTTTGCTTCACTTTCATTCCGCCGCCCGGGCACTGCGTGCACCGAGGCGCTGACCCTGGTACACGCCGTCGAGGATGGGCTGCCACCAGTCGCGACGCGCCAGATACCACTGCACCGTCTTGCGCAGGCCGGAGGCAAACGTTTCCGCCGGCGTCCAACCCAGCTCGCGCCGGATCTTGCCCGCATCGATGGCGTACCGCAGGTCGTGTCCGGGGCGGTCCTGGACATAGGTGATCAGAGAGGCGTGGGGGCGGTGCGGGGAATCGGGCAGCAGATCGTCGAGCAGCAGGCAAACCGCCTCGACCACCTCCCGGTTGGTCTTTTCCGTATTGCCGCCGATATTGTAGACCTCGCCCGCCACGCCATGCTCCAGCACCGTCAGCAGCGCACGCACGTGGTCGCCCACGAACAGCCAGTCGCGCACGTTCTCGCCGCGGCCGTATATGGGCAGGGGCTTGCCGGCCTGACCGTTGATGATCATCAGCGGGATGAGCTTTTCCGGAAACTGGTAGGGACCGTAGTTGTTGGAGCAATTGGTGGTAACCACCGGCAGCCCGTAAGTGTGGTGCCAGGCGCGGACAAGATGATCCGAGGACGCCTTGCTGGCCGAGTACGGGGAGTTGGGCTGGTAGGGGCTGTCTTCGGCAAACAGACCCTGGGAGCCGAGCGAGCCGTACACCTCGTCGGTGGAAACATGATGAAAGCGAAACCGGCGTCGACGGTCCGCGCTCAGGCCGGCCCAGTACGCCAGCGCCGTCTCCAGCAGCGTATAGGTGCCGATGATATTGGTGTTGATGAACGCGGCCGCACTGTCGATGGAACGGTCCACATGGGATTCGGCCGCCAGATGCAGCACCGCATCGGGCTGGTGCTCGCCAAATATGCGTTCCATGGCCGGCCGATCGCAGATATCCGCCTGCTCGAACCGGTAGCGCGGACTCGATGCCGCCTCGGCCACCGAGGCGGGATTGCCGGCGTAGGTGAGCTTGTCGACGTTCACGACCCGATGGTCGGTTTCGCGGATCAAATGGCGCACCAGCGCCGAGCCGATAAAACCGGCGCCGCCGGTAACCAGGATTGTCTTGTTGTCCATGAAGGGCCTGCCCTGACCGCGTTCGCCGGCCCCTGCCCTTGCGGGCGGCGCCGACGACAGTTGCCGCTCAATCACTTTAGCACACGTTGGCTTGGGAAATGGAGGACGGCTTGCCGCCGCGGCGCCCACCGGCAACGATCACGGCCGACGCAACTCCCAGTTCCACGCGTGGGCGACAATAGTGTCCAGGTCTCCGAAGCGCGGGAGCCAGCCGAGGATCTCGCGGGCGCGCGTCGAGTCCGCCACCAGGGTCGCCGGATCGCCCGGCCGCCGCGGGCCTTCCTCGACGGCGATGTCGCGGCCGCTGGCTTTGCGTGCCGCGTCGATAACCTGCTGCACCGAGAAGCCATGGCCGTTGCCCAGATTGAACACATCGCTGCCGCCGCCGGCCCACATCCGCTGCAGGGCCAGCAGATGCGCGTCGCACAGATCCATCACATGAATGTAGTCGCGCACGCCGGTACCGTCCGCGGTGTCGTAGTCGCGCCCGAACACGGTGACGTTGGGACGCCGCCCGGCGGCGACTTTCAGCACCACCGGTATCAGGTTGGTGACGCCGTCATAGCGCCAGCCGAGCAGCCCCTCCGGCTCGGCGCCGGCGGCATTGAAATATCGCAGACACACAGAGCGCAGGTCATAAGCCCGGTCGAAATCGGCCAGTATCTGCTCCACCATCCACTTGCTGGTGCCGTAGGGATTGATCGGTGCCTTTGGATGCGCCTCGTCCACGGGCAGGTATTGCGGTTCGCCGAAAATGGCCGCGGTCGACGAGAAAATGAAATGGTTGACGCCGTGGCGCACCATGGCATTGAGCAGATTCAGAGTATTGGCGACGTTGTTGGTGTAGTACTTGCCCGGATTCTCCACCGACTCGCCGACCTGGATGTAGGCGGCGAAATGCATCACGGCGTCGAAGTTGTGGCTCGGCAGCAGTTCGTCGAGCAGCGCCTTGTCGGCGATATCACCTTCGACGAATTCACCACCGAGCACCGCATCCCGGAACCCGGTGGACAGATTGTCCAACGTCACCACCTGATGTCCGGCATCCAACAGGACCTTGACCATGTGGGAGCCGATATAGCCCGCGCCGCCTACCACCAAAATTTTCTTCACAACGAATCCTTATCGATCCTGAAGCCCACACCACGCAGATAGAGCGGCCGCAGCCGACGGGCCGGTTGCGCCCCGGGTTAACTCTTGCGTCCGTAGCGGTCCTCAAAGCGAACGATGTCGTCCTCGCCCAGATATTCGCCGCTTTGCACCTCGATCATCACCAGGTCGAGGATGCCGGGATTCACGAGCCGGTGGGCGTTGCCCGCGGGAACGTAGGTGGACTCGTTGGTGCGTACCAGGTAGCTGTCGTCGCCGTTCACCACTTCGGCGGTTCCGGACACCACGATCCAGTGTTCGCTGCGGTGGTGGTGCATCTGCAGCGACAGCGCCGCACCGGGCTTGACCACGATGCGCTTGATCTTGAACCGCTCGCCTTCCTCGAGCACCGTGTAGGTGCCCCACGGTCGGTGCACCGTGCGGTGAAACCGGTAGGCCTCGTGCCCGTCGGCCTTCAGCCGCTCCACCACCTTCTTCACGTCCTGGACCCGCTCCCGGTCGGCAACCAACAGGGCATCGGGGGTATCGACGATCACCAGGTCGTCAAGCCCCAGCGCCGCTACCAGGCGGTCTTCGCTATGGACAAAGCAATTGCTGCTGTCCATGAGCACGGCCTCACCGCTGATGCGATTGCCCGACTCGTCCACTTCCACCAGTTCGCTCACCGAGGCCCACGAGCCCAGATCGCTCCAATCGAAGCTGCCGGCCACCACGGCAACGTTGTCGGCCTTCTCCATTACTGCATAATCAATCGAGATCGGTTCCATGGCGGCGAACGAGGCCGTGTCGAGTTCCAGCGGCGCGATGTCGGTGGCGGTGGCCTGCCAGCAGGCCTGGGCCTGCTCGAATACCGCCGGGGCGTGGGCCTCCAGAGCCCGCAGAAGCGTCTCCGGCGCGAAGCAGAACATGCCGGCATTCCAGAGAAAACGCCCTGAATCCAGGTATTGCTGCGCCGTCTGTGAGTCCGGCTTTTCCACGAACCGGGCGACGCCGAACCCGTCGGCGCCGCCTCCGGGAATCGCCGCGCCCTGTTCGATGTAGCCGTAACCCGTTTCCGGCCGGTTGGGCTGGATGCCGAAAGTCACCAGGTACCCGCCGGCAGCCAGGCGCCGGCCTTCGGCCACGGCACGGGCAAACGCCTCGAGGTCGGCAATCACGTGATCCGCCGGCAGCACCAGCATCTGCGCATCGTCGAGGCGCTCGCGCAGATACAGCGCCGCCATGGCGATGGCCGGCGCGGTATTGCGCCCGCGCGGTTCCAGCATATATTCGAAACGCGCCTCTTCGCCCGGTGCCACGCCGGCGAACTCGTCGCGGGTCTGAAAATAGTAGTCGCGATTGGTAACCGTGAGGATGCTGCCGACTTCGTCGAGACACAGGGCGCGGCCGAGGGTCTTCTGCAACAGACTCTGGCCGTCGGGCAGCCGCATGAACGGCTTCGGATGCGCCTCGCGGGAAACGGGCCACAGCCGCGTGCCCGCGCCACCGGAGAGAATTACCGGAATCAGCATTGAGCCCCCCGTTTTCGAATGATGGCCGCGCCACCCGGATCGGCCCGCCGCGCCGGGTTCCAGATTCGGCCTGTGCGCTCGTGCAGCGCGCTTCTGATCATGTAGCGGCGCGCGCCTGACAACCCTTTAAGGCCAGTATCCGCCTGGTCCGGGACTGTACCAGCAGCCGCCCGGACCGGCCACCTCATCCGGTGCAAAACGGCGAGTCGGAATGATGCGGGCGCCGGGACGCCGCGCTAGAACGGTATGTCGTCGTCAAACTCTTCGGGACCGTCGGCAGGAGCCGGAGCGGATGGAGCGGCGCTGCTGCGCTGTCCGCCTTGGGACTGGCCATAGTTGGAACCACCGCCACCACCGCCGCCGCGGCCGCCCAGCATCTGCATCTCACTGGCCACGATTTCAGTGCTATAGCGGTCGTTGCCGCTCTTGTCCTGCCACTTGCGGGTGCGCAGGCTGCCCTCCACGTAGACCTGGGAGCCCTTCTTCAGGTATTCGCCGACGATCTCCGCCAGCCGGTTGAAGAACACCACGGTATGCCACTCGGTGCGCTCCTGGGTCTCGCCGGTCTGCTTGTCCTTCCACTGTTCGCTGGTCGCCAAGGCGACATTGGCCACCGCCGCCCCACTGGGCATATAGCGGATTTCCGGGTCTCTGCCCAGATTCCCGATCAGAATGACTTTGTTTACTCCCCTTGCCATACTTTCGTCTCCCTTTCGATCATCGGTGTGACAACACGATCGGCCCGGTTCCGTCGAGCCGTTTGGCGCCGGGCGCGCGTCAGACGCTGCTCCCGGGGCTCGGATGACTGACTGCGCCCGATTCCACGGTTTCGGGGCCATCATACTCTTGTTCCGCGGAGAAGGCATGCAGGGCCGGCTCGTCCAGGGAGCCGGCGTCCACCTTCAGGTAGGCGATACCATCCTCGGCCACCACCACCGCTTCGGCCACGCCCCGCACCTGGGTCAGGCGCACCGCCAGCTGTGACGCGTCCTTTTCGCTGATGGTGCCGACATTGAGCAGGTAGCTGTTGAGAAACCGCGGGCTCTTCATGCTGGCGGCAACCAGGAACCACACCAGCGCCACCACGCCCGTGAAGGCAAACACGCCGTGGAGCCCGTGCTGGCCGTAGATCCAGCCGCCCACCGTGCCGCCGATGAAGATCCCCAGGAACTGCGAGCTGGAATACACGCCCATGGCGGTACCCTTACTGTCGGGCGGCGCCACTTTCGAAATCAGCGACGGCAACGTTGCCTCCATCAGAGTGAAGGCGGTGAAAAACACCGTCAGCTCCACAGCGATGCCGACCACGTTGGCGTGCCATTCCATCAACGCCAGCTCGGAGCCCGCCAGGGCCAGAATGGCGCCGAGGAATACCGACTTCATCTTGCGGCGCTTCTCCGCCATGATGATGAACGGAACCATCGCGAACACCGAGACCACCAGCACCGGCAGATACAAGTACCATTGATGCTGGCTGTCGAGCCCGGCAGCGTTGCGCAGGGCCAGGGGCAACGCCACAAAGCTGGCGGTGAGGATGGCGTGCAAGGCCAAAATGCCGAAATCCAGGCGCAGCAGCTGGCCGTCGGTCAGCACCCGCTTGAACAGCGCGGGGACCGGCTCGGTGTCCCGGTGCAGCCGCACCCGCGTGGGTTGCGGCACCACGAACAACAGGACCCCGATACCGCACAGGGCCAACACCGCGGTAAGCCAGAAGAT
Source organism: Gammaproteobacteria bacterium (assembly GCA_037385045.1). Taxonomy (GTDB): domain Bacteria; phylum Pseudomonadota; class Gammaproteobacteria; order JASBUN01; family JASBUN01; genus JARRNJ01. The sequence continues at coordinate 18,298 of JARRNJ010000002.1, read as the reverse complement.
GCCCGACACGCCGATCCAGCGGTCCAGCACCGGCCCCAGCACCAGCGCCACGGCAAACGAGAAGCCGATGGTCATTCCCAGCGTCGCCATGGCCTTGGTGCGATGCTCCTCCCGGGTCAGGTCGGCAGCCGTGGCCAGTATCGCCGAGCCCACAGCGCCGGCGCCCTGAATAATCCGGCCCAGGATCACGCCGTCGATGGACGTGGAGACCGCGGCCACGACACTGCCGACGGCAAAGATCAACAAGCCGATGGCAATAATGGATTTGCGCCCGAACCGGTCGGAAAACATGCCGAACGGAATCTGAAAAATCGCCTGTGTCAGGCCGTAGGCGCCGAGCGCGAGCCCGATCGTGGTCGGCGTCACACCGCGCAGATGCTGGGCGTAGACGGAAAAAACGGGGTAAATCATGAACAGGCCGAGCATGCGCAGGGCGAAGATGCTCGACAGGGACATGGCCGCCCGGCGCTCGGTTGCAGTCATGCCACTGCGGTTACTTGGGGTTGACGCATTCAACAGTCGCTCTCCCTTTGCCTAACGCTGCCGAGACAGCGTATATTAACAGGTTGCTCTGATTGCGAAAAACATCCATGGATACCATACGCATACGCGGCGCTCGCACCCATAATCTGCGCAACATCGATCTCGACCTGCCGCGGGACCGGCTGATCGTCATCACCGGGCTGTCCGGCTCCGGCAAGTCGTCCCTGGCGTTCGACACCATTTACGCAGAAGGCCAGCGGCGCTATGTCGAGTCGCTGTCTGCCTATGCCCGCCAGTTCCTTGCGGTGATGGAAAAGCCCGATGTGGACCACATCGAAGGGCTGTCGCCCGCCATTTCCATCGAACAAAAAGCCACTTCCCACAACCCGCGTTCCACCGTCGGCACCATCACCGAGATCTACGACTACCTGCGGCTGCTCTTCGCCCGCGCCGGCACGCCACGCTGCCCGGAACACGGCACCGATCTCGATGCACAGACAGTCAGCCAGATGGTCGATCAGGTGTTGGCCATGCCCGAAGGCAGCCGCCTGATGCTGCTGGCACCACTGGTGCAGGAACGCAAGGGCGAGCACGTGCACGTGCTCGAGGAGTTGCGCTCGCAAGGTTTCATTCGCGCCCGCATCGACGGCGAACTCGTCGACCTGGACCAACCCCCGCCATTGGAACTGCACCAAAAACACACCATTGAAGCAGTCGTGGACCGTTTCAAGGTACGCCCGGGATTGGAATTGCGCCTGGCCGAGTCATTTGAAACCGCCTTGCGCCTGGCCGACGGCGTGGCGGTGGTCGCCTCGCTGGAGGATCCATCCCAGCCCGAGACGCTGTTTTCAGCGAAATTCGCCTGCCCCCAATGCGGATACTCCCTTTCCGAGTTGGCGCCGCGGCTGTTTTCCTTCAATAACCCCGTGGGAGCCTGTCCCGAGTGCGACGGCCTGGGCATCAAACAATTCTTCGATCCCCAGCGAGTCGTGGCCCATCCCCAGCTGAGCTTGGCCGGCGGCGCCGTGCGCGGTTGGGACCGCCGTACAGCCTACTACTTTCAGATGATCAGTTCATTAGCGGATCATTACGAATTCGACATAGAGACACCGTTCCAGGACCTGACCGAGCAACAGCGCCGGGTCATTCTCTACGGCAGCGGCACCGAGCAGATCGAGTTCCAGTATTTCAATGACCGCGGCGGCATCACCACCCGGCGCCACCCGTTCGAGGGCATCATCGTCAACATGGAGCGCCGCTACCGCGAAACCGAATCCAACGTCGTTCGTGAGGAATTGGCAAAATACCTCAGCACGCGCCCCTGCCCCGCCTGCGAGGGCAGCCGCCTGAACCTGGCGGCCCGCAACGTATTCGTGGCCGATCACAATCTGCCGAATGTCACCGCCATGCCCGTGGGCCGGGCCCGGGACTTTTTCGATACCCTGGAGTTGCCGGGCCGCCGTGGCGAGATCGCCGCCAAAATCGTCAAGGAGCTGGGACAGCGGCTCAATTTTCTGGTCAACGTGGGCCTTGACTACCTGACCCTGGAGCGTTCCGCCGATACGCTGTCCGGCGGCGAAGCACAGCGCATCCGGCTCGCCAGCCAGATCGGCGCCGGCCTGGTGGGCGTCATGTACATCCTCGACGAGCCGTCCATCGGTCTGCACCAGCGCGACAATCAGCGGCTGCTGGACACGCTGACCTATCTTCGCGACCTGGGCAACACCGTGATCGTCGTCGAGCACGACGAGGACGCCATTCGCAGCGCCGATCATGTCGTCGACATGGGTCCCGGAGCCGGGATTCACGGTGGCCAGGTGGTGGCCGAGGGAACGCCCCGGGAAATCATGGACAATCCGCAGTCTCTGACCGGCCGCTACCTGGCCGGCCATGCCTGCATCGCCCTGCCGGCGCAGCGGGTGGAAGTCGATGCCAGACGCGTGGTGCGCATCCGCGGGGCCAGCGGCAACAATCTCAAACGGGTGGACGTGGACATCCCGGTCGGTCTGATGACGTGCGTAACCGGCGTCTCGGGTTCGGGAAAATCGACCCTGATCAATGACACCTTGTATCGGCGCGCCGCCGCGGCGGTCAACGGTGCCAACGACAGCGGCGCCCCCTGCGCCGAGATCGCGGGCCTGGAGCAGTTCGACAAGGTCGTGGACATTGACCAGAGCCCGATCGGACGTACACCGCGCTCCAACCCTGCCACCTACACGGGGCTGTTCACCCCGATCCGCGACCTGTTCGCCGGGACCCAGGAAGCCCGCTCACGGGGCTACAAGAGCGGCCGCTTCAGTTTCAACGTCAAGGGCGGACGCTGCGAGGCTTGCCAGGGTGACGGCGTTATCAAAGTCGAGATGCATTTCCTGCCGGACATTTACGTCACCTGCGACGTCTGCAAGGCACAACGCTACAACCGCGAAACCCTGGAAATCCGCTACAAGGGCAAGAACATCCACGAAGTGTTGGAGCTGACCGTCGAGGACGCGGTAGTGTTTTTCGACGCCATTCCAGCAATCAAACGCAAACTCCAGACGCTGATCGATGTAGGCCTTTCCTATGTCAAACTTGGGCAAAGCGCCACCACCCTATCGGGCGGCGAGGCGCAGCGGGTGAAGTTGTCGCGGGAACTGTCCAAACGGGAGACCGGCCGCACGCTCTACATTCTCGACGAGCCCACCACGGGTCTGCATTTTCACGACATCGAACAGCTGCTGCGGGTGCTCCACCGGCTGCGCGACCACGGCAACACGGTGGTGGTAATCGAGCACAACCTGGACGTCATCAAGACCGCCGATTGGGTGATCGATCTCGGTCCGGAAGGGGGCGACGGCGGGGGCCGCGTGATCGCCGCCGGCAAACCCGAAGCCATCGCCGCCGATCCCGGCTCCTTTACCGGACGTTACCTGAAACCGCTGCTGGAAATCCCCATCCGGGCCGCCACCTGAAGCCCCGACACCGGGGCCCGCTCCCGGGCCCCGGGTCGTCTGGCGCCATTGTCCGGCTCCTGCTGCACCGTCCCTGCGCGGCTCGCGCTCCCCGGCGCCGTCTCCCGGGAGCGGAGCCGGGCCGTGAAGGCATCAGGACACCACAACCACGGGATCGCCGACTCGCAGCCCCAACTCCTCGTTGGCGCATCCCTGATTGACCGCCACCTCGGCCAGGCCGTTGGCATTCTCGTACCAGAAGGCGGCGCCGGCAGGTACGTCGGAAAACGTACGGGCGCGAGGAAACCGATGGCTCCGAATATCGAGGCTGGCGGACGCAGGGAGACTGGCGGCGCGGATACCCGTCATGGCGTTGCCGAACCCGTCGACGTAGATAAGTCGGCCGAGGTCGTCCGGCCAGCCGGTGCGCAACCGCAATGCGGGGTTCTGCTCCTCGGCGGGCGGCATTTCTCCCAGCGCCAGTGCAGCGGCCACCGGCGCAAACAGATCACGACCGTGAAAGCTGGCCGACAAGCGCGCCGGTCGCCAGGTTACGTCCCACCACCTGAGGTCCCGCGCCCGTGCAGCGACGATATTGAACAGGCCGTTGTCGGGGCCCACATACCAGCGCCGATCGGCACCTACCAGGGCGGCACGGCGGTTGGTGCCGACGCCGGGATCGATGACACACAGGAACACGGTGCCGGGTGGAAACTCCCCCGTGTAGGCGGACAGCAGGTAGGCGGCGCCCTGGGGATCAAATGGCGGCACGTCGGCGAACAGGTTCACGACGGGCACATTGGGTGCCTTGCGGTGCAATACCGCCTGCATCTGGCCGATGTATGGCCCCTCGAGCCCGAAATCCGTAAACAGAACGATCATCGCGTCTCCGGCGTTCCATTACGTCCACTCATGATCCGCCAGCGCGGGTGCTCTGTCCACACGCCGCCCGCCAAACCACAAACGTCGGATATAGAACGAAAAAAACCGGGCAGAGCCCGGTTCTTTGACAGCGCCCGCGACACGCGGTCAGTCTTCAGTCACCACCTCGCCCGACTCGTCGGTCAGCGGACGATCAACCAGTTCCACATAAGCCATGGGAGCCGCGTCACCGGCGCGGTAGCCGCACTTGAGGATACGCAGGTAGCCACCGGGACGGCTCTGATAGCGCGGCCCCAACTCATTGAACAGCTTGGTGACCACTTCACGATCCCGCAGCCGGTCAAATGCTTGGCGGCGGCCGGCCACCGAATCCTTCTTGGCCAGGGTGATCAACGGTTCGGCAACGCGCCGCAGCTCTTTCGCCTTGGGCAACGTGGTCTTGATGATTTCATGGCGCATCAGCGAGGAGGCCATGTTGCGCAACATGGCCTTGCGGTGACTGCTGTTACGGCTCAGCTGCCGTCCGGTGTTACGATGACGCATCGGTCGTAATCCTTAGAGTGTCTCTTTAATTCGTGCCGCAAGTCGGGTCGGGAACGGGTCCGAAAGTTGTTAGGCCCGGTTCTTTTCCTCTTCCTTTTCCTTCAGGGCCGGCGGCGGCCAGTTCTCCAGCCGCATCCCCAACGACAACCCGTGGGAAGCGAGCACGTCCTTGATTTCGGTCAGCGACTTCTTGCCCAGGTTGGGCGTCTTCAGCAACTCCACCTCGGTGCGCTGAATCAGATCGCCGATATAGTAAATGCTTTCCGCCTTCAGGCAATTTGCTGAACGCACGGTCAGTTCGAGATCGTCCACCGGCCGCAGCAGGATCGGGTCGATCTCGGCTTCCTGCTCCTCGTGTTTGGCCTCTTCCTTGCCCTTGAGGTCGACGAACACCGACAGCTGGTCCTGGAGGATGCCCGCCGCCTGGCGGATGGCGTCCTCCGGATCGATGGTCCCGTTGGTCTCGATGTCGATGATCAGCTTGTCCAGGTTGGTACGCTGCTCGACGCGGGCGCTGTCCACGGTGTAGGTCACGCGATGCACCGGACTGAAAGAGGCGTCGAGGCGCAGATGACCGATGGGCCGGTTCTCGCTGTCCTCACGCATGGGCGCCGGAACGTAACCGCGCCCCCGCTCCACCTTCAGCGTCATCGCAAGTTCGCCGTCTTTGGTCAGGTTGGCGATTACGTGATCCGGATTGACGATCTCGACATCATGGTCGAGAGTGATATCGCTCGCCAGCACCGGACCCTGGCCTTTCTTTCTCAAGCTCAGCATGGCTTCGTTGCGGGCGTGCATGCGAATCGCCAGGCCCTTGAGATTCAGGAGCACGTCGATCACGTCCTCCTGAACACCTTCGATCGTGGTGTACTCGTGCAGGACACCTTCGATCTCGGCCTCGGTCACGGCGCAGCCCGGCAGTGACGACAGCAGGATACGCCGCAACGCGTTGCCGAGCGTATGGCCGAATGACGATCCGCGGCTTGAGAAATTCTGTCACTGAACCCTGCATGGATTGTCCTCTCGCAAAAATTCCTTGGTGCGCCCCATCACTTACTTGGAGTACAACTCCACCACCAGATGCTCATTAATGTCCGGCGGCAAATCGGCGCGCTCGGGCACGGCCTTGAAGACCCCCTCCATTGTCTTGCTGTCCACATCCAGCCATTCGGCAACTCCCCGCTGTTGGGAAAGCTCCACCGCTGCCTGAACGCGCGCCTGGTTACGGCTCTTCTCGCGCACGGCGACCACGTCGGTGGCGTTCACCTGATAAGAGGGGATGTTCACCTTGGTGCCATTGACCGTAATCGCGTTATGACGCACCAGCTGGCGCGCCTCGCTGCGGGAGGCAGCAAAGCCCATGCGGTATACCACGTTGTCCAACCGCCGCTCGAGCAGCTGCAGAAGATTTTCGCCGGTGGAACCCTTGATTCGCGCCGCCTCGGCGTAATAGTTGTGGAACTGGCGCTCGAGCAGCCCGTAGATCCGGCGCAGCTTCTGCTTTTCGCGCAACTGCAACGCATAGTCCGACAGGCGCTGACGCCGCTGGCCATGCTGGCCCGGCGGAAAGGCGCGATTCTCCACGGCGCACTTGGAGGTGTAGCACTTCTCGCCCTTCAAGAATAACTTGGTGCCTTCACGGCGGCACTGGCGGCATTTGGAACCGATGTACTTAGCCACTGATTACGAGCCTCTCACACGCGACGTTTCTTGGGGGGACGGCAGCCGTTATGGGGTATGGGCGTCACGTCCGTTATGTTGGTGACCTTCAGCCCGCAGGCGTTCAGCGCCCGCACCGCCGACTCGCGGCCTGGACCAGGCCCCTTCACCATGACCTCGATGTTCTTCATACCGTAATCCTGAGCCGCCACATTGCCGGCACGCTCGGCGGCCACCTGCGCCGCAAACGGCGTGCTCTTGCGCGAACCACGGAACCCGGAACCACCGGAGGTGGCCCAGCTCAAGGCATTGCCCTGACGATCGGTGATGGTCACGATGGTGTTGTTGAACGAAGCGTGAATGTGGGCCACGCCATCGGCCACATTCATCTTGGCCTTCTTGCGTGTCCGAGTTGGCGCCTTTGCCATATACAGTAGTCCCGAGTCGTTAAATCAATAAGTTACTTGCGGATCGGCTTGCGCGGGCCCTTGCGGGTGCGTGCATTGGTCCGGGTGCGCTGGCCGCGCAACGGCAGACCACGACGATGGCGCAGCCCACGGTAACAGCCAAGATCCATCAGGCGTTTGATGTTCATGGAAATTTCCCGCCGCAGGTCACCTTCCACGGGGACCTTGGCAATCTCGCTGCGCAGGTTCTCCAGCTCCGATTCGCTGAGATCCTTGATCTTGATTGCCGGATCGACCCCGGCCGCGGCACAAATCTGCTGCGCGCGGGTCCTGCCGATACCATAAATCGACGTCAGCGAGATGACGGCGTGCTTATGGTCCGGGATATTGACACCTGCGATACGGGCCATTCAGTGTATCTCCTAATCCTGCGCGTAGGCCGGCGCGAAAACGCACAATAATAGCCTAATTACACCCAAAAATAAATCCGTCTCCGGCGATCAGCCCTGACGCTGTTTGTGCCGGGCGTCCTTGCAGATGACGCGCACGACGCCGTTGCGCCGGATGATCTTGCAGTTCCGGCACATCTTCTTTACCGAGGCACGAACCTTCATCTTCTTTCTCCACTGCCGACCAGGCAATTCCCGGTCGATAAGACACTGATTTGCATATCTTTATCGGACGACGCCGCTAGCGGACCAAGCCCGAGCGCCCATAACCCTTGAGATTGGCCTTCTTCATCAGGCCCTCGTACTGATGGGACATCAGGTGAGTCTGCAACTGCGCCATGAAATCCATCACCACCACCACGATAATCAGCAGCGAGGTACCGCCGAAGTAGAACGGGACGTCCCAATACAGAATCAGGAACTCCGGCAGCAAACACACGGCGGTCACGTAGATGGCGCCGGCCGTAGTCAGCCGCGTCAGCACCCCGTCCACGTAGCGCGCGGTCTGCTCGCCGGGCCGGATCCCGGGAATGAACGCCCCCGACTTCTTCAGGTTGTCCGCCGTCTCCCGCGAGTTGAATACCAGCGCGGTGTAAAAGAAACAGAAAAACACGATCAGCAACGAATACAACAGCACGTAAAGCGGCTGCCCGGGCGAGAGCATCTGCGAAAAGTCGCCCAACCGGGCCATGAACCAGCTGTTGCTCTGAGCATTCTGGCTCAACCATTTGCCGATGGTCGACGGGAACAGAATCAGGCTCGACGCGAAGATCGGCGGAATTACCCCCGACATGTTCAGCTTCAACGGCAGGTGGCTGCTCTGCGCGGCATAGACTTTCCGCCCCTGCTGGCGCTTGGCGTAGTTCACCGTGATGCGGCGCTGACCGCGTTCCACGAACACAACGAAACCGGTGACCGCGATCACGATGGCGAACAGCAGCAGCACCGTGAACACTCCCCAGGCGCCCGTTTCCACGTTCGACAGCACAGCTCCGATGGCCCGCGGGAGCCCGGCGACAATACCGGCGAAAATGATCATCGAAATACCGTTGCCGACGCCGCGCTCCGTTATTTGCTCACCCAGCCACATCAGGAACATCGTGCCGGTAACCAGGGTCACCACGGCGATGAAATAGAAGTTCCACACCGGCATGAACACCATGCCCGGCTGGGACGCGAGGCCGTAGGACACGCCGAAGGCCTGAAACAGCGCCAGCCCCACCGTGCCATAACGGGTGTACTGGGTGATCTTGCGCCGACCCGCCTCGCCCTCTTTCTTAAGCTGCTCCAGCGACGGCACCACCACCGCCAGCAGCTGCATGATGATCGACGCCGAGATGTACGGCATGATCCCAAGCGCGAACACGCTCAGGCGGCGCAGCGCGCCACCGGAGAACATGTCGAACATGCCCAGAATGGTGCCACCCTGCGTCTGGAACAGGTGCGCCAGTTGCTGCGGGTCGATACCGGGCACCGGAATGAAGGTACCGACGCGGTAGACAAACAACGCGCCCAGCACGAACAACAGGCGCTGGCGAAGTTCCTTCATTTTGCCCAGGCTACCGAGCCCACCGGGCAGGTTGGCGGGAGCGTTGGCCATTTACTCCTCGATCTTGCCGCCGGCCGCCTCAATGGCGGCGCGAGCGCCCTTGGTCACCGCGATGCCACGAACGGTAACCGGCTGATCGATCTTGCCGGAAGCGATGACCTTGACCCGGGTCACGTCCTGGTCGACCAGATTGGCCTTTTTCAGCGCCAACAGATCCACCACGTCGCCCTCGACCTTGGCCAGCTCGTGGAGCCGCAGCTCGGCATTGAATCGCGCCTTGCGCGAGCGGAAGCCCACTTTAGGCAGGCGCCGCTGCAGCGGCATCTGGCCGCCCTCAAAGCCGACTTTGTGAAAACCGCCCGAGCGGGAATGCTGGCCCTTGTGGCCGCGCCCGGCAGTCTTGCCCAGCCCCGAACCGATGCCGCGTCCCACGCGCTTGGCCGACCTCTTGCTGCCGGCGGCGGGCTTGATGGTGTTGAGGTGCATATCAGACTTCCTCGACCTTCAGCAGGTACTGTGCCTTGTTGATCATGCCGCGATTTTCCGGCGTGTCATCGACGATCACGCTGTGGTGCATACGACGCAACCCCAGTCCGCGAACGCAGGCCTGGTGGTTTTTCAGCCGGCCGGCAGTGCTCTTGATCAGCGTCACCTTCAGTTTGTTCTGGTTTGCCATGGCTTAGCCCAAAATCTCGTCGACTTTCTTGCCGCGTTTCGAGGCGACATCCTCGGGGGATGCCATATCCGTCAGGCCCCTGATCGTCGCCCGAACCACGTTGACCGGATTGCGCGATCCGACGCACTTGGCGAGCACATTGTGCACGCCGACCACTTCGAACACGGCGCGCATCGCGCCACCAGCAATGATCCCGGTACCTTCGGAAGCCGGCTGCATGAACACCTTGCTGGCCCCGTGGCGCGCGTTGACCGCATACTGCAGCGTTCCGTCAGTGATGTTGACCTTACGCATGTTCTTGCGCGCCTTCTCCATCGCCTTCTGGATCGCTACCGGCACTTCACGCGCCTTGCCGTATCCGAATCCGACCTGGCCGTTGCCGTCACCCACAACCGTGAGCGCGGTGAATCCGAATTGGCGGCCGCCCTTGACCACTTTGGCGACACGATTAACGGTCACCAGCTTTTCCAACAGGCCATCGCCCGAAGATTGTTCCGTATTCGCCATGTTCAACCCTTAGAATGCCAGGCCGTTTTCGCGGGCGGCATCCGCCAGCGCCTTGACACGACCATGATATTTGAACCCAGACCGATCGAACGCCACATCGGTGACACCGGCCGCTTTGGCCTGTTCAGCAATTGCCTTGCCCACGGCAGCCGCCGCTTCGATGTTGCCGGTGCTCTTCAGCGATCCCCGCAATTGTGCCTGCACGGTACTGGCGGCAGCCACCACGCGCGCATCTTCTGGAGCGACGATCTGCGCGTAGATATGCCGCGGCGTGCGATGCACCGTAAGACGGTAGACACCGAGTTCGCGAATTTTGAGCCGAGCCCGGCGGGCGCGGCGCAAACGTGCACTTTTCTTGTCCATAGCGCCCAAACCTTATTTCTTCTTGGCCTCTTTGAGGCTCACCTGTTCGTCGGCATAACGAACGCCCTTGCCCTTATACGGTTCCGGCGGCCGGAAGGAACGAATCACCGCCGCAACCTGGCCGACCTGCTGCTTGTCGACGCCCTTGACCACCACCTCGGTTTGACTCGGCGTTTCGATGGTGATTCCGTCGGGAATCGGGAAACTGATCGGATGCGAGTAACCAAGCGTCAGATTCAGGGTATTTCCCTGCGCCTGGGCGCGGTAACCGACACCACGCAGTTCGAGCTTGCGCTCAAAACCCTGGCTGACCCCCTTTACAAGGTTATTCACCAGGGCGCGCATGGTCCCGGCCATCGCCCGCGCCTTGGGCTCACGCGCCTTGAAGCGCAACTCACCGCCCTCATTGGTCACCTCAACAGTCTCGTGTACATCGAGTGACATGGTACCCCTGGGCCCCTTGACACTGATGTTGGCGCCGCTGAAGTTGACCTCCACTCCCTTGGGAATGGCAACCGGATAGTTTGCTACTCTGGACATGGTCCGCTACCTGCCTTATGAAACGATGCAGAGCACTTCGCCGCCCTGGCCTGAAGCCCGCGCGGCGCGATCGGTCATCACGCCTTGCGAGGTCGACACGATCGCGACCCCGAGCCCGCCATTGACTTTGGGTAACTCACCCTTGCCCTTGAAGATGCGCAGACCCGGGCGACTGACCCGCCGCATCTGCTCGATCACCGGACGGCCCTGGTGGTAGCGCAGCTTGACCGTCAGCGCAGGCTTGTCGTCGGCCTCGGCCACCGAAAAGTCGTCGATGTAACCTTCCTCTTTCAGGACGCGCGCGATCTCCACCTTCACTTTCGACGACGGCATGCTCACCTCAATCTTGTTGGCGGCCTGGCCGTTGCGAATCCGGGTCAGCATATCGGCGATCGGATCACTCATGCTCATAATTCGATACCTAGTGGACTTCCATTCAATATTCCGTGATCAGGCCAACAACTCGCCCTGCGTTGGCTCAACCCCAGAGGTCGTTTTCTTCACCAGCTGGCCTTGTGCAAGCCGGGAATGTCACCGCGCATTGCGGCCTCGCGCAGCTTGTTGCGCGCCAACCCGAACTTGCGGTAGAAACCATGCGGCCGGCCGGTAAGGCGGCAACGGTTACGCTGCCGCGCCGGGCTTGCATCACGGGGAAGCGCCTGCAGCTTCCGCACCGCCGCCATCCGATCCTCGTCAGCGGTCTTCGGGCTACTGATCAGCGCCTTCAGCTCCGCGCGCTTGGCGGCGTATTTCCGCGCCAGCTTCTGGCGCTTCTTTTCCCGATTGATCATGCAAGCTTTAGCCATATACCTTCACCTCAGTTTCTGAACGGGAAGTTGAATGCGGCCAGCAACGCCCGCCCTTCCTCGTCCGTCTTCGCCGTCGTGGTAATGGTGATATCCATGCCGCGCAGCGCATCGATCTTGTCATAGTCGATTTCCGGGAAGATGATCTGCTCCCGGACACCCATGTTGTAGTTGCCGCGACCATCGAACGCCTTGCCGTTCAGCCCGCGAAAGTCGCGGATACGAGGGATGCCGATATTGACCAGGCGGTCAAGAAATTCGTACATCCGTTCGCGGCGCAAGGTGACCTTGCAGCCGATGGGCCACCCCTCGCGAATCTTGAAGCCGGCGATCGAATTGCGCGCGCGGGTAACCACCGCCTTTTGCCCGGCGATCTTTTCCATATCGGCAACGGCGTGCTCGAGCACCTTCTTGTCGCCGACGGCCTCACCGACACCCATATTGAGGGTGATCTTGGTGATCTTCGGCACTTCCATCACGTTCTTGTAGCTAAACCGCTCTTGAAGCTGTTTGACTACCGTCGACTTGTAGAATTCTTGCAATCTTGCCATCACTGCCACCCGCGCCTTAGGCGTCCACTACTTCGCCGTTAGACTTGAAAAACCTCACCTTGCGGCCATCCTCCAGGACCCGGAAGCCAACGCGGTCACCTGCCTTGGTGTGCGGGTTGTAGAGCATGACATTGGAGACGTGGATGGGCATCTCCTTGTCAACGATTCCGCCCTGAACACCCTGATTGGGGTCGGGTCGCTGGTGTTTCTTCGCGACGTTGACGCCCTCGACCAAAATGCGGTCAAACGGCATCACCCGCAGAACCGTACCGCGCCGGCCCTTGTCCTTACCGGTGATTACGACGATCTCATCACCTTTCCTGATTCTGCGCATTATGGCTTCTCCAGACTCACAAAACTTCAGGAGCCAGCGAAATGATCTTCATGAACTTCTCGGTCCGCAGCTCGCGCGTGACGGGGCCGAAGATACGCGTTCCGATCGGTTGCTGCTGATTATTGAGCAGAACCGCCGCGTTGCTGTCGAACCGGATCAGCGAGCCGTCGGGACGACGCACACCCTTGCGGGTACGCACCACCACCGCATTGTAGACCTCACCGGTATGGCCTCTTTAACGCTCACTTTGATGATGTCTCCGATACCCGCATAGCGACGGTGCGAACCGCCCAGCACCTTGATGCACTGCACCCGGCGCGCGCCGCTGTTATCGGCCACATCCAGCACTGTCTGCATCTGAATCATGGCTTGTTCCCAAAAGCAACCTGTTTAGTTCGTCGTTCCCAGCCGCATCGCCCCGGCGCTTGCGGCACGTTCACGCGCCCGCATGCTCCATGACTTTGACCAGGCGCCATGTCTTCGTCTTCGACATCGGGCGGCACTGCTGCACCATAACCGTGTCACCTTCCTTGCACTCGTTGTTTTCGTCGTGCGCATGGATCTTGGTCGACCGGCGGATAAATTTCCCGTACAGCGGGTGCTTCACGCGACGCTCGAGCAACACAGTGATGGTCTTATCCATCCTGCTGCTGATTACGCGGCCCACAACCGTATTCGTGACCTGCTCCGTGTTAGCCTGCTCACTCATGACGCCTCACCTGCACCTGCCACCTCGTTCAGCACGGTCTTGACCCGCGCAATATTCTTGCGAACCCGCCGCAGCTGGTCCGGCCGGGACAGTTGCCCGATACCCCGCTGCATACGCAGGTTGAACTGTTCGCGCAGCAGGTCCTGCAGCTCGCTATTGAGCTCTTCCACATTCTTCTGACGCAATTCGCTGGCCTTCATCACATCACCTGCCTGCTGACGAATACGGTTTTGATCGGAAGCTTCGCAGCTGCGAGGCGAAACGCTTCACGGGCGATATCCTCGGACACGCCTTCCATTTCGTAGAGGACTTTGCCCGGTTGAATCTTGGCCACCCAGTATTCCACGTTGCCCTTACCCTTGCCCTGGCGCACTTCCAGCGGCTTCTTGGTCACCGGCGTATCCGGGAACACGCGGATCCAGATCTTGCCGCCGCGTTTGATGTGCCGCGTCATGGCACGTCGCGCCGCCTCGATCTGCCGTGCGGTGATGCGGCCGCGATCCAGCGCCTTGAGACCATACTCACCGAAGCTGACCTTGCTGCCGCGCTGCGCCAAGCCGCGGTTGTGTCCGGTCTGCTGCTTACGGAATTTCGTGCGTTTCGGCTGTAACATCTCTGCAGACCTCCCTTACTTCGCCGCCGCCGTCTTCTTTGACGCGGCCTCGTCGCTCTGGCTCTCGATCTCAAAGACTTCACCCTTGAAGATCCAGACCTTCACGCCGATCACGCCGTAAGTGGTACGCGCCTCCGCGAAGCCATAATCGATATCCGCGCGCAGGGTATGCAACGGAACGCGGCCCTCTCGGTACCACTCGCTGCGGGCGATCTCGGCGCCGTTCAATCGGCCGGCGACGTTGATCTTGATCCCCTGGGCGCCGAGGCGCATTGAGTTGGTCACCGCACGCTTCATCGCCCGGCGGAACATGATGCGGCGCTCCAGCTGCTGGGCGACGCTCTCAGCGACCAGTTGGGCGTCGAGCTCGGGCTTGCGGATCTCTTCGATGTTGACCGAAACGGGCACGGCCATCATCTGGGTCAACTCTTTGCGCAACGCCTCGATATCCTCGCCCTTCTTGCCGATGACCATTCCGGGGCGGGCCGTGTGGATGGTGATATGAGCACTGCGCGCCGGGCGCTCGATTTGGATGCGGCTCACCGACGCCTGGGACAGCCTCCGCTTGAGAAACTCCCGGACGTTCAGGTCCTGCTCCAGGTAATCGGCGAAATTGTGCCGGTCGGCATACCATTTGGACGTCCAGTCCTTGGCGATGCCCAACCGGATGCCCGTTGGATGAACTTTCTGACCCATTACGGCCCCTCTCCTACTTTTCCGCTACCGTCACGGTAATGTGACTGGTGCGTTTGAGTATACGTGTCCCCCGGCCCTTGGCCCGGGCGCGCCAGCGCTTGTGAACCGGCCCTTCGTCCACGCAGATCGTCTTGACAAGCAGCTCGTCGATGTCCGCCCCGTCGTTGTGCTCGGCGTTGGCAATGGCCGATTCGAGCACCGTTTTGATGATGCTCGCGGCTTTCTTGTTGCTGAACGTGAGCACGTTCAACGCGCGCTCCACGGGCAAACCACGGACCTGATCGGCAACCAGGCGGCCTTTTTGCGGCGAGATGCGTGCGAACTTGTGCTTCGCGGATGTTCCCATGGCGACTGCTCCGTTTACCTGGCTTTTCTGTCCGCGGCGTGGCCCTTGAACGTGCGGGTAGCCGCGAATTCGCCGAGCTTGTGACCGACCATATTTTCACTGACCAGGACCGGGACATGCTGGCGTCCGTTGTGCACGGCAATGGTCAAACCCACCATATCCGGAAGAATCATGGAGCGGCGCGACCAGGTCTTGATCGGTCTCTTGCTCCCGGCAGCCAATGCCTCCTCGACCTTCTTGGCGAGGTGCGCGTCGACAAACGGGCCTTTTTTCACTGAACGTGGCACTGTCTCAACCTCGTGTCATTACTTGTTGCGGCGACGCACAATCATGCTACTCGTGCGCTTGTTGCTGCGAGTCTTGTAGCCCTTGGTCGGAACACCCCACGGACTGACCGGATGACGACCGCCCGAGGTGCGGCCCTCGCCGCCACCATGTGGATGATCCACCGGATTCATCGCGACGCCGCGCACGGTCGGGCGAACGCCGCGCCAGCGGGTGGCGCCGGCCTTGCCAAGCTTGTGCAGGCTGTGCTCCGAATTGCCCACCTCGCCCACGGTCGCCTTGCAGTCAGCGAGGATCCGGCGCATCTCGCCGGAGCGCAGGCGCAAGGTCGCGTATGCGCCCTCGCGAGCGACCAATTGCGCGCTGGCGCCGGCGCTGCGCGCCAGCTGCGCGCCTTTGCCGGGCTTCATTTCGACGCAATGCACGACGCTGCCGACGGGAATGTTGCGCAACGGCAGCGCATTACCCGCTCGGATCGGCGCGTCAAGCCCCGACATGATGGCGTCGCCGGCCGTTACTCCACGCGGCGCGATGATGTAACGGCGCTCGCCGTCGGTGTACAACAGCAGCGCCAGATTCGCGGTGCGGTTCGGATCGTACTCCAGCCGCTCGACACGGGCCGCGATGCCGTCCTTGTCGCGCTTGAAATCGATGATCCGATAACGCTGCTTGTGGCCACCACCCCGGTGACGCGTGGTAATGCGCCCCGCGTTGTTGCGCCCGCCCGATTTGGACTTCTTGCCCAGCAACGGCCCAAAGGGCGTACCGCGGTGCAGATCGGTGTTGCCGGCCTTGACAACACCCCGACGGCCCGGGGAGGTTGGTTTCGCTTTTACTATCGCCATGATCGTATCGTCGCTATACCGTCAAGCTGATGCGTGCGGGCCCGGAACCGGTCACGCCGACTCCGCCCCCATGAAATCGATTTCCTGGCCCTCCGCCAGGGTGACATACGCCTTCTTCCAATCGGACCGGCGGCCCTCCGTCTGAGAGAAGCGCTTGCGCTTACCCTTGACGTTGGTGGTCTGCACGCTGGTCACCTGGACGTTGAACAAACCCTCGACCGCACTGCGAATCTCCGGCTTGGTCGCATCCGGCAGCACCTTGAATACATATTGGTTGCTGCTGTCGCCGAGCCGCGTGCTCTTTTCCGAAACATGCGGAGCCAGCAGCACCTTGAACAACCGTTCCTGCTTCATGCCAGCCACTCCTCGATCTTTTTCAGGGCGCCGACCGTCATGACAATCTTCTCGGAGCCAACCAGGTCCACAGGGTTGAGGCCCGCCACGTCCAGGATGCCGACTCGGTAAAGATTGCGGGCGGCAAGGTAGAGATTGTCGTCCGGATTTTCCGTTACCACCAACGCATGCTCTACGCCCACTTGCTTCAAGTTCGCCAACAGCCCCTTGGTCTTTGGCGACTCCACACCGAAGTCCTCGACCACCAGCAGGCGGTCCTGGCGCACCAGTTCCGAAAGAATCGACGCCATCGCGGCGCGGTACATCTTCTTGTTGACCTTTTGCCCGTGGTCGCGGGGAGCCGCCGCAAAAGTCTTGCCGCCGCTGCGCCACAAGGGGCTGCGGATCGTTCCAGCGCGGGCGCGGCCGGTACCTTTCTGCCGCCACGGCTTGGCGCCACCGCCGCTTACGGCCGCCCGATTCTTGTGGGCTTTGGTTCCGGCGCGGGCGCCGGACAGATACGCGGTCACCACCTGATGGACCAGACCCTCATTGAACGCCTTCCCGAAGGCGGCGTCGGACACCTGCACGGTCGCACCCTTCTTGGCATTTGCAAGCTGCAGTTCCATTACCGTCTCCTATCGCGCTTTGACCGCAGGACGCACAATCACGTCGCCGCCCTTGGCGCCCGGAACGGCGCCCTTGACCAACAGCAGGTTGCGCTCGGCGTCGACCCGGACGACCTCGAGGTTCTGCGACGTCGTGCGCACGTTCCCCAGGTGCCCGCTCATGCGCTTGCCCTTGAACACGCGGCCCGGCGTCTGATTCTGACCGATCGAACCGGGCGCCCGGTGCGACAGCGAGTTGCCGTGAGTAGCGTCCTGCATGCGGAAGTTGTGGCGCTTGACCGTACCGGCAAAACCCTTGCCGATGCTGGTACCGATCACGTCCACCTTCTGCCCGGCCTCGAAGACATCGACCTTGATCTCGCCGCCGACAGCAATATCTTCACCCTCACCGCCATTGAGCCGGAACTCGCGCAGAACCCTGCCGGCCTCGACACCCGCCTTCGCAAAGTGGCCCGCCAGCGGCTTGCTCACCAGGGATGCACGACGCACGCCGGCAGTCACCTGCAGCGCACGATAACCGTCGGCATCCTCGCCCTTGACCTGGGTGACCCGATTAGGCTCAACCATGATCACGGTAACAGGCACGGACTCGCCGACGTCGGTAAAAACGCGCGTCATCCCCACTTTGCGACCGATTACTCCGATAGCCATTACCAAACTCCAGTAGCCAGTTGCCAGTTGCCAGTCCCGAGACGCTCACCGCCCGCTCTAGCGACTCTGCTCATCAGCCCAGCTTGATCTGCACGTCGACGCCCGCCGCGAGATCCAGCTTCATCAGCGCATCCACGGTCTTGTCCGTCGGCTCGACGATATCCATCAGGCGCTTGTGGGTACGCAGCTCGTATTGATCGCGCGCGTCCTTGTTGACGTGGGGCGAAATCAGCACCGTGAAGCGCTCCTTCTTGGTCGGCAGCGGAATCGGGCCGCGTACCTGCGCACCAGTGCGCCGCGCCGTCTCGACAATCTCTGCCGCCGACTTGTCGATCAACCGATGATCGAACGACTTGAGGCGAATGCGTATTCTCTGCTTAGCTGACATAGCCCTTACTCAATAATCTTGGAGACTACGCCGGCGCCGACGGTGCGGCCGCCTTCGCGGATCGCGAACCGCAGCCCCTCTTCCATCGCAATCGGCGCAATCAGCGACACCGTCATCTTCACGT
>JARRNJ010000001.1:0-71269 GCA_037385045.1 Gammaproteobacteria bacterium | reverse complement strand
CCTGGAGGCCCCGACCCGGCATCCGCTGGATTGGAAGAATGCGGAATTCTGGGATGAGGACGCGCTCAACAAGGAGCTGGAGCGGGTATTCGACATCTGCCACGGCTGCCGCCGCTGCGTGAGCCTGTGCCATGCTTTTCCGACCCTGTTCGACCTGGTCGACGAATCGGAAACCATGGAAGTCGACGGCGTTGCCAAGGAAGACTACTTCAAAGTCGTCGAACACTGCTATCTGTGCGACCTGTGCTACATGACCAAATGCCCGTACGTTCCGCCTCACGAGTGGAATGTGGACTTCCCCCACCTGATGCTGCGGGCCAAAGCGGTCAAGTACCGGCGCGACGGCGCCCGGTTCCGCGACCGGCTGCTCACCGCAACCGACCGCGTGGGCAGATTGGCCGGCATTCCGGTGGTGGTGCAGACGGTCAACGCCGCCAATCGCAGTCGCGGCATGCGCAAAATGTTGGACAAGGTCCTCGGGGTACATCCCGACGCGCCGGTGCCCGCCTACCACAGCGACACGCTGCGTAAACGCCTGGGCAAGCGTACAGCGCCGCAACTGTCGCCGCAGCCGGCCGGGCCGACCCGGGGCCGGGTGGCTTTGTTTGCCACCTGCTACGGCCAAGGACGCCAATATTCCCGTGCTCGCGAAACTGGTCGACGAGGGTTGGGACATTGTCGCCCCGGTGCCGTCCTGCGTGCTGATGTTCAAGCAGGAGCTGCCGCTGATGTTTCCCGACGATGCCGACGTGCTCAAGGTGCGCGACGCGATGTATGATCCTTTCGAGTACCTGATGCTGCGGCACAAGGACGGCAAACTCAATACCGAATTTGCCAACCCACTGGGCAAGATCGGTTATCATGCGTCTTGCCATCTACGGGTGCAGAATATCGGCCTGAAGACCCGTGAGCTGCTGGAGCTGGTGCCGGACACCGAGATCGTCGCCATCGAACGCTGCTCGGGGCACGACGGCACCTACGCGGTGAAACACGAGTACCACGACATTTCCGTCAAGATCGGCCGCCCGGTTGTGAACCGCGTCAAGCAGGCGGAAGTCGATCACTACGGCAGCGATTGCCCGATGGCCGGCCACCAGATTCAGAACGGCATGGCCGACGCGTCGGTGGCGGAGCATCCGCTGTCGCTGTTGCGCAAGGCCTACGGCATTTGACGGGCCGTGGCCACGGTCCTGGCGCCGGCCGCGGGCGCGGCAGGCACGTGAGTTTTTTTAGCGCGAAATGGGGAGCGATCCATGGCGAATGAAGGTTACCACGAAGCAAGTGCGGATTTGAGTGAGGAGACGAAGGATATGCACCGGGCCATCGTTTCCCTGATGGAGGAGTTGGAGGCCGTGGACTGGTACAACCAGCGCGTGGACGTCTGCAAGGACGAGGAACTCAAATCGATCCTTGCCCACAACCGTGACGAAGAAAAGGAACACGCTTCCATGCTGCTGGAATGGATCCGGCGCAATGACGCCAAGTTCGACGGCGAATTGCGCGATTACCTGTTCACTGACAAACCCATCAGCAGCATCGAACACGAGTGACCGGCGGGTGACCCCGCTGTCGCGGATAAACCCAAATGGACTAGCCATGCAGAAGCTGAGCAGAGAAGACCTGTATTCGCTGGAAGAATATGCCGAGGAGCGGCCCCAGTTCCGCGCCCAGGTGATGGCCCACAAGAAGCACCGTCACGTGGCCCTGGGCGGTCATGCCACTTTGTACTTCGAGGATCGGCTGACCATACAGTACCAGGTCCAGGAAATGCTGCGGGTGGAGCGGATTTTCGAGGCCGCGGGCATACAGGACGAGCTCGACGCGTATAATCCGTTGATTCCAGACGGTTCCAATCTCAAGGCGACGTTCATGATCGAATACGCCGACGAGTCCGAGCGCCGCGATGCTTTGGCGGCCCTGGTGGGGATCGAGGACAAGACCTGGGTCCGCGTGGCCGGATTCGACAAAGTCTATCCCATCGCCGACGAGGATCTGGAGCGCGACAGCGAGGAAAAGACCTCGTCGGTGCATTTTCTGCGCTTCGAGTTGACGCCGGAAATGGTGCAGGCCGCCAAGGGCGGGGCCGCGCTGGCGGTCGGCGTCGAACACGAAAACTACGCCTGCGAAATCGACCCGCTGCCGGAAGCGGTGCGTGCCTCCCTGGTGGCCGATCTCGGCTAGGCCCCGTCCGAGGGTTGCGCCGGTAGGTGCGGCGCCCAATCTCGCCGCTCCCCTCTCGCCAGTGGCCGCCGGGCACGGTACACTGTGTCGCGGCCATCGGCCGTTCGTTCGATATAGTCACCTGGAGCTGCGTAACCGCCCATGAAGGTCGTCAGACTTGTGTTGCTGTTGGTCGTAGGCCTGGCACCGGTCACCCGGTTGTGGGGTGACGACACGGATTTGATTCCCTCTCCCTCGTATTTCGATTTTCAAGGTTCACAGTCAAAATGGCACGAGCAGGCAGTGAAGCTGCCGCCTTACCCCGCGAAGACCGGGTTGGTGCCGCTGCAGGTCGACGATTCGCCATTCAAATATTTTATCGATCCCCGTGCCCTTACCGTGGGTGCGAAGGACAGGGTCGTGCGTTATACGGTGGTGATCGTTTCCTCCAGCGGCGTGCGCAACGTGCGCTACGAGGGGCTGCGCTGCGACGCGCATGAATACAAGACCTACGCCTTCGGCGTCAACGACGGACCGTTTCAACGCAACACTGCCGCCCAGTGGCAGGAGATCCACGGCATCGGCACTGACCGCTACCGGGCGGATATGCTGAACCAGTACGCTTGCAACGGAATGCTTCCGCGCAAGAACCGCGCGGCGATTCTCTACCAGATCAAGTACGCCTCGTCGCCGGTCGAGCAACCCGATTATCATTAGTGTCGACTTGATGTCGGTATCAACGTTCATCCGAGTTGCAAGGGTTATCGCTCCATGAGCAGTGTCTATGATGCCGCCTCCATCGAGGTGTTGAGCGGTCTCGACCCGGTGCGCAGGCGCCCGGGCATGTACACCGATACCGCGCGTCCCAATCACCTGGCCCAGGAGGTGATCGACAACAGCGTCGACGAGGCCATCGCCGGACACGCCAAACGCATCGACGTGACCCTATACAAGGACGGCTCGCTGCAGGTGCGCGACGACGGCCGCGGCATGCCGGTCGACCGTCACCCACAGTTGAAGATTCCCGGCGTTGAAGTCATCCTCACGCGCCTGCACGCCGGCGGGAAGTTTTCCGATAAGAACTACGCATTTTCCGGCGGTCTGCACGGGGTCGGTGTATCGGTGGTCAACGCCCTGTCCAAGCACCTGGAAGTGTGGGTGCGCCGCGGCGGCAAAGAGTACAACATGGCGTTCGCAGGCGGCGACAAGGTTTCGGACCTGGAAGTCATCGGTACGGTAGGCAAGCATAATACCGGCACCACGCTGCGGTTCTGGCCCAATCCCAAGTATTTCGATTCGGCGAAATTCTCCCTTTCGCGACTCAAGCATGTGCTGCGCGCGAAGGCCGTTCTGTGTCCGGGGCTGCGGGTACGGCTCAGCGACGAGGCCAGCGGTGAGGAGACCGAATGGCATTTCGAGGACGGGCTGCGTGACTATCTGATGGAAAGCGTGGCGGGCCTGGAAATTCTCCCCGACGAACCGTTCATCGGCCGCATGCAGGGCAACCAGGAAATGGCCGAGTGGGCCGTGTTGTGGCTGCCGGAAGGCGGCGACGCGGTGACCGAAAGCTACGTCAACCTGATCCCTACCGCCCAGGGAGGCACCCATGTCAACGGTCTGCGTAGCGGCCTCACGGAGGCGGTGCGCGAGTTCTGCGAGTTCCGCAACCTGCTTCCCCGTGGCGTGCGTCTGACCCCGGAGGATGTGTGGGAGCGCTGCAGCTACATACTTTCGGTCAAGCTGCACGATCCCCAGTTCAGCGGCCAGACCAAGGAGCGGCTGTCGTCGCGCGAATGTGCGACTTTCGTGTCCGGTGTCGCCAAGGACGCCTTCGGACTCTGGTTGAGCCAGCATGTGGACGCCGGCGAGCGCATCGCGAATCTGGCCATAAACAATGCACAGAGGCGCCTGCGCGCGGGCAAGAAGGTGGTGCGCAAGCGCGTCACCAGCGGGCCGGCGCTGCCGGGCAAGCTGGCCGATTGCACTTCCCAGGACGCCAGGCGCACGGAACTGTTTCTGGTCGAAGGGGACTCGGCCGGCGGTTCGGCTAAGCAGGCGCGCAACCGCGACTGTCAGGCGGTTATGCCGCTGCGCGGCAAGATCCTCAATACCTGGGAGGTGGATCCGGCCATGGTGTTGGGCTCCCAGGAGGTGCATGACATTGCTCTGGCCATCGGTTGCGATCCGGGCTCCGACGAACTCGGGGGGCTGCGCTACGGCAAGATCTGTATCCTGGCCGACGCCGATTCCGACGGCGCTCACATTGCCACCCTGTTGTGCGCGCTGTTCCTGCGCCACTTCCGCCCGCTGGTGGAAGCGGGCCATATTTTCGTGGCCATGCCGCCGCTGTACCGCATCGACGTGGGCAAGGCGGTCTATTACGCTCTCGACGACAGCGAGAAACAGGGTTTCCTGGACCGGATCGTGGCGGAAAAGATCAAAGGGAAGGTCAACGTCCAGCGCTTCAAGGGGCTGGGTGAAATGAATCCGATCCAGCTGCGCGAAACCACCATGGATCCCGATACGCGGCGCCTGGTACAGCTGACGGTGGAGCCGGGCGACGACACCAATGTGCTGATGGATATGCTGCTGGCCAAGAAGCGGGCCGCGGATCGCAAATCGTGGCTGGAAAAGAACGGTGATCTGGCTGACGTGACCTGAGCCGCGCTCTCCCGGCATGTACGCCGCGTCGCCGCTTCTGCCTGCGGTGCGCGCCTGGAATCGATGACGGACCAATCATGAACGAAACACCAGAGCTGGATTTCGAGGGCGTCGAACGGCTGCCGCTCAGGCAGTTCACCGAGAAGGCGTATCTGGATTACTCCATGTACGTCATTCTTGACCGTGCCCTGCCCAATATTGCTGATGGCCTCAAACCGGTGCAACGGCGCATCGTCTACGCCATGTCCGAGCTGGGCCTGAGCGCGGCGGCTAAATTCAAGAAATCCGCCCGCACCGTCGGCGACGTGCTGGGCAAGTATCATCCCCACGGCGACTCGGCGTGCTACGAAGCCATGGTGCTGATGGCGCAGTCGTTCTCCTACCGCTATCCGTTTGTCGACGGACAGGGCAACTGGGGCTCGCCGGACGATCCCAAGTCGTTTGCCGCCATGCGTTATACCGAAGCGCGCCTGACGCCCTACGCGGAACTCCTATTGTCGGAACTGGCCCAGGGAACCGTGGACTGGACTGCCAACTTCGACGGCACCCTGGAGGAGCCGGTGCTGCTTCCGGCGCGGCTGCCCAACGTGCTGCTCAACGGCGCTACCGGAATTGCAGTGGGCATGGCCACGGACATTCCGCCCCACAACCTGCGTGAAGTGGCCACCGCCTGTGTCCGTCTGCTGGAGAATTCCCGGGCGACGGTGGAGGAGCTGTGTGAGCATATCCAGGGACCGGATTTCCCCACCGAGGCGGAGATCATCAGTTCCCCTGCCGACATCCTCAACCTGTACAAGACCGGCAGCGGCTCGGTCCGCATGCGTGCCCGCTACGAGCGGGAAAACGGCGAATTGGTGATTACGGCGCTGCCGTTTCAGGTGTCGGGATCCCGGATCCTGGAACAAATCGCGGGGCAGATGAACGCCAGGAAACTGCCCATGGTGGAGGACCTGCGGGACGAGTCCGACCACGAAAATCCGACCCGCCTGGTGATCGTGCCGCGCTCGAACCGGATCGACGCCGAAGCCCTGATGGCGCATCTGTTTGCGACCACCGACCTGGAGCGGACCTATCGGGTCAACTTCAACATGATCGGCCTCAACGGCCGGCCGGCGGTCAAGGACCTGCGCACGCTGCTTGGCGAGTGGCTCGAGTTTCGGTTCGAAACCGTGCGCCGGCGCTTGGCGTTCCGGCTCGAAAAGGTCAACAAACGGCTGCACCTGCTCGAAGGTCTGCTGATCGCATTTCTCAATCTGGACGAAGTGATCCGCATCATCCGCTCCGAAGACGAACCGAAGCCGGTGCTGATGCGGCGATTCGGGTTGAGCGACGCCCAGGCCGATTACATTCTCGACACCAAGCTGCGCCAGTTGGCGCGGCTCGAGGAGATGAAAATCCGGGGCGAGCAGCAGGATCTGGCGCAGGAGCGCAAGTCGCTGGAGGCCACGCTCGGCTCGCGCCAGCGGATGAAGACGCTGATCCGCAAGGAGATCACGGCCGATGCGGAAAAATACGGTGACCCCCGCCGCTCGCCCATCGTGCAGCGGCAGGCGGCTCAGGCGTTGGACGAGACCGCGCTGGTGCCCAGCGAGGCGGTGACCGTTGTGCTCTCCCAGCGGGGCTGGGTGCGTGCGGCCAAGGGCCACGAGATCGACCCCGCGAGCCTGTCCTACAAGTCGGGCGATGGATTTCTCGCCGCCGCGCGCGGGCGCAGCAACCAACCGGCGATCTTTCTGGACTCCGGCGGCCGCTCCTACGCGGTGCCCGCCCACACGCTGGCGTCGGCGCGCGGGCAGGGCGAACCGTTGACCGGGCGGCTTAATCCTCCTGACGGGACGTCTTTCGTTGGCGTGGTGATGGGTGAACCGGACGACCTGTTCCTGCTGGCTTCGGATGCGGGCTATGGTTTCGTGGTCCGGCTGGAGGACCTGTTGACGCGCAACAGAGCCGGTAAACAAGTGCTGTCAGTGCCGAAGGGGTCGCGGGCCCTGGCGCCGGTGGCCGTACGCTCCCTGGACGAAGACTGGATCGTCGCGGTCAGCACCGAAGGCAATATGCTGGTGACCGCGCTGGGGGAACTGCCGCAATTGCCGAAGGGCAAGGGCATCAAGATTATTGGCGTGCCGTCGAAGAAGGCGGCGGCTCGGGAGGAGTACGTCGCGGCCGTCGCCTGCGTGCAGGACGGCGAGAGCCTGACGGTGCACGCGGGTCAACGTTACAAGACGCTCAAGGGCCCGGAAGTGGACGAGTATGTGGCCGAGCGCGGGCGGCGCGGGAGCAAACTGCCGCGGGGTTTCCGCAAGGTCGACCGGCTGGTGGTGGAAGAGAAATAGCGCGCATTGACAGGGTGCCGAGTCGCCGGGAAAGGCGATTCCCGCGCAAAGCCGCCAAGGGCGCCAACCGATGATTCAAATGTCTCGGGCGCGCCGGGTGATGGTTTGGGCCCCGTTGACGCAGGCACGATGCCCTGCAGTTCTGCACCGCTTTGCCGGAGCGCCTGGGCCGTAGCGCGCGTGTTCCACTGTCCCATGCCGTCTTCGGGCGCCCTTTTTATTCCTTTGGCGTTCCTGGCGGCTTTGCGTGAGGTCTTTATTGACGGTCCTGCTGCCGCTGCAGTTTCTGCAATGATCCGTAGGGTGGATACGCGCAGCGCATCCACCGCCTGTACTGTTGTACGTGCACTGGGGCCCAAGGGGGTCACTGATCCATATGTCCTTCCCCATCTTTGCGATTCCCTTGGCGTTCTTAGCGGCTTTGCGCGAGGTCTTTATTGACGGTTCTTCTGCTGCTGCAATTTCTGCAGCTTATTGAGGACCCGTTCGGCGCGCTCGATGCGGCTGCGCAGGTGCTGATTTCCAGGGTCCAGTTCCAGCGCCGATTCCCATGTCCGCTTGGCGTCGCGGATCTTGCCGTGAGTGTAGAGCGTGTTGCCCTGCGCGGTCAGTTCAGCAACCTTGGCGGCGATCGCCTGGTCGAGCGCCTGGGCCAGTTCGTCCAGCTGCGGGTCGTTTCCTTCAATGGCCGTGAGCTCCGCCAGCTTGTCGCGGGCGCGGTTCAGATCGGCGTTCATAATGGCCTGATGCACCTCCGCCATCAGGCGGCGGGTTTGTTCGTTGCGTTGGCGGGTTTGCGCCTTTCGCGCCCGCGCGCGCTTCTTCGCGGCCTGTTGGCCCAGAACGTGATGGAGCCGCGCCAGCGCCTGCCTGGTTTCCCCGGTGCTATGGAGCTGATCGGCCAGTTCCAGTGCGTGACGGGCCAGCTCATACTGCCGATGGTTCAGCGCCTTGTTGCCCAAGTGCAGCAGGCGCTCCGCGCTGTCGCGTTTCTGGTGCTCCATTTGCTGCGCTTTCCAGGCCGTCTCCAGGTCATCGGGATCGGTCGCGGCCAGCTCGCGGTATAGCGGCGCGCTGTGTTTGAGCCATTCCGCTTTGGCGAACAGCAGGTCAGTTTCCAGTTGATCCAGGCGTTTGGCCTGCTGTTGTCGCAGCGCCGTGCGGGTTTGCAGGAGCTTGGGCCCTTTGGGGTAGTTCTGCAGCGCCTGATCGACCGTGGCAAACGCTTCCTTCCATTGGCCACGGGCCTGCTGCCTCATGGCCGTGGCGGCAAGTTTGGCGTCGTAATCCGCGGCCAGTGCCTTGACACGCGCCAGCCAAGTGCGGTTTTCCTTTGTCGGCTCGCGCGTGGCGCGGCGCTCCAGCGCCTGGAGCGCCATGCCATAGCGTTGTTGCTCAACCCACCGCTGGATCTGGGCGTCGCTCCCGGGGCGTGACGTCAGGATATTCGCACAACCCGCCAGCAGCAGGGCGGTAGCGAGGACCAGGGCTGAGATCGGCTTCTGCACGGAATTCAGGTTTGTTCGAGCAAGTCCGCAATCTGACGGTCCATGGCCGGCAGCAGGGCCGCGTGCACATCGTGGACCAGGAAGACACTGACCGGCTGCGATTTGCCCCGTATGCGAATTGAACCGTGCTTGGTGGCGCTGATCCGCTTGCGCAGTTCGCCTCGGTGAAAGGTTTCTTCGGTGATGACGATCTGGTCGGCGGTGGCCACCGAGCACAAGCGCGAAGCCAGGTTCACGGTGTCGCCGACCACCGTGTACTGCACCCGGTCCGACGAGCCCATGACGCCCGCCAGCATGTCACCCGCATTGATCCCGATGCGAAAATGTACCGGGAACTTGCCCTGGGAGATACGGCGGTCGTTCATGCGCGCGACCAGCTTTTGGAAGAACACGGCACATGCTACGGCATTGAACGTATGGTCGGGGTCTTCCTCCGGAATGCCGAACACCAGCATCACGCAGTCGCCCATGTATTTGTCGATGGTTCCCCGATGCAGGGCCGCGGCCTGCCCGACGGTGGTGTAGAACTCGTTCAGCAGTTCGGCGACGCCTTCCGGTTCCATGGTCTCGGATTTGGCCGTGAAGCCGACAATATCGACGAACATGACGGTGGCCATGGCGTGGGTGCCTGACAGCCTGACCTGGTCCAGATTGGCCAGTATCTGCTTGGCGACGCGCGCGGGGACGTACTTCGAAAATGCTTCTTCGACCTGGGTTTTCTGCAGCATGCCCTGGGCCATGGAGTTGAACGCAGTCATAAGGTAGCCGATCTCATCGTTGCGCCGTTCCTCGATGCGATAGTGGTACTGGCCGTTGCCGATGGCCCGGCTGGCATCCATGAGATGGTGCAGAGGCCGGGACAGGCGGCGCCCCAATAGGTAGGAGACGGCGATCCCGGCCAGAATCAGGGCGATGGTGGTCAGCACGATGGAGCGAATCGACGCATGCAGGGATTCGGTCATCAGTGTGCGACTGAACGATATTTCGGCGTAGCCGACAGTCATGTCCCGGAACCGGATCGGACTGACGAACGACATTGCGTCCAGGGCGCCCCGGGGCGAGTTCGGCCACTTCCACTGGAGGGTTTCCAGCCTGTTGTCGAGAAATGCCCGGCTGTGGCCCGCATAAGGCGCGTTCAACTCGAAGGGGCCGGCGCCGGAGCGGGTGAGCAGTTTGCGGTCGGCGCCGTAGATCGCCGTGCCGACGACGTTCTCGCTGTTGGCCAGGTTGGCGGCCAGCACCTCCAGTTGCAGGGTGTCGTTGGCCAGCACGGGTTCCTTGGCGGACTGGGCCATTTGCGCGACGACTGTGTGGCCGAACGTGAGCATGTTGCGGTTGAGGAGTTCGGTTTGATGGCGAATGATGAACGCGCCCAACAATGACATGCCGACCGTCATCGTGACGCTGATGGACACCGCGAGCTTGACCGCAACCGGGATGTGGGTGGGCAGGTGTCGTCGCAGTCGGGTGACGGCGGCGCGAAGGACGGCAACCGGGGAAGGCGGTGACGCCCCGTTGCGACGGTCACGCCGACGCTTGCCGCTGCTGTGCTGGTAGCTGTCCACGTGTCGCCGCGCCCCCGTTTTGTTCGTTTGCGCCTGAACGGTGCAAAATATCGCGCTGATCGAAATGATAGCATGTTCCGGGATTGAGAGTGTGGTCATAACACACTGATTTGACAAATGAAGGTGTCGCGTGACGGCGACGCGACGGGGTGTCCGTGCGACGGCCAAGATCTGCCACTGCGGATCCGGGCGTCCGCCGGCGTTGTGCCCGCCCCCACCGCGGGCCGCTCCGGGCAGCGCCGCTGCCGAGGGCGCCGGGCCCGCCAAGCGGGTCTTGGGACCGCTCCTTCGGGATGAACCGCGCGGCCGTCACTGCCGGTGCGGACGCGCACGGTCGCCGTGCATCCGCCGACGCGGATCGGTACAATAGCGCCTCTTCGCTGTGCCAAGGAACCACAATGACTCTGATTCGACCATTCCGCGGACTGCGGCCTGTGGCCGAACATGCCGCCGACGTGGTGGCTCCTCCCTACGATGTGTTGAACGCCAGCGAGGCGCGTGCACGCGCGGCAGGCCGCCCCTGGAGCTTCTTGCACATATCCAAGCCCGAGATCGATTTGCCGGAGGGCACCGATCCCCATGCTGCGGCCGTTTATGCCAAGGGTGCGGAGAACCTGCAGCGCATGATCGACCAGCGCGTTCTCATCCGCGACAATGCCGACTGCTACTACGTCTATCGACTGGTCATGGGTGAGCACGTCCAGACAGGAATCGTCGCCGTCGCATCGGTAGCGGAGTATGACCGCAACCGTATTCGGAAACACGAGTTCACCCGTCCCGACAAAGAGGATGACCGCGTACGACAGATCGACGCCTTGAACGCCCAGACCGGGCCGGTGTTTCTCACCTACCGCCACGACAACCGGGTGGATGGGTTGATCGATTCCGCGGCCGGTGGCGCGCCGCAGTACGATCTGACCGCCGACGACGGCGTGCGGCACATGATCTGGATTGTGCGTGATCCGTCGACCATTGCCGAGTTGACTGCCCGCTTCGACGCAATGGATTGCCTGTATATCGCCGACGGACACCATCGCTCGGCTGCCGCATCGCGGGTCGCGGCCATGCGCGGCCCGGCCAACCCGTCCGGTAAGGACGACGGGAGCTGCGACTATTTTCTTTCCGTCATCTTTCCCGACAACCAGATGCAGATCCTCGACTACAATCGCGTGGTCAAGGATCTCAATGGTCTGTCGCCGGAGGAGTTTCTCAGCCGCGTCAGCGAGCGTTTCGAGATGGCGCCCGTGCAGCAGCCCGTGCACCCCGGTGCCTCCGGCGAGTTCGGGATGTACCTCGCCGGGCAGTGGTACCGTTTGCGGGTTCATAGCGACCGCGTCGACGCTGCCGACCCGGTGGCACGGCTCGACGTCAGCGTTCTGGCTGACAACCTGATCGGGCCCGTTCTGGGAATCGGTGATCCACGCCGGGATGATCGCATTGACTTTGTCGGCGGTATCCGGGGCTTGGCCGAGTTGGAGAGGCGGGTCGACTCGGGGGAGATGGCCGTGGCGTTTTCGTTGTTTCCCACCGCCATGGCAGACCTGATGGCGGTCGCCGATGCCGGCGAGGTGATGCCGCCGAAGTCGACCTGGTTCGAGCCGAAACTAGCCGACGGCCTGGTGTCGCACGTGCTCGACTGAGCGTCCTGGTTCCGGGGTCCTCAGGCTTCCTCGCCCTGAAAATCGAAGTCCATGACCGCGTCCGGGGCCTGCAGGAAGTGGCCCTGGATGTAATTCACACCGCATTGCCACAGGACCGCGAGGCTGTTGGCGTCCTCCACGAACTCAGCGATGGTCGTCTTGCCCATGGAGTGGGCCATCTCGGTAATGGATTTGACCATGGCCTGTTGTTCCTGGTCACTGGCCAGGTTGTGCATGAACGAGCCGTCGATCTTCAGATAGTCCACCGGAATATGCTTGAGCAGCTGGAACGAGTTCATGCCGTTGCCAAAGTGTTCCAGGCTGAAGCCGCAGTGCAGTTCCTGCACGCCCTTGGCAAAGGCCCTGGCCTGTTTGAGATGCGCCACCACTACCGCTTCGGATGCCTCGAATACCACGCAGTTGCTTTCGAGCCGGTTCTTCTTCAGCGCATTGCTGATCCACGGCAGCAGGCTTTCGTCGCCTAGGCTGTCCGCCGAAAGCTTCAGGAACAGGGTTGTGTCGTGGCCCCCGCGGCGCCGTTCCGACAGTACCTGCAGTGCTTGGTTGATGACCCAGCGGTCGATTGCGGTGATGAGGCCGTTGTGTTCGGCAACCGGGATGAACTGCCCCGGTGTGACTTCCTTGCCATCCTGGTCACGCATGCGAACCAGCACTTCGTAACGTTCGCTGGTCTCGCCGTGTAGGCTGGCGATGGGCTGATACACGAGACTGAAGCGGTCGTGCTCCAGCGCGTCGCGAATCAGGTACGCCCACTGCTGGTCTCGCTCGGCGCTGGCCTTCTGATCTGCTATAGGATTGTGCAGATGATGGCGGTTGCCGCCCTGCTTGCGTGCCATCTCGCAAGCCAGATCGGCTTGTGACAGCGGTTCCTGGGCGCTCTGCGTCATTTCGCCGATCAGGCTCAGGCCGATGCTGCAGGTGGTCGCGACCGACGTTCCGCTCACGTCCGCGAGGTGGTTCTCGACCGCCGAGCAGATCTTTTCGGCGAGGGCCTTGACCGCTTCCAATTCGCTGTGCTTGAGCAGTACGGTGAACGCGGTGTCGGCAAACCGCGCCACCACGGCCGCATCGCCCACCTGTTCGTGCAGGACTGCTGCGATATCGCTCAATACCAGATCGGCGCCGGCGATGCCGACGCGTTCCTTGATGGCCTTGAAGTTGTCCGGTTCGATGTAGAACACCGCGCTCGGCGCGGAGCCCGCGGCGGCTTCGGTCACCGCCCGTTCCAATTCCTCCATGAAGTATTGGCGATTGAACAAGCCCGTCAGAAGATCCTGTTTGCTGAGGAATTTCAGTTTCTTTTCCAGATCCTTGTCGACCGCCTGATTGCGGATGACGATCTGCGTGCAGGGTTCGCCGTCGATGCTGGCGTTGGAAAACTCCATGACTGCGTTGAAGGTTCCGCCGTCGGCCCGCAGACCCAGCACTTCCAACTCCTGGCCATTGCTCTTGTGGTTGTCCAGGTCGCGGAGGAATTTTTTGAACTTTCCGTGGTCCTGGGCGGCCACCATGTCCATTACCGGCATGCCTTCAACATCGTCGGGTTCGGAGAAGCCGAACATCTCCAGGTACGCGCCGTTGGCGTACACGTGCATACCGTCGTGAACATAAGTGATGGCGTCGCGGGAACTGTCAAGCAGAGTGTGACAGCGTCTCTCGGTCTCGCGTACGGCGCTTTCGCACCGGCGCTGGCGCCGGCGCACCTCCAGATTGCGGATTTCGCGATCGATTACCAGGTGCAGGTGGTCCGGCTCGTTGCGCGACACCAGATCCAGAGCCCCGTCGCGCATCGCCTGGGTGCGGGTGGGCATGTCAGCATTTTCGGCGACGGCGATCAAGGCGATATCCTTCTGATAGTCGGAGATCGCGAGTTGGACCTGGTGCAGTGACGGCTCATCGGAGTCGACGGAGCAGAGAATGAGGTCGAGCGGCTGGCTTTTCAGGGTGGTGCGAAGCTGTTCCTCGTCCTCGACGCCGACTGGACGGATCGCATGCCCGGCGTTGCGCAGCAGGCTGGCGAGCAGCTCCGCATCGTTCAAGGAGTCCTCGATGATCACCAGCCGTAGCAGCTTTTCACTTTCCACGCCTACCTCTCCTCACAAGCGTTCTGGTTCCCGCCTCGGCGCGTCGTCAGCTTGGACCACGGCCCGGAATTCGGGCCGCGTGGCACGACGGGGATCAAGCCGCCGATGGAGGCATGGGCAGGTCTGGCGCCAAGGAATATCCCTCCCCTCTGACCCGAACTCCCCACCCGCATGCCGGCGGCGGGGCCCCTCCCGGACTGGACGCGGGTATGCAGCTGGCGGCAACGAGGTTTCGCGGTGGTTTTGCTCTTTGTACCGAATTTCACCGGCTATTTCCACTGCCGAACGTCAGTCCGCGGTGAAGCGAACGGCCATCGGCAGGCAGGCCGCTAAGCTGTGTACGCCCACTCGGCGTCTCCCAATCAGGGTAGCGGCAGGGGTCCGGGAAAATTTATGCTGTCGCGGGGCGGTGGCACTGGGTCGCAGCCGTGCCATAATTGGACTGGCATGGAAGGCTCCCAGGGCTCCCGATACAATTGATGCCCGCTGGGTGGTCTGCGGACGCACCTGGCACGTTTGAGGGGGCGGCGCCATTCCTTCGAAAGGAATCCCCGGCTCAATGGCGCCCTGCATCGCGGCGCGGGCGATGATGCCTGCGCCGGTGTTGCGCCGGGTCGATGGACCTGAAGGGACGGCAAGCGATCGAGGAGTAGCGGAGAAGGTTATGCAAAGCATCAGTGTCAGAGCGGAGACCGGCGAGGACGTCAAGGCGATTGATGTGGTTCATCTGAGCGCCTTTCAGGGGGACGACGAGGTCGGCCTGATCGGCGCCCTGCGTGAATCGGCGATGTTCAATCCCGAGCTGTCGCTGGTCGCGGAGTTCCATCAGCGCATCGTCGGTCATGTGCTTCTCACCAAGGTCCGTTTGCAGCGGGATCACGGGGGCGTGGATATTCTTGCTCTTGCGCCCATGGCCGTGGTGCCATCCCAGTCGCACCGGGGTATCGGCAGCGAACTCGTTCACTATGCGGTTGATGAGGCGCGCCGCTTGGGCTACGGAGCAATCGTGGTGATCGGGCACCCGGAGTATTACGAACGGCTGGGGTTTTCCCCGGCTTCGCGCTGGAACCTGCAGTGCAACCTTCCGGTTCCCAACGACGCCATTACCGCCATTGAACTTTCCGACGGCGTTCTGGGGCAGGGCGGAACGGTAATCTACCCGTCACAGTTCTCGCAGGTCTATTGAAGCCGCGGCGCGGCGGCGGGCGTCAGTGACGCAGGTCGGGCCGGCTGTCGCCCGACCCGCTTTCGCGCAGTGATGCCGGCGTGACGTCGTCGCCCACCGGCTCGTATTGGTAGCGGGCGAAATTTCCGGTTCCCTCGACCAGCCTCGTCAACCGCACCCGGCCGGGATTTTCCTCGTCTCCAACGATGAGTGTGTCGCCGGCCCGATGGCGCGTGGCCGGGATCAGCAGCGTCGGCGGCTGGCTGAGAGCCGCGATCGGCCTCAGTTTGAGGCACTTGAAGGGGCGCCGCTGGTCGGGCCGGCCCCGGGTGGCACGCGCGGTCACGGCTTCGGCCACTGGCGCCAGAATCTGGACCCCCGCCTTGACGCCCAGGGCGCGATCGCACTGGAGCCAACGTACCACTCCGAGACACCAGTCTCCCGCCTCGCGGTCGGTTTCACGCAATCCGACCAATTCGCCGACCTGTGCGGTTGAGGCAAGCGGCTCGTGTTGGGTGAGGCAGTAGCCTTCGGCGGAGACATTGACCGTTTCCCAGGCCTGGATGTGGCGCTGGTTGCGCAGCAGTTCAACCGGTTCGTCGTCGCGGCCGTGCTCGCCGACCGTGCGGATGGTGGACGGGACGGTGCCTTTCCAGGTCTTCTGATAGTGCGCCAGCTGGCTGGGCAGCGGCGCGATGCTGAACTCGGTGTGGGTGTCGATCAGCGGATCCAGCGCCGGAGGGTCTGGAAGATGATCGGCGCCATTGGCATCGCCGGCAGCGGCCCCGGCGTCGGTCCCGTGCATCACGTGGTAGGCGGTCTCCAGACCAATCGCCAAGTCAATCGGAGTGGCTTGCGGCAGACGCGAGTACGCACGTTGGGCGCGTCGTTCCCACGCCGACAACACCCGCTGCAGGAGGTCGTGGGAGATCTCGCCGGTTTGCGCTGCCTCGGAGCCGGCGATCAGCTGTTGCAGGCGCGGATTGAGCCGCTCCAGGTCCACATAGCGGCAATAGCGTAGATCCCGGGCACCGTTGGCCACTGTGGCGCCGGGCGGGACGTCGAGATTCAGATGGCAGAAGACGGAGGAGGAATCCAGCCCCACGGCCGTTTCTGCCGGCCTAAGCGTGACAGCCTCCGACCAGCGTGCGAGCCGGTTCCACAGCAGGTCGGCTTCGCCCTGACGCAGACGGTAGGGATCGGCCATGGTCAGAAGGACCGTGGCCTTGTACATGCACGCTGTGGTCATGTCATGGCCACGGGCAATCGCGCCGGCGGCGTCATGCACCGTGGCGAAGTAATACAGCAGGTTCAGTTCCAGCCACAGCGTGCGCGGTGGGGGGGTATAGAGCCGGTAGCAGACCAGGAGAATACGGCTGAGCCGGTCCATGGCCCCGTGGATCGCCTGCGACAGCAGTTTCCTGTCGTAGCGCGCACGTCCGCTGAGTATTTCCGCCGTGACAATCTTGTAGCCGCAGGCCTGGGCCGTGAGCAGGCCCGTCAACTGATCGGCCGCGGCGAGGCTGCGCTCGGTCAACGGTAGTCCCCTGGCGGCCAGGGTCTTATTGAGCGCCGCCGCCAGGAACCGCCCCGGTTCAGCGATCGCCTCCAACAGCTTGACGCGCGTTCCCGCCGGCACCTGGCAGCCATTGACCCGATCCAGATAGTCCTGAACGCGGCGCGCCGAATCCGAAACGTTGGCCAAGGGGAGGTCGGCGAGCCATTCCGCCAGTTTGCGCGGGCGCAGTTCCGGGCCGTCGCCGTTGCACGGGCGCTGCGGCGGGATCGTCAGCCCATAGTTGTCGTCGTGGCCGGCCACGGACTTACCTCTTTCCCAATGAGAACCGCCGCTCTTCTCATCCTCAGGCGAGCAGCTGATTATATGGTGCTCGCTCCGCGAGCCGGGGGCAATATGACTTAGGCCATAACGACGGCGGGTCCGGCGGCTGCCGTCGGGTGCCGGGAATGCCCCCTTCAGAATGGGGAAAAGACCGCGGCAACGGCTGTCTTTGCCGGCGCGCCCGGCAACTCCCGCACCAGTCTGGGCACCAGGTAGCCCGGCAGCCGCGCCTGGAGCCGGCCGGCCAACTCCTGTGCCCGGTCCGCGTCGACGCTGAAGTGGGCGGCGCCCGCTACGCGATCCAGCAGGTGCAGGTAGTAGGGCAGCACGCGCGCCTCGAACAGCCGCTCGGACAATGCGATCAGGGTCTCCGGGCTGTCATTTACGTCCTTCAGCAGTACGCTCTGGTTGAGCAGGTCGATGCCTGCTGCGGCCATGCGACGGCACACCGCCGCGACGCTGGCGTCGATTTCCTGGGGGTGGTTGGCGTGGATGACGACCACGGTGCGCAGCCGGCGGTCGGCGAGCCAGCCCAGCAGGGATTCATCTACCCGTTCGGGCAGGACTACAGGCAGGCGCGAGTGAACGCGCAGCCGCCGTACATGCGGGATCGCCTCCAGCGCGGAGGCCAGTGCCGCCAGCTTGCCGTCGCTGAGCAGCAGCGGGTCGCCGCCGCTGAGGATGACTTCCTCGATGCTGGCGTCGGCCGCGATATGCTCCAGCGCCCGGGACCAGTGACCGCCGGCTGGGTTCGCCTCGCCATAGGGAAAGTGGCGCCGGAAGCAGTAGCGGCAGTGCACGGCGCAGGCGCCGGTGGTTACCAGCAGCACCCGCCCGTGGTATTTGTGCAGCACGCCGGGGACTTTCATGGCGTGCAGGTCACCGACCGGGTCGGATCCGAAGCCGGGCGTTGCGGCAAGTTCCCGGTGCAGCGGCAGGACCTGGGCCAGCAATGGGTCGTGGGGGTCTCCCCGGCGCATGCGGCCGACGAAACCGCGCGGTACCCGCAGGGGAAACAGCGCCGCCGCCGCCCGTGCACCGGGCAGCCACTCGGGGCCGAGGTCGAGCTGTTGCAGCAATGCGGCCGGATCGGAAATCGCACGGGAAAGTTCCACTTGCCAGGCCGGGACCTGCCGCGTGGCGGTGATTCGGGGTATCATAGCGGCTCGTGTTGAATTGTCAGGTTGTCGGAAAACCGAACGACGTCGAATGGTAAGGTTACATGGCTACATATAGTACTAACGAATTCAAGAGCGGTCTCAAAATCATGGTGGACGGTGATCCCTACACCATCGTCGAAAACGAGTTCGTCAAACCCGGCAAAGGCCAGGCGTTCAACCGGGTCAAGATCCGCAACCTGAAAAACGGGCGCGTCATCGACCGCACCTACAAGTCGGGTGAGTCGGTGGAGGCGGCCGATGTCCACGAGACCGAGATGCAATATCTTTACAACGACGGCGAGTTCTGGCATTTCATGGATCCCAACTCCTATGAGCAACTCGGCGCTGACGCCAATGCGGTTGGCGATGCAGACAAGTGGCTGAAGGAACAGGATATTTGCCAGGTCACCCTGTGGAACGGTGAGCCCATCAGCGTCACCCCGCCCAATTTCGTGGTGCTGGCGGTCACCGAGACCGATCCCGGTGTGCGCGGCGATACCTCGGGTGGGGGCGGCAAACCGGCGACCCTGGAGACCGGCGCCGTGGTGCGCGTGCCGCTGTTCATCGACGTCGGCGAACTGATCAAGGTCGACACCCGCACCGGCGAATACGTTTCCCGCGCCAAGGAGTAGTGCGGCTGGCGTCATGGCGGCCGCCGAACAGGCATCTGGCGGCGGGTGGCGGTGACCTCCAGCAGCAGCATGGTCATGAACCCGGATAAGGGTTGGAGTCCCAGCGCATCCCTCGAAGCGCTACGCATGCGCGCGGCGCTGCTGGCCGAGATTCGCGCCTTTTTTGCCGAGCGTGGCGTACTCGAGGTGGAAACGCCGGTATTGTCCCACGCCGGCGCCACCGACCCCAACCTGGACAGTTTCATCACCCGCTATCGCGGGCCGGGTGCCGCGGACGGCGCTACGCTGTACCTGCACACTTCGCCGGAATTTCCCATGAAGCGCCTCCTGGCGGCGGGAAGCGGCCCCATTTATCAGGTTTGCCGGGTGTTTCGCAACGGCGAGGCGGGGCGGCGGCACAATCCCGAATTCACGCTGTTGGAGTGGTACCGGCCCGGCCTTGATCATCACCAGCTCATGGACGAGGTGGAAACCCTGCTGCGGACCTTGCTTCGGGAGCGGGTCGCGCCGGGCGCCGCCCGGCGCCTCTCCTATGCAGAGGCATTTCTCACCCATGCCGGCGTCGATCCCCATCAAGCCACGGTCGCGGAGTTGGCGCGCGCGGCTGCCGACCGTAGGATCGCGGTTCCCGACGGCATGCCCGCGAACGACCGTGATCCGTGGCTGGATCTGCTACTGACCCAGCGGGTCGAACCCGCGCTGGCGGCTTACGGCTTGTGTTTCCTGTATGACTATCCCGCCAGCCAGGCGGCGCTGGCCCGCATCCGCCGGGGGACACCGCCGGTAGCCGAGCGCTTCGAGGTCTATCTGCACGGAATGGAACTCGCGAACGGGTTCCACGAACTCATCGACGCCGGGGAGCAGGGTGAGCGCTTCGCGCGCGAACGCCAGCGTCGCCGGGACCGCGGCCGGGACGACGTGGCCCCGGATCAGCATCTGCTGACGGCGTTGGCCAAGGGCCTGCCGCCGGTCGCTGGCGTGGCGCTGGGGCTCGACCGCCTGCTGATGGTGTTGGCCGGTGCCGGGTCCATCGAACAGGTGATCGCCTTTCCGATCGATCGTGCCTGATCCGGGCGCGGCTCCTCAGCCGCGCAGTCGACCCAGGCACTGGCCCAGGCGCAGGGGCCGCTCAGGCTCGAGGCCCGGTTCCCATCGCACGCGGTTGGGCCCGAACAGGAGGATTACAGTGGATCCGAGGTTGAACCGTCCCATCTCCTCGCCGCGGCCCAGGTGGACGGACTGATCCCCTTGCGCCGGGTAGCGGTGACTGGCGATCCGGCGGCCCCTTGGCGGCGTGACCTCGCCGGCCCAGACGGTTTCGATGGAGCCGACGTTGATCGCGCCGACCAATACCATGGCCATCGGGCCGGCCTCCCCGGTCTCGAAGATGCTCACCACGCGCTCGTTGCGGGCAAAAAGGCCCGGGATGGCGCGCACACAGGCCGGTGAAACGCTGAACAACTTCCCCGGGACGTGTACCATTTCCGTGAGCCGTCCGGCCATGGGCATGTGGACCCGGTGGTAGTCGCCCGGTGACAAGTAAAGGGTGGCGAAATTCCCGTCGACGAAGGGCGCCGCGCGCTCGGCGCTGCCGCCCAGCAGTTGCACCAGAGAGTAGCGCCGTCCCTTGGCCTGGAAGATTTCCGTATCCAGTATGGCGCCCGCCTGGCTGAGGTAGCCGTCCACCGGGCAGCAAATGCCGCCGGGTTCCTCGCACGTCGGTCGCGTTCCCGGGCGCAGGGCGCGCGTGAACAGGCTGTTGAAATCCGGGTATGCCTCGATCCGCGGTTCCAGCGCTTCGCTCATATCCACGCCGTAGCGCCGCACGAACCAGCGCGCGAAGGCCTTGTGCGCCGGCATGCGCTGCGAGCGCATGAGGCGGTGGACCAGTCGCGAGATGCCGTGCTGTGGCAGCAGGTACTGCAACAGCGTACGTGGCGATTGGCTCATGGCACGACCCGGATCGGCGCCGGCGGGCCCGCGTCCCGGTTCCGCGGCGTTCGCGGGCGGCGTTTTGGCCTTGCGTGCGGGGGGTTGACGGGCGCGCCAGCCCAGGGAGCGCGGGCAAAGAAACACATGGTCACAGGTCCTCGTAATAACCGCGTATCTTCAGAAAGTCGCTGACCATGGTGTCGGGATCCTGCGGCGCGGAGAACAATGCCGTGTACCGCCCTTGCGGGTCCAGCAACAGGATACTGGCGCTGTGGTCGACAACGTAATCGTCGCCGGACTCGCCGCTGCGCGCATAAACTACGCCCACCTGCCGGGTCAGTTTGGCTATTTCATCAGGACTGCCTGTGGCGCCGATGAAGTCCTTGTTGAAATAGGGCACGAACCGGGCCAGCACCGCCGGTTTGTCGCGCTGGGGGTCGACGGAGATAAACACCACCTGGGTTTCCTCGGCGACACCGGCCGGTTGCCGCAGTCGTTGGGTGACGCGGTTGAGCAGTGCCAGGGCGCTGGGGCAGACGTCGGGGCAATGGGTGTAGCCGAAGAACAGGAAGGTCCACTTGCCCCGCATTTGTTGCGGCCCGAACGGCGCCCCGTGGAAATCCACCAGGCGGTAGGGCGCCAGCGCCTTCGGTTGCGGCAACAGCGTGGCGCCTACCAACACCGGCGGTGCGTTTTTCCGGGCCGCCCATTGGCCAAGCCAGATGCCGGCAGCCAGCGCCGCGACCGCCAGGATGAACAGTAACGCGGGGAAGCGGCGCTGCGCTTCGGGCTGAGGATTGTTCATAGATTTTTCGGACTGCACGAGGTTGGTTTCTCGACCGGCCAGATCGTATATCATGCACGTTAGCAGATAAAGTCCGCGAGCGCCGTGAGTCATGCCCGATATTGCCGAAGCCGTCGACCAGTTGCAGACCCTGCGCGATTTCGTGCGCTGGGGCGCCAGCCGGTTCAACCAGGCCGGACTTGTCTTCGGTCACGGGACGGACAATGCGCTGGATGAGGCGTTGGCGCTGGTGCTCCACGCGGTGCATCTACGGCATGATCTACCGCCGGTGTATCTCGACTCGGTGCTGACGGCCGGCGAGCGCCGCGCCGTCGCGCAGCTGCTGCAGCGCCGGCTGGACGAACGGATCCCGGCCGCCTATCTGACCCGCGAGGCCTGGTTCGCCGGGTTGTCGTTCTACGTTGACGAACGTGTCCTGGTGCCGCGCTCGCCGATTGCCGAACTCATCGAGGTCGGTTTTGATCCGTGGGTGGATCCGCAAGCCGTGACCTCTGTCCTGGATTTGTGCACCGGCAGCGGTTGTATCGCCATCGCCTGCGCCTATGCGTTTGCCGATGCGCGGGTGGATGCAGCGGATGTGTCGCCGGAGGCACTGGAGGTGGCGGCGATCAATGTGCAACGCCACCATCTGCAGCAGCGCGTGGAGCTGATTCAGTCGGATCTGTTCGACCGGCTTTCCGGGCGCCGATACGACCTGATCGTCAGCAATCCACCCTATGTGTCGGCTTCCGACATGCAGCAGCTGCCCGAAGAGTTCCGTCACGAGCCGAGAATCGGCTTGGCGGCAGGAAAGCACGGCCTGGACGTGGTCACCCGTATTCTCTGCGGCGCGCCGGAGCGCCTTAACCCCGAAGGCATACTGGTGGTGGAGGTCGGCGCCAGTGAGCAGGCGCTGTTGGAACGCTTCCCGGAAGTGCCGTTTCTGTGGCTCGATTTCGAACGCGGCGGGGAAGGCGTGTTTCTTCTTACCGCGGAACAGGTGGCCCAGTACCTTCCAGTGTTTCAGGCCGCCGCAACCGGTTCCTGACTCAGCCGCTGAAGCCGGCCACGGGTCACGGGTCACGGGTTCGCCAGGGGCGCACCCAAGGCGGCCAATTCCCGTTCGAGCAACTCCGGTGATCCGAGGTTGAGCTCAATCAAACGTCGCAGGTGACCGGCGCTTTCCATGTCGATATGGGTGCAGCGAAAGCCGATGCAGTCCGTTTCCTGGTGAGCCACGACCATGTCCATTTCGATCGCAGCATCGTGTGAAAGCTGGATTTCGAGCCGGCAGTTGTCGCCGACCGCACCCTGCCACTCCGGCGGCCGGACCACCAAGGCGCCCTTGAGCGAAAGGTCGATCACCTCAGTCCCCGTTTTGACCCCGGCGCAGATCAGGTACGCCCGGGCGTCAAACGACACGCGCTGAAACATCCGGTGATTTTTCTGCGGCGGGTTCTCAGGGCTCATGGAAACAATCCCGGCTAGGTTTCATCGATGAAGAATAGCATACGGATTTCGCCGATCTGTATCGTGTCGCCATTTTCGAGCTTGACGCTCTCATGTCCGACCGGTGTGTCGCCGACGCGCGTCGGCGGATCGCCTTCCAGGTGAGACAGGTAATAGCCGTCGTGGCGGCTGGCGACCATGGCGCTGCTTTTGCCGCTCTTGCCCAAGCGGATCAGGTTCCGGTCCAGGTGCAGGGTACGCCCGAACTTCGGGCCGTTGAGAAACTGCAGCCAGCCGTTGCGCACGGGGAGCAGCGGCTCCGGCGGCGCCGAGTCCTCGACGGAGGTGTGGGCGTCTTCCGTGCAGCGCAGCGCGTACTTGCCAATGCGGACCACGTCACCGTGTCGGAGTTCGTGTTCCGTCGCCGGCTTGTTGTTGACGAGCAGGCCGCTCCCGCCGCTGGTGTCCGTCAGCACGGCGTGCCCTTGGTGACAGCGAATCCTGGCGTGCACCGGGCTGACACCCAGATTGTCGATCTGGATGCCGCACTCGGCGCCGCGCCCGACCAGTGTTTCGCCTTCGGTCAGCGGGTGCACTTTGAGCATTCTGTCTTTGAAGGCTAGGGTGAGCTTCAGCACCTGGGAACCATCTCCGGTCCGATCCGCCCGGCTCTTGCGTGTTGAAGCGGCGCGGACGAGTCCATTGTCAAAGTGTGGCGGGCACATGCCGCAACGTTC
Source organism: Gammaproteobacteria bacterium (assembly GCA_037385045.1). Lineage (GTDB taxonomy): Bacteria > Pseudomonadota > Gammaproteobacteria > JASBUN01 > JASBUN01 > JARRNJ01. Next base: position 47,598 of record JARRNJ010000001.1, on the reverse strand, counting down.
TCCACCAAACACCTATCGGCCTGTTTTATTTTAACTTTAGACGCGTATCCGTGGGCGTGGGGCGGGGTTGATGAGACCTCGGGAGGTGCATTTTTTGACCGGGTTCACATCTTGCCGGGCGAGCGGCGCACAAGGGTGGGCGGAAAGACCGGCAGACCGTTTCAGTCCGCGGACTTCCCGGGGGCGCCGCCTTCGGCGCGGCCCGGCAGACGCGGCTGGATCCGCACGGTCTTGACCACATTGTCTTTGATCTGGACGATCTCGACCGGGTAGCCGGCCAACAGCAGGCTGGTGCCCGGTTCGGGAATCGTTTCCATATATTCCAGGATCAGGCCGTTGAGCGTCTTCGGGCCGCTGGTCGGCAGTTCCCAGTGCAGGGCGCGGTTGAGTTCCCGAACGTGCACGCTTCCGTCGATCATGTAACTGCCGTCCTCCTGTGGATGGATGTCCTTGCCGGCGGTGGACGGGTCGGTGGTGAACTCCCCGACGATCTCCTCGAGAATATCTTCCAGCGTCGCCAGTCCCATGATGTCGCCGTATTCGTCCACGACCAGGCCGATGCGGCGTTTCATGCGCTGGAAATTCAGCAACTGCTTATTCAGTGGCGTGCCTTCGGGTATGAAGTACGGTTCGCGGACGATATTCAGCAGCTCCTGGTGGGCGAATGCGTGCTGGCGCAGCAAATGGACGAAATTGCGCAAGTAGAGGAAGCCGATAACGTTGTCGATACTGTCGCGGTATACCGGCAACTTGGTGTACTGGCTGTTGATCAACTGTTGCTCGATGTCGTCCCAGGAATCCTCGATGTCGATGCCGATGATTTCATTTCTCGGCACCATGATGTCCTCGACGGTGACCTTCTCCAAATCCAGTATGCTGAGCAGCATCCGCTGGTGGCGCTGGGGGATTATGGCGCCGGCTTCGTTGACGACCGTGCGCAGTTCCTCGGTGCTGAGGCTGAGCGTGGTGGCGTCGGCGGGACGGACGCGGAACAGCCGCAGCAAGCCGCCGACCACCAGGTTCACCGTCCACACCAGCGGATAGAGAATGCGCAGCAGTGGTTTGTAGATGAAGGCCGCGGGGAAGGCGATCCGTTCCGGGTGCAGTGCGGCGTAAGTCTTCGGCGCCACTTCGGCGAAAATCAATACCACCAGCGTCAGCAAGCCCGCGGCGATGGCGATGGCGCCCTCGTTGCCAAGGCGCAACGCGATGATGGTGGCCAATGACGACGCCAGAATGTTGACGAAATTGTTGCCGAGCAGGATCAGGCCGATCAGCCGGTCCGGATTTTCCAGGAGGCGGGCGGCACGCACCGCCCCGGGGTGCTTGGCCTTGGCGAGGTGCCGCAGACGGTAGCGATTCAGGGTCATCAACCCCGTCTCGGAACCGGAGAAGAACGCGGACAATACGATCAGGCACACCAGTGCGCCGAACAGCACACTAAGGGGGATATCGTCCAATTAGGGGCCAGCCTCTGGTTGCGGTGTAGGAAGTCATTTCACCGGCTTGCCGATTGCGGTGTCAAGGGCCGGCCCGTTACCGGTGGAGAATCAGCTCCAGCACCATCTTGCTGCCGAAGTAGGCCAGCATCAGCGTGATGAATCCGCCCAACGTCCAGCGGATAGCAATCCGCCCCCGCCACCCGTAGCGCCAGCGTCCCCACAGCAGGATGGCGAACACGAACCAGCCGATCAGTGACAAGACGGTTTTGTGCACCAGGTGTTGCGCGAAAATATTATGGAGAAACAGCAGGCCGATGAGCAGCCCGACGGTGAGCAACGAAAAGCCGATGGCGATCATCTGGAACAGCAGCGACTCCATGGTCTGCAGGGGCGGCAGCGCGCGGATGAAGCCGCCGGGTTGGCGGTTGCGCAAGTGATGTTCCTGGATCGCCAGCAGCACCGCCTGCACCATGGCGATGGTGAGCAGGCTGTAGGCAATGAAAGAAATCAGGATGTGGGCGTCCAGTTGCCAGTGGCCGGTGGCATGAATGATATGTCTGGAGGTGAAGCTGCCGTCGACCACGATCGCGATGGCGGCTACCGGAAACAGCACGATGCCGAGGTTTTCCACCGGCTTGCGGATGGCGGTGAGCAGCAGGATCAACGCGATCAGCCAGCTCACCAACGACCCGGCGTTGAAAAATCCCAGGTTGATGCCGTGCGCGCTGACGAGGGTCTGGTAGAGCAGGCCGCCGTGCAGGACCACGGCGCCGGCGCCCAGAGTCAGGGTCGCGTTGCGGGTGGTTCGGCTGGTGTCGCCGCGGCCCAGACGCACGGCCAAAAGGGCACCGCAGCCGATATACAGCGCGACGCTCAGTGTGATCAGAATAAGATGGTTCATACGGCCTGTCGGATCAAACGATTAGGGCATGATGGCATAACTGTCGCCGACATTGAAGGGTGTGTCCGCTTCGAAACGCGCAACCGCTGCCCGTTGTCCGCAGGGCGCGGCCGGCAAGCGTCAAGGTGAACGATTTGTGACCGGAGCTTCGTTTTTGGATCAATCGCTTATGGCATAATACCATCGTCTCACCGGGAGAATATGGGTCACGCGCGGGATGGACATACGGGTATTGGGCTGCAGCGGGGGCATCGGTGCGGAGTTGCGCACCACCTCTCTGCTGCTGGGCGAACAAATCCTCGTTGACGCAGGGACGGGCATATGCGAGCTGTCCCTGGAACAGCTGCGCCGTATTCGCCACATCTTCGTCACCCACTCCCACCTGGACCACATCACCGGCATACCGTTGCTGGTGGACACGATTTTCGACACCCTGGAAACGCCGCTGACCGTGCACGGGCGCCGGGAAACGCTGCGCGCGTTGCGCGAGCATATATTCAACAACGTGATCTGGCCGGACTTCAACCGCATTCCCAACCACAGTGCGCCGGTGCTGCGCTACCAGGAAATGGTGCCCGGCGAACAGCGAACCATTGGGGAATGCACGCTGGAAATGATTCCGGTCAACCACGCAGTGCCGGCCGCCGGGTACCGGCTGACCTGCGGCGAACGCGCCCTTGCCTTCAGTGGGGACACTACCACCAACGATGAATTCTGGGGCGCGCTCAACCGCCACGCCAGTCTGGACGCGTTGATCGTGGAGGCGGCCTTTCCCAACCGTGACCTGGAATTGTCGCGCCTGGCCCAGCATTACTGCCCCAGCCTGCTGAGCGCCGATCTGGTGAAGCTCAAACACCGTCCGCGGGTGTATATCACCCATCTCAAGCCGGGGGCCGAGCAGGAGATCATGGACGAGTGCCGGGCGGCCATCACCGGTCTGGAGTTGGTTCAACTCACCGGCGGCGAGATCTTCGCCCTCTGAGCGCGTTCCGGTTCACCCCCGGCCATCCGGATCCGGTACAATAGCCGGATCGCTCAATTCCCAACGCTGCAGAGAAGCCATGTTTGACAGCCTGTCGGAGCGCCTGACGCGCACCATCAAGAAGCTGCGCGGCCAAGGCCGCCTCACCGAGGACAACATCAAGGACACCCTGCGCGAGGTGCGCATGGCGCTGCTCGAGGCCGATGTGGCGCTGCCCGTGGTGCGCGAGTTCATCGAGCGCGTGCGCAGCCGTGCCGTCGGCCGCGAGGTCGTCAACAGCCTCACCCCCGGACAGGCGCTGGTAAAAGTCGTGCGCGACGAACTGGTGAGCGTCATGGGCGAAGCCTGCGACGAACTCAACCTCAACGTGCAGCCGCCGGCGGTGATTCTCATGGCCGGGCTGCAGGGCGCGGGCAAGACCACCACTGTGGCGAAACTGGCGCGGTGGCTGCGGGAGCAGAAGAAATCCGTGCTGGTGGTCAGCTGCGACGTGTACCGCCCCGCGGCAATCGCGCAGCTCGAAACCCTGGCGGGTCAGGTGGACGCCGATTTCCATCCCAGCAAGCCGTCCGACGATCCGGTCGACATCGCCAAGGGTGCCATTGAACACGGCCGGCGCCAGTTCAAGGATGTGGTGATCGTCGACACTGCCGGGCGACTGCACGTCGACCAGCAGATGATGGACGAAATCCAGCGCCTGCACGCGGCCGTCGATCCGGTGGAGACGCTGTTCGTCGTCGACAGCATGACTGGGCAGGACGCGGCCAACGCGGCCCGCGCCTTCAGCGAGGCGCTGCCGCTGACCGGCGTCATTCTCACCAAGACCGACGGTGACGCCCGTGGCGGTGCCGCCCTGTCGATCCGTCACATCACCGGCAAGCCGATCAAGTTCCTCGGTTCCGGCGAGAAGCCTACGGCGCTGGAGCCGTTTCACCCGGACCGGGTGGCGTCGCGGATTCTCGGCATGGGCGACGTGCTCAGCCTGGTGGAGGAAGCCGAGCGCAAGGTCGACAAGGACAAGGCCCTGGAACTGGCCAACAAGCTCAAGAAGGGCAAGGGCTTCGACCTGGCCGATTTTCGGGATCAGTTGCAGCAGATGACCGCCATGGGCGGTCTCAGCGGCCTGCTGGACAAGCTCCCGGGCGTGGCCGGCTTGCCGCAGGGGGTGAAGCAGCAGGTCAACGACAAGGACATCAGCCGGCTGGTGGCGATCATCAACTCCATGACCCCCAAGGAGCGGCGGTTCCCCGACATCATCAAGGGCTCGCGCAAGCGGCGTATCGCCGCCGGCTCGGGCACCCAGGTGCAGGACGTCAACCGGCTGTTGAAACAGTTCGCCCAGATGCAAAAAATGATGAAGAAGATGTCCAAGGGCGGCATGGGCAAGATGATGCGGATGATGAAAGGCCGTATGCCGCCCGGTATGCCGCCGTTTTGAAGCCCGGGCCCGGTGTGATTTTCGCATCGGAACAACTGCTTACATACGTATGCCGCCAGGCGGGCCGGTCGCGGCGGCGGTTCTTGACGGTCCCCGCACGTCTCCCGGGATCGGCCGAATTGTTCGTCTAAGCGCTTCACTTTTCCTCGGTTTCGCGTAAAATTGCGCGTTTACCGTACGCCCTGCGCAGGCAGCGGGCGCAGCGGTGGACGAGACTGAATCTCAGAGGATAGCAAGGTAATGGTAACCATTCGTCTGGCCCGTGGTGGCGCCAAGCGCCGCCCCTTTTATCACATCGTCGTGACTGACAGCCGCAATCGCCGCGACGGCCGCTATATCGAACGCCTGGGCTTCTTCAACCCGGTGGCGAGCGGCGCGGCCGAAAAGCTCAGCTTCAACGCCGAGCGGATCCAGTACTGGCTGTCGCAGGGTGCCAAGCCGTCGGAGCGCGTTGCCAAGCTGATCAAGCAGTAGCCGCAGGGCCGGCGTGCTCGGGCGCCCCGCGCGGGCAGGCTTCCAACGGGCGACGGCGCGAGTCTTATGGCGCAGCAGCCGGGCAAGCTGATCACCATGGGCCGGATTTCCGGCCTGTTCGGCGTGCGGGGTTGGGTGAAGGTGTTCTCGAGCACCGACCCGAGAGAGAACATTTTGCAGTACCGGCCCTGGTACGTGCGGGCTGCGGACCAATGGCAGGCCATGGAAGTCGCCGAAGGGCAGCGTCACGGCAAGGGCGTGATTGCCCGGCTCGAAGGCGTTGACGATCGCGATGCCGCCAGCGCGCTGGTGGGGGCCGAGATTGCCGTGCGCCGTGACCAGCTGGCGGCGCTGAAGCCGGATGAGTACTACTGGTCCGACCTGGAGGGCCTGCGGGTGGTGACCACCGGCGGCGCCGACCTGGGAACGGTGGACCATCTGCTGGAAACGGGCGCCAACGACGTGCTGGTGGTGCGCGGGGAGCGGGAACGGTTGATCCCCTACCTGCGGGGCGACGTCGTCAAGGACGTGGATCTGGAACAGGGCCTGATTCAGGTGGACTGGGATCCGGATTTCTGAACGCGGTGCCGTGGACGGGCGGCGGATCGGCAGCATGAGAATCGACGTCGTTACGTTGTTTCCGGAAATGGTGGAGACGCTGGCGGGTTTCGGTGTCGTCGGCCGGGCCCGGGACAGCGGGGTGATCCAGGTCCAGGCCTGGAATCCCCGGGACTTCGCCCATGACCGCCACCGCACGGTCGATGACCGGCCCTACGGCGGCGGTCCGGGCATGGTAATGAAGGTGCAGCCGGCGCGCGACGCCATTGCCGCGGCGCGCTGTCGGGCGCGACCCGGCACGCCGGTGATCTACCTCAGCCCCCAGGGGCGCCGGCTGGACCAGCAGGGGGTGCAGTACCTGGCGGGTTTGCCGGGGCTGATTCTGGTCGCCGGCCGCTACGAAGGGGTCGACGAACGGCTGGTTCAGGCCGAGGTCGACCAGGAATGGTCGATCGGCGACTACGTGTTGAGCGGCGGCGAGCTGGCGGCATTGGTGATCGTCGACGCGGTGACCCGGCAGCTGCCGGGGGCGTTGGGCGACGAGGATTCGGCCCAGCAGGATTCGTTCATGGACGGGCTGCTGGACTATCCGCATTACACGCGGCCGGAGGTGTTCGAAGGCCGCCGCGTGCCCGGAGTGCTGCTCAGCGGTGACCACGAGGCCATCGCCCGGTGGCGGCACAAGCAGGCCCTGGGGCGGACATTGTTGAGACGGCCGGAGCTGTTGCAGGGGCTGCGCTTGACCGAAGAGCAGGAGCGGTTGTTACGCGAGTTCATCGCCGAGCGAGACACCGGCGAACGGGATTGAATCAAGTATCAAGGGGTTGGTCATGAGCAACATTATCGAAGAGCTCGAGAAGGAGCAGATGAACCGCGAGGTTCCGGATTTCGGAGCCGGCGACACCGTGGTCGTCAACGTGAAGGTGGTCGAAGGCAGCCGCGAACGGCTGCAGGCCTTCGAGGGCGTGGTCATCGCCAAGCGCAACCGCGGCCTCAATTCCGCGTTCACGGTACGCAAGATTTCCCACGGCGAAGGTGTGGAACGCGTGTTCCAGACCTACAGTCCGGCGGTGGAGTCGATCGTCGTCAAGCGCCGCGGCGACGTGCGCCGCGCCAAGCTCTATTATCTAAGGGAGCTGCAGGGCCGTGCCGCGCGCATCAAGGAAAAGCTCACGCGCAGCAACTGAACGTGGGCCCCGGCTCTGTTCGCCGGTCGTGCTTGATCCTACAATGCGGGTGTTCCGTCGCGGAACACCCGCATTTTTTTGGCCGAAGTCCATGACTGCACCTCACACCGTGAAACGGCGCGCGCGCCTGCGGATCTGCCTTTGGGCCGCGTGCGTGGCGCTGGCGATGCCGCAGCATCCGGCCGCGGCCGACGAACTGGCGCGGGTCGTGGCGCTGGCTCAGGAGGGCGCGCCGCGTCTGGCGCTGCATTTCATGGACCGCGAGCAGCCCGATCCCGGGACCGATGCGCCCGGCTGGATGCGCTGGGAGCGCCGGCGCATCGCCCTTTACCGCGACAGCCGCGACTGGGCGGCGATCGTCGCGCGCCTGTCCGCGTTGCCGGGCGGGCTGAACGACGATTTCATCCAATGGGCTCGTGAACAGCTGGCCTCGGCCTACATCGCCCAGGGCCGGGGGCAGGCCGCCTTGAGTCCGCTGCGCCAGCTGATCTGGGAGTACGGCCGCAACGTGTCGTCCGATGTCCTGGCGCGCTGGCGCCGCCTGGTGATCCGCGCCTATCTGGACGGGGGCGATGTCGAGGATGCGCGGACCGCCATGCTGCGGTATCAGCAGGATTACGGTGCCGGCGACGCCGCCTGGCGCCGGTTGCAGGCGCGGGTGCTGCTGCGCGGCGGGCGCCCGGGCGAGGCCTGGCGCCTGCTCAAGGGCGACAAGGACCCCGAGGCGCGTGCTCTTTACTATCTCGCGCGGCTGCGCAGCGGCGCGGATTCACCGCGCATGGTTCATCGCTGGTCGGCGCGCGGCGCCCGCGGCAAACGCATCAGCGCTTTGGACGCCTATCGCATGTGGGTGGTGGCCGCCGAGGCGGCGCGCCGGGCCGGAGATCCGGAAGCCGATATCGAGGCGCTGTCCCACGCCCTGGAAGCCGTGCCGGCGGGCGCTGGCGGCGACCATCTGTTTGCGGTTACCGGGGATCAGTTGTGGCAGGCCTACCTCAAGTACGGCGAAGCGTTGGGCAACCGGATGCAGTTGCTGATCGGCCGCGACGAGGACTGGTACGACGCGGCCACAAAACGCAGGAAGAAGGACCCGGTGGGCGCACGGGCGTTGTTCGCGGTACTGGCGGTAAAAGGCGCCAGCCCGGGCGGTCGCCAGCTGGGCCACGAACAGTTCGCCGGCGCGATCGCCGATGGCAAGGGTGGCATCGCCTTGCTGCATGCTTTGTATCTGCATTCCAATCCCTACGGACGGGCCAGCCAGCTGCCGACCGCAGTGCGCCGCAAATTGGTGGATGACGCTCTGGCCCATGCCGATATCAAACTGGCCGCACGCCTGATGGGCGATCTCGACACGCCGCCGAAAGGGGCCGACAGACTGTTCTGGCACATGCGCCGGGCGCGCATCCTGATTATGGGCGGCAACTACGATGCCGGCGTCCAGGCCCTGAAGCAGTTGCTGGAGCGCAATCGCAAGATGCCGCGCAAGCAGATCGACCGCCTGATGCAGGTGTTGTTTGACCTGCAAAGCGTGGGTCGCAACAAGGACGCCATTGCGCTGTTTCGCAGTCTGCCGCTGAAGGGGCACAAGCCCCAGCTGCACCGCGAAGTCCTGTACTGGACCGCCGATTCCTACAAAGCCCTGGGCAACTATGAGCAAGCAGCGCGTCTTTACCTGCGCTCGGCGGGTCTGGTGGACCCGAAAGCCATGGATCCCTGGGGGCAGACCGCCCGCTACCAGGCGGCCGAGGCGTTGACCAAGGCCGGGTTGTACCACGATGCCCGTACCATCTACCTGCAGCTGCTGAAGGCGACCAAGGACCCCAGCCGACGGGCGGTGCTCAACAGCAAACTGCAGCAGCTGTGGCTGCACCCGGCCGGGACGGAGCCCGCCGGATCGGGCAAGGAGGCCGGCGCGGTGAAATGAAGCCCGGGGCGCACCGGTATCAGGCGGTGATCGCGGCGCCCTACGGGCGCCTGGGCGTATGCACCGCCGCAGGCCGCCTGCAGGCCATCGATTTTCTGGGTGCCGATGCCGCGCTGCTGGCGCCCTCCGACGATTTCGCTCAGGAAGTGGCGCGCCAGCTGCAGGCCTACGAGCGCGATCCGTGCTATCGGTTCAGGCTGGCGCTGGATCTGCAGGGAACCCCGTTCCAGCAGCGGGTCTGGAGCGCGTTGCGTGCCATCCCGCCGGGGCGCACCCGCACCTACGGCGATCTGGCGCGGGAACTCGGCAGCGCACCGCGGGCGATCGGCGCAGCCTGCCGTGCCAATCCCGTACCGGTGGTGGTGCCCTGTCATCGGGTGGTGGCGCGTACCGGCATCGGCGGCTTTGGCGGGCAGACGGAGGGACCCGAGCTCGCGCGCAAACGCTGGCTGTTGGCCCACGAGGGGGCGGCCGAGAAATAGGCGCCGCCGGTTGGGTTGAAAATCGTCGTTTGTGCCCCCATCCGTTGCCGGTGAAGCGATCTACGGGAGCCGACGGCCCCGCCGCGGCGAAAGGAGAATCGAGAACCATGAGTGTTGAAGCCCACCGGGAAACGCTGGATTTCCAGACCGAGGTGCAGCAGCTGCTGCACCTGATGATCCACTCCCTGTATTCGAACAAGGAGATCTTTCTCCGCGAGCTGATCTCCAACGCCTCGGACGCCTGCGACAAGCTGCGCTTCGAGGCCCTGACCGACGACGGTCTTTACGAAGGTGATTCGAACCTGGCGATTCACGTCAGCTTCGACAAGGAACAGCGCACGGTGACGATCACCGACAACGGCGTCGGGATGAACCGCGCCGAGGTGATGGAGAACATCGGCACGATAGCCAAGTCGGGTACCCAGCACTTCTTCCAATCCCTCACCGGGGACCAGGCCAAAGATGCAAAGCTGATCGGCCAGTTCGGTGTCGGCTTCTATTCGTCTTTCATTGTCGCCGACCGCGTCACCCTGACCACACGCCGCGCCGGCCTCGGACCGGAGCACGGCGTGCGCTGGGAGTCGGACGGTGGGGGCGCCTACACGCTCGAGACCGTTGAACGCCAGGCCCGCGGCACGGAGGTGGTGCTGCACCTCAAGGAAGGCGAGGAGGAATTCCTCGATGCATTCCGCCTGCGCCATATCATCAAGACCTACTCCGATCACATCAGCCTGCCGATCCTGATGCCCTCCACCGACGAGGAGAAGAAGGACGAGGAGGAGGTGGTCAATCAGGCGGCGGCGCTGTGGGCCCGACCGAAGAACGAGATTACCGGCGAAGAATACGCCGAGTTCTACAAACACGTCGCCCATGACTTCGACGACCCGCTGCTGCATCTCCACAATCATGTGGAGGGCACCCAGGCGTACACGACCCTGTTCTACATTCCCAAGCGGGCGCCGTTCGATATCTGGGACCGGGAGCGGCGCCACGGGGTGAAGCTCTATGTGCGCCGGGTGTTCATCATGGATGATGCCGCCCAGCTGATGCCCAATTACCTGCGCTTCATCCGCGGGGTAGTGGACTCCGACGACCTGCCGCTGAACGTGTCGCGGGAACTGCTGCAGCACAACCGCATGATCGACACCATCCGCGCCGCTTCGGTGAAGCGCATCCTGGGCGCGCTCGAGGCCATGGCCAAGGACGCGCCGGAGCAGTACCGCTCGTACTGGCAGGAGTTCGGCCCGGTGATGAAAGAGGGCCTGGGCGAGGACTTTGCCAACCGCGATCGCCTGGCCAAGCTGCTGCGCTTCGCCTCCACGCACAATGAAGGTGACGAGCAGAACGTGTCCCTGGAGGACTATGTCTCGCGCATGGCCGAAGGCCAGGACAAGATCTACTACATCACCGCAGACAGCTTCACCGCCGCCAAGCACAGTCCCCATCTGGAGGTCTTCCGCAACAAGGGCATCGAGGTGCTGCTGCTCTCGGAGCGCGTCGACGAATGGATGATCTCCCACCTGGCGGAGTTCGAGGGCAAGAAGCTGCAGCATGTCGCCAAAGGCGCCCTCGATCTGGGCGACCTGGAAGGACAGGAAGAGAAACAGGAAATCGAGAAGGCCGCGGACGAGCACAAGGATCTGTTGCGGCGCATGAAAGACAGCCTTGGCGAACGGGTCAAGGAAGTGCGCATCAGCCACCGTCTGACCGATTCGCCGTCCTGCCTGGTGGTGGAAGAGCACGACATGGCGGTGAGCTTCCAGAAGCTGCTCAAGCAGGCGGGTCATGACGTGCCGTCGGCGCAGCCGACCCTGGAGATCAACCCGCAGCACCCGCTGGTGAAGCGGCTCGGGGAAGTGCAGGACGAGCAGCGCTTCGGCGATTGGAGCGGCCTGTTGTTCGAGCAGGCGTTGCTGAGCGAAGGCGGGCAGCTGGAAGACCCGGCCGCGTTCGTGCACCGCCTCAATCAGCTGCTCCTGACTCTGGCCGACTGATATGGCCGCCAAGGTGCGGCGCCGTGCTTCCCATGGGCACCGAATGCGTTAGACTGGCCCCCTCCGGCGTTCAAGGGCCAGCAGGCCTGAAGGTGCGGCCCGCGCCAGTGCAACCAAGGGACTCAAACCGATGAACTCGTCTGTCGACAAACGCCGCCTGCGCGACCGCGCCAGCCAGTCCGCCACCATTGTGGCGGCGGGAACCGTGTTCACCGGGACCGTGTCCGGCGACGCCGGGTGTATCGTATACGGCCGCATCGAGGGCGACTGCCGGCTCGAAGCCACGGTGGTGGTCGAGCGCGGCGGCAGCTGGCATGGCAGGATCGATGCGCGCAACGTCATCGTTGCCGGTGAGGTCGAAGGGGAGATTCATGCCCGCGAGCGCCTGGAACTCGCTGCCAGCGCCGGGATTCGCGGCAATGTCCGCGGCGCCAGTATCTCTATCGCCGAGGGCGCCGTCTGTGACGGAGAGGTGCAGACCACGGCCGGCAACGGGGAGCCGATGCACTTTCGCGATCGCCGCGGAGCCGGCGCCTAGGATGGGCCAGGGTGGGCGCTTCGGACACAACCGCCGGTGAATCGGTGCGGCTCGACAAGTGGCTGTGGGCCGCGCGGTTCTTCAAGACCCGTGCGCTGGCGGTAGAGGCGGTCAACGGCGGACACGTGCACGTCAACGGTCAGCGCTGCAAACCGTCGCGCCCGGTGCGCATCGGCGACGAGCTGCGGGTGCGGCGCGGTGCGCTGGAATCGGTGGTTCACGTCCGTGACCTGTCGGAGCGCCGCGGTCCGGCGCCGGTTGCGCAGCAATTGTACGAAGAGACCGAGGCCAGCATTGCGGCCCGGGAGCGCCTGGCCGTAGAGCGCAAGCTGGCCCAGGCGGCCGTACCCCAGACCCGTGGACGGCCCAGCAAGCGGGACCGGCGGCACATTATCCGCTTTCGCCGCAGCCAGGACTGATTCCCGTCGCGGTTTGCAGCCCGCGTTCTAGGTTGACTGGGAGGTGCCATGAGCAGACCGGTGACGCCGCTGCTGACCGTCGATGTCGTCATCGAGCTGCCGGACCGTGACGGGCGGCCCATTGTCCTCATCGAGCGGCGCAACCCGCCCCTCGGTTGGGCGCTGCCAGGCGGATTCGTGGACGTGGGCGAAACCGCGGAGCAGGCGGCAATCCGCGAGGCCCGGGAGGAGACGAGCCTTGATGTCACCCTGAGGGTGTTGTTGGGGGTCTATTCCTCGCCGCAGCGGGATCCGCGCGGACATACCGTCAGCGTGGTGTACGTGGGCGAGGCGCACGGGGTGCCGCGGGCCCGGGACGACGCCAAGTCCGCCGATGTGTTCGATCCTGCCCGGCCGCCCTCGCTGGTGTTCGACCACCAACTGATCCTCGCCGATTACCGGCGCTTCCGCAGCGCCGGGCACCTCGCGCCGCTGCGCCTCTGAACCCCGCCGGACTCCCGGATGGATGCGGGTCCGCCAAATTAGAATCGTCTAATGCGGATGTTTTTTGATATCCTATTAAAGCAGTTGGGTTTTTTCCCGTATTTTTACTAAGTGTATAGACGGAGGCGGTATGCGCCCGGCACAGTTGTTCCTCATTCTGGAGCGCGAGTTCCTCAGCACCCGCAGCGGGCATCACACGCCGGTGATGCTGTGGGGCCCCCCCGGCGTGGGCAAGTCGCAAATCGTGGCCCAGGTGGGGGAGAAGCATGCCATCCCCGTCATCGATATCCGCCTGTCACAGATGGAGCCCAGTGACCTGCGGGGGATCCCGTTCCGGGTCGGCGAACACGTGGAATGGGCGGTTCCGGCAATGCTTCCCGATGCGGACCGGCACGGCGCCGAAGGCATCCTGTTCCTGGACGAAATCACCTCCGCACCGCCCAGCGTTTCGGCCGCCGCCTACCAGCTGATTCTGGACCGGCGGCTCGGCGCCTACCGGGTGCCTGACGGTTGGGCGATTTTCGCCGCCGGCAACCGCCAGGGCGACCGCGGCGTGACCTACAGCATGCCGGCGCCGCTGGCCAACCGCTTTTCCCATTTCGAGCTGGAAGTGAATCTCGACGACTGGGTCGCATGGGCCTACCAGCACGCCATCGACGAGCGCCTGATCGGTTTCCTGCGCTTCCGCCCCGAGCTGCTGTTCGATTTCGATCCGGCCCACAACCCGACCGCTTTCCCGTCGCCCCGGTCGTGGGAGTTCGCGCACCGGGCCCTGCACAAGTTCGGCGATCACCGGGAGATGCTGCTCGGTGCGCTGCAGGCCTGCGTCGGTCCGGCGGCCGGCATCGAGGCCGCGGCCTTCGTTGACAATCTGGACAAGCTGCCGGATATCGACGCCATCGCCCGCGGCGAAGCGATGCCGGTACCCAACGAAATCGACCTGCAATACGCTGTGGCATCGGCGCTGGTGGGACGGGCGATCAAAGCCCGGGACACCGACGACGCCGCCACCGTGATCGGCAATATTCTCGATTTCGCCGGCCGCTTTCCCCAGCGGGAGATGGGCGTGATGCTGGTTTCCGATATGCACCGTGCCATCGGCGAGGAGTTGTTCGCGGTGCCGCAGTTTTCCAACTGGGCGCAGGCGGTGGCCGACGTCATGCTGTTCAACAACTGAGGCCCGGTGCGCGGGTGGTGATCCCGGACTGCGGCGGCGAGTCATGAACGAGGCGATCGAAACCAAACTCAGCGCGGCGCGCACCCGCCTGATCCTGGACAAGCCGTTCCTGGGGGCCCTGGTGCTGCGCCTGCCGCTGGTGGCGGGCGGCCCGAGCTGGTGCAGGACCACCGGCACCGACGCCCGCACCCTGTACTACAACCCGGAATACATCGCCGACCTCAGCCTCGACCAGACCCAGTTCGTGCTCGCCCACGAGGCGCTGCACTGCGCCCTGTCCCATTTTGCCCGCCGTCAGCACCGGGTCAAGCATCGCTGGGATCTGGCCTGCGACCTGGCCATCAATCCGATCCTGGTGCGCGAAGGCCTGACCCCGCCGCCCGATGCCCTGTACCTGGACATGTACGAGGGCATGACCGCTGAGGAAATCTATCCGCTGCTGGATGACATGGAGAATGAAAGCCCCATGGACCAGCATCTCTATGACGGCGACGAGAAGGATGAACAGGGCGGCGGCGCCGGCTCCGGATCGCGCCGGCAATCCTCTTCCGGCGACGGCCCCAACGATGCCCAACCGGATCCGCAGCGGGATGGCGCACCGCAGCCGCCGCCCCTCGGCAACGACGAGCGCGAACGGTTGTCGGTGCAATGGCGCCAGCGCATGGCCGGTGCGGCGCAGCAGGCCATGCAAGCCGGAAAAATGGGCGGCGCGCTGGCGCGGCTGGTGGATCACCTGCTGCAGCCGCAGTTGCCGTGGCGCATGCTGTTGGCCAAATATATGACCGCCCAGGCGCGCGACGACTACAACTACAGCCGGCCGTCGCGGCGTGAAGGCGATGCGATCCTGCCGAGCCTGCGCAGTTCACAGATCGACGTGGTGGTGGCGTTGGATACCAGCGGCTCCATTTCCGACCGGGAGATGCAGGAATTCATGGCCGAGGTGGACGCCCTCAAGGGGCAGGTCTGCGCCCGGATCACGCTCCACGCCTGCGACAGCGAGCTGGCGCCGGGCGGGCCTTGGGAGTACGAACCCTGGGACCAGTTCCGGCTTCCCGGCGATGTCACGGGGGGCGGGGGCACCCGCTTCGAGCCGGTGTTCGAGTGGATGGAACGGCAAGGCCGGTGCCCCGACCTGCTGGTGTATTTCACCGACGCTCAGGGGTCGTTCCCCGACGTGGAGCCGGGCTATCCGGTGATCTGGCTGGTCAAGGGCAAGGCCAAGGTGCCTTGGGGCCAGCGTATCCAATTGAATTGATACGAATTCATGGAGTTGCCCGGCCTTGCGTTGGCGGCGGCGGGCCCGCCCCTGTCCACATGCCGTCCGATGGGGTAGTCTATGAACGACGGGTCGGCCAAATCGGGAAGCATGGGCGATGTCGGTAGCCACCATCCTGGAGAACTATCTCAGTAGCCACGGTGTCACCTACGAGGTGATGTCGCATGCGCCTACTGCAAGCCTGGAACAGGCTGCCGAGCAGTTGGGAATCCCCACCTCGCGGTTCGCGCGGGCGATCGTCCTGCGCGTCGACGGGCAGCCGCGCATGGCGGTGCTGCCGCTCAGCCATGTCCTCAATTTCTCGGCGCTGGCCGGGTTGCTCGGCGGCGAGCCGCAACCGGTACCGGTGGAAGAGCTGGCCAGTACGTTCGCGGACTGCGAAGCGGGGTGTATTCCGGCTCTGGGCGACGCCTACGGCGTGCCCGCTGTTTACGATGAAGCGCTATTCGAGCCCGAGGCGGTGGTGTTCGAAGGCGGCAGTCACGTAAGCCTAGTGCGGGTGACGCGGGACGGATTGCGCAGCCTCACTGACCGAGCATCGATCGGGCGATTTTCCCGCTCCGCGGATTCGCTTCGGGAAGGCAAAGGCGCGGACGCCGCGGCCTGTTCCGCTCCGGCCCCGAGCGCCTCCGCGAATTGCATCGGCAGTTATACTCCGGTCGCCGCGGTCAAGGATCGTATCGAGGCGATTTACGAGTTGCCGATGATGCCCGAGCACGCGCAGCGGATCCTGGAATTGAATCACGATCCCAATGCCGACGCTGCGGATTTGGCGCGGGTCGTGGATCTGGATCCCAGTCTTGCCGCCCAGGTGATGCGCTATGCACGCTCACCGTTGTTCTCCTACGGTGGAAAGATCGACGATCTCGAGCAGGCGATATCGCGGGTGCTGGGATTCGATCTGGTGATGAACCTGGCGCTTGGCCTTGCGGCGTTGAAACCGTTTCGCAACCCCCCGGATGGTCCCCTGGGGTTGCACGCCTTCTGGCGCCACGCCACTTACAGCGCCGCGTTGGCGCAGCGCCTGGGCCGGCAACTGCCGCCGCGCCTGCGCCCCAAGCCGGGGCCGCTGTACCTTGCCGCCCTGCTGCACAATTTCGGCTACCTGGCGTTCGGCCATCTGTTCCAGCCGGAATTCTACCTACTCAACAAAATGGTCGCCGCCAATCCCCGCGTTCCGGTAACGACGCTGGAGCGCCAGGTGCTGTGCATGGGGCAGGCGCGGGACATGCTCTGCCTCGGTCACGCGGAAGTGGGCGCGTGGTTGCTGAAGAGTTGGAACATGCCCGAGGAAGTGGTGGCGGCCGCATGCGAGCACCACAACGAGGATTACGCGGGCGCCCACGCCGCCTACGCCAACCTGGTTCTGCTGGTTGACCGGCTGTTGAAACGCTATGAGATCGGGGATGCAGATCACGATGCCTTGCCGTCGCCGGTGCTGCAACGTCTCGGCCTGACGGCCGAGGGTGTCGAAGCGGCGGCGGCCGCGCTGTTCGAAGGCGCCGACGGCGTTGAGGACATGATTGGGAAGTGGGTGGCCTGACCGTTTGCAGGTTTTGCCCACCCGGCGCGGCGGTGTCCGCCGCCGTTGGTTCTGACGGCGGCTCGTGCCGATTTCTTGTCGGCATCGCGGGCACGTATCATTTCCTTGTCTAAATTACTGTTTTCCGGCCCGTTGTTTTTTGCAACCGGGATTCGGCCCGGCGGGCGCCCGTGGGCTTGCCGCCGCAGGCCTTGACTCGGGCGGCACAGTCTGGTCAAGTGACAGTGAGGGACGCGATTTCGAGCCCAAGTAACGAGCCCAAGTAAAAGGTACAGGAAGCTGCCCTGGCAGCGTTGACCGTGGGGTCATGTCGCCGCGCTCCCTGGCCGGATTCCAGCCTGGCCGGGTGAAGGCGGCGACGCGTTGAGCGCCCGCAGGCGTGCCGCCCAGTGAGCGGTACCGGCGTGCGACGTGTACGGATCGTGTCGCGGAGTAGTGATTTAGTCTTGCCCCCAGCATCCTCAATTCCTCCGGGACGTGAGTAGTTCAAGTAGGTGTACACCCCCACCGTGCACCGCGGCGCCAAGGTAACCAAGCCGTGTGGCAGAAGGAATGGCTGGATGAACGATAACAAATGGCAGGCCTCGGACGCCGGGTTGGTGCGCAAGGTCCTGCAGGTGCTCGAGATTCTCAAAAATTCCCCGGCGGGCTCGGTTGTCTACCGCCAGGTGGAGCAGTTGCTTTCCGACCTGGAGCATGCTCACCTGCGTGCCGAGCGCACCTACGCCAGCCTGTTGTATACGTTGTTGGACGCCTACCTGCAGCACCTGCCGACGGCCTCGCCTCTGTATGTGCAGGTCAAGGTGTTGCAGCAGCGGCTGCAGCCGCCGCTTTCCCTGCTGGATTCCGAAGCGCTGCGTACCCAGATCGAGCTCTACGCCGACCATATCGCGAAGCTGCATGATCTGGACGTGCAGCGTCTGGGGCGGGTTTTGGCGCCGTTGTTGAACGGCGCTCCGGAGCCGGACCGGCAGCCCGCCGAGCGCAGTCGCGACCTGGACGATGCGGGCCCGGCGGACGAGGCCGCGCGCGCCAACGTGAGCCCCGACGGGCGTGCCGAAGAACGTCGCAGCATGATCCGGCGGCTGCAGGAGTCCCTGTCGCGGGAGATTCGCGAGACCATCTCGCAGAACCAGGAATTCGGCGTTATGCTGGACTTGGTTCTCGGCGAGCTGCAGCATGTCGACGCGATCCAGGATATTGATGCCATCCGGCAGCATTTGGTCGACCAGGTGAAACGCCTGCATCAGGGCCACTATGCATTGGCCGAAAAGCTGGACAGCGCCGACCGCTATCTGCGCATCATCGAACTGGACAGCGAGCAGCTGACGTTGGAGCTGACCCACGCCCGGCAGATGAGCCTTACCGACGAGCTTACCTCGCTGCCCAACCGCCGGGCGTTCCTGAACCGCCTGGAAGACGAAGTTGCGCGCGTACAGCGCTACGGCATGCCCCTGGCGCTGGCGATCATCGACCTCGACAGCTTCAAGGCGATCAACGACCGCTACGGCCACGCCGCAGGTGATGCCGTGCTGCGATGCTACGCCGGCAACGTTTTTTCCACCTTCCGTCATCATGATATGGTGGCCCGCTACGGCGGCGAGGAGTTCGCCGTGTTGCTGCCCAACACCGACAGCGCGGGCGCTTTGCGGGCGCTCATGAAAATTCGCGGCCGCGCCGGCAGCCAGGTGTGCAAGAGTGATCAGGCGACCATTCAACTGCCTACGTTTTCGGCCGGTGTGGCGGTGTATCAACCGGGCGAACCACCCCACGGGTTGATCGAGCGGGCGGACCGGGCGCTTTATCATGCCAAAGCGCTGGGCCGCGACCGCGTGGAGATCGATCCGGTCGGCGCTGAGGCCGAGAAACCTCAGGCTTCCTCGGAGGACGGCACTTCGAACGCTGCGGCCGACCCCGAGGAAGACCCCGAGGCCGGCGGCTGGGAAGTTGGTCATCCCGACGCCGGCCGGCCACTTTTACAGTAACGCCGCGGCCGCGTTATACTGTCACCCCTTTTCCTTTGAAATTCAGGAGTTTTAATCTTGGCGACCACCGAGCTGACAACGGACAACTTTGACCAAATCGTGGGTGAGAACGATTTTGTTCTGGTGGATTTCTGGGCCTCCTGGTGTGGGCCGTGCAAGAACTTCGCGCCCATTTACGACGCCGCCTCGGAAAACCACCCGGACATCGTTTTCGCCAAAGTTGATACGGAAGCGCAACAGGAACTCGCCGCCCACTTCCAGATCCGTTCCATTCCCACGCTCATGATCTTCCGCGATCAGATCGTGATCTACGCTCAGCCGGGCATGCTGCCGGGCGAGGCATTGGAAGAGTTGATTTCCAAGGCGCGGGCGCTGGACATGGACCAGGTGCGCAAGGAGATCGAGGCACAGCAGACCGGCCAGGGTTGAGTCCCAGCCAGATGGCGCGTTGCCGCCTGCGGCGTCAAACGCAGCCTACGGCCCAATGTGTCGCAGGCAATGGACCGAGGCCATAGGGCGCACCGTTTGCGGCGGGTCGTCCCGCCGGATGATGGTGCCGGTACCGCGCCTCCCAGACGGTGTGTTGCCGCCTGCGGCGTCAAACGCAGCCTACGGCCGGCCGACCTTATTGAACGGCCTGGTGTGATTACACTCCCTGCCTGAACACCTCACCGGGCGGTTGGCTACATGAGGCCCGCGAACGGCTGAACGCGTACCAGCTCGCCTGCGGTCGCGCCGCTGCTTTCGGCTGGCAGAATGATGAAGCAGTTGGCCCGACTCATGGACGTGAGTACGTGGGATCCCTGGGATCCGGTGCTGTGGACGCGCAAATTGCCGTCGTCATCGCCGACCAGGATGCCACGCTGGTATTCCAGGCGTCCGGGTTGTTTGTGCAGATCCGTGGCGCAGGGGACACACAGGATGGTATCCGGTTCCGGCGCCTGTCCCATCAGCCGGCGCAAGCCCGGTTGTACGAACTGATAGAACGTGGCCATCGCCGATACCGGGTTGCCGGGCAGGCCGAAAAAGTATGCTCCTTCCAGGCGCCCGACGGCGAGCGGTTTGCCGGGCTTCATGGCGATCCGCCAAAAGTCGATCTCACCCAGTTCTTCAAGCGTTTCGGTCACGTAGTCGGCTTCGCCCACTGAAACGCCGCCCGACGTGATGACCACATCGGCCACCGCGGCGGCCTCCTGCAGCGCCCGGCGCACGTCCGCGCGCCGGTCGCGGATCACGCCCATGTCCAGCGGTGTGACACCCAGACGGTTGAGCATTCCGAACAACGTGTAGCGGTTGCTGTCGTAGATCTGGCCGGCCGCGAGGGTTTCACCCAGTCCGCACAGTTCGTCACCGGTGGTAAAGAATGCTACCCGCACCCGCCGCGTGACCGGCACTTCCGCGATGCCCAGGGAGGCGAGCAGCCCGAGTTCGGCGGGCAGGACCGCCGTGCCTGCGCTGAGCACCGTCTCGCCGAACTTGATGTCCTCTCCGGCCCGGCGCACGTTTTCGCCGGCCCGATGGCCGCTTCCGATGCGGATCTCCCCGCCCATTGTGGCGGCATGCTCCTGCATGACTACCGTGTCGGTGCCGGGAGGCAGTATGGCTCCGGTCATGATGCGCACGCACTGACCGGCGCCGACTTGTCCCGTATACGGTGCCCCGGCCAGTGCACGGCCGACGTTTCTGAACAAGCGCTCGCCGGAAGCGGGAAGATCCGCGCCGCGCAGCGCATAGCCGTCCATGGCGGAGTTGTCGTACGGTGGTACGTCCATGGCCGACGTGATATCGCGGCTCAACGCTCGTCCCAGTGCCGCCCGAACCGGGACGCGCTCCTCGGCGCTCAGCGGGATGACGGCTGCGAGTATTCGCCGTCTGGCTTCAGTCGGGCTGAGCAATTGCCCGGCGGTCGTGTCACAGGTCGACGGTTCGGGGGATTTGTTGTTGGTCATCGGTCGGGCCGGCAGGTGTTCCTGCGTTGCGGTGCTGGCGGATCAGCTGCGGACGGCATTGCCCTGCGCCAGACGTTGTTCGATAAAATCGGCGATCTGCGTGGTGTCGTTGATGTCCAGTACCGGCAATCGTACCGTGCCCGGCAATTTCTCATCGCACGCCACCGCGATGACCGAGTCGTCGGACAGGAACAGCAGCGGGCTGCGGATCCCCTTGCGGTGCAGCTCGATCTTCGGAAACCGCTCCTCTTTGAATCCTTCCACCAGTACAAGGTCGACGCTGTCGCTGTCGAGATTTCGCAGCAATTCCTGCAAGCGTGGTTCTCCATGGTCCTCGTGGTCGGTCACCAGTGCCCATCGGGACCGCGAGGCGATAAGCATCTGCGTCGCCCCCGCCTTGCGCAGCTTGTAGCTGTCTTTGGCGGGGTAATCGATCTCGAAGTCATGGTGCGCGTGCTTGACCACCGCCAATCTCAGGCCACGTCCGGTCAGTTCGGGTATGAGCCGCGTCAGCAGCGTCGTTTTACCCGTGCCGCTGTATGCCGCAATACCGATCAGGGGCTTTGGGAATTCTATCGCCATAGGGTTCTGCTGTAGGGGGAAACAAGCCCCGGTCGGTGCCAACTCCTCCGCAACACGTGAGCCCCGACCCGCCGCGCGGATCGACCGGCACGCCCCTCATCGAGGCGCAGCCGATCCCCTGTATATGCAGCGTCGCCATCGAATCGCACCCGCACGCGGGGGGGCGGACGGCGCTTGAGGCGACCTCCGTGGAGTGATGTCGCACACCGTTTTGCTTATCCGCGGCAGTTGCTCCCAGGAATCGCAAGTGTATCACACCGGCTGTGCATCACCCCGGCGAGTCGCCGCGGCCTTGGACGCGTCGTCGGGCTAGTCAACGAGATCCGGTTCACCGGTGGCCGCCAGGATGGCGGCGCGGCTGCGGTCACGCAGTTCCAGTGCGGCCTGCCAGCCGTTGCCGCGAGCGGTGATTGGTGCCAGAAACCGTACTTCGACGCGCCCGGGTCGGGGAAACCATTGATCGCCCCTCAAGATGCTGCGGGTGCCGAGGATGGCGACCGGCGCCACCGGCAATCCGGACTGCGCGGCGGCGACGAACGCGCCCATGCGAAAGCCGAGTATTCCGGGTGCCCGGCCGAACGTTCCCTCGGGGAAGAACACCAGCGAGCGGCCTTCACGGACGGCGGCGACGATGGTCGTGGTGTCCTGGGCGCCCTGCTGGCGGTTGAATCGTTCCACGAAGCGGGTGCCGCCCTTACGCAGGAACTGGGCCAGGAACCAGTTGCGGGCCAGCTCCCGCTTGGCGACGAACTGAAATCCATGGGGCAGCACGGCGCCGAGTACCAGGGCGTCAAGATAGCTGGCATGGTTCGCGACCACGACGCAGGGGCCGTCGGTGGGGAGGTGCGCCCTGCCTTGGGCGTGCAGTGGCGTAAACGTGGCGGCGGCCAGGATCCGCACCGCGGCGCGGACCACTGCATGGGGGGCAAGGACGCCGGGCAACAACAGTACCAGCAGCCACACAGGCAAGACCATGAGGCCGAACAGCGCCCACGCATATGCGGCATAGAGCCAGGCGCCGGCCGAGGATACGGCGCGCCGCACCAGCGGCGCGGCCGCGGCGCGCGTCAGGCGCAGGAACTGGGACCAGACCGGCCGCCGGTGGCCGATCTCACCTTGTTCGTAGGCCTCGCGACAGGCTGAGCGGCGGATCTTACCGCTGGAGGTCTTCAGTACCGAGCGCGGAGGTGCCAGGACCACGTCGTCGGGAGGGATCTGCACCAAGTCGCTGGCGACCTGCTCGATCTGCCGGCGCAGGGCCGCGCGTTTACCCGGTTCGCGCAGCCGGGTCTCGGCCAATACCACCAACCGCTCGATGTCGCGCGCCGGGTCGCGGCTGCCGAACACGGCCACCGCCCCGGCGCGCACGCCCTCGAGTTCCCCGATCGCCTGTTCCAGGTCGTATGGATAAATGTTGCGGCCGGCACGGATAATCAGGTCCTTGGCGCGACCGGCGATGAACACCTCGCCGTCGGCCAGGTAAGCGTAGTCCCCCGAGTTGCGCCAGCCACGGTCGAGCAGTGCGGCAGTCGCCTCGGGGTTGTGAAAGTATCCCTGCGTCGCGGAGGGCCCGCGGAACTGCAGGCGTCCAAGTCGCCGCTCGCCGGCTTCATGCGCGCTGTCGTCGACAATACGCACTTCGTGGCCGGCCAGCGGGAAACCGCATCCGATCATGTGCAGAGCGTCCGGATGATCGGCGGGCACGGGTACGGCCACCGAGCGGCTGCGCAAGGCCTTGCCGTCGATATGATCGATGCGCGGTGTTCGTCCCAGCGGCGGGAAAGTCAGGCCCACCGAGCACTCGGCCAGGCCATAAACCGGCGCCATGGCCTCGGCACGAAAGCCGTAGGGGGCGAAGCGCCGCGTAAATGCGTCGATGGTGGCCGCGCTGACCGGCTCGGCGCCGTTGCAGGTGAAGCGCAGCGAGCCGAGATCCAGACCTTCGATGTCGGCGTCGGCGATCTTGTGCGCGCACAGCTCGTAGGCGAAGTTCGGCCCCGCCGACAACGTGCCGCGGAAGCGGTGTATCGCCAACAGCCAGCGATGGGGGCGTGCAATGAACGCCAGCGGTGACATCAGCACCAGCGGAATGCCGAAATACATCGTTCCCATCCAGGCGCCAATCAGTCCCATGTCATGGTACAGCGGCAGCCAGCTGACAAACACGTCAGAGGGGCCGACTTGCAACGCGCGGCCCATGGCGCGGACATTCGCCAGCAGATTGGCGTGACACAGGACCACGCCCTTGGGGTTGCCGGTGCTCCCCGAGGTGTATTGCAGCAGGGCGACGTCGCTGGCGCTGCGTTCCATCCGCACGTGCCTCGCCGGGGCCTGGAACTGACCGGTGGTGAGTACGTGACGCAAACGCGGCAGGCGGCTTTGGAGGAAGCGCCCGGCGTTGCGGGCCTCGGGAACGGTAATCAACAGCACGGCGGCGGCGTTGTCGAGAATGCCAGCCTGGCGTTTCAGGTGTTCTTCAATCTGCGCGATGCGCAACGGAGGATAGATTGGCACCGGCACACCGCCGGCAAGCCAGATGCCGGCAAACGCGGCGAAAAAGTCGGTTCCCGTGGGTAGCATCAACGCCACTGCCTGGCCCGGCTCCAGGGCGTGATGCCGCAGTATGGCGGCGACGTTGTTGGCCTCCCGCCAAAGGTCGGCATAGCGCACGGTCTTGACGGAGTCGCCGCCGTCCTCAAGCAGATGGATATGCGCCTGCCCGGGATGTTGTTCGGCGTGCCACTGTAGGACCTCAAGCAGCGTCTGCGCATGTTCGGGTACGTGCCATCCGCCGGTTGCTGCCGATTGCAGCTCCGGCAGTTCGAGTGCGGCGGGCGCCTGTGCATGGCCCAGCACCGCGAGCAGGTCGCCAACGGTTTCGGCGGCAAAGATATCTTCCTCCGACAACCGTGCCGCCAGCCGGCTTTCCAGGCGCCGCAGCAGTTCCATCCGACCCAGGCTGTCGAGGCCGGCGTCGGCTTCCAGCGAGCTGGTCGGGCTGAGCCGAGGCACGCCGCGACCGGGATTCAGTTCGGCGGCCAACTGGGACACCACGTCGATTACGACGGCGATGTCGGGCGTTGCCTCTCGGGCGCGGGCGTTTGGCAAAGATGTGTCGGTCATTGCGGCAATTCGCTTGGCAGGCGCTGCCTTTACCCCTAACTATAGCGGAGGTGGTTTATCCTTCTCCGGCGTGGGGAATTTGCGGCTATGCTAACAGAAGAGCTGGGAAAAAGTAGATTTGACAATGCATGACATCAGAATCGGCTGGCGCGTGGCACTGTGGGTCCTGTTGCTGGGCGCCGGTTTCATTTGGTGGGGCGCCTCCCCGCGAGCGGCCGACGCCGGGAGCGGCGCGGCGGTCGTGGTGCTGACCATTGATGGTCCCATTGGTCCCGCGACCAACGACTACGTGGAACGGGGGTTGCACGACGCACGCGACGAAGGAGCGCAACTGGTGGTGCTGCGCATGGATACGCCCGGCGGCCTGGACACCTCCATGCGCGCCATAATCCGCCGAATTCTCGAGTCGCCGGTTCCGGTCGCGGGTTTTGTGGCACCGAGCGGCGCGCGCGCCGCCAGTGCGGGCACCTACATCCTATATGCAAGCCACATCGCCGCCATGGCGCCGGGGACCAATCTCGGCGCCGCCACGCCGGTCCAGATTCTGGGCGGCGGCTCGAAACGGAAGGGCAAAAACGACAAGTCCGGCGAGGGCGACGTCATGGAGCACAAGGTGGTGAATGACGCAGTCGCCTATATCCGCAGTCTCGCCAAGTTGCGCCACCGCAACGCGGATTGGGCCGAGAAGGCCGTACGCAGTGCCGCCAGCCTGCCGGCGGACGACGCGCTGCGTCTCGGCGTCATCGACCTGATGGCCAGGGATGTGCCTGATCTGTTGCAGCGGCTGAACGGGCGGACCATAAAGGTGGACGGCCGCGAGCTGGTGCTGCGTACCGCCGGCGCGCGGGTGCAGACGATAACGCCGGACTGGCGCAGCCGGCTGCTGGCGGTGATCACCAACCCCAATGTCGCCTATGTGCTGATGCTCATCGGGGTGTACGGATTGTTTTTCGAATTCGCCAATCCCGGCTACATTCTGCCGGGAGTGGCCGGCGCCATCGCGCTGGTGTTGGCGCTGTATGCATTCCATGTGCTGCCGGTCAACTACGCCGGCCTGGCGCTGATGCTGCTGGGTATCAGTTTCATGATTGCCGAAGCGTTTGTCCCCAGCTTCGGTGCGCTGGGCATCGGCGGACTGATCGCGTTTGTGATCGGCTCGATCATCCTCATGAACACCGAGTCGCCGTTCTACACCATTTCCCGGCCCCTGATTTTTTCCGTGGCGCTGACTACCGCCGGGCTGCTCATCGGCGTGATGCACTTGGTGCTGAGGGCGCGCCGTCGCCCGGTGGTCAGCGGCCGCGAGGCGCTGATGGATGCCGTCGGCGAGGTGCTCGAGGATTTCGACGGACGCGGGCGCGTACGTACCGGCGGCGAAATTTGGCAGGCACAGAGCGACGTGCCGCTGCGCGCCGGCGACAAGGTCCGGGTGACGGGGCGCAGCGGCATGGTGGTACACGTGGAGCCGATCGACGTCCGCGAACACTGAAACCCGGCGCGCGCAGGTGGATCAATGGGCGGACAAGAACTGGCAACCGGAGGAGAAATCTTATGACAGCCTACACATTTTACGTTGCACTCGCCGTGATCGTGGCCTTGATCGCCTCGTCGCTGCGCGTGTTGCGGGAGTACGAGCGCGGCGTGATCTTCATGCTCGGCCGGTTCTGGAAGGTCAAAGGTCCCGGCCTGATTCTTGTGATTCCGGTGATTCAGCAGATGGTGCGCGTGGATCTGCGGGTAATCGTAATGGACGTACCCAGTCAGGATGTCATTTCCCGCGACAACGTCTCGGTTCAGGTCAACGCGGTGGTGTATTTCCGTGTGCTGGATCCGGAACGGGCCATCATCCAGGTGGAAAACTACTACGCTGCTACCAGCCAACTGGCGCAGACAACCCTGCGCTCGGTATTGGGCAAACACGAACTGGATGAGATGCTTGCCGAGCGCGACAAACTCAATTCGGATATCCAGATCATCCTGGACGAGCAAACGGACGCCTGGGGCATCAAAGTCACCAACGTGGAGATCAAACACGTCGATATCAACGAAACCATGATCCGCGCCATTGCCAAACAGGCGGAGGCCGAGCGGGTGCGGCGGGCGAAGGTGATTCACGCCGAAGGCGAATTGCAGGCGTCGGAGAAGCTGTCCAGCGCTGCGGAAGTTCTGACGCGGAATCCCAACTCGATCCTGCTTCGCTATCTGCAGACCCTGACCGAGATCGGCGGCGAGAAGAACTCCACCATCGTGTTTCCGGTGCCGGTGGATGTGTTGCGTCCGCTGATGGAGATGGTCAAGGGCAAGAGCGGCTGATGCCGACGCCGCCGGCTCGAACGGGCGGCCGCATCGCTTATAATGGCGCCATGCACCGATCCGTTGTTGGCAATCACCCGGGGGCGTTGCGGTGATGACCGCCGTCGAGCCCAATGCGCGCGGCGCGGGCGATGATCAGCGCCCAAGCGCGGGCGATCAGCGGTTGATCGATGTCTTTGCCGATGCCTTGTGGATGGAGCGCGGTTTGAGTGACAACACGCTCGCAGCTTATCGACGCGACCTGGCCGGACTGGCGGCCTGGCTGCGAGGGCAAGGGCTCGATCTGCTGCAGGCGCAGCGCAGTCACCTGCTGGGATTCCTCGCCCACCGGGTGCAAAGCGGCGCCAAATCGCGGACCACGGCGCGGCTTCTGTCCAGCGTGCGGCGTTTCTACCGCTACATGGTGCGCGAAAACCGCCTGCACGCCGACCCCAGTGCCCGCATCGATGCGCCGAAGCTGGGCCGTTCGCTGCCGGATTCGGTCACCGAGGCGGAGGTGGAGCTGCTGCTGGCGGCGCCGGATCCCGAAGAGGTCCTCGGCCTGCGCGACCGCACGATGCTGGAAGTGCTGTACGCAACGGGATTGCGGGTGTCCGAACTGGTGCACCTGACCGTCGATCAGGTCAATCTGCGCCAGGGCGTGGTGCGGATCATGGGCAAGGGCAGCAAGGAGCGGCTCGTTCCCCTGGGTGACGAGGCCATTGACTGGCTGCAGCGTTACCTGCGGGACGGTCGGCCGCAGCTGACGCAAGGCTATATCAGCGATTTCGTGTTTCCCGGGCGCCGCGGAGCCGCCATGACGCGGCAGACGTTCTGGCACCTCATCAAACGCCACGCGCAACGCGCCGGCATCAGCAAACACCTCTCGCCGCACACCCTGCGCCATGCGTTCGCCACCCACCTGTTGAATCACGGTGCCGACCTGCGCGTGGTGCAAATGCTGCTCGGCCACAGCGATCTTTCCACGACCCAGATCTATACCCATGTGGCGCGACAGCGCCTGAAGGAATTACACAGCCAGCACCATCCGCGCGGTTAGTGCAGTGCGTTGAACATGCGCCGCCGATACGCGCCCACGCGGGGATCCTGCTCGCCGAGCAGATTGAAGACCGACAGCAGCGCCTTGCGGCCGGCGTCGTCACCGAAGCCGCGATCCCGTTGCAGCACCGCCAGAAACTGCTCCATGGCCGCCTCGTAGTCGCCTCCCAATACCTTGCGGGCACCGAGCTGATAGTGGGCCTCGACGTTACGCGGGTCTTCGGCCAGCGCGCGCTCCAGGTCTTCCGATGCCGGTGCGTCCCGCGCCACCTGCACGAATTCCAGCTGTGCCGTCAGGGCTGCCGCTTCCGGTTCCTGCGCCAGCGTCAAGGGCAGCGTTTGCAGCAGCCGTCGGGCCGTGTCCACATCACCGTCGCCGAGGCAAATCTTGATTCGGTCCAGGGTAATGCGGTGGTTTTCCGGATCCATTTCCGCCGCCCGGGCGAGCAGTTGCAGTGCCGCGGCGCTGTCGCCTTGCCGCCAGGTTTCCGCCGCCCGGGCGCGGATCACGTCGGATTCGCGGGTGATGTACTGGTCGAGCAGCCGGCGCAGCGCATCTTCGGGCTGTACCCCCTGGATTTCTTCCACCTGTTGGCCATCTTTGTACAGCTTCAGGGTCGGGATGCTGCGGATGCCGTGCTGCATCGCCAGTTCCTGTTGTGCCTCGGTGTCGACTTTGGCCAGCAGGAACTGGCCCTGGTATTCGCCGACCAGCTTGTCGAGCACGGGCATCAACATCTTGCAGGGGCCGCACCAATCGGCCCAGAAGTCGACCAGCACGGGTGTCCGGTTCGAGGCTTCCAGTACCTGCGAGGCAAAATTCTCCGGTGTGGCTTCGAAAATGTACGGTGACGCGCTCATGGGAATACTCTCTGTACTCGGATCGGTAATGGGCCAACGCTCTGCCCGGGTTGGCGGCCGGCAATGGAAGAAATAGGGTCTGAACGGAACTATTCAACCACCAGCGGGTGCAACGCGCGGCAGGCCGTGAACAACAATCCCGCCTGCACCCGGCAATCGGGCCAGATGCGGCGCACGCCCCTGACATACCAGCGCATCTGATCCTGGTACGTCGCCGCCAGCCGGGCCAGGTCGTCAACCCGCGCGTGGCTGTGGGTCTTGTAGTCCACCACCAACACCTGGCCGCCGTTGCGCACCACGCGGTCGATGACGCCGTGCACCAGCCAATCGTTGTGGCGGTATTGTACCGGGACTTCGTTGAAAGCGTGCTGATAACGGTCCGGCCGGAACAGATCGGCCAGTTGTGGCGCCTCGACCACGGCTCTGGCTTCGTCCATCCACTCGCCGAGCCGCGGGTCACTGCCGCTCAGTTGCAGTTCGCCTGCCACCCGCACCGCGATCCGGTCGACAGGCCAAGCCGCAGCCGATGTGAGCAGTTCCAGCATGCGGTGAATGGCGAGACCGCGGATGCGGGCGTCCTCTTCCGGCGCGCCGCTCGGATCGGCTTCATGGGCGCCGTGGCTGGGGGCGATGGTGCCCCGCCGCGAGCTGACCGCAAGCGGCCGTGTCAGGCGTTCATCCACCACCGGTGCGGCAGCGGCGCCGGGCGGCGGGGTGATGGCGGGGGGCGGCGTGCCAGATTCCAGTACCAGGATGTCCCCGCGGGCGTCAGCCACCGGCTCGAGGCCGTCGCGGATGGCGCCGTACCATCCCAGGTCCGTGCCCCGGGCGGGTGCGGCGCCGGTGATGAACAGATACTGGCGCGCACGCGTGAGGGCCACATAGAGAAGATTGGCATCCTCGCGCTGGCGCGCCTGTTCCTGGTTCTCCAACAATCGGCGGCTCACGCTGTCGTGCTGGCTGCGCTTGCCGGTGAGAAAGAAGGCCCGCGGGCGTTCGGCCTCGGTGGGCCAGTCCACCACCGCCTGGTAACCGCCAGGCCGGGCCGGAGCATCGGCGCTGTCGGCCAGAAACACAACGGGCGCTTCCAGCCCTTTGGCGGCATGGATCGTGAGAATCCGCACCCGGTCTTCGGGGCCGCCGGCGGGCGGGGCATCGGGTGCCTCAAGTTCGTGGCGGCGCAATTCCCGCAGCCGGTTGAGGAAATGCGGCAGGCTGGGATAGCGACCGCTGTCCACTTCCAGGGCCAGTTCGATAAAGCGGGTGAGGTTGGCCCGCGCACGGGGGCGCAGCGACTGCGGGAAGGCCGCTTGGTACCGGCCGATCACGTCGGCCTGGGCATAGATGCGGTCGAGCAGGTCGTGTACCGGGATCCGGCCGGCCCACTCGGACCAGCGCCGCAACAGCCGCTCGGCGCGGACCAGCGGTGAATGCTCAGGCAGCTGCGGTGCCAGGGCCTGCAGCCGTTCCAGCCAGGAGCCGCCGTTGGCCGCGGACGCCAGTTGCAGCAGGTCGTCGTCGCTGGCGGAAAACACCGGCGAGCGCAGAACCTGAGCCAATGCCAGATTGTTGTACGGAACGATAAGGATCGTGAGCAGCGCTTCGAGGTCCCGAATCTCCAGGCTGCTGAGCAGCGTACCCCGGTCGGCGCCCACATAGGGGATTCCCGCCTCCCTCAGCGCACGCTCGATGGAACCCGCGTGGGTGCGTTTGCGCGTCAGGATGTAGACATCGCTGTATTGGACTGCACGTGCACCGCCGCTGACGATGACCGGTAACGCCTGGTCGATCAACGTCTCGATGCGGTCGGCGATCATGCGCCCTTCCATGTAGTGACGCAAATCCTCCTCGACCTGCCGCGCCTGTCGCAGCGGGTCGCGCAGCCCCCGGCCATCGTCGTTGCCATCCACGGTCGCGGTGACGGCCGGCGAAACCGCCAGAGGCAACAACTCCACCCGCCCGCACACGTCGCCATGGTAGGTGGCGTGCGGTTTGAAGGACAACAGCCGCGCGTCCGGCGCCTGCGGGCCGAATACGGCGTTGACGCAGTCGATCACCGCCTGGGCGGAACGCCGCGACCGGTCGAGCGTATAGTCGGTAGCGCCAAGGTGATTCCTCAGCCAACCCACGGCGGTTGCAAGCAGCCGCGGGTCGGCGCGCCGGAATCCGTAGATGGATTGTTTGGCGTCGCCGACCAGGAACACACTGCGTGGGCGCTCCGTCTCGCCTGCGGCGATTTCCTCGAGCAACGGCAGCAGCAATCGCCACTGCGTCGGGTTGGTGTCCTGGAATTCGTCGACCAGAAGATGGTCGATGCGCTGGTCGAGCTTGTACTGCACCCAGTAGGCGTTGTCCTCGTGATTCAACAGCTGATAGGTCTTCCATTCCAGATCAGCGAAGTCGAGCCAGCGCTGTTCCTCCTTGATTCGTTGATAGTGTTGGAGCAACCGCGCTCCCGCGGTGTACCAGGCCCGGGACAAGGCCAGGGTATTGATCCGGGCGTTGCGGTCCACGGTCTGTGCAACTGCCGCGCACAGCTCATCGTGCAGTTGCAGGAACGCTTGTTCGCCCTCTGCGCCCAGCGAGCGCCTCTGCGCATTGCTCTCCTTGCGCTTGCGCGGGGAGCCGGTGGAGGTGAACAGCACGGCGCGAATCCGCTCGAATGGTCCGGCTGCCGCGTTGTCACATCCCAGCGCGTGGCGCAGGGCCGCTGCCTGTTGGGTATTGGTCGCAGTGCGGTGGCGGTCGAGGAAATCGGCATAAGTGTTCAGTGCCTCGCAGCGCTCGCGGGTGAAGAACTGCGCGAAATAGTCCACCGAGGGATCCACGTCGAGCACGTCGCACAATTGTTGCAGCGCCCACTCCGGGGGCTGGCGTCGACCCTCCACGAATGCCCACCAGTCGCTGCGTAAATGCAGGAATGTCTCCAGCACCTGGTGGGTGTTGTGCAGACCGCCGCAGCGGTCGAACAGGACCTCCAGCGCGGCGGCCGTCGCGCCGTCGGGGCGTCGGGTGGCCTCCGAGTAGAGGGCATCCCAGGCCTCGCTTCTCAGCATGCCCTCGTTATCAAGCAGCTCGAAGCCGGGCGGAATGGAGGCCTCCAGGGGAAACCGCTGCAGGATTTCCTGGCAGAAAGCGTGAAAGGTTGCGGTGCGGATCGGCTGCTCGCTGAACAGCAGCTGCTCATAGAGGGCCCGGGCGCGTTCCCGCGCGGCTTTGTCGGGGGCCACGCCGATGTCGGCCAGGGCCTGGTCGAGGGCCTCGTCGGACAGCTGTACGTAGCCCCACAGCCGCTGCTCGAGGCGGGTGAGCATTTCAGCCGCCGCTTTGCGGGTGAAGGTGATGGCGAGAATTCCGCCCGGGCGCGCGCCGGCGAGCAGCAGACGGACGATGCGTGTCACCAGAAGCCATGTTTTGCCGGTACCGGCCGAAGCCATGACGGCGGCATTGGCTTCGGGAGCGGCGGCGTCGAGCGAGTCGGACATGGCGTCGTTGGGAGTCCACGGTGGCGGTGGCGGGTTCATTCTCCCAGATTCATCCACGGCGCGCGAACCACGCGCGGGAGCCGGGTCTGAATTTGTAGGACCCATCTGAATCTCGTGTCGGTGCGATTCGGTCGCCGGCGTAGGCGATCGCTAAATCCACTCCACTCGGGTAGCGAAAACCATTTTAAAAACATATTATTACGCTACCCTATCCGGCCCCGGGGGTACTCCGGCAAGCGCTTGTTGCGCGTTTGGTTTTCGTGCCCGCCACCGTTATAAGTAACAACGGTGGCGCCGCTTGGCGTCACTGCCCTTCGCGACAAACGCCAGGGAAGGATTCACGGAGGATCGGGCAAACGGATTTGCCACGGGCAATGGACCTGCCCAAGGGGAGAATCAGGCGGCGTCCGGCCGCCTGATTCTCCTTATCTTGTTCCCAACCTTCGGCCCGATGTCTTTGATGCGCGGAACCTCGCTGTAGGGCGTAGCCGAAATTGTTGTAGGCCGTCGCCTACAAGCGCAGGCGCGCGTCGTCGAGCGGATCGATATTTTACTGATAAACCAACCATTTTTCTGGCGGCCCGGACCCTCGCGGCAATTGGGCGGTCAAGGCCCGGGTTTGCGTCCGTGCCACCCTGGGCCACACTATGGCCATCCGCTTTGCATGGATGAAGCGAGGGGAGGACAAAGGACGGACGAGGCAAACGGATGTTGCAGCGGGCCCGGATCGACCCTGCAGGGACACAAAAAGGCGGCCTTCCGGGCCGCCTTTTCTTTTGGGTGTCAAGGGGCTGGCGGGTTACCGCCCGCGGATTTCCGCTTCCTGTTCCTGAAACCATGCCTGCCGTCGGCAGATGCCGCTCATGGTGCAGCGTTCGCAGGTACGCTCATCGCCCCAGGCCGGCAGGGAAGCGCCGGCCTGAATTGCCCTCATCATGTGCTGCAGGCGGTCGGCGACCTGTTGTTTGAGCTGCCGGAGATCGTCGCGTTCCAGCATCCCGGCCGACTCGACCCGGCCGGCATCCAGTTTCAGGTACTCCACCCGTTGCGCCGAATCCACCAGCAGCGCGTAGGTGGGCAGTTGGACGGCTTCGCCCGCGAGGACGTCGGCGGCCTCGGGTACGTGTCCGGTCTTGTAATCAACGATCGCCGTGGCGTCATTGTGGCCCCGGTCGAGCCGGTCGAGGCGGCCTTTAAGACCGGTGCCGGCGCTCAGGTCGTGGCTTCGCGAACTCTCCACTTCGGATACCTGCCAATCCTGTTGACGCTGCATCTGCCAGTCGATATAGGCCGGAATCAGCTGCTGCCAGCGTCTCAGCCAACCGCGGTGCATGAAATTGTCTTCCAGATCCTGGGCGAACTCCGCCCGGGCGATGTCGTCCATACATTGGATCGCCGGTTCGCGGTTTTGCGCTGTCAGCGCCTGCTCGAACGGACCGGGCAGTCCGGCAACGTCGCTGTGAAAGGCCTGCAGGCAACGGTGAACGCGTTGGCCGTAGTCGGATTTTTCCAGTGCTTCGCGGATCTCCTCCAGGGGTTTGAGCCCCAGGCAGTCGGCGGCGAAGAACTGGTACGGGCAGTCGATCAGGCGCTGGTGCGCATTGGCGGACAACGCGGTGGGAATACGCGCCCGAGGAACCGACGGGCGTGGCATGTCCTGCGGGCGGGCAGGCGGTTGCGGATCGGGTGTGGTGATGCGGGTCCGTCCGTCGCGCACCAGGGACGACAGTTCAGGGTCCCGCAGATCGCCGCCGTAAGCCAGTTGGTGGAACGCGACGAGAGCCAGCAACCAGGGTGAGGGCACGATTTCTTCCCCGTCCTGCTCGCGGCGGTAGCTGACCATCACCCGCGGCGCGGAATCCAGCGCGCAACGGAAGTGGTACAGACCGGTGGTCAGGGATTCGTGTCGCCCCGGCAGCTGCAATTCGCGGCGAACGGACTCATTGAAATAGGGCGAGGGGCGCCCGCCGCCCGGCAGGTGTGCTCGTTCCGCCCCGGCGAGCGCCAGCGCGTCGAAGCGCCCGAGATGGCTCTGCGCAAGGGTCAGCAGCTCAACCGCATGATTGCCGGTCGGGGGGCGAAACAGGGAAGTTTCCAGCGCCCGTGCAAGCCAGCCGCGGAACTGTATCCAATGCATCCGGACCCGGCCCTGTCGGGCGCCGGAACGCAGGATCTCCAGCTGCTCAAGCAGACGCGATCCGGCGGCATCCGCCTCCAGGGCGGACGCCAGACCGAGCTGTTCCAGGCTCGTGCGCAGCGCATCCAGCAGCCGCAGCGGAGGCTGGGCCTCCCCCCTGTGCACCGCCTGCAGGGGTTTTGCAGCCGCCGACAGGCGGTCCAGCAGCGCCTTGACCCTCCTGGTTGCCTCCTGGCCCCATTGCAGTCGCCGCGCCCGGAACTCAACGTGTTTGCGGTAGCGGTCAAGGCCGCGCCCGATGTTTTCGTGCAGAATGATGTCCTGTTCCAGGCGGTAGACCGCCTTGCGGTACTCATCGGTCTGTTCGGCCGGCAGCATGAACGGCGACTTCAGCAGATCCATCAACGGCTGGTGGGCAAAATCCTCTTCGACGCTT
This sequence comes from Gammaproteobacteria bacterium, assembly GCA_037385045.1. Taxonomy (GTDB): domain Bacteria; phylum Pseudomonadota; class Gammaproteobacteria; order JASBUN01; family JASBUN01; genus JARRNJ01. Next base: position 12,871 of record JARRNJ010000001.1, on the reverse strand, counting down.
TGCAGCCAGCGTTCGAGCGCCGCGGCGGCGCTGGTGGTGGACAACGCCCAACCGCCGGCATCCCATAAATTGACGCCGGCACGTTCCAGCAGCGCACGGATGCGCCGCGCCAGGCGCCGGTCCTCGGTGACCACGCCGATGGCCTGCCGGCCTTCGAGCAGCCAACGCCGCACCTGCAACTCGACGCCATGAGCTTCGGCTTCGCGGTCATCGGCGATGAATACCGACAGCCGTCCCTCGGCGGGGCTGGCGGGTTCCCGCTTCGAAAACCGTGCCGCCCGTTCCGTAATCGGGCCGGCACCGTGCGCGAACGCCGCGTCCAGGAAATGGCTGAAGGCGGGGCCCTCGTCGGCCGTTGGGTCCTCCGCCGAGCGCCAGCCGATGGCGCGGGTTACCCGTTCGAGCGGTGCCCCCGGTACGTAGCCATCGCTCTCCGGTATTCCGTGCAGGATCAATTCCGCCTGTCCGCGGCCGATGAGGCGCCCGATCCATCGGGCTTCGGCCGGGATCAGGCTGTACGGCGCGACAATGAAAAACATCTCCCCCGGGGCGATCAGTTCCGGCGACTCCCCCAAGGCGTTCAGGTAGGCGGTGTTGGGGTCGATCGCCTGCTCGTCGTCCAATTGCTGATGCCAGGCGGCCCAGAGCGTATGCAGGATGTGGGCTTCACGGCTCAGGTGGGCGGGTGGCGGCCCGGCGGCGCCGTAGCCCCGTTTGAGCGCCGCCATCAGCGCGTCCCGGTCACCGGGCAATTCGCACTGGTGCGCCGTGAGTTCGTCGAACAATTCCATGAGCGTGTCCGCCAAACGCCACGGATCGGGCTCCCCGAACAGGCCCGCGTGGCGTTGCAGCGCTTCGACCAGGGTCAGTTGGCGCTCGGCGCCGCTGAGCGTCGCGCGTGGTGTGAGGGGCAGGCCCTCCGCCCAGCTTCGCAGCGTGCCGACGGTGGGGCCGAGCAGTGCACTGTGTCCGCGCTGGGCGGCTTGCTGCAGCAACAGCTCGCGCAGGCGCAGCGCGTGGGTGCGATCCGGCAGCAACACGCGTACGTGTTCCAATACCGGCAGCCGGTCGGCGCAACGGGCGGCGATTCGCTCGGCGGCCCATGCCAGCGGATCGTCGTGATAGGGAACGAAGACTACGGGCCTGTCAGTGGCGGTTTCCACTCGGTGGTCTGGGGCCTGTCAGCACGATAATGGTCGCCGCTGCCGGAACTCCGTTGCCCGTCCCGCCAGGCGGCGCGAGCGCGATGCCGATGCGGCCCAAGTTGAGGTCAGCGCTCCAGATACTGGAGCTTGTCGGGTTTTCCGTCCCATTCCTCGGCATCTGGAGGGGCATCCTTTTTCTCCGTGATCACGGGCCATTGCGCCGCCAATTCAGCGTTGAGGGCGGTGAAGTGCTCCTGGCCTTTGGGTACATCGTCTTCCGCGAAAATGGCCTCCGCGGGACATTCGGGTTCGCACAGGCTGCAATCGATGCATTCTTCGGGATCGATGGCCAGAAAATTCGGGCCCTCATGGAAGCAATCCACCGGGCATACTTCGACGCAGTCCGTATACTTGCATTTTATGCAGTTTTCCGTGACAACATAGGTCATCTGAATTTCTCTTCGAATTCCGTGTGGTGTTGCGGGCCGGCAACTGGAGTTTAGTATTGTTGCCATTGGCGCAATTTGCAACCACGCAAGGCGCGCGGCGGGCAACAGGCGCTTGCGTCCGGCTACACAGTGACGGACTCAGGTCGGGCCCCGCCGTGGCGCAGGGAGGCTATTCCCGCGCTTCCATCGGCTGTTTGAACATTGCGGACGAATGATGGTGCTCGGCAGCGCCGAACAGCTCCGTCGGCGCCGCGGCGCAGTCGGAATCCCCGAGGAAGAGAATACCCGTGTCGTGGAGATACCGGTGCAGAATGCCGTAGGCGCGGTGTTTGCTGGAGGTCTCCAATCGGCACAGCAGGTTGCGGCAGAAGATCACGTCGTACGGCTGCGCGGCCGAACGCAGATTGCCGTCGAGCAGGTTGCCTTGCTGGAAATACACCGATGCGCGCACTGGCGGCGTCACCGCGCGTTGATTTCCCCGTACTTGGAAATAGCGGCTCATGACTGCCGGGTCCTGTTGCTCGCGAAACGACCGTTCGTCATAGAGCCCCCGCAAGGCGCGCTCCAGCGCGTGGTGGCTTACGTCGAGCGAATCGATTCTGAACTGGTCCGGTGTGAAGCCGGCCTCAAGCAGCGTGATGGCAATGGAATACGGCTCTTCGCCGGTCGCGCACGGCGCACTGAGGACGTTCAGGTATCGGGTGCCGCTGCTGCGGCGTGATTGCCCCCATTGCTTCAGGGCCGCAAATTGGGTTGCGTCGCGAAAGAACCACGTCTCCGGGACCACCGCCAGCGCGATGAGTTGCTTGAGCTCACCGGGCGATTGTTGCAGGTACTCGGCGTATTCGTGCTCGGATCGCAACCGGCACGCGGACATGCGCTGGACTACCGCGGCGCGGATGACGGCCGTGCTGGTGCTGGCGCTGTCCAGGCCGGTATGGCTTTGCAGCAGCTGTCGGATCCGGGTCAGCGACATGACTGGTGTGGCAGCCCGCATGCAATGGCATCGTGGGCCCGTGGCAGCGTGCCGTATTGCAGATCAACGCAGGGCCGCTCGGTGTTGCCGATGCATGCCCGGGCAGGGTTCATGGCGCTGCGCGAGTAGGCGCGGAGCGCTTCCTCGGCGGTGGACGGATTGCTCGCGATCATCAGCAACTTACTCAAGCGTATATCCCGGGGCCGATTCATGCGGCGGGGCCGCGCGTTCGGACCAGGTCAAACAACGCGCGCCACGGCGGATCCGGCTCCTGCGGGTGGCGGCGCCGATTCCTGATCGCCGTATCGGCAGGGTCGAGAGTCGGCTTTAGGAGCGGACCGGGCGGTGGGTCAGCGGTCGAGCTGCGTGCGCAGGCGATACAGGGTTTCGAGGGCCTGCCGGGGCGACAGGTCGTCCGGGTTCAGCTCCCGGAGTTGATCGAGGGCCGGGTGGGACGCCGGATCGTGGAACAGCGGCATCTGCGGGGTGAGTGGCGGGGAGTCGGTGGTTGTGAAAGAAGCGCCGCGTTCCAGTTCCTCCAGCTGGTGCCGGGCCCGGTCGATGACCTCGGGCGGCACGCCCGCCAGTGCGGCCACGTGCAGTCCGTAGCTGCGGTCGGCGGGCCCTTCCTTGACGGCATGGAGGAAGACGATGGTATCGCCGTGTTCGACCGCGTCCAGGTGTACGTTGTCGATGCCGTCCTGGTGCTCGGCCAGCCGGGTCAGCTCGAAATAGTGGGTGGCAAACAGGGTATAGGCGCGCAGCCGCTGCGCCAGGTAGGCGGCGCACGCCCACGCCAGGGAGAGTCCGTCATAGGTGCTGGTGCCGCGGCCGATCTCATCCATCAGCACCAGGCTGTGTTCGGTGGCATTGTGGAGGATATTGGCGGTTTCGGTCATCTCCACCATGAAGGTGGAGCGGCCGCTCGCCAGGTCGTCGGAGGCGCCGATACGGGTGAACACGCGGTCCACCGGGCCTACCTGCAGGCGCGTCGCGGGAACGTAACTGCCCACGTGCGCCATCAACACGATCAGCGCAGTTTGGCGCATATAGGTTGATTTTCCCCCCATGTTCGGCCCCGTAATGATCAGCATGCGGCGACTCCCGTCGAGCCGCGTGTCATTGGGCACGAACGGCTGCTCCGTCACCTGCTCCACCACCGGGTGGCGCCCGCCTTCGATCAGCAGGCCGGGCCGGTCACTCAATTCCGGCGCCGAGTAGCCGAGCACGTCGGCCCGTTCGGCCAGGTTCACCAGGACGTCCAGTTCCGCCACGGCCGCGGCGCATGTCTGCAGATCGGGCAGTTGCTCTATCAGTTGCTCCAGGAGCGCCTCGTAGAGTGCCTTTTCCTTCGCCAGCGCCCGTTCCCGTGCGCTCAGGACCTTGTCTTCGAAGGATTTCAGCTCCGGGGTGATGTAGCGTTCAACGTTCTTCAGCGTCTGCCGGCGGACGAAATCGTCGGGCACCTGACCCGACTGGCTGCGGGGCGCTTCGATGTAATAGCCGTGGACCCGGTTGTAGCTGACCTTGAGGTTGGCGATGCCGGTGCGCTCGCGTTCCCGGTTTTCCAGGGCCACCAGGAACTGGTCGGCGTTCTCGCTGAGGCTGCGCAATTCGTCCAGTCCCGGGTCGTACCCCGGCGCGATGACGCCGCCGTCGCGGATCAGCACCGGCGGAACCTCGATGAGGGCCCGCTCGAGCAGCGCCACCGTGTCCGGATGCTGGCCGGCACGGGTCCTGAGCTGCTGAATCAAGGGCGTGTCGAGTCCGGCCATGGCGTCGGCCAGCGCCGGCAGCTGCTGCAGGGCCGCACGCAGTGTGGTCAGGTCGCGGGGGCGCGCCGACTTGAGGGCGATCCGGGCCAGGATGCGTTCGATGTCGCCGATGCCGCGCAGCGACTCGCCCAGCTCCGGAAACGCGCGGTCGTCGAGCAAGGTGCCGATCGCATGGTAGCGCAGCCGCAGCCGCTGCTGGTCGCGCAGCGGCCGGTGAATCCAGCGCCGCAGCAGGCGGCTGCCCATGGCGGTGGCGGTGCGATCCAGCACCCCGGCCAGGGTGTATTGATGGTGGCCGGCGATGCTGTGCTCCAACTCCAGGTTGCGGCGGGTGGCGGCGTCGAGGATCAGGCCGTCTTCGCGCCGCTCCACCGCCAGGCCGCGGATATGGGGCAGGGCGGTGCGCTGGGTTTCCTGAACATACTGCAACAGGCTCCCGGCGGCGCGCACCGCCGCCGCCATGTGCTCGCAGCCGAAGCCGCTCAGATCCTGGGTGCCGAACTGGGCCGTCAGCAGCCGATGGGCGGTGTCCAGCTCGAAATGCCACGGCGGTCGGGTGCGCACGCCGCGCGCGTCCTCCAGCCACCGCGCCGCCTCACAGTCTTCGTTGACCAGTACTTCCGCCGGTTCGAGGCGCGCGATCTCCCCGGCCAGTGCTTCCCGACCTTCCAGCTCGCTGACCGCGAAGCGGCCACCGGAGAGGTTCAGCACCGCCAATCCGATGCGGCCGTTCCATTGGTCGACGGCGGCCAGCAGACTGTCGCGCCGTTCCTCGAGCAGTGCCTCGTCGGTGACGGTGCCGGGCGTGACAATGCGAACCACTTTTCGCTCCACCGGCCCCTTGCTGAGCGCCGGGTCGCCTACCTGTTCGCAGACGGCAACCGATTCGCCCAGCCGCACCAGTCGCGCCAGATATCCTTCCGCCGCATGGTAGGGCACGCCGGCCATTGGAATCGGCTGGCCGGCCGACTGTCCGCGGCTGGTGAGGGTGATGTCCAACAGGCGGGCGGCCTTGCGGGCATCGTCGTAGAACAGCTCGTAGAAATCGCCCATGCGATAGAACAGCAGGATGTCCGGGTGCTGGGCCTTGAGGCGCAGATATTGCTGCATCATGGGGGTGTGCGCGGAGAGCTGGTCGGGCGCCTGGGTCATCGGCGCAGTGTACCCAAATTATCCCGGCGGCGCCTACCGTCGGGGGTGGCACGGGGCCCGTTGAATCGGGCAGAATCAGAGGCACGGCGGCCGCGGAACAGGGCCGCGCGGGCGTGTTTTTCCAAATGTGGTGGAGGCGATGGTCGACTCATCAGATGAACGGGATTTTCACCGGATGGCGATCGAGTGCCGGGGGTTCTGCCGTGAAGTCGGCACCGATCCCTTGCACCCGGTCATGGTGCGCAACCTGAGTGGTACCGGCATGCTGCTCCAGTGCGCGCAACGGCTCGATGTGGGCCAGATGCTGGAGGTCAGCATTCCGTCCGAAGACCGGTTGGTGGCGCCCCTGCACGCGATCGTGGAAGTCTTGCGCGTCGAGCCCCGCCCGGACGGGGCGGGCTGTGACGCCGGCTGCGCGATCCGCGAGATGATCACCTGAGCCGCCGGCGGACGGACATTGCATTATGGTGTTGGGATGAATGTCACGGATCTGGTCACGCGCATCGGTGCCGCGCTCAGGGCGCGCGAGCGCTTCCTGGTGACGGCCGAGTCCTGCACGGGCGGTTGGGTGGCGCGGGAACTGACGGCGGTCCCCGGCTGCTCGCACTGGTTCGAGCGCGGTTTCGTCACCTACACCAACGTCTCCAAGCAGGAGATGCTGGGCGTGCGCCCGCAAACCCTGGAAACATACGGCGCGGTCAGCGAGCCGACCGTGCGCGAGATGGCCGAGGGGGCGCTGCGCCACAGCCACGCCCAGGTGGCGATCGCTATCAGCGGCGTTGCCGGCCCCGGAGGCGGCAGTGCCGACAAGCCGGTGGGTACGGTCTGGCTGGCGTGGGCGGGCACCTGGTTCACCACCATCGTCCGGCACGAGCTGTTTTCCGGCGACCGCGAGGCGGTGCGCCGCCAGGCCGTGGTCACAGCGCTGGAACAGTTGCTGGAGCTGGTCGGTGGAGACCGCTGACGCCCGGCGCCTGTTCTTCGCACTGTGGCCGGACGACGGTGTGCGGGCGCAAATCCGGTCGGCGGCGCAGGCGCTGATTCCCCAGCAGGCCAAGGCCGTGCCCGGCGATAATCTGCACATCACGCTGGCGTTCCTGGGTACGGTTGCCGGCCCGGTGCGCGTTTGCCTGGAACGGGCCGCCGCCGCGATCCGGCTGCCGGGATTCACGCTTCGGCTGGACCGTTGCGGCTATTGGCGGCGGCCGCGGGTGGTGTGGCTGGGCGCTGAGCCGGCGCCGGCGCCGTTGCTGGCACTGGTGCGGGTGCTGGCGGCGGGCATGGTCGATTGCGGACTGGAACCGGAGCGGCGTCCGTACCAGGTGCATTTGACCGTGGCGCGCAAAGCCCGGCGCGCCGTTCGCGAAGGGGCCATCGAGCCGATCGAGTGGCCGGTGGAGAGGTTCTGCCTGGTGCAATCATTGACTCTGCCCGAAGGCGCCGTTTACCGGGTTTTGCAGAGCTGGCCGCTGGCGGCAGGCAATGCCACCGCGGATGCCTGAGCGGGGCTTCACTTCACGCCATGGTGGCTTCTGTGGGATAATCTTTGCGATCAAATTTCGCCGGGCGTAAGGGAACTGCGCCCGCATGGCAACCCAAACGGGGGAAGAAATGGACGAAAACAAGCGAAAGGCGTTGAATGCTGCTTTGAGCCAGATCGAAAAGCAGTTCGGCAAGGGGTCGGTGATGCGCATGGGCGACGAGAGCGCCGTGCCCAACGTGGCGGCGATACCGACCGGCTCGCTGGGCCTGGACATTGCCCTCGGCATCGGTGGCCTGCCGCGCGGGCGGGTGGTCGAGATCTACGGTCCGGAATCCTCCGGCAAGACCACCCTGACGCTGCAGGTGATCGCCGAAGCGCAGAAACTGGGCGGCACCGCCGCCTTTGTCGACGCCGAGCATGCCCTCGACCCGGTGTATGCCCAGAAGCTCGGCGTCAACGTGGACGACCTGCTGGTTTCGCAGCCGGATACCGGCGAACAGGCGCTGGAGATCGCCGACATGCTGGTCCGTTCCGGGGCCGTGGACGTGGTGGTGGTCGATTCGGTGGCGGCGCTGACGCCCAAGGCGGAAATCGAAGGCGAGATGGGCGACTCCCATGTGGGCCTGCAGGCGCGCCTCATGTCCCAGGCGCTGCGCAAGCTCACCGGCAACATCAAGCGTTCCAACACGCTGGTGATTTTCATCAACCAGATCCGCATGAAGATCGGCGTCATGTTCGGAAATCCGGAAACCACCACCGGCGGCAATGCCCTCAAGTTCTATTCCTCCGTGCGGCTGGACATCCGCCGCATCGGTGCCATCAAGAAGGGCGACGAAGTGGTCGGCAACGAAACGCGCGTCAAGGTGGTCAAGAACAAGGTGGCGCCGCCGTTCCGGCAGACGGAATTCGAGATTCTCTACGGAGAGGGAATCTCGCGGGAAGGAGAGCTGATCGATCTCGGCGTGTCCATGGGGCTGGTGGATAAAAGCGGCGCCTGGTACAGCTACAACGGTGATCGCATCGGCCAGGGCAAGGACAACGTCCGCAACTTCCTCAAGGAACATACCGATACCGCCCAGGAAATCGAGGACCAGATCCGCGCCAAGGCTTTCGGAACCGCGCCGGCCGCCGAAGGTGAAGAGGCTGAAGCGGAAGCCTGAACCGCTGGGCGACTCAACCGACGATCCCGTAGGCAACGCCCGTAAGGCCGCCGTGCGTCTGCTCGCGCGGCGCGAACATTCGGCCCGTGAACTGCAGGCCAAGCTGACGGCGCGGGGAATTGAGCCTGACGCGGCGCTGGAAGCGGTGGCGGATCTGGGCCGGGAAGGTCTGCAGAGCGACGCGCGATTTGCCGAGATGTACGTGCGCAGTCGGGCGGAACGCGGCTACGGTCCGGTGCGCATCGGCGCCGAGCTGGGCGAGCGCGGGGTCGGCGACGAGCTGATCCGGGCGCATCTGGACGAAGCGGGGTACGACTGGCGCGCACGGGCCGAGCAGGTGCGCCGCAAACGCTTCGGCGCGCGGTTACCGCAGGACTGGAGAGAACGCAGCCGTCAGGCGCGCTTCCTGCAATACCGCGGTTTCGGCGCCGAACACCTGCGCGGGCTGCTGGACGGACGGGCGGAATCATAGCTCCGGCCCGGCCGCGGCGCGTGAGCCGATGATATTGGATTTCAGATCGTTAGAAATGGTTGCCGTATGAAGAGTAGCGCCGAGCTGCGCAGTGCATTCCTGGAGTATTTCCGCAAGCAGGGCCACGAGGTGGTGCCCAGCAGCCCGCTGGTGCCCGCCAACGATCCGACGCTGCTGTTCACCAATGCGGGCATGGTGCAGTTCAAGGACGTATTCCTCGGCCGCGAGCAGCGTCCGTACTCCCGCGCCGCCAGTTCCCAGCGCTGCGTGCGTGCCGGCGGCAAGCACAACGATCTCGAGAACGTGGGCTATACCGCCCGCCATCACACGTTCTTCGAAATGCTCGGCAACTTCAGCTTCGGCGATTACTTCAAGCGCGAAGCCATCGGCTATGCCTGGGAGTTTCTCACCGAGGTACTCAGGCTGCCGCCCGAGAAGCTGTGGGTGACGGTGTTCGAGGAGGACGACGAAGCCGCGGACATCTGGCTCAAGGAGCTGAAGGTGGATCCGCAGCGCTTCGGCCGCATCGGCGCCAAGGACAACTTCTGGTCCATGGGCGACACCGGACCCTGCGGCCCCTGCACCGAGATCTTCTACGACCACGGCCCGGAGATCGCCGGCGGTCCGCCGGGCTCGCCCGACGAAGACGGCGATCGCTACATCGAGATCTGGAACCTGGTGTTCATGCAATACGACCGGGACAAGGACGGCAACCTGAATCCGCTGCCCAAGCCGTCCGTGGACACCGGTATGGGGCTGGAGCGGCTGGCCGCCGTGATGCAGGGGGTGCACAGCAACTACGAAATCGACCTGTTCCAGCGCCTGATCAAGGCGGCGGCCGACTTGACCGGTTGCCGCGACCTGCAGGACAACTCGCTGAAGGTCATTGCCGATCACATCCGCGCCTGCGCTTTCCTGGTGGTCGACGGGGTGTTGCCGTCCAATGAAGGCCGCGGCTACGTGCTGCGGCGCATCATCCGCCGCGCCATCCGCCACGGCTACCGGCTGGGGCAGGATCAACCTTTTTTCCACGCGCTGGTGGGTCCCCTGATCGAGGAAATGGGCGCGGCCTACCCCGAACTGGCCAAGGCCCGGGCGTCGGTGGAGCGCGTATTGCGCCTGGAGGAGGAACGCTTCGCGGAGACCCTGGACCAGGGCATGCGCATCCTCGACGAGGACATCCGCGAACTCAGCGGCGCGGTGATTCCCGGCGATACGGTTTTTCGGCTCTACGACACCTACGGCTTCCCGGTGGACCTGACCGCGGACATTGCCCGCGAACGGGGACTGGGGATCGATATGGAAGGATTCGAACGAGCCATGGAACAGCAACGCCGGCGGGCCCGCGCCGCCAGCCAGTTCGGAGCAGACTACCACGCGGGGGTGCAGCTTCAGGGCGCCACCGAATTCACCGGCTACGAGCACCTGCAGGACCGGTCCGTGGTCACTGCCCTGGTGTGCGACGGCCAGCCGGTGGACGTGCTGGAGGCGGGCCAGGAAGGGCTGGTGGTATTGGACAAGACGCCGTTCTATGCCGAATCGGGCGGCCAGGTCGGCGACCGGGGCGAGCTGCGCGGCGAGGCAGCGGGCTTCGAGGTGCGCGACACCCAGAAGCAGGCCAGCGGTGCCTTCGCCCACATCGGCCGCGTGCGCGAAGGCCTGCTGCGGGTCGGTGACACGGTGGATGCCCGGGTCGACGGCGAAAAGCGCCGCGCCACCGCCCTCAACCATTCCGCCACTCACTTGTTGCACGCCGCGCTGCGGCAGGTGCTCGGGGAACACGTGGCGCAGAAGGGTTCGTTGGTGGAGCCCGAGCGGCTGCGTTTCGACTTCTCCCATTTCGAGCCGATGACCCCCGAGCAGATCCGCGCGGTCGAGGACCTGGTCAACGACGAGATCCGAGCCAACGCCGACGTCCAGACCGACCTGATGAGCTACGACGACGCCATCGCCGCGGGCGCTATGGCGTTGTTCGGCGAGAAGTACGGCAGCACGGTGCGGGTGCTGCGAATCGGCGATTTTTCCACTGAGCTTTGCGGCGGCACCCATGTCCGCCGCGCCGGCGACATCGGGCTGTTCAAGATCGTCGCCGAGAGCGGCGTGGCCTCCGGGGTGCGGCGCATTGAGGCGGTCACCGGCGACCGGGCGGTGGGGTACGTGCGCGAAACCGAGCAGCAGCTGGGCGCGGTGGCCGAACTGGTCAAAGCCGGCCGTGATAACCTGGCTGACAAGGTGCGCCAGGTGCTGGAGCGCAGCCGCCGGCTGGAGAAGGAGCTCAACCAGCTCAAGGGTCAGCTGGCCAGCTCTGCGGGAGGTGAACTGGCGGAACAGGCAGTGGATGTCGGCGGGGTCAAAGTGCTGGCGGCGCGTCTCGACGGCGCCGATCCCAAGTCTCTGCGCGACACCGTCGACCAGCTCAAGAACAAACTCGGCAAGGCCGCCGTGGTGCTGGCCACCGTCGCCGACGGCAAAGTGAGCTTGGTGGCGGGCGTGACCAAGGGCGAAACGGACCGCGTCAAGGCCGGGGATCTGGTGAACTTCGTTGCCGCCCAGGTCGGGGGAAAGGGCGGCGGGCGTCCCGACATGGCCCAGGCCGGCGGCAACGATCCGACCGCGCTGGACCCGGCCTTGCGGGCGGTAGCGGGGTGGGTCGGCGAGCGGATCGCGTAATTCCGGCCCCAAGCCGCCGGCGCTCCTGAATCCGGGTTATCGCGTCAGATCGGTGCTGCCCGGGAGCAAATCCCGGTCATCTCTTTATCCGCGGGCGGATTTGGTGTTTAATCTTCGCCCTTTAGCCGTTTTCGTCTTTCGCTGAAACATTGTCATGGCTTTGATTGTCCAAAAGTACGGTGGGACCTCTGTCGGCACGGCGGAACGGATCGAACACGTCGCCGACAAGGTGGTCGGGGCGCGCGGCCGGGGTGATCAGGTCCTGGTCGTGGTTTCCGCCATGAGCGGCGAGACCAACCGGTTGATCGAACTCGCCCACGCCATCGATCCCAGGCCGGCGCCGCGCGAGTTGGACGTGCTGATGGCCACCGGCGAACAGGTCACCATCGCGCTGTTGAGCATGGCGCTGGAGAAGCGCGGCTGCCCGGCCCGGTCCTACACCGGTGCGCAGGTACATATCCTGACGGACAGCGCGCACAACAAGGCCCGCATCCGGGATATCGACGGGGCCCGCGTGCGCAAGGATCTGGACGCCGGACGGGTCGTGGTTGTGGCCGGCTTTCAGGGCGTCGACGAGCACGGCAGCATCACCACCCTGGGCCGCGGCGGCTCGGACACCACGGCCGTTGCGTTGGCGGCGGCGCTCAAGGCCGATGAGTGCCAGATCTATACCGACGTGGACGGCGTGTACACGACCGATCCGCGCGTGGTACCGCAGGCACGGCGCCTGGGGCGCGTCACTTTCGAAGAGATGCTGGAAATGGCCAGCCTGGGTTCCAAGGTGCTGCAGATCCGCGCCGTGGAGTTCGCCGGCAAGTACAACGTCCCGCTGCGGGTCCTGTCGAGTTTCGAGCCGGGGCCCGGTACGCTGATTGCCTACGAGGAAGAAGGTATGGAAGAAGCCCTCATCTCAGGAATCGCCTTCAATCGTGACGAGGCGCAGCTGACCGTGCGCGGTGTCCCGGATCAACCCGGTGTGGCGTCGAAAATTCTCGGTCCGATCGCCGAGGCCAACATCGAGGTGGACATGATCGTCCAGAACGTCGCGCCCGACGGCTCCACGACCGATTTCACGTTCACGGTGCATCGTAACGACTACGATCGAGCCCTGGAGGTGTTGCAGCGGGTTGCGCAGGCGCTCAAAGCGCGCGAGGCGATCGGCGACAACAGAATTGCGAAAATTTCCCTGGTGGGAGTGGGTATGCGCTCGCACGCGGGCATCGCCAGCACCATGTTCGGCGCGCTGGCGAAAGAAGGCATCAATATCCGCATGATTTCCACCTCCGAGATCAAGGTATCCGTGGTGGTGGATGAAAAATACCTCGAACTCGGCGTCCGTGCCCTGCACGACGCGTTTGAACTGGACAAAGCGCAATGATCACGGGTTCGGCGGGGGCGTGTCTTCTGAGGGCGTCACTCCCGGCCGTGATGAAGACTGTTTACAATTCTTATAACAAACAGCCGCCAACTGATGGCAGGTTGGAGTATAGTTTCCAGGCGCTCGGTCGATAAGACAAATGGTGGCCAGAAATGGGACAGGCCGTGCCTGGGAGCACTTAGGTGATTGAAAATAGGCAAGGAGACAGGCA